>CAYQAY010000065.1:0-28852 GCA_964415585.1 uncultured Reyranella sp.
ACCGGCAACGTGCCAGCCGAGCTGCTGATGGAGCAGCTTTTCAAGCTCAGCGATCTCGAGATCCGCTTCCCGCTGAACCTCAATGTCCTCGACAAGGACAACACGCCGCGCGTGATGAACCTGCGCGAGGCGCTGCAGGCGTTCCTCGACCACCGCCGTGAGGTGCTGGTGCGTCGCTCGACCCATCGCCTCGCCGAGATCGAGCGGCGGCTCGAGATCCTCGACGGTTATCTGATCGCCTATCTGAACCTCGACAGGCTGATCAAGATCATCCGGGAGGAGGACGAGCCCAAGCCGAAGATGATCAAGGCCTTCAAGCTTACCGACCTGCAGGCCGAGGCAATCCTCAACATGCGGCTGCGCGCGCTGCGGCGGCTGGAAGAGTTCGAGATCAAGGGCGAGCACAAGAAGCTGTCCGCCGAGCGCAAGGAGCTCAAGGCCCTGCTCAAGGACGAGGACATTCAGTGGAAGTCCATTGCGGCCGAGGTGCAGGAGACCAGACGGAGGTTCGGCGGCAAGACCCAGATCGGCCGCCGCCGCACCGAGCTCGCCGACGCGCCGGCCGAGATCGAGCATGCGATCGAGGATTTCGTCGAGCGCGAGCCGGTGACGATCGTGCTGTCGGACAAGGGCTGGATTCGCGCGGCGAAGGGCCATCTCGACGAGAAGGCGGCGGCTGAGCTCAAGTACAAGGAAGGCGACGAGAAGAAGTTTGTGCTGCACGCCCAGTCGACCGACAAGGTCCTGGTGTTCGGTACCAACGGTCGCTTCTATACGCTGGGCTGCGACAGGCTGCCGGGCGCGCGCGGCCACGGCGAGCCGATCCGGCTGATGATCGAGCTCGGCAATGAGCAGGACGTGGTCGATCTCGAAGTCTTCAAGGGTGGCCGCAAGTTCCTGGTGGCTTCGGACGCCGGCCGTGGCTTCGTGGTCCCCGAGGACGAGGTCGTGGCGCAGACCAAGAACGGCAAGCAGGTGCTGAACCTCGCCGAAAAGGAGAAGGCGCAGGCCCTGTCGATCGTGCCGGAAGGCGCCGATTCGATCGCCGCTCTGAGCGAGGGGCGTAAGCTCCTTATCTTCCCGCTCGAGCAGGTGCCGGAGATGGGCCGCGGCCGTGGCGTGACCTTGCAGAAATCGAAGGCGGATCGGCTGTCGGACGCGCAGGCCTTCAGGTTGGCCGACGGCCTGGCCTGGGCCAACCGCGTCATCCCTTCCGCCGAGTTGAAGTTCTGGCGGGGCGAGCGCGCCCAGGCTGGACGCATGCCTGAAAAAGGCTGGCCGCGCGCCAAACGCTTCAAGGACTGACCATGGACCTGACGCTGATCTGGAAGACGCTGCTGATCGGCGTTGTCGAAGGTCTCACCGAGTTCCTGCCCGTCTCGTCGACGGGACACATCATCCTCGCGGAAAGGCTCCTCGACTTCCAGGGCCCTCCTGGCAAGGTCTTCGAGATCGTCATCCAGCTCGGCGCCATCCTCGCGGTCTGTCTGCTCTACCGCATGAAGATCTGGACGACCGTGCAGGGCGTCCTTCGACGGGAAAAGGCGGCGGTGCGGTTCGCGGCGGCGATCGTCATCGCCTTCCTGCCTGCGGCCATCGTCGGCGTGATCGCCCACAAGTACATCAAGTCGATGCTGTTCAATCCGACGGTCGTGGCGGTCGCGCTGATCGTGGGCGGCATCGCGATCCTGGTGATCGAGCGTTATGCGCAGCGTCCGCGCATCAAGTCGCTCGATGAGGTCGATCTCAAGACCGCCCTGCTGGTGGGGTTGTGCCAGTGCCTGGCGATGGTTCCCGGGGTGTCGCGCGCCGGGGCCACGATCATGGGCGCGCGTGTCTTTCGCGTGGACCGCGCGACAGCGGCGGAGTTCTCGTTCTTTCTCGCCATGCCCACCATGCTGGGCGCAACTGTCTACGACCTCTACAAGAACTGGTCGTTGTTGAGCTGGGACCATGGCGGCATCATCGCGCTCGGCTTTGTCGCGGCCTTCGTGACGGCAATGGTCGTCGTCAGCGCCTTCGTGCGCTTCATCAGTCGACACGGCTTCGGGGTCTTCGCCTGGTACCGCATCGCCGTAGGGTCGTTAGCCCTTATTTTTCTGTACTTTTGACCGTCTTTCCAAAGTCGACAGGCCATGCAATAAACCCGCACCTTGGCGGAACATCCGCAGAGCAAAACAACTTAAACAGACTTCAAACTGGGAGTTTTTCTCTATGCAGCGTCGCAAATTCCTTCGCACTGCCGGTGTCGGCGGTGCCGTTGTCGCCTCCTCGGCCTCGCTCGCAGCACCGGCGATCGCCCAGTCGATGCCCGAGCTCAAGTGGCGATTGACCTCCAGCTTTCCCAAGTCGCTCGACACTCTCTACGGCGCGGCCGAAACCTTCTCCAAGGCGGTTGCCGAGGCCACCGACAACAAGTTTCAGATCCGCGTTTTTGCGGCCGGCGAGATTGTGCCCGGCCTCCAAGTTGCCGACGCGATCCAGAACGGCACGGTCGAGATGGGTCATACCGCGTCGTACTACTATTTCGGCAAGGATCCGGCCTTCGCATTCGGGACCGCCGTGCCGTTCGGCCTCAACACCCGCCAGCAGGATGCGTGGCTGACGCAGGGTGGCGGCGAGCAGGCGCTCAACGACTTCTACAAGGGCTACAATATCTTCGGCCTCGCGGCGGGCAACACCGGCGCGCAGATGGGCGGCTGGTTCCGCAAGGAAATCAAGTCGGTCGATGATATGAAGGGCCTGAAGATGCGCATCGGCGGCTTCGGTGGCCAGGTCATGACCAAGATCGGAGTGGTGCCGCAGCAGATCGCTGGCGGCGATATCTATCCGGCTCTCGAGAAGGGCACGATCGACGCTGCGGAGTGGGTCGGCCCCTATGACGACCAGAAGCTCGGCTTCAACAAGGTGGCGCCGCACTACTACTACCCGGGCTGGTGGGAAGGCAGTGCGACGCTTCACCTGTTCATCGGGCTCGACAAGTGGAACGAGCTGCCGAAGAGCTATCAGGCCATCGTCCGGTCGGCTGCGGCCATGACCAACACCTGGATGGTCGCCAAGTACGACGCCCTGAGCCCCAAGGCTCTGAAGGAGCTGGTGGCGGGCGGCACCAAGCTGGCGCCGTACCCGCAATCCGTGCTCGAGGCATGCTTCAACGCGGCCAACGAGGTCTATGCGGAGACGAATGCCAAGTCGGCCAACTTCAAGAAGATCTTCGACGGCTGGAAGGACTTCCGGCGCGACGGCGTGCTGTGGTCACGCGTCGCCGAAGGTGGCTTCGACAACTTCATGGCGCGTCAGTCGGCAGCCAACAAGCTCTGACGTTCACGCCGGCTCGACCGGTGGAAAGGCCCCGCTTTGGCGGGGCCTTTTCTATTGGCGCTGCGTATTCGGGCAGCGGCGGACATTGCATATTTTTGAGGTGGCCGGGCGGGGGGAGGCGCTTTTCAAACTCACTCCTGCATGCCAGTCTTCGCCGCATAGCGGAGCCATCCGGGCATCCCTAGGGAGGAAGAAACGTATGGAGCGTAGAAAGTTCATCAAGACTGCGGGCGTCGGTGCTGCCGGCGTTGCCGCGGCCACCGCGATAGCGGCGCCGGCGATCGCCCAGAGCATGCCGGAAGTGAAGTGGCGTCTGACATCGAGCTTCCCGAAGTCTCTGGACACGCTTTACGGCGGCGCCGAGCTCTTCGCCAAGATGATCGGCGAGATGTCCGACAACAAGTTCCAGATCCGCGTCTTTGCCGCCGGCGAGATCGTGCCTGGCCTGCAGGTCGCCGACGCGATCCAGAACGCTACCGTCGAGATGGGACAGACTGCGGCCTACTACTATTTCGGCAAGGACCCGTCGTTCGTGTTCGAGACCGGCCTGCCGTTCTCGATGAATCAGCGGCAGTATTACGCGTGGCTCTACCACGGCGGCGGCAGCCAGCTCATCAACGAGTTCTACAAGGACTACAACATCGTGTCGTTCCCGTTCGGCGGGACGGGCTGCCAGATGGGCGGTTGGTTCCGCAAGGAAATCAACTCCATGGACGACATGAAGGGCCTGAAGTTCCGGGTGGGCGGCTTCGCCGGCCTGATCCTGACGCGTCTGGGCGTCGTTCCCCAGCAGATCGCCGGCGGCGACATCTATCCGGCCCTGGAGAAGGGCACGATCGATGCCTGCGAGTGGGTCGGGCCGTACGACGACGAGAAGCTCGGCTTCAACAAGGTCGCGAAGTACTACTACTACCCCGGCTGGTGGGAAGGCGCCTCGGTGGGCTCGATGTACATCAACTCGAAGGCTTGGGAGACTTTGCCCAAGAGCTACAAGGCGATGGTAGAGACAGCGAGCGGTCTCGTCACGAGCTGGATGGTGCCGAAATACGATGCGGGCAATCCCGCGGCGCTGCGGCGACTTGTGGCCGCGGGCACCGTTCTCAAGCCCTTCCCGAACCCGGTTCTCGAAGCCTGCTTCAACGAAGCCTACAAGTACTATGACGAACTGTCGGCGCAGAACCCGAAGTTCAAGAAGATCTACGAGAGCCTGAAGCCGTTCCGCAACGCTGAAGTCGAGTGGTTCCGCACCGCCGAATTCTCGTTCGACAACTTCAATCTCCGGCGTATCGCCTCTTAGGCTCCGCTCCGAATACTTGCGAAAGAAAGCCCCGCCTTCTGGCGGGGCTTTTTTCGTCTCGGTGCCAATGCTTTCGGCTCTCAGTTGCGCGGCGGAGGCACGCTGAACGTCGGCGGCATGTCGTCTTCCTTGGGCACTTCGATCTTGAGTTCGATCTTGCTCGGATCGATGCCGTGCGGCTTGTCGAGGAAGACAGTGACCGACTGCGGCACCGCCACCACGATCGCCACCAGGATGAGCTGGAGGACGACCCAGGGTATCGAACCCCAGTAGATGTCGGAGCTCTTCACTTCCTTGGGGGCGACGCTACGCAGGTAGAAAAGTGCGAATCCGAACGGCGGGTGCATGAAGGACGTCTGCAGATTGACGCAGAGCATGACGCCGAACCAGATCAGTGCGGCATCGGCCCCGACTACCGGCGTCAGGACTTTCTGCGCGACCGGGGCCAGCATCGGTACGATGATGAAGGCGATCTCGAAGAAGTCGAGGAAGAACGCCAGGAAGAAGACGAACAAGTTGACGACGACCAGGAACCCCCACACGCCGCCCGGCAGGCCGGTCAGCAGATGCTCGACCCAATGGCCGCCGTCGACACCGGCGAAGGAGATCGAGAAGCAGGTCGCGCCGACCAGGATGAACGCCACCATGGCGGTGATGCGCATGGTGGCCTGCATGGCTTGAACGATGAGATCACGCAGTTCCTTGAACTGCCACGCCCGCCAGCACAGCCAGATGACCGCGGCGAACATGACCGTGAAGGCAATCTTGAAGGGGATCGACTTGAAGGCGACGATGCCGATCAGTCCGCCGATCACTGCCGCGGCGCAGCCCGCACCGAAAGCGATCTGGTCGAATCTTGTAAGTGGCGCATTGCGCACGACGGCCAGCACGATCGCACCGATCGTACCCATGGCACCCGCCTCCGTGGGCGTGGCAAGGCCCATCATGATGGTGCCGAGCACCAGGAAGATGAGCACGGCGGCAGGGATGATTCCCCAAGCACACTTCACCAGAAGCGCGCGACCGAAAAGCGTCCGCGGGACGGGTGGAAGGCCTTCCGGCTTCACGAGGGTCAGATAGAATGTGTAGGCTGCGAACAGCAGAATCTGCAGGATGGAAGGGCCCCAGGCGCCGAGATACATGTCGCCGACCGACCGGCCGAGCTGGTCGGCCAGGACGACGAGGACCAGCGACGGGGGAACAAGCTGGGTGATCGTGCCAGAGGCGGCGAGTACGCCCGTGGCATAACGCATGTCGTACCTGTAGCGCATCATCACCGGCAGGGTGATCAGCGCCATGGCGATCACCTGCGCGGCAACGGTGCCGGTGATGGCGCCGAGGATGAATCCGACGATGATGGTCGAATAGCCCAGTCCGCCCTTGATGGGGCCGAACAGCTGGCCCATCGACTCCAGCATGTCCTCGGCGAGCCCGCACTTTTCGAGGATCGCGCCCATGAAGGTGAAGAAGGGAATGGCAAGCAGCAGCTCGTTCGACAGGATCGAGCCGAAGACACGGCCGGGGATGGCCTGCATGAAGGCCATCGTGAAGTAGTTCATCTCGATCGCGAGGAATCCGAAGAAGAAGCCGACGGCGCAGAGCGAGAAGGCGACCGGATAGCCGATGATCATGAAGACGACGAGGCCGCCGAACATCAGCGGCGGCATCCAATCGAGCGGTATCATTGCGTCGGCCTCTCGTAGTGTGCCTCAAGACTGTCGACGGCATACCCGTTCAGGAAGGCGACGCGCTTGATGAGCTCGGAAGTACCTTGCAAAGCAACGAGGGCAAAGCCGACTGGCAACACGATCTTGATCGGCCATCGTAGCAGTCCGCCGGCGTTCGAGGATTGCTCCAGGACGTTGTAGGACTGCATGAAGAACGGCCAGCTCAGCCACGCGAGGATAGCGCAGGTCGGCAGCAGGAAGATCAGCGTGCCGAGAATGTCGATCCAAAGCTGCCCGCGGCGACTCAGGGTCATATAGAGGAGGTCGACGCGGACGTGCTCGTTACGCTTCAGCGTGTACGATGCGCCGAACATCACGATGACGGCGAACATGTACCATTGCACCTCGAGCCAGGCATTGGAGCTCGTGTCGTAGGCGTAACGAACCATGGCGTTGCCGGCACTGACCACGCAGGCCAGCAGCACGAGCCAATTGCAGATGTTGCCGATCTTCTCGTTGATCAGGTCGATCAGCGCGCTGACTGACAGCAATAGCCGCATCCATCCCCCTGCTTCGCGAGTTATTGTTGTCCCAACCCCCGTCCTCGCCGACGGCGGGCTTGTTCTTAACGCGGCCCGTACAGCGATGCCAGTGCCCGCGCCTGTCGTGACGGCTGCAGAGGTGCGTCAAGTGGCTCCACCGCAAGCCGTTTGCCTATATCGTAGGCAGCTCCATCCAGCCCTCGGGCCCGAAGAACTCGAGCGGCCGAAAAGACCGCTTGTAGGCCATCTTGGTCGAATCGGCGATCCAGTAACCGAGATAGACGTAGGCAAGGCCACGCTTGGCCGCCTCGCTGGCCAGCCACAGGATCATGTGCGTCCCCAGGCCCCGTCGCGGGTCCTGCGAGTCGAAGAAGCTGTAGACCGCAGAGACACCGCTCGACAGCCAGTCGACCAGGCAGACGCCGACCAGGCGACCGTCCGCCGAATCGTCGCGAAACTCGATGATCGCCGTGTCTACGGGGCTTTCCTCGACCATGGCGCGGTAGTCGTCGAAATCCATGTCCGCCATGTCGCCGTCGCGATGCCGCGTCAGTACATAGCGTGAGAAGAGCGAATATTGCTCGCCGGTTGCCAGCGGCTGGGCCTCGACGGCATGAACATGCTCGTTGCGCCGCTGGATGCGGCGCTGGGCGCGGTTCGGCTCGAAGTCGCGCACCCGGATCCGCACCGGCACACACGCTCTGCATCCGTCGCAAAGCGGCTTGTAGACGAAGTGGTGCGATCGCCTGAAGCCCGCGTCAGTCAATGTGTCATGCTGGGAGATCGCGTCCGGTCCGCTGAGCTCGGTGACGAGCTTGGTCTCCAGCCGATGCGGCAGATACGGGCAGCGCATCGCCGGCGTCGTGCGGAAGAACCGCAGGGTCTGGATGTTCTGTCGGATGAACATGAGCTACTGGCCAGTGAGTTTACGCCTCGGGCGGCCGAAGGAAAGCGGCAGTTCCTGCGCCAAAGGTCGAGGGAGACGCCCAAGTCAAGGTCTTGGGCGACCGCGGGCCAATCTGCGGAACGGCATCAGAGCGAGCCGTATCAGTTTGGGCAGCAGCCAGATCAGCAGCAGCAGGAAGAGGGCGAGGAGGCACAAAAAAGTGATGGGATGGGCGATCGCCAGCGCCAGGCCGCCGATCACCGCGACGTCCTCGCCGAACGAGGCGAGGATATTCGTGAACGGCTCGGGCGAGGCGTTGATCAGGGCCCGCGAGCCGGTCTTGGCGACATGGGTGCCGGCCGCCAGTGTTCCGCCCAGCAGGCCGGCAATCACTGCGACTTCAGAGCTCAACCCGGCGGCCGCGCCGTAGGCCAGCAGCGCGCCGGCGGGAATGCGCACGAAGGTCTGCAGCGCGTCGTTGACGCTGTCGACGTAGGGGATCTTGTCGGCAAAAAAATTGAGCGCAAACAGGAGGCCCGTCGTGCCCATCACCCAAGGCGAGGCCAATACATGCAAGTCGTGTGGCAGGACCACAAGCCCGAAGCGCTGAGCCGCGCCGAGGACCAGGACGGCGGCGTAGGCGTTCAGCCCGCTCGCCCAGCCTGCACCGAGTGCGACGGCGATGGTGGCGAGGGTTTCGGCACTCATGGGACTGGCCTACAGGGCGCGCCGCGCCTTAAGCGCGGTGGCGAGCGTGCCGTCGTCGAGCCAGTCGAGCTCGCCGCCCACCGGCACGCCGTGCGCCAACCGCGTGAGCGGCACGTCGTGCTCGGCCAGCCGCTCCGCGAGATAGTGCGCCGTGGTCTGCCCGTCGACGGTCGCATTGGTCGCCATGATGACCTCGCGCACGCCGCCGGCGGCCACGCGCTTCACGAGGGCGGCGATGTTGAGTTCGTCCGGCCCGATGCCGTCGAGCGCCGACAGCGAGCCGCCCAAAACGTGATAGCGGCCTTGGAAGATGCGGCCGCGTTCCATTGCCCACAGGTCGCCGACATCCTCGACGACGCAGATCAGTCCCGCATCGCGCTTGGGATCGGCGCAGATCGAGCAGGGGTCGATCGTGTCGAGGTTGCCGCAGATGCGGCAGGCGCGGATAGCCCGCGCGGCGTCGGCCAGGGCCGCGGCCAGCGGCTGCATCAGCGTCTCTCGCTTCTTCAGGAGCTGCAACGCCACGCGGCGGGCCGAACGCGGGCCCAGTCCAGGCAGGCGGCCGAGGAGCTGGATCAGTCGCTCGATCTCGGGGCCGTTCATCGAGACCCTGGCACTAGAACTTGAAGCCCGGTGGCAGCGGCAGCCCGCCAGTGAACGTCCGCATCTGCTCCTGGACGGTCTGCTCGACCTTGCCGCGCGCATCGTTTGCCGCGGCCACGATCAGGTCCTCCACGACGCCCTTGTCCTCGGCCTTGAACAACGACGCATCGATCTCGACCCGGCGCGTTTCGTTCTTGCCGTTGACCGTCACCTTGACCAGGCCGGCGCCGGACGAGCCCACGATCTCCATGCGCTCGAGCGCGACCTGCATTTCCTGCATCTTCTGCTGCATCTGCTGGGCCTGCTGCATCAGGCCGCCCAGGTCCTTGAGCTTGTCGAACATCAGAACTCGCTTTCGGGGATGTCGTCGTCAACCGGATACTCCTCAGCCGGCGGCGGCTCTTCGCCTCCTGCTTCACCGAGGCCTGAGACGAGCGACGTGTGCTCGCCCCTGCGGCGTACGGCATCGAGCCTGGCGCCGGGGAACGTCTTGAAGATCGCCTGAACGATCTCGTTACTCTCAGCCGAACTCCGGAGGGTGTCGGCGTTGGTCGCTTTCTGCTGGGTCAGCGTCGGCTTGCCTTCGGCGTTGGACACCGAGGCGATCCAACGCCGGCCGGTCCACAGCGTCAGCAACTCGCCGAGGCGTGCTGCGAGATCGGGCGGCGCCTTGGGCTCGGGACGGAACTCGATGATGCCTGGCTCGCAGCGCACCTCATGCACATGATGCATCAAGCTGTGCACCAGACGTGCCTCGCGACGCGTCTCGAAAAGGGCGACGACCTCGGTGAAGTTGCGCGGGGCCGGCATCGTCTGGGCCGGCTGCGGCGCGATGGCCGTCGCGGGCTGGATCGCCGCCCGGGCGGCCGCGCCTCCGCTGCCGCGGGGCGCCGGCGTGCCCGCCCCATTGCCCGGGGCCGTGCTGTTCTGCAGCGCCTTCAGGGCGTCGGACGGCGAGGGCAGGTCGGCGACGTAGCACAGCCTGATCAAGGCCATCTCGGCGGCACGCAGCGGCGAGGGCGCGGCCAGGGTCTCCTGCAGGCCCTTGAGCAACAAGCTCCAGGCCCGCGTCAGCGACGCCATCGAAAGTTTGCCCGCCATGGCGAGGCCCTGTGCGCGCTCGCTGTCGGCCGCCGTCGCCGCCGCGTCAGGCGCCACCTTGAGGCGGGTCACCCAATGGGTGAGCTCGAGGACATCCTGCAGTACGACCACGGGATCGGCGCCGGCATCGTGCATTTCGCCGAGTAGGGTGACGACCGCCGGGGCGTCGCCACGCATGACCTTGTCGAACAGATCAAACACTCGACTGCGGTCGGCGAGGCCCAGCATGTCGCGGACCTGCGCGGCATCGACCACGCCGCCACCATGAGCGATCGCCTGATCGAGCATGGAGAGGCCATCGCGCACCGAGCCGTCGGCGGCACGGGAGAGGAGGGTGAGCGCCTCGGGCGAGATCTCGACCTTCTCGGCCTGGGCGATCTTGCCGAAATGCTCGATCAGCGTTTCCTGCGGCACACGCTTCAGGTCGAAGCGCTGGCAGCGCGACAGCACCGTCACAGGGACCTTGCGGATCTCGGTGGTAGCGAACAGGAACTTCACATGGGGCGGCGGCTCTTCCAGCGTCTTGAGGAGCGCGTTGAACGCCTTCTCCGACAGCATGTGCACTTCGTCGATGATGTAGACCTTGTAGCGCGCCGAGACCGGGCGATAGCGTACGCCTTCGATCAGCTCGCGCACATCGTCGATGCCGGTGCGGGAGGCCGCGTCCATCTCGATCACGTCGACGTGGCGATCCTCGGTGATCGCCCTGCAGTTGTCGCAGACGCCGCAGGGATCGACCGTCGGGCCGCCTTTGCCGTCGGGACCGATGCAGTTCAGCGCGCGGGCGATGATGCGGGCGGTCGTGGTCTTGCCCACGCCGCGCACCCCGGTAAGCATGAAGGCGTGCGCGATGCGGCCGCTGGCGATCGCGTTGCGCAGCGTGCGCACCATCGCCTCCTGGCCGACCAGGGTGGAGAAATCGACGGGGCGATATTTGCGGGCGAGGACACGGTAGGGAAGTGCGGGGTCTTCCGAGCCCTTAGTGGCCTTCGCCATGGCGATCACCCGCAATCAGCGCCGTGGCCCCTTGAGCCCGGCGGTCGTCGCGCCTGGGCGGCCCGCCCTCCACGGCGGCGCGCGCAGGGGAACGGGTGAGAGACCGGCATGACCCGAAGCGAATTCGTTACGGCTGCTTCCTTCCGGATCTGACCGGGTTGGCGACTGCTCCGCCCACACCGGCCCCTCGGGGCGGTTATATCAGGAGTCCGGTTGCCCGGCGCAAGGCCAGAAACAAGGCCTTTGTGGACGCCCGTAACCCGTTGATTTCAGGGGTAATAGTAGCCGACGCCCTGGGCCATCGCCAAAAAGGTGGCGCAGTCGATCCAGACATATCCGTCGCTGCCGTTCCAGGAGCTACCCCAGCTCGTGCCAAAGCTGTTCTGGACCAGTATCGCGCCATTGGGCCCCATGGTGGTGTCGTAGCCGATGATCAACATGCAGTGGCCAACCTTGCCGCCGTTCCGCGGGTTCTTCATCCAGACGCCCGACCCGACATAGGGCACCGGATTGCCGGTGTATTGTGGAAAGCCGGTATAGAGCCAGCAGCCGAAGGCAATGGGCATGTTCTGGCTGATCAGGTTCTGGATGTTGGCGATGCCGTCGTCGCCGTTCACCGTGACGCCAGTCCAGTTGTCGAAGTCGAAGTTCGGGTTCGGCGTCGTGGTGGCGGTGCCCCAGGCAGCCCATGCGGCAGAGCAGCCGTCGACGCTGGGAGCGTCCGTCATCGACGCGGTGCCGCGGTTCTTGTTCAGGAACAGCAACGGCTTGGCCATTTGTCCGCCTTGGCACGCATTTTTGAGCCCGTAATAGTCCTCCTCGACCTTGATGTAAGTGTAGATCGGGCTGGCCTGGTTGTCGGCGGAAGTCGGGTCGAGGTTGTAGGTCTTGGCGGCCTGGAAGGTCGTGAGGCCATAAACCGTCGACCACACGAAGCACGAAGGCGTGGTCTGCTTGCCGACAGGGGGCAGCAGGTTCGCATCGACGGCGGCCGACGGTGGCGCCGCGGTGGCAGGCTTCGGCAGCGGCTTGACGGGGATGTCCTCGGGAACGTCGTAGCCGAAGTCGAGAGTGTCGTAGATGTCGGTCATGTTCGCCTCCGCACGCAGTTGCGCACCTGCGTAGCGTAGCCACTGTACGCTACGGATTTGAACGAGCATTCCTGCAGGTCTCGACGCATGAGACGTGAAGACTGGGAAGCATCGACTCTTTCGCACCAGGCCGAGATGATCGCGTCACGCCCCCGTAGCGCCGGGCGGCATCTGGCGGTCGGTTGCGGCCTTGCCTCAGTCGACTTCGTTGTGTGCGGCCAGGAGCGTCTGGCCGCCGACGATGCCCGGGGCTTCCACCTCCAGGTCGACATCGAGGCTGCCGGCCTTCTCGAAATGAAGCGTCAATGGCAAGCGCGTTCCTGCGACCAGCGGCGCGGCCAGCCCCAGCAACAGAATGTGGTAACCGCGTGGCTTGAGGATCGTCTTGCCATTGGGCACGGCGAGCGGGTTCTCGAGGGCACGCATCGCGAGGTCGGGTCCCACGACCTTTATCCCGTGGATTTCGATCCATCCTGCCGCCTCGCTGTAGGCCGACCGCAGCCGGTCGGGCGGCCCATCGTTGACGATGGTCATGTAGCCGCCGCCGGTCCAGGGTGACGTGGCCGACGATCGCGCCCATGGTCTTACGATGTGAAGAGCGCCCAGGCTGGCCGCCGGCGTTTCCCCTCGATCTCGACGAAGCCAATTCAGCAAGAGAGTCCTCTGCGACGCATCAATACGCAAGATATTGCATGCCTCCGTCGACCGGAATCGCCGCGCTTTTGGTACAGGGCGCGACTGGCGACGCGAGGAAGGCGACGAGGTGTGCCACATCCGCAAGGGCGCCGAAATAGCCGATGGGGATGTTTCGTTCGATGAACGCGCAGCGCACAGCCCCTGCCGGGGCGGCATTTCCACGCGTCGGCTGCTAGTGTCGACCGATGACCGATCTCGATCCCTATGCGGCACTGGGCGTGCGCCGCCGAATCAACGCTGCCGGCGCCCTTACGCGATTAGGCGGGGCTGTCATGGCCGCTGAGGTCGTCGAGGCCATGGCGGCCGCTTCGCGCGCCTCCGTCGACATTGGCGAGTTGCAGGACGCCGCCAGCGCTCGGATCGCCGAGGTGACGGGCGCGGAGGCGGGCCTGGTCACGACCGGTGCCGCCGCCGCGCTCACGCTGGCCGCCGCCGCGTCGATCGCGCGGTGGGACGTCGCAAAGATGGCGGCCCTGCCGCACGCCGAGTCTTTTCCCCGCGACATCCTGATCCCGCGCACGCACCGTACCGGCTACGCGCACGCACTCGCCGCATCGGGCGCGCGGTTGGTCGACATCGGGCACAACGACCGCGGCACGGGCGCCGGCGTGCGCGGCCTCGAGGCTTGGGAAATCGAAGCCGCCCTTTCGCCGTCGGTCGTCGCGATGGCCTTCTCGATCAACGCCGCCAGCATCGTCGATCTGCCGGTCGCGATCGCCACCTGCCGCGCCAATGGCATTCCTCTGATCGTCGACGCGGCGGCGCAGCTTCCGCCGCGGGAAAATCTCGGCAAGTTCATCGCCTTGGGCGCCGACCTCGTGGCCTTCTCCGGCGGCAAGGCGCTGGGCGGGCCCCAGGCGTCGGGCATCCTGGCCGGCCGCCGCGACCTGGTGGCGTCGGCGCTGCTGCAGCAGCTCGACATGGATGTGGCGCCCGAAACCTGGTCGCCGCCGCGCCTGGTCGAGCCCGCCTACCTGCGTGGCGTGCCTCATCACGGCATCGGCCGCGGGTTCAAGGCAGGCAAGGAGGAGATCGTCGGGCTGCTGACGGCGCTCGACCGTTTCGTGAGGGCCGACGATACGGCGGCCAATGCCGCGCTCGAAGCCCGGCTGAAGGCCATTGCCGGGGTGCTGAACAATGCGCGGGTAAGGCTGGTACCAGCAGCGGAGACCGGGCGCGTGCCCGTGTTGGAGATCGCCGTGTCTGACGCGCTGAGCTTCAGCGCGCGCCTGCAGCGCGGCAGTCCGCCGGTTCATCTCTCTGAGCGCCACGCGGGGCGGGGCATTCTGACGCTCGATCCCCAGGTGCTGCTGCCTGAGCACGACGCACCGCTCGCCGCGGCCCTCGGAGCGGCCCTTCGGTCGACCGCTGCCTGACCTTCTTCGCTCGGCGGGCGACCGTGGCCGATCGCTTGTTCCGACGCTAGGTTTGCTCATGAAACTCAAGTCGCACGACCGCTACGACTACGTCCCGCTGCGCGGGCGCCCGGACTATTCGTGGCCCAGCAACCGCAGGTTGGCTGTTTATTTCGCCCTGAACCTCGAGCACTTCTCCTATGGCGAGGGGCTGGGTGCAGAACTGGCACCCGGCGGCCCACAGCCCGACATTCTCAACTATGCATGGCGCGACTACGGCAACCGAGTCGGCGCCTGGTACATGCTCGATGCCTTCGACGAACTCCGCCTGCCGCTGGCCGCCTTGGTCAACAGTGCAATGTACGACTACGCGCCGCAGCTCGTGGCCGCCTGCCGAGCACGGGGCGACGAGATCGTCGGGCATGGCCGGACCAACGCCGAACGACAGGGCGTGCTTGACGAGCCGGCGGAGAGGAGCCTGATCGAAGAGGCGACGGCGCGGCTCACAGCCGAGGAGGGCCACCGGCCCGAGGGCTGGCTGGGGCCGTGGATCTCGCACAGCCATGCCACCCCCGATCTTCTGGCCGAGGCGGGCTACTCCTACCTTCTGGACTGGTGCATGGACGACCAGCCGGTGTGGTTCCGCTGCCGCGGCGGCCGGAGGATTCTTTCGGTACCCTACCCTCAGGAAGCGAACGACATCCCCTCGGTGGTCGGCCGCAAGGACGGCGCGGCGCAGTTCGCCGACATCGTGATCGACCAGTTCGACGAGATGATGGAACTCTCCGGGACCCGGCCCCTGGTGATGGGCGTGGCGCTGCACGCCTACATCGTCGGCCAGCCGCACCGCCTGCGTCACCTCAAGCGTGTGCTGAGGCATGTCGCAGCCCACCGGGATGCGGTGTGGATCACGACACCGGGCGCGATTGCGCAGCACTGTCTTTCGCTTCCGGCAGGAATCGTGCCGTAGCGGGCAAGCCGCTCGCATCATCTCGTCTGGACAACGAGGCTCGCGGCTTCGCATACTGATTGAGGGGAGCTTTCGGGAGGAGTCGCATGTTCAAGCGCTTTGTCGCTGCCGCGCTGGGCGGTTCGTTGGCCGTGGCATTGCCGCTCGCCGTGCACGCGCAGGAGAAGGTCCTGAAGGCGGTGATGCACGCCGACGTGCGCGTCATCGATCCGATCTGGACGACCCAGACGATCGCCAACATCCACGGCATGCTGGTCTACGACACGCTGTTCGGCAACGACGCGAAGATGGTTCCGCAGCCGCAGATGGTCGGCAAGTACGAGATCAGCCCGGACAAGCTCACCTACACCTTCATCCTGCGCGACGGGCTGAAGTTCGGCGACGGCTCGCCGGTCACGACCAAGGACGTCATCGCCTCTCTCAAGCGCTGGGGCGCCAAGGACGGGGTCGGCATGCGGCTGATGTCCTATGTCACGAAGCTCGAGGCGGTCGACGACAAGACCTTCCGCATGGTGCTCAAGGAACCCTACGGCATGGTGCTGGAGTCGCTGGGCAAGACGAATTCCTCGGTCGCGGTGATCATGCGCGAGCAGGAGGCCAACACCGATCCGCAGACCCAGGTGAAGGACTCGATCGGTTCCGGGCCGTTCAACTTCGCCAAGGACCAGTGGGTGCCGGGCAGCAAGGCGGTCTACGTCAAGAACCCGCACTACGTGCCCCGGCCGGGCAACGAGCCCGCCTCGTCGTTCGCCGGCAGCAAGTTTGCCGGTGTCGACCGCATCGAACTGGTCTGGATCTCCGATTCGCAGACAGCCATGTCGGCGCTGATCAACGGCGAGATCGACTTCTTCGAGGCGCCCAGCATCGATTTCCTGCCGATGCTCGAGAAGGCGCGCGGCGTTAAGCTGATGAAGACGGGCGATCTCGACAGCACCGTCGGCATGATTCGCCTGAACCACCTCCATCCGCCTTTCAACAACCCGAAGGCGCGGCAGGCAATGTACCACCTGATAAACCAGGAGGATTTCCTGCGGGCGATCGTCGGCGATCCGAACTACTACCGGGTCTGCCACGGCATGCTCACCTGCGGCTCGCCGCTCGCCAACGACGGCGGCAGCGCCATGTTGAAAGACTACAACCCGAAGAAGGCGCTGCAGCTCCTGAAGGAGGCCGGCTACAACGGTGAGCCGATAACCGTCCTGCAGGCGACCGATCACAACACCATCACCCCCGCCACGCAGGTACTCGTGCAGGCGATGCGCGAGGCCGGCATCAACGTCGACGCCCAGTCGATGGACTGGGGCACGGTGGTGACACGCCGCGCCAAGAAGGATCCGCCCGCGCAGGGCGGCTGGCACATCTTTGTCACCACGACTGGCGGAGTCGGCTCGTCCAATCCGGTGCTGCACACCTGGATCGGTGCGGCCTGCGACAAGGGCCTGTTCGGCTGGCCGTGCGACGCCAAGATCGAGGAGCTGCGCAACGCTTACGCCTTCGCGCAGACGGACGCCGACAAGAAGAAGATCGCCACGGAGCTGCAGACGCGCGCTATCGAGCAGGTGGTTTACGTCCCGTTCGGCCAGTGGACGGTGCCGCTCGCCTACCGTGCCGACCGCATCGAAGGGATCGTCCCCAACACCGGCCTCGCGGTGCTGTGGAACATCAAGAAGAAGTAGATGCCTGAAACGAAGAAGGGCGTCGCGCCCGTCGAATGACCGCGTACATCGTGCGACGCCTCTTCGCCACCTTGCCGGTGATGGCGGTGGTGGCGATCTTCGTTTTCTTCCTGATCCGTTTCGCGCCGGGCGATCCCGCCGCGATCATCGCCGGCGAGGATGCCACAGCCGAGGCGATCGCCCAGGTCCGCGCCAAGCTCGGCCTCGACAGGCCGGTGTTCGAGCAGTTCGCCATCTGGACGCTGCACCTCCTGCAGGGCGACTTCGGCATCTCGATCTTCTCCAACCTGCCGGTCACACGCCTGATCGCCCAACGGCTGGAGCCCACGGTGGCGCTGACCCTGTCCACCCTGCTCGTGGCTGTCACGCTGGCGATCCCGATCGGCGTGGTGGCAGCCTGGAAGGCACGCAAGCTCGTCGACCGCGCCGTCATGGCTTTCGCCGTGCTGGGTTTCGCCATGCCGGTCTTCGTGCTGGCCTACATCCTGATCTATTTCTTCGCCGTGCAGTGGAAGCTCCTGCCGGTGCAGGGCTACCGGCCGATCAGTGAAGGGTTCTGGCCGTTCGTCGGCTGCCTCGTCCTGCCATCGGTGGCGCTCGGCATCACCTACATGGCGCTGATCGCCCGCATCACCAGAGCGTCGATGCTGGAAGTGTTGGCGCAGGACTATATTCGTACCGCCAACTCGAAGGGGTTGGCGACCGACCGCGTGCTGCTGCTGCATGCGCTGAAGAACGCCGCCGTGCCGATCGTGACGGTGATCGGCATCGGCATCGCGCTCCTGATCTCGGGCGTGGTCATCACCGAGACCGTGTTCAACATTCCGGGCCTCGGCCGCCTCACGGTCGATGCCGTGCTGAAGCGCGACTATCCCGTGGTGCAGGGGCTGATCCTGGTCTTCGCCGGCGCCAAGGTGCTGGTGAATCTGGTCATCGATATCTCCTATGCCTTCCTCGATCCCAGGATCCGGTACTGACCATGGCCGTGATCACCGACGATCTCGCCCTGCCGGCGCGCCGCTTCTCCCTGTGGACGGCGATCCGTCGCAACCCGACCATCGCGTTCGGTGCCGTCCTGCTGGTGCTGCTCATCCTCGTCGCCGTCATCGGCCCCTCATTCGTCGGCGACCCCTTCAAGCTCTCGCCGCGGGACCGGCTGCGGCCGCCGTCGGAGCGCTGGTGGTTCGGCACTGACCAGTTCGGCCGCGATGTCTTCACCCGCACGGTGTGGGGCGCGCGCGTGTCGCTCGAGGTCGGCCTGTCGGTCGCCGCCATCTCGAGTGTGCTCGGCCTCGCGTTGGGGCTGGCCTGCGGCTACTTCCGCCGCGTCGACGGCATCGTCATGCGCATCATGGACGGGCTGATGGCCATCCCTTCGATCCTGCTGGCCATCGCGCTGATCACCTTGTCGCGGCCCGGCCTCGGCATCGTGATCGTGGCCATCGTCATTCCCGAGGTGCCGCGCATCGTGCGCGTGGTGCGCGCCGTCGTGCTGTCGATCCGCGCCCAGCCTTACATCGAGAGCGCCATCGCCGGCGGCACGAAGAACCTGAAGCTGCTGTGGCGACACGTGCTGCCCAACACGCTGGCGCCGCTGATCGTGCAGTCGACGTACGTTTGCGCCTCGGCGATGTTGATCGAGGCGGGGCTCTCTTTCCTGGGCGCGGGCGTGCCGCCGGAAGTGCCGAGCTGGGGCAACATCATCGCGCAGGGCCGTAACTTCTTCCAGATCGCGCCCTGGACGATCCTGATCCCGGGCGCCTTCCTCGCGATTACCGTGCTGGCCGTGAATCTGCTGGGCGACGGCCTGCGCGACCGGCTCGATCCCAGATTGGCAAGGCGGCTGTGAGCGCCATCCTCGAGGTCCGCGACCTGCACACGCAGTTCAGCACCCTCGACGGCGTGGTGCGGGCGGTCGACGGCGTTTCGTTCGAGGTCGCTAGGGGCGAGACGCTCGGCATCGTGGGCGAGTCGGGCTGCGGCAAGTCGGTGACGGCGATGTCGATCCTGCGCCTGATCCCGCCGGAGACCGGCCGCATCGCCAGGGGCTCGATCAAGTTCGAGGGCGAGGAGCTCACCGTCCTCTCCGAGGAGGAGATGAAGCGCCTGCGCGGCCATCGCATCTCGATGATCTTCCAGGAGCCGATGACCAGCCTCAACCCGGTGCTCACGGTCGGCACGCAGATCGCCGAGAACGTGGTGCGTCACATGGGCGTGCCCTGGAAGGCGGCGCGCGAGCGGGCCTTCGAGATGCTGGACCTGGTGCGAATCGCCGATGCGCGGCGCCGGCTCGACGAATACCCGCACCAGCTCTCCGGCGGCATGCGCCAGAGAGTGATGATCGCCATGGCACTGAGCTGCGATCCGCAGGTGCTGATCGCCGACGAGCCGACCACGGCACTCGACGTCACCATCCAGGCGCAGATCCTCGACCTCATGGTCGAGCTCAAGGAGAAGACCGGCACCGCGATCGTACTGATCACTCACGATCTCGGCGTGGTCGCCGAGACGACCGAGCGCGTCGTCGTGATGTACGCCGGCCGCAAGGTCGAGGAGGCGCCGGTCGAGGCGCTGTTCGCCGAGCCTTTGCATCCCTACACGCGCGGCCTGATGCGGGCGATCCCGCGTCTCGACGTCGAGGCCGATGCCGCGGGCACCCGGCCGCGGCTCCAGGAAATCCCGGGCCTCGTGCCGGTCCTCACCAAGCCGATCGTCGGCTGTGCCTTCGCGCCGCGTTGTGGTTTCGCCACCGACCGCTGCCGCACCGGGTCGCCGCCGCTGGTCGACGTCGGCTCGGGCCACACTGTGGCCTGCTGGGAAATCGACCGGGTGAGGGCGTCGACATGAGCGGCGCACCTGTCCTCGAGCCCGTCCTCCAGGTGGACGGTCTCGTGAAGCATTTCCCGATCCATGGCGGCCTGCTGCAGCGCCGGATCGGCGCGGTGCGCGCCGTCGACGGCGTCTCCTTCTCGATCCGCCGCGGCGAAACGCTCGGCCTGGTGGGCGAGTCGGGCTGCGGCAAGTCGACGATCGGCAAGGTGGTGCTGAAGCTGATCGAGCCGACCGCCGGCCGCATCGCGCTGGGCGGCGAGGACATCACCCATCTGAAGCCCGGCGCGATGTGGGCGCATCGCCGCCGCATCCAGACGATCTTCCAGGACCCTTACTCCTCGATGAATCCGCGCCTGCCCTCGGGGACGATCGTGGGCGAGCCGCTGGAGAATTTCGGCATCGCCAAGGGCGCGGCGCGCGACGAGCGGGTGGCCCAGCTCTTCCAGCGCGTCGGCCTGCGGCCCGAGGCGATGCGCAAGTACGCCCACGAATTCTCGGGCGGCCAGCGCCAGCGTCTCGGCATCGCCAAGGCGCTGTCGGTCAATCCCGACGTGATCGTGGCCGACGAGCCGGTATCGGCGCTCGACGTCTCGGTGCAGGCGCAGGTGCTGAACCTGCTGATCGACCTGCAGGACGAGTACGGGTTGGCCTATCTCTTCATCAGCCACGACCTCGCGGTGATGCGGCACATCAGCCATCGCATCGCCGTGATGTATCTGGGCCGCATCGTCGAGCTGACGGACAAACGCACGCTGTTCGCGCGCCAGCTCCATCCCTATACCGAGGCGTTGCTGTCTGCCGCCACCGCGCCCGATCCGAAGCGTCGCCGTCAGAGGAAACGCATCGTGCAAGGCGACGTGCCGAGCCCTGCCAAGCCGCCGCCCGGCTGCCACTTCCACACGCGCTGCCCCTACGCGGTCGCGGAATGCAAAGTGACGGCGCCGCCGCTCATCGAGGTTGCCGAAGGTCACCACGTCGCCTGCCTGCGCAGGCCTGTCGGCGGCGATCCCGGGCCGCTCTCGATCCCGGGCTAGCTGCGCCGCGCGCCCGGCGCGGTGTCGCGGAGATAGGTCATCGCGGCCTGGGCGCCGCCCGTCCTGTGCGGCACCTTGGCCAGCCCCAGCGCCATCTCGACACCCGCGAGCGTGCCCATCAGCATTAGGTCGTTGAAGTCGCCGAGATGGCCGATGCGGAAGACCTTGCCCGCGACCTTGGTGAGGCCCTGGCCGAGCGACAGGTTGAAGTTCTCCAGCGCCACCTTGCGGAAGGCGTCGGCGTCGTGACCCTCGGGCATCACGATCGCCGTCAACGAGCCGGAATAGGCTTTGGGGTCGCGGCACAGGATCTCGAGGCCCCAGGCGTTGACCGCGGCGCGCGTCGCCTCGGCGTGGCGCGTATGGCGCGCGAAGACGGCGTCGAGGCCTTCCTCGAGCAGCATGTCGCAGGCCTCGTCGAGGCCGTACAGCAAGTTGGTCGCGGGCGTGTAGGGGAACCAGCCGTTGGCGTTGGCGGCGATCATCTCGTCCCAGCCCCAGAACGCCTTGGTCATCTTCGAGGTCTTGGAAGCGGCGACCGCCTTCTCGCTGACGGCGTTGAAGGATAGGCCGGGCGGCAGCATCAGGCCCTTCTGCGAGCCGGCGACCGTGACGTCGACGCCCCAGGCGTCGTGGCGATAGTCGATCGAACCCAGCGAGGAGATCGTGTCGACCAGCAGCAGGGCGGGGTGCTTCGCGGCATCGATGGCGCGGCGAACGGCGCCGACGTCGGTCACGACGCCCGTCGAGGTCTCGTTGTGCACGATGCATACGGCCTTGATCGTATGGTCCTTGTCGTCCTTGAGGCGCTTCTCGATCGCGACGGGATCGGCGGGCTTCGTCCAGTCGCCGCCCATGAACTCCGACTTGATGCCGAGCTTGTCGGCCATCTTCTTCCACAGCGAGGCGAAGTGGCCGGTCTCCCACATCAGTACGAGGTCGCCGGGCGACAGCGTGTTCACCAGGGCCGCTTCCCAGGCGCCGGTGCCGGAGGCGGGATAGATCACGACCGGTTGCTTGGTCTGGAAGACCTGGCGCACCGAGCGCAGGACCTTCTTGGCCAGCGCGTTGAACTCGGGCCCGCGGTGGTCGATCGTCGGGTGATCCATGGCCCGCAGAATCCGGTCCGGAACGTTGGTCGGCCCCGGAATCTGGAGGAAGTGACGTCCGCTGGGATGTGAGTTCAGCCGCATCATTGTCTCCGTCACGTGCAAGGCCCTTCGACTGCGCTCGCGCTGCTCGCTCCGCTCAGGGCAACCGAAGACCTGCAGCGCAGGTCTTCGATTGCATTTTGTATACAATATGCCAGACTGAGTCCAGATGGATGGCTCGACCATGACGATTTCCCGTTCGACGCTGCCGGAAGCGGCGGCCGAGCGGCTGCGTACGCTCATTGTCGAAGGCGAGCTGGCGCCTGGCACGAAGCTCAACGAACGTGAGCTCAGTGAACGGCTGGGCGTGTCGCGTACGCCGCTGCGCGAGGCCTTCCGCATGCTGGCGGCCGAAGGCCTGCTCGTTCAGCTCCCCAACCGCGGGGTCCAGGTCGCGCTCCTGTCGGCCGACGACGTGCGCGACGCTTTCGAAGTGATGGCCGCGCTCGAAGGACTGGCAGGCGAGCTCGCGGTCGCGCGGGTCACCGACGCCGAGGTCGAGGGATTTCGCGCGCTGCAGGCGGAAATGGAGGCCGCCCATGCCGCGCACGACCTGCCCGCCTACTACCGGGTCAACAGGGAAGTCCACGACCGCCTGAACGCCATTGCGGCGAACCCCGTGCTCGCCGGGACCTATCGCGCCCTGAACGCGCGCCTGCACGCGTTGCGCTTTCGCTCCAACCTCAACCAGGCGAAATGGGACAGGGCGGTCGCGGAACATCGTTCAATGATCGCAGCCCTTGCGGCGCGCGACGGCGCTGCGCTACGAGACCTGCTCGTACGGCACCTGCGCGCCAAGCAGCAGGCCGTGCTCGCTTCGATGGAAAACAAGACGTGACGACCGTACTGGGAGGAAATCACATGACCACGTTCAAGACCTCACGCCGCGGCGCTCTCAAGCTCGGCCTCGCCGCGTCCCTTGCGACACCCGCTGTCGCCCGCGCCCAGCAGGGCTGGCCGCCGCAGACCATCACCTGGATCAACCCGTTCCCGGCCGGTGGCGGCACCGACGTGTTCGCCCGCCCGCTCGCCGCGCAGGTCGGCGAGCAGCTCGGCTGCCAGATCATCATCGACAACAAGGGCGGTGCCGGCGGCACGGTCGGTGCCTCGCTGGCCGCCAAGGCCAAGCCGGACGGCTCGGTGTTCTTCGTCGGCGCCATCCACCACACGATCGCGCCCTCGATCTACAAGAATCTCGACTACGATCTCGAGAAGAACTTCGAGCCGATCACCATGATCGCGCTGGTGCCGCAGGTCATCTCGATCAATCCGACCAAGGTGCCGGTGAAGACCTACGCCGAGTTCCTGGCCTACGTGAAGGCCAACCCGGGCAAGGTGAACTACGCCTCGCCCGGTGCCGGCACGGCGCACCACCTGGCGGGCGAGCTCTACAAGCTCGAGACCAAGACCGACATCACGCACGTGCCCTACCGCGGCGCCGGCCCCGCGATGCAGGATCTGCTGGCGGGCAACGCCGACATGATGTTCGACGGCATGGGCACCTCGGCTTCGCAGATCAAGGCCGGCAAGCTGCTGGGCCTCGCGGTGGCGACGCCGCAGCGCGTCTCGGAATTCCCCGACATCCCCACCTCGGCCGAGGTCGGCGTGCCGAACTGGATCGTCTCGACCTGGTACGGGCTGTGGGCGATCAAGGGCACGCCCAAGCCGATCGTCGACCGCATGCATGCCGAGGTGGTGAAGGCGCTGGCCAATCCCAAGCTGCAGCAGATCTGGAAGGACCAGACGGCGGCGGCCGGCGGCGAATCGCAGGCCGACTTCGCCAAGCGCATCCGGACCGAGATCGAGAAGTGGCAGAAGGTCGTCGCGGCGGCCGGAGTGAAACTCGACTGAGCGCGCTCCAACAGACCCTGCGGAAGACGCTGAAGGGCGAGGTCCTGTTCGACAGGGCCTCGCGCGGTCGCTACTCGACCGACGCCTCGATCTACCAGATCGAGCCGGTCGGCGTGGTGGTGCCGCGCGACGAGGCCGACCTCGCGCTGGCGGTCGACGTGGCGCGCGATGCGGGGGCCGCCATCCTGCCGCGCGGCGCCGGCACCTCGCAATGCGGCCAGACGGTCGGTGAGGCGCTGGTCATCGACTGCTCGAAGTACCTGCGCGAAATCGTGGGCTTCGACAAGGCCAAGCGGCAGGTCACGGTGCAGCCCGGCGTCGTGCTCGACCAGCTCAACGCCTGGCTGAAGCCGCACGGGCTCTGGTATCCGGTCGACGTCTCGACGTCGGCGCAATGCACCTTGGGCGGGATGGCCGGCAACAATTCCTGCGGCTCGCGCTCCATCCGCTACGGCAACATGGTGCACAACGTCGCCTCGATCGACGCGCTGCTCGCCGACGGCCAGCGCGCCCGCTTCGGCTCGACGCGGCCCGAGGACATGCCGGTGGGCGTGCGCGCCATTGCCGACAAGGTGGCCGAAATCGCGTTCGCCGAGCGCGAGGAGATCGAGCGCATGTACCCGCGCGTGCTGCGCCGGGTCGGCGGCTACAACCTCGACATCTTCTTTCCGCAGTCCGAGCGGCCCTACACGACCGACAACTCGGTGAACCTCGCGCACCTGCTGGTCGGCAGCGAGGGCACGCTCGCGGTCACGCAGCGGCTGACGCTCAACCTCGCGCCGCTGCCGAAGCACAAGACCCTGGGCGTCGTGAACTTCCCGAGCTTCTACAAGGCGATGGAGTCGGCCCAGCACATCGTGAAGCTGAAGCCCGCGGCCGTGGAGCTGGTCGATCGCACGATGATCGAGCTGGCGCGCGCCAACCCGGCGTTCCGCCCGGTGATCGAGCGCGCCCTCATCAACAGCGGGGCGATCGGCAGGCCCGAGGCGATCCTGCTGGTCGAGTTCGCGGGCGAGGAGCGCGAGGACCAGCTCAGGGACCTCGCCCGCCTCGTCGAGCTGATGGGCGATCTCGGCCTGCCGGGCAGCGTGGTCGAGATGCCGGAGCCCGGCCCGCAGGCGGCACTGTGGGAGGTCCGCAAGGCCGGCCTCAACATCATGATGTCGATGAAGGGCGACGGTAAGCCCGTCTCCTTCATCGAGGATTGCGCCGTTCCGCTCGAGCATCTCGCCGACTACACGCAGCGCCTCACCGAAGTGTTCGAGAAGCACGGCACCAAGGGAACGTGGTACGCGCATGCCTCGGTCGGCACGCTGCACGTACGCCCCATCCTCGACATGCGCCGGGAGGGCGCGGCCAAGATGCGGGCGATCGCCGAGGAAGCCTCGGCGCTGGTGCGCGCGTACAAGGGAGCCTTCTCGGGCGAGCATGGCGACGGGCTGGTGCGCTCGGAGTGGGTGGCCTGGCAATTCGGTCCGCGACTCACCAAGGCGTTCGAGACCGTCAAGGACCTGTTCGACCCGGCGAACATCCTCAATCCCGGCAAGATCGTGCGGCCCTCGCGCATGGACGATCGCGCACTGTTCCGCTTCAAGCCGGGTTACACGAACATCGAGCACCAGCCCGTACTCGACTGGTCGGCATGGAACGTCCAGAACGACCCGCGCACCGAGGAGCTCACCGCGCCGGGAACCGGTGGCGATCCGACCGGCGGCTTCGCGAAGGCCGCCGAGATGTGCAACAACAACGGCCATTGCCGGAAGTTCGACGCCGGCACGATGTGCCCTTCGTTCCGCGTCACGCGCGACGAGAAGCATCTGACACGGGGCCGCGCCAACACGCTGCGCCTCGCCTTGTCCGGCCAGCTCGGGCCTGAAGGCCTGCGGTCGGACGCGGTGGCGGCCGCGATGGACCTCTGCGTGAGCTGCAAGGGCTGCAAGCGCGACTGCCCGACCGGCGTCGACATGGCGCGCATGAAGATCGAGGTGAAGTCGGCGCGGCGCATGGCGCGCGGCCTGTCGTGGCGCGACCGGCTGATCGGCAGCGTGCCGGCGATGGCGACATGGGCGCGGCGTGCGCCGTGGCTGTTCAACGCGGCCTGGTTCGTGCAGTCCTACCTGGGCTTCGCCAAGCAGCGCCGCCTGCCGGCCTGGCGCTCCGACACGTTCCTGTCGACTACCGAGGTCGACGATCGTGACGCAACGGTCGTGATCTTCGCGGACACCTTCTCGAACAACTTCGAGCCCGAGATCCTGCACGCCGCGCGTCGCGTGCTGACGGCGGCCGGTCATCGCGTCGCCGTCGCCTGGCCGACGCTCGGCGCGCCGGCGCTGTGCTGCGGCCGCACATGGCTGTCGACCGGCCAGGTCGAGCGCGCCCGCAGCGAAGCCTACCGGCTGCTGAACGCGCTGCGGCCGTTCGCCATCAAGGGCGTGCCGGTCATTGGGCTGGAGCCGTCCTGCCTTTTCACCCTGCGCGACGAGTTCCTGGCGCTGAACCTCGGCGAGGATGCGAGGCTGGTGGCCGAACACGCGATGCTGTTCGAGGAGTTCCTCGTGCGCGAGGAGCGGGAAGGGCGGTTGTCGCTCGATCTGCGGCCGCTCGAGGAGAAGAAAGCGTTGCTGCACGGCCATTGCCACCAGAAGGCGTTCGGAACGATGAGCGCCGTCCAGGAGGCGCTTTCCCTCGTGCCGGACCTCGCCGTCAGCCCGATCGAGTCGAGTTGCTGCGGCATGGCCGGCAGCTTCGGCTACGAGGCCGAGCACTACGAGACGTCGATCGCCATGGCAGAGCTGTCGCTGCTCCCGGCGGTGCGCAAGGCCGAGGCCGACACCTTGGTAGTCGCCGACGGCACATCCTGCCGCCACCAGATCGCCGACGGCTCCGACCGTCAGGCGATACATGTGGCGCAGGTCCTGGAGCGCGCGCTGGTCGGCTAATTGCGGCACCAGCGGCCCTGTGGCACCGTCCGCCCGGCATGCAAAGACCGAGAAATCCCTATTCCAGCGCGGAGATCGACCGCGCAAGCCACGAGCGCGAGAACGACGAACGGATGATCGAACTGGCGTCCTCGGGCGCCGCGCGGTTCGTCCCCATCGACTCCGAGAAGAACCTGGTGAAGACCGGCGGCAATCCCGAGGCGGTGTTCCTTCAGGGCATGATGGGCCGCGCCATCGCCAACGCCAGCGAGACGCAGATCTTCCTGGGCTATGTCGAGGGCACGCCGTACTTCGCCGTCGACGTGACCGGCAAGGACGTGCCGCTGCAGGATCTCGGCGAGTTCGTCGATCTGCGCCAGGTGGGGGCCCTGCTGTTCGCGCGCGAAGGATCGATCCTCGCCTATGCGCGCGGCATGACCTACTGGCACCGCCGCCACCGCTACTGCGGCGTCTGCGGCGCCAGCACGAAGGTCACACGCGGCGGCCATGTCCGCGCCTGTACCAACGAGGCCTGCAAGACCGAGACGTTCCCGCGCACCGATCCGGCGGTGATCATGCTGGTCCATCACGGCGACAAGTGCCTGCTGGGCCGCGGCAAGCACTTCCCGCGCGGCATGCATTCGACGCTGGCGGGCTTCGTCGAGCCCGGCGAGAGCTTCGAGGATGCCGTCGCGCGCGAGGTCTACGAAGAGGTCAAGGTGCGCGTGAACAACGTGGTCTACCGCTCCTCGCAACCCTGGCCGTTCCCGGCTTCGGTGATGATCGGCTTCCACGCCGAGGCCGAGTCGCTCGACTTCAGCGTCAACGAGTCGGAGCTCGAAAGTGCGCGCTGGATGAGCCGCGAGGAGCTGCGGACGGAGAATCTTCCGAAGGACGGTTCGTTCTTCATGCCGCGCCGAGATTCCATCGCCCGCCGCCTGATCGAGGAATGGCTCGGTCACGAGGCCGGGCCGTCGATCAACGGCTGACATTTCGAGGAGCTCATGACCGCTCAACTCTTCACGCCCGTCGAGCTCGGCGGCGTCACGCTTCCCAACCGGATCGTCGTCTCGCCGATGTGCCAGTACTCGGCCGTCGACGGCAGCGCCCAGCCCTGGCACCAAGTGCACTACGGCATGCTCGCCATGTCGGGCGCCGGCCTGCTCTGCCTCGAGGCCACGCATGTCGAGCGCGAAGGCCGCATCACGCAGGGCTGCCTCGGCCTCTACAGCGACGAGAACGAGGCGGCGCTGAAGCCGATCGTCGACTGGGTGCGCGGATGGATGCCCGGCGTGAAGCTCGGCATCCAGCTCGCTCATGCCGGCCGGAAGGCCTCGGCGCAGCGTCCGTGGAAGGGCGGCGGGCCGCTGACGCAGACCGATGCACCCGACCTGCCGTGGACCACCTATGGACCTTCGGCGCTCGCCTACGATCCCGCCACCAAGTGGCACCGGCCGGTGGCGTTGGACGCGGTGGGCCTGAAGCGCGTGAAACAGGCCTTCGTCGATGCGACCTTGCGCAGCCTGCGGCTCGGTTTCGACCTGGTCGAGGTCCACGGCGCGCACGGCTACTGCCTCAGCCAGTTTCTCTCGCCTCTCAGCAACCAGCGCACCGACGAGTACGGCGGCACGATGGAAAAGCGCCGTCGCTTCCCGCTCGAGGTCTTCGAGGCCGTGCGCAAGGTCTGGCCGACCGACAAGGCGCTCGGCATCCGCCTGTCGGCCGTCGAATGGGTCGAGGGCGGCGTCACCATCGAGGACACGATCGAGACCGCCCGCCAGCTCAAGGCGCTGGGCTGCGACTTCGTCGACGTCAGCTCGGGCGGCAACTCGCCGGCCCAGAAGATCAAGCTCGAGCCCGGCTATCACGTCGGGTTCTCCGCCCGCATCCGCAAGGAAGCCGGCATCAAGACCTGGGCGGTCGGACTGATCACCGAGCCGGAACAGGCCGAGCGCATCGTCGCCGCGGGCGAGGCCGACTGCACCGCGCATGCCCGGCCGTTCCTGCTCGATCCGCGCTGGGCCTGGAACGCCGCCAGGGCGCTGGGTGCGGAGCCTCTGTCCCTGCCGCTGCCCGCCATCCGCGCAACGACCATCCTGCCGTTCAAGCCGCAGCCGGCGATGGTCAAGGCGGCGGAGTAGGCGACCCGCCAAGGGC
>CAYQAY010000066.1:0-28470 GCA_964415585.1 uncultured Reyranella sp.
AAGAGCGGCGTCATCCGGGGCGGCATGCGCGCCGACGCCGCCCCCTTCGCCTATGCCAACGCCCAGGGTCAGCCCGGCGGATTCATGGTCGAGCTCTGCGCCAACGTCACGCGCGAGATCGCCAGGCAGCTCAACATGCCCAACCTCCGGATCGAGTTCCTGCCGGTCACCACCGAGAACCGCATCGACATGGTCCGGCAGGGCAAGATCGACCTGCTGTGCGATTCGCTCACCGAGACGCTCGACCGCCGCGCGCTGGTCGACTTCTCGATCACCACCTTCGTCGACGGCACCAGCTTCGCCATCCGCAACGACGGCCCGCAGGACATCCAGAAGATGGCCGGCAAGAAGGTCGGCGCGATCGCCGGCACGCTGACCGAGGAGGAGCTGAAGAAGGGCCTGGCCGCGGTGCACGTCAACGCGACCATCGTGCCCTTCACCAAGCCGCAGGACGCCATGACGGCGCTGGAGAAGGGCGAGATCGCGGCCTACTTCGCCGGTGGCGCGATGCTCACGGCGCTGATCAAGGACCACAAGGACGCCTCGCGCATCCTGCTCGCCAACTCCTATCTCAGCATCGAGCCCTTCGCGCTCGCCATGAAGCTCGGCGAGAGCGACTTCCGCCTCGCGGTCGACCGGGCGCTCAGCCACATCTACAGGTCGGGCCGGATCGCCACGATCTTCTCCGACGTGTTCGGCAAGAACGCGCGGCCGACGCCGCAGCTCCAGACGCTCTACATGATCGCCACCTTGCCGGAATAGGCGCGACAGCCTATCTCCGGCAGCGATGTCGAAGCCTTTCCGCCTTTCCGTCCTCGATCAGTCGGTCGCCGTCTCCGGCCGGCCGCACGGCCAGTCGATCCGCAACACCGTGGCGCTCGCCGAGCATTGCGAGGCGCTGGGCTACGAGCGCTTCTGGGTCTCCGAGCACCACAACCATCCGACCATCGTGGGCACCGCGCCCGAGATCGTGATGGCGGCGATCGCGGCAAAGACGGAGCGCATCCGCATCGGCAGCGCGGGAATCATGCTGCCGCACTATTCGCCGTTCAAGGTCGCGGAGGTATTCCGCGTGCTCGACGCGCTGGCGCCGGGCCGCATCGACATGGGGCTGGGCCGCGCGCCGGGGTCCGACGGCAGGACGGCCTACGCCCTCAATCCCGCGGCCAACGAGCGGCCCGAGCACTTCCCGGCCGACGTGCGCGACCTGATCGCCTGGGTGCACAACGAGCCCCTGGTCGATCGTCATCCGTTCGCGGCGGTGAAGGCCTTCCCGCAGGGCGACACCGCACCCGAGGTCTGGATCCTGGGCAGCTCCGACTACGGCGCCCAGGTCGCCGCCCTGTTCGGCCTGCCCTACTGCTACGCCTGGTTCTTCAGCGACGGTGCCGGCGGCGAGCGCGCCATCCAGCTCTACAAGAAGAGCTACCGGCCGAGCGCGCGCCATCCCGAGCCGCGCTCGGGACTCTGCGTCTGGGCACTGGCGGCGCCCACCATGGAAGAGGCGCAGCATCACCACAGCTCGCGCGTGCTCTCGCGCATCCGTCGCGACCGCGGGCTGCTTGGACCGCTCTTGTCGCCCGAGGATGCCGCGCGGGCGCTGGAAGCTGAAGACCAGGAACGCATCACGAGGATCAGGGAGAGCGCGTTCGTCGGCACCGGCCCGGAGGTGACGGCGCGCATCGAAGGGCTGAGAGCACATGTGGGCGTCGACGAGATGGCCATCGTCACCTGGGCCCACGACGAGGAAGCTCGCCGGCAGAGCTACAGCGAGCTCGCGAAGGGGTTCTAGTCGGCCCTGAACAGAGGCCCTCTGCCGAAGGGAATGCCAATGCGCAGTGCAATGGATGCGTTGGCGTGGGCGTCGACCGTGCCGCTGTAGCTGAGCCCGGGGAAAGCGGTCGATGTGACCGTGACGGTGTCGGCGCGGCGAAACGTCAGCTCACCGTAGACGCCGAGCGTGATATCGGCACGTCCATCGCCGTTCAGGTCGACTGCTGGCAAGCGTAGGCCGACACCCAGGGTCGGGTCGACCGTCGTGCGTATCTGGTCGGCACCGAAGCCTGGACCGCTGCCGGCCACCCCGGCTTCACCGCCGCGCAGACTGTGGGTCCAGTTGGCGATCGTGATGCCGCCGTAGACGTCGGCGTCCAGCCTCATGCCGCCCACCGTCCCCAGCGGTGCGGTGGCGCCGAGCAGAATCGGAATGCCCCAATTCTCGCGCACGAGGTTCTCGCCGAAAGCCTGCGACGCACCGACTCGCTGGAATGTCTGATTGTAGGACGGCGAGCCGAAACCGGTCTGAAACCCCGTCTCGAAGTAGAAGGTGGGATTGACCCTCACGAGGTTGATGCGTACCGCACCGCCGAGTTGGGGCACGACCAGGCCCGAGTTGGCGAAACTGCTCTGGGACGCGCCGGATTCGGATGCATTGAGATTGCCCGCAATCAGGAACGGTAGCTGCAGGCCGCCCTTCAGGATGAACTCGACGACCGACTCGACGATCTTGGCTTCGGGGCAGCGTTTGTCGAAATCGCCGAGCTGGTCCGCCACACGGTCCATCTGCTCGGCGTCATGGCCGTTTCGGCGGGCCTCGACAGAACCGGCCGGCAGCCGCTGGGCATGGCCCCGCAGCAAGCCCGCAGCGTGCTTGAGCCCGGCCTTTGCCTTCTCGAACGCCTTGCGATTGCAAGCACGGACCGCGTCACTCGCCTCCTGCGCATACTCGCCCGCGTCTTTGGCGTAGTCGGCGTAGTAGAAATTGATCCCGGTGCCGACCGCTTCGTTCTCAGGCAACCCAATGAACGTCGGTGGCGGTGGTGGCGGCTTGGGCTGGGCGTTCGCTGTCGCCGCACCGAGGACCACAACGATAGAGAAGGCAAGTAACGCATACGCGACACGATGAGCAAATACGCGCATCGTTCCCCCCATGCGCAGCCATCGCCGCTGTGGCCAGCAGGCCACACCGGACAGCCGTCGACAAGGGAAAACCGCCTCAGCGCGGCTCCGTCCAGCTTTCCGAGAAGGCCAGCGCCGAGGTGCTGAAGGGCCGGCCCTCGCGCTCGCGCGGCCACGGCTTGCCCCGCGCCTGCTGGCCGTTCAGCGTCAGCCGGCCGGAAAGCGCCGGCACCAGCACGGTGCAGACGCCGTAGGGGCGCGGATTGGGCGCCTGGTTGGGCTCGGTGTGGATCAGCAGCGGATCGCCGATGTCATGCCAGGTGAGTGCGATCTCGGCGTCGGCGGCGGAGACGTATTCCGTCCAGAAATAGCGCGGGTCGCCCGCCTTGCTGAAATCGGCGTCGATCACCGGGATCGAGGTGTCCTTCAGCTCGGGATTGAGCATCCCCTGCACGGTCTGCTGCAGCCAGCGCGCCATGGCGATGTTGTCGGAGTAGATGCGCCAATGGCCGTGCGTCAGCTCGCTCTTGAGGTAGAGCACGTGGCCCGGCCCCATCGGGCAGAACAGGATGCGCCAGTAGCTCGCATCCGTGGAGTTGGGATCGCCGTCCTTCTCGCTGAGACGGAGGAACGGGTTCTCGCCCGTGAGGACGACGCGATGCGGATCGGCGACTGGCATGGCTTGCTCCCTAAAGGACCTGGTTGCGAAGTGTCTTCTCGCCCTTCCACAGGCGGTCGAGATTCTCGATCAGGATGTCGATGACGTTGTCCTCGTAGGCGCGCGTCTCGCCCGCCGTGTGCGGCGTGATGAAGACGTTGGGCAGCGTCCAGAGCGGCGACGACGCCGGCAGAGGCTCCTCGGCCGTGACGTCGAGCGCCGCCGCCCAGATCCTGTTGCCCTGCATCGTCTCGATGAGAGCGGCCTCGTCGGCGACCTTGCCACGCGCCACGTTCACGAAGACCGATGAGGGCTTCATCGCCGCGAAGGCGGCCGCGCTCATCAGGCCCGTGGTCTCGGGCGTGAGCGCGCAGGTCAACGCCACGATGTCGGCCTGCGGCACGAGCCTCACCAGGTCGCCCATGCCGTAGATCGAGTCGGCACCGTTCTCGCCCTGCGCCGGGTCGCGACGGATGCCGATCACCTTCATGCCGAACGCCTTGCCCAGCATCGCGAGATGGCTGCCGATGCGGCCCATGCCGACGACAAGCATCGTCTTGCCGGCGATCTCGTCCTCGCGCTGGGCGAGGTCGCCCAGCATGCCGCGCCACATCTTCGTGTGCTGGTTGTCGCGCGCCTCGGGCAGGCGCCGGTAGACGGCCAGGATCAGTGCGATCGCATGCTCGGCCACGGCGCGGGCGTTCACGCCGGCGGCGCTCGCGAGGCGGATGCCCCTGGCGCCGAGCTGCTCCCTGGAATACTGGTCCATGCCCGAGCTGATCGACTGGATGAACTTCAGCTTGCCGGCATGCGGGATCAGGTCGTTCTTCCACATGCCGGATGCCAGCACGACGTCGGCCTCGCCGATCCGCTTCACCAGATCGTCGTAGGTGCGCACCTCGAAGTTCCTGATACCCGTCTTGCGCAGCTCGAAACGGTCTTTCATCCGATATGCTGCGTGCGCGAAGCAGATGGTCAGATTTTCCTTCGTCGGAAACATGGAACTCCCCCTACACAAGATGCCACACTAGCGCGAACCATCGCGCCGAGGGAACCACATGAACCGCAATCCGCTTCGTGAACGCCTGAACGAAGGCAAGCCGACCGTCGGCACGCACATCCTCTCGGCCTGGCCGACCCTGGTGGAACTGATCGGCCACTCGAAGCAGTACGACTATGTCGAGTTCACCGCGGAATATGCGCCCTTCACGATGCACGACCTGGATAATCTCGGCCGCTCCTTCGAGCTGATGAACATGTCGGGCATGATCAAGATCGAGCAGACCCAGTACACGCACCAGGCGATGCGTGCGATCGGCTCGGGCTTCCAGGCGGTGCTGTTCGCCGACATCCGCTCGGTCGAGGACGCAAAGGCGGCCGTCGATGCGGTCCGCGCCGAGACCACCATGGCGAAGGGCGCGCGCAGCCGCGGACGGCTGGGCGTCGGGATGCGCCGCGACGTCGGCACGGTGCGCACCGGCGGCACGCCGGCCTACGTCGATGCCCTGAACGAGGTCGTGATCGCCATCATGGTCGAGAAGAAGTCCTGCGTGGACGATCTCGACGCCGTGCTCTCGGTGCCGGGCCTCGACATGGTGCAGTTCGGTGCTTCGGACTTCTCGATGAGCATCGGCAAGACGGGCCAGTACAACGACGCCGAGGTGCTGGCGGCGGAGAAGAAGACGATCGAGACGGCGCTGAAGAAGGGCCTGCATCCCAGGGTCGAGCTGCGCGATCCCAGCCAGGCCGGCAAGTACCTCGACATGGGCGTGAAGCACTTCTGCATCGGCTGGGACGTCCGCATCCTTGCCGACTGGTGGGACACCAAGGGCGCGGAGATGCGCGGGCTGCTCGACGGCAAGGCCGCCGCCCCCGTCAAGACACCAGCCAAAGCGGGCAACTACGCCTGAGCGCCGGAGTGGCCAAACCGCCAGTAATGCCACCCGTCGCCGAGCGCCGACCGACCACGCGTCTTCTGCACGGCACCGCCGTCGAGGACGACTATGGCTGGCTGAAGGATGCGCGCTGGCAGGAGGTGCTACGCGATCCGTCGGTGCTGGCGCCCGATATCCGCGCCTATCTCGAGGCCGAAAACCGCTACACCGAGGCGGTGCTCGCGCCGACCGAAGCGCTGCAGAAAACGCTGGTCGCCGAGATGCGCGGCCGCATCAAGGAGGACGATTCCAGCGTGCCGACGCCGGACGGGCCCTTCGCCTATCTGCGCAAGTTCCGCGAGGGCGGCCAGTTCGAGTTGATCGGTCGCACGGCCCGCGCCGGCGAGGGGGTCCAGATCATCCTCGACGGCGATCAGCTCGCCAAGGGCGCGACCTACTTCAAGTTCGGCGGCTCCAGGCACTCGCCCGACCACCGGCTGCACGCCTGGAGCGCCGACACGCGCGGCTCGGAATACTTCACGATCCGCGTGCGCCGCTGGAGCGACGGAGCGGACCTGCCCGACATCGTCGAGCGCACGGACGGCCAGGTCGTGTGGGGCCACGACGGCACCTTCTTCTACTACGTCGAGATCGACGACAACCACCGTCCGCTCAAGGTCTACCGGCACGTGCTGGGCACGCCGCAGGCGCAGGACGTCGTCGTGTACATCGAGCCCGACACCGGCTGGTTCACGCATATCCATGAGAGCGCCAGCGGACGCTTCTGCATCATCGCCGGTGGCGACCACGACACGTCGGAGCAGCGGCTGATCGATCTCGCCGAGCCCAAAGCTGCGCCACGGCTCGTCGCGCCGAGGGAAACCGGCGTGCGTTACAGCGTGGCCGATCGCGGCGACGAGCTCTTCATCCTGACCAATGCTGACGGTGCGATCGACTTCCGCATCGCCACCGCGCCGCTCGCCACGCCCGACCGCACGCACTGGCGCGAGCTGGTGCCGCACCGGCCCGGCACCTACATCCTGGGCGTCGATCTCTTCGCGGGTCATCTCGCGCGGCTGGAGCGCAGCAACGCGCTCCCCTCGATCGTGATCCGCGATCTCGCCGACGGCGCCGAGCACACGATCGCCTTCGACGAGAGCGCCTACGCGCTCGACATGGTGGGCGGCTTCGAGTTCGACACGACGACGTTGCGCTTCGCCTATTCGTCGATGACGACGCCGACCGAGGTCTGGGACTACGACATGGCGACGCGCGCGCGGACCCTGCGCAAGCGTCAGGAGATCCCGTCAGGCCACGATCCAGCACACTACGTCACGGCGCGCATCCTTGCGAGGGCGCAGGATGGTGCGGAAGTGCCTGTGTCGTTACTGCACCGGCGCGGCGTCACGCCCGACGGCAATGCGCCGCTGCTGCTCTACGGCTACGGCTCCTACGGCATGGCGATGCCGGCCTCGTTCTCGGCCAACCGGCTGTCGCTGGTCGATCGTGGCTTCGTCTATGCCATCGCCCATATCCGCGGCGGCGCCGACAAGGGCTGGTCGTGGTACCTCGACGGCAAGCGCGAGAAGAAGACCAATACTTTCGACGACTTCGTCGCGGCGGCGCGGGCGCTGATCGAGGCGAAGTACACGTCACCCAAGAACATCGTGGCCCATGGCGGCAGCGCCGGCGGCATGCTGATGGGCGCCGTCGCCAACCGGGCGCCCGAACTGTTCGCGGGCATCGTCGCGGAAGTGCCGTTCGTCGACGTGCTGAACACCATGCTCGACGACACGCTGCCGCTCACGCCGCCGGAATGGCCGGAATGGGGAAATCCGCTGACCGACGAAGCGGCGTTCCGCACGATCCTCGCCTACTCGCCCTACGACAACGTCGCGGCCCGCGACTATCCGGCGATCCTCGCCATGGCGGGACTCACCGACCCGAGGGTGACCTACTGGGAGCCCGCCAAGTGGGTGGCGCATCTGCGGGCCACCATGACCGGCGGCGGTCCCGTTCTGTTGCGGACCAACATGGGGGCCGGTCACGGCGGCTCGTCCGGCCGGTTCTCGCGGCTGGACGAGGTCGCCCTAGCCTATGCCTTTGCGCTGCGGGCCGTGGGACTTGCGGGAGAGTTCGCATGAAGGAGCGCATCGACAGGCTGCTGGACGAAGCGGTGAAGCGCGGCGACGTGCCGGGTGTCGCCGCCGTCGCGACCGACGGCACGTCCACGATCTATGAGGGCGGCTTCGGCAGGGCGATCCTCGGCCAGGAGGCCGGCATGACACCCGACACGGTCGTGTGGATCGCCTCGATGACCAAGGCGATCACCGGTGCCGTCGCCATGCAGCAGGTCGAGCGCGGCCGGCTCGAACTCGACGCGCCGGCGAAGGCGGTGGTCCCCTATCTCGGCGAGGTCCAGGTCCTCGAAGGCTTCGACGCCGCGGGCAAGCCTCGCCTGCGCCGGCCCCGGCACGACATCACGCTGCGGCATCTGCTCACCCACACGGCGGGCTTCGGCTACGACATCTGGAACGCGGAGATCCTGAGGTACCGCGAGGCGATGGACATTCCGACCATCGGCACCGGCCTCGACAAGTCGCTGACGACGCCTCTGCTGTTCGACCCCGGCGAGCGCTGGCAGTACGGGATCGGCATCGACTGGGCCGGCAAGATGGTCGAGGCGGTGACGGGCAAGAAGCTCGGCCAGGTCATGCACGACGATCTCTTCGTGCCACTCGGCATGGAAAGCACGGCCTTCCGCATCACGCCGGCCATGCGCGCCCGGATGGCAAGGGTCCACCACCGCCAGGCCGACGGCGGGCTGGTCGCCGACCTCGCGCGCGAGATACCGCAGGAGCCCGAATTCGAGGCGGGCGGCGGCGGGCTCTACTCGACGGCGCGCGACTACCTGAAGTTCGTGAACATGGTGCTGAACGACGGCCGCTCCGAGCGCGGCGACGTCGTCATGAAGCCCGCGACGGTCGACGCCATGGCGACCAACGCCATGGGCTCCTGCAAGGTCACGTTGCTCCGCACCGTGGCGCCTGCCCTGTCGCGCGACGCCGAGTTCTTCCCCGGCGTCGACAAGCAGTGGGGCCTCACCTTCATGATCAACAACGCCGAAGCGCCGACCGGCCGCTCGGCCGGCGGGCTCTGCTGGGCGGGCCTGCCCAACACCTACTACTGGATCGACCGCAGCAAGCGCCTGGGCGGCGTCTACATGACCCAGATCCTGCCCTTCGTGGACGTGAAGGCGCTGCCGCTGTTCTACGCCTTCGAAAGCGCGGTCTACGGCAAGTAGCCGTCAGGCGAGACCGAACAACTCGGTCTCCTCCCGCACCCCGCGCAGCCGGTGGCGGCCGAGCGAGACCAGCCGGTCGCGGCTGCCGGTCGCCGCTTCCGCGAAGGCGCGCGACATCAGGAGCGGCCGGCCGAGCGGCGTGCACAGCGCCTCGATGCGCGAGGCCTCGTTGACGGCGGGCCCGATCACCGTGAAATCGAGTCGCGTGTCGCTGCCGACGTTGCCGTACAGCACCCTGCCGACATGCAGCGACACGTCGAGGCCGGCTGCCGGCTGCCCGGCCGCGCGCCGTCCCTCGTTCAGCCGATCGACCAGCGACAGCGCCTCGACCGCAGCATCGAGCGCCGCCGCGCAGACCGCGGGGCGGTCGTCGAGGACCACGGCAAAGGCTGCCAGCAGGCCATCCCCCAGGAACTTCAGCACCTCGCCGCCGCGGTTCACGACGGGCTGGACCATGCAGCCGAAATAGTCGTCGAGCAGCGCGATCAGGTCGCGCCCGGGAACCGTATCGGCGAGCGCGGTGAAGCCCTGCAGGTCGGCGAAGAACAACACGGCCTCGAGGCTCTGCACCTCGCCGCGCAGCACGGTGCCGGAGATGACACGGCTCGCCGGATCGTCGCCGAGATAGGCCGCCAGCAGGCCCTGGCCGACAGAGCGCAGGGTGGTGGCCTTCACGGCGATGGCGAAGGACGGCACGACGTCGCGCAGCAGGGCAACGTCCCGATCGCTGTAGCCACCCGGCCGGTCGGTCGCGGCGGAGAGCACGAGCCACAGGCGCTCGGCATGGCCGGGCTCCGTCGGGCTGCCGACCGACGGCGCAAGCTCGCCGAACGGCACCACCCAACCGATCCATTCCGTCAGTCCGGCGGCCTTGAGCTCGTCCAGAACGGGCAGCGACGGCGTGTCGGCGGCGTCCAGCCGGTAACGCTGCTCCGACCGGCCGTCGCGCAGCATCGGCGCGAACGGGCTCTGCTGCAGCAGCGGCGCCTCGATCTCCGCGTGCAGGAATTCGAAGTGTTGCGCCACGCCCTCGGTGCGGTTCCAGACGAGACTGCGCGCCCGCACCATCGGATGGAGCGTGCTCATGCCCACGAACATGCGGTCGATGCCGAGTCCGCATGCATTCATGCGGCGACCGAAGCCGTCGACGATCTCTTCCAGCGGCATGTTGCGCAGGCCGGCATTGGCGAGCCAGACGGCGATCTCCGTCGGAGTCACGGGCGTGGCGTCAGGCCGGCGGCGGCACCATCGTGCCCTGCGGCAGCGCCGCGCAATGGTCGTAGATGGCCGAAGGCCGGGTGAACCAGATCTTGTTCTTCTGCGGATGCTTGGCGATGTGGACGAGCGCCTCGCGCAGCGCCCTCAGGCGATAGGGCTGGCCCACGATCATGGTGTGAAGCGCGATGCCGCAGACCAGCGGCTGCCTGGCGGACTGGCGCAGCAGCTCCTCGAACTGGCCGATGATCATGTCGCGGAACTCGTCGCCGGAATGGTGGCGTACCAGGATCTGCGGGCTGTCGTTGACCTCGATCGGATAGGGCACGCTCATCAGCGGACCCGACCGCGTCTTCATCCAGAGCGGCTGGTCGTCGGCCGGCCAGTCCATCAGGAAATCGAAGCCGACCTCCTTAAGGAGATCGGGCGTCCAGCGCGTGGAGGCCATCCAGGGGGCCATCCATCCCCTGGGGCGCCTGCCCGACGCCTTCTCGATGGCATCGCGCACTTCCTCGAGGAAGCGCTTCTCGTCGGCCTCCCACATGCCGCCGTGCCGCTCGGCGTTGGTGCGGCCATGGCCGATGAACTCGTCGCCGCGCGCCTTCAGGGCATCGACGATCTGCGGCGCATAGTCGAAGACCGTGGTGTTGATCAGGTGTGCGGCCGGCAGGTTGAGCTCGTCGAACAGCTCGAGGCAGCGCCACACGCCGACGCGGTTGCCGTAGTCCCTCCACGCGAAGGTGCGCGGGTCGGGCGGGGGGTTCGCCACCGTCAGCAGATGGCCCTCGCCCGCGCCGTAGGCGAAGTGCTCGATGTTGAGGCCGAGATAGACCGCGAGCCGCTTGCCCTCGGGCCACGAATAATCCTTGCGCTGGGTGATCGGCGAATAGGCGTAGCGGTCGTGGTAGGGCAGGCGGATCGTGTGCATCAGTCGCTCGCGAGGTTGAGGCTGGCGTTCATCGCCCGGAAGCGGGCCACCGCGTCGGCGTGGAAGGCGCGTTCCTCGGGGCCGGCCTCGACGGTCGGCCGACGTTCGTCGTCGAAGTGGCCGTACCTGTCCTCGCCGCGCACCAGCATGGCCGTCACGCGGTTCTTCGCCGTGCAGCGCGCATGGGTCGGGATGTAGCTGATGCCGAGTCCGATGCGGCGATCACTGGAGCGGTTGGGCCGCGAGTTGTGGACGAGATGGGTGTGGTGCAGCGAGAACTGCCCCGCCTTGACGGGCATGAAGGTCGTCCTCGTGCGGTCCACGTCGACGGCGAGCGCCTGGCCCCGCGACAGAAGGTTCTCCGGATCCTGCATCTCGGCATGACGGAGCTGGCCCAGCTTGTGCGAACCCGGCACGACCTCCATGCATCCCGCCTCGATCGGCGCGTCGGTCAGCGCCACCCAGGCCGTCACGTGGCAGATCGGATCGAGCGCGAAGTAGGTCGCGTCCTGGTGCCAGCTCACATAGGCGCCCGAGCCCGCGTCCTTCGGCCAGACGGTGAGATGGAACAGACGGATGTTCGGGCCGATCAGGTCCTCGACGGCATCGAGAACCTCCGGCGCATGCACGATCTCGTCGACCCAGGGGAAGAGGAGATGTGGCTTGAAGTTGTGGCCGCGGGTCATCTTCTGGCCCTCGGAGCGTTCGAAGGCCTCGAGCCTGTCGCGCCAGGCACGGGCCTGCGCCGTCGAAAAGGCGTCGACGGGACAGACGAAGCCGTCGCGTTCGTATCCGGCCACCTGCTCGGGGGTCAGCTTCTTCGGCATGGTCAGTGCGCCGTCCAGCCGCCGTCGACGAACAGCAGCGTGCCGGTGACGAAGGACGAGTCCTCGCTCGCCAGGAAGAGTGCCGCCCGCGCCACCTCCTCCGGCTTGCCGATCCGGCCCATCGGATGGCGCTGCTTCCAGAAGGCCCGCATCGCCTCGGGGTCGGCATAGCGCTTCAGCGAGCGCGCCGGCATCGGCGTGTCGATGACGCCGGGCATCAGCGCGTTGATGCGGATGCCTTGCGCGGCATGGTCGACCGCCATCGTCTTGGTGAAGGAGGCGACGGCGCCCTTCGAGGCCACGTAGGCCGCATTCTTGCCCGGGCTCGACTGGGCGAGCTGCGAGCCCACCGTGACGATCGCGCCCGATCGGGCGGCGATCATCGGCTGGATGGCGTGGTGGATCCAGAGATAGGTCCCCTTCACGTTGATGTCGAAGGTGCGATCCCAGTTCGCCTCGTCGATCGTGTCGACGGTGCCGCCCAGCGAGATGCCGGCCGCCGTCAGCAGTACGTCGATGCGGCCCCACTGCTCCACCACATGCGCCACGCCGCCACGCACCTGCTCGGCGCGACTCACGTCGGCGGCGATGGCGAGCGCGTGGCCGCCCGACTTCTGGATTTCCGCGGCGACGTCGCGCACGCCCTTCTCGTCGAGATCGACGACGGCGACGCGCGCGCCTTCGGCCGCGAACAGCCGCGCCGAGGCGGCGCCGATGCCCGAGGCGCCACCGGTCACGATGGCCACCTTGTCCTTGAGCTTCATGACGGTGAGTTTAGCCCGCTCCTCCCGCGCTCGCACGACAAAGTGAGCGGCGTTGATCCCGCAGCGCACCACATGGTGTTAGCGTGAGGATCGGAGGTACGCATGAAGATCAGGCTCGTCTTGCTGTCGCTGCTTCTGGCGCTTGCGGCATTGCCGGCCGCTGCGCAGAACCGCAGCGTGGCGATCTTCGCGGGCGGCTGCTTCTGGTGCCTGGAGCCGCCGTTCGACAAGCTCGATGGCGTGTTGTCCACGACCTCCGGCTACATCGGCGGCACCACGGCCGATCCGACCTACGAGCAGGTCATCGCCGGCCGCACCGGACACTACGAGGCGTTGCGGATCGAGTACGACCCGACGCGTATCGGCTACGACAAGTTGCTCGAGGTATTCTGGCGCAACGTCGATCCCGTCGATCCGACCGGGCAGTTCTGCGACAAGGGTCCGCAATACCGGTCGGCGATCTTCGCCCTCGACGAGGAGCAGCGGAAGCTCGCGGAGGCGTCCAAGGCGGCGCTCGACAAGTCGGGCAGGCTGCCGGGCCGTGTCGTGACCGAGATCCTCCCGGCCACGAAGTTCTATCCGGCCGAGGACTACCACCAGGACTACTACCGCAAGAACCCGCGCCGCTACACCTTCTACCGCTGGAACTGCGGTCGCGACTCCCGACTGCAGCAGCTCTGGGGCGCGCCGCCCTCGCGCTAGTGAGGCGGCGTCCGCTTGTTCTGGCTGCGGCGGTACATCATGTTCAAGCCCTCGATCAGCGCCGAGAAGGCCATGGCAGCGTAGATGTATCCCTTGGGGACATGCACGCCCATGCCTTCGGCCAGCAGGGTCCCCCCGATCATCAGCAGGAAGCCCAGCGCCAGCATGACGATGGTGGGATTGTTGCCGATGAAGCGCGCCAGCGGATCGGCGGCCAGCAGCATCACCGCCACCGCCACGATGACGGCGATGACCATGATCGGGATGTCGTTGGTCATGCCGACGGCGGTGATGATGCTGTCGAGCGAGAACACCATGTCGAGCACGAGGATCTGCCCGATCGCCGAGGCCATGGTGAGCTGAGCCGCTCCATCGGCGACCGTTCGCTCCTTGCCGTGGCCGCTGCCCGAGACGGCGTCGTGGATCTCCGTGGTCGCTTTCCAGATCAGGAACAGGCCGCCGCCGATCAGGATGAGGTCGCGCCACGAGAAGTCGTGGCCGAACAGTGCGAACAACGGTTGGGTGAGCCGGGTGATGAAGGCGATGGTGCTGAGCAGTACGAGCCGCATGACCACCGCCATGCCGATGCCGATCTTGCGCGCCCGCGATTGCTGATGCTCGGGCAGCTTGTTGGTCAGGATCGAGATGAAGATCAGGTTGTCGATGCCGAGCACGACCTCCATGACGATCAAGGTCGTCAAAGCGGCCCAGGCGGCGGGATCGCCGGCGAGGCGAAGCAGTGTTTCCGTCATCCGGCCATCAATGGCGGCACATCCGGGCTACCGCAAGCATGAACGGCCTTTCTTTTCGGCAGGTGACCCGGTAAGGGCCCTGCCATGCCCCCGCCCGCCGTCGCCATCGTGCTACTGTCCGTTGCGGCCTTTGCGGCGGCCGCCAACATGCGGGTGATCGATCCGCTGCTGGTGCAACTCGCGGCCGGTTTCGACGTTACCGTCGGCGAGGCCTCGATCGCGGCGACCGCCTTCCTGTTCGCGAACGGCATCTTCGTGCTGGTCCACGGCCCGTTCGGCGACCGCTACGGCAAGATGCCCGTGGTCGCGATCGCCTGCCTCGCCGCTGCGCTCTGCTGCGGCCTCAGTGCGCTATCCGCATCCCTCGGCTTCCTCACCCTGGCGCGCTTTCTCACAGGCGCGACGAGTTCGGCGATCATCCCGCTCGCCATCGCCTGGGTAGGCGACAATGTCAGCTACGAGAGGCGTCAGGCGACGCTGGCGCGCTTCCTGACAGGCCAGACGCTCGGCCTGATGACGGGCACGGCGCTGGGCGGCGCGATCGGCGACTGGCTGGGGTGGCGCTCGGTGTTCTGGGTTCTGGCCGCGGTCTATGTCGCGGCGGGCAGCGCATTGTTCGTCGTGATGCGTGCGCGGCCGGAGATCGCGCGGCCCGGCGCGCGTGCAGCCGGATCGATGGTGAGCCAGATGCTGGGCGTGCTGCGCCGGCGCTGGGCCGTCACGGTAATTATGGTCGTGGCGCTCGAAGGCGGTGTCTTCTGGGGCGCCTTCACCTTCGTGGGGGCCGATCTGCACCAGCGCTTCGGCCTCGGCTTCGCGGCCATCGGACTCGCGGTCGCGGCCTTCGGCGCGGGCGGTTTCCTCTACGTGACGGTGGCGCCGCGGCTGGTGCGGTGGCTAGGCGAGCGCGGACTCTGCACCTGGGGCGGCGTGGGCCTCGGCCTCGCCTTCTCCGCGATGGCGCTGGCGCCCGATGCCGAGACCGTGTTCGCGGCCATCGTGCTGTCGGGCGTGTCCTTCTACATGCTGCACAACACGCTGCAGGTGCACGGTACGCAGATGGCGCCGGAGGCGCGCGGCGCCGGCATGGCGCTGTTCGCACTCTGCCTGTTCCTCGGCCAGGCGATCGGCGTGCCGGTCGCCGCGCCCATCGTGGACCGCTGGGGCGCGGTGCCGATCTTCTGGGCGGCGGCCGCCTTCCTGCCCCTGCTCGCTTTCTGGTTCTCGGCCGCGATCGGCCGCCGCGCCACTCAGTTGGCCGGCGGCACGCGGAACCGATAGGGCTCCTCGAGCGATGCGCACTCGTCGGGGCTCAGCACGACATCGGTCGCCTTGGCCGCCGTCGTAAGCTGATCGAGGTCGGTGGCGCCGATGATCGGCGCGCCCATGTAGGGCTTGTGCAGCAGCCAAGCGAGCGCCACTTGCGCTGGCGTCACGCCCTTGCCTTTGGCGATCTTCTTCAACCGCTTCACGATCTCCCAGTCGCAGTCGCGGTAAGTGCCAGCCTGCACGACAGTGTCGTTCCTCGAGCGTTCGGTGCTACCGCCGCCCTCCTTGCTGCGGTTGCCGGCGAGAAACCCGCGGGCCAGCGGCGAGTACGGGATCAGGCCTACGCCCTGCTCGTGGCACAGCCGGTTCATCTCGCGCTCCTCCTCGCGCTGGATCAGGTTGTAGAGGTTCTGCATCGCAATGGGGCGCGCATAACCCTTCCAGTCGGCGATCATCACCATCTGCGCGAACTTGTAGGCGGGCATCGTCGAGCCGCCGATGTAGCGGACCTTGCCCGAACGTACGATCTGGTCGAGCGAGTACATGGTCTCCTCGATCGGCGTGTGCGGATCGAGGCGATGGACCTGGTAGACGTCAATGTAGTCGGTCTGCAGGCGCTCGAGCTGGGCGTCGACCGAGGCCATGAGATGCTTGCGGCCGGTGCCGACATCGTTCTGGACGTCGCTCATGCGGATGCCGACCTTGGTCGAGAGCACGACCTCCTCGCGTTTCACCATCTTCAAGAGCGTGGCGCCCATGATCTCCTCGGAGCGGCCGAAATTGTAGGTGTCGGCCGTGTCGAAGAAATTGATGCCCACATCGAGGGCGCGCTTGAAGTAGGCCGGCGCTTCGGTTTCATCGAACTTGCCCCAGCCGCGGCGGCCCTTGGCACCCCACGAATTGCCGCCGAGGCAGATACGACTGACGATCAGGCCGGAGCGGCCGAGCGGTCCATACTTCATCGGAAATCTCCCCTTGTCGGCGCCAGCCCAGACCCCCACTTTCAGGGCATGAAGGTACTGATCGAATATTGCGGAGCTTGAGGCTACAAGCCGCAGGCCCTCCGTGTGAGGGATAGCCTCCAGAAGCAGGGCATGGCCGACATCGAGCTGCGACCCGGCAAGTCAGGCCAGTTCGACGTCACCATCGACGGCAAGCTGAGATACACCCGCCGCGACACCGGTCGCTTTCCGACCGATGCCGAGATCTCGGATCTGCTGCCGGTATAGATCAGCCCAGCACTTCCTTGTTCACGCAATTGGCGGCATTGGGACGGCCGTCGAACACGCTGAGGATGTTCTCGACGGCGGTGATCGCCATGCGGTCGCTCGCCTCCTTGGTGACGCCCGCCATGTGCGGGCTGAAGATCACGTTTTCGAGCCCGAACAGCTTGTTCTTGGGGTCCGGCGGTTCCTTGTCGAGCACGTCGAGGCCGGCGCCACGCAGTTTGCCGCTGGCGAGCGCATCGTAGAGCGCGTCCTCGTTCACGATGCCGCCGCGCGCGGTGTTGACCAGGAAAGCCTCGGCCTTCATCAGGCCGAGCGTCTCCTTGTCGAACATGTTCACGGTCTCCGGCGACTTCGGACAGTGCACCGAAACGAAGTCGACCTTGGGCAGGATCGCCTTGAGATCGGTGACCTTGATGCCGCCGACTTTCTTGATCTCGGCCTCGGAGATGTTCGGGTCGAGCACGAAGACGTCCATCTCGAAGGCGACGCAACGCTTCACGGTGCGCGAGCCGATGCGGCCCATGCCGACCACCAGGATCGATTTGCCCGAGAGATCGGCCGGCAGATCGGAAAGGCGCTGGCTCCAGCCGTTCTCACGCACGAAGCGGTCGTACTTCTTCACCAGGCGCGCCGAGGCGAGCAGCATGTACATCGCATGCTCAGCGACCGAAACCGAGTTGGCGATTCCGGTGGTCATCAGCGGGATCTTGCGTTTGTTCAGCGCCGGGATCTCGACCGCGTCGAAGCCGACGCCGAGACGGGCCACCACCATCATGCCGGGTGCGGCGTCGAGCTCGGCCTGGCGGAACGGCGTGGCGCCCAGAGTGACGGCGTTGGCGTCCTTGAGCTTGGGATGCAGCGAGGGGACCGTGTCGTCGGTCAGGATCTCGAAGTCGACGTCATCGCGCTTCCTCAACACCTCGATGCCGGCTTCCGGCATGCGTCCGACGATCAGAACTTTTTTCCGGTTTTTGCCCGTGCTCATCGTTTCCCCTGTCGTGAAGTCGGCGCGATCCTAGTGCCGCGAAAAGCGAGGCGCTAGGGGAGGTAACCGAGCGGGAGCCGCGTGGTGGACTTGATCTCCTCCATGGCGAACATGGAGGTGACGTCCGACAGTTCGATCTTGGCGATCAAGCGCTTGTAGAAGGCGTCGTAGGCCTCGATGTCGGGCAGAGCGAGGCGGATCAGGTAGTCGATCTCGCCGCTCATGCGGTAGCAGTCCATGACCTCGGGAAACGACGCCACCGCCTTGGCAAAGCGGGTCAGCCACTGGGCGTTGTGCTGGGCGGTGCGGACCGCCACGAACACCGTCACGCCGGCATTGACGGCCTTGCGGTCGAGCAGCGCCACGCGCGCCCGCACGATTCCCTCCTGCTGCAGCCGGTTGATCCGCCGCCAACAGGGGGTCGTCGAAAGGCCGACCCGCCGCGCGACCTCGGCGAGCGGCATGTCGGCGTCGTCCTGGAGGCAATCCAGAATCTTCTTGTCGAAGGAATCCAGTGTGGATTTTGCGGCCATGGGCTGTGTCGAGGAATTGATTTCTCCATGTTGCGCGGGTTTGCGCACAGGTAGCAAGCCGTTTCCCGCAGCCGACGGTACAATCGGTTCATGCTTCGTCGCTTCACCGATCACCCCGCTTCGGTCAACGAGACCTACTTCCAGCACATGGGCATGGCCTTCAGCTTCGGTGCACGAATGCTGGTTGGTTCGCTCGCCTGTTTCGTGCACGGTTTCTTCCCATGGCTGTGCCTGACCCGCGGGAGCGACACGATCCGGACGCTCCATCATCGCATGGTGACCCATCGCGCGGTGCGTCCGGCCAGGCCGGACCGCGCCACGGCCGTCGCGGCGGGCGACTAGCTCCGCTCTCCGTTTTTGTCGGTCTGCTCGTCGCGACGGTTTCCGCCGCTGCGCAGGACCGGGCCATGGTTCCGGTCACGGTCGACGGCGAGACCGTGAAGCTGGCCACCATCACCTACAAGCCGACCGGCAGCGGTCCCTTCCCCACGGTGATCCTGCACCACGGCTCGACCGGCCGCGGCAACGATCCCTCGTTGTTCGCCCGCCCCTACGAGCCGCGGCCGCTGATCCAGTGGCTCACGACGCGCGGCTTCGCGGTGATCCTGCCGTCGCGCCGCGGCCGCGGCGGCTCGGAGGGGACCTACGACGAAGGCTTCGGCCTGCCACGCACCAGCGGCTACAGCTGCGACCAGTCATTGTCGATTCCGGGCGCCGACCGCGCGCTGCGCGACCTCGACGCGGTGACACCACTCCTGCTGGCCCAATCCTTCGTCGACCGCAGCCGCGTCGCCATCGCCGGCCAGTCGCGCGGCGGCATCCTCACCGTTGCCTGGACGGGCCGCCAGCCCGCGATCGCACGCGCCTCGATCAACTTCGTCGGCGGCTGGATGGGCGCCGCCTGCTCCTCGGCGAGCGCCATCAACCGGAACATCTTCCGCCGCGGCGTGTCGTCCGGCCAGCCGTCGATCTGGCTCTACGGCGACGGCGATCCCTTCTATCCCCTATCGCACTCGCGCTCGAACTTCGCGGATTTCCAGGAGGCAGGAGGCAAGGGCGAGTTCCATGAGTACACCCCCACCCGGGAACGGCCATTTCATCAACAATACACCCGCCCTCTGGACGGCGGCTCTCGAAGCTTATCTCGCCGCGCGCGGCCTGCCGTCGCGACCGCAATAGGGGGCCTCGCAACCGCCACCCGGCGTGCTACGTTTGCCATGCGGGACTTGTAACAGTAGCGGAGGCTCCAAATGGAAACACCCGTCCGGGTCAGCTTCCAGGGCAGCACACCCAGCGAAGCGCTGACAGCCCTGATCAACGAACAGGTGGAAGGCCTCGAGCGTCTATACGGTCGGATGACATCATGCCAGGTGATCGTTCGCGTGCCCGACCGCCATCACCGCACCGGCGGATTGTTCGCAGTGAACATCCATGCGGTGCTGCCGGGCAACATCGACATAAACGTCGATCATGTCTCCGACGACGACGAGCGCTTCGCCGATCCGCAGTTCGCCGTGAACGACGCTTTCCGGCGCGCCAGGCGGCAGGTCAAGGAGCGTGCGCGCAAGCAACGCGGCGACGTCAAGAACCTGCATGAGCGCGTCGAGCGCACGCTCGACCGCCCTCCGAGCTGACAGGCCGCGAGGCTAGCGGCGCTGCACGCCCTTCTCGTCGAGACGCTCGCGCAGCAGGAAGAGGCGATCGCCTCCCCAGAACAGCTCGTCGTCGAACACGAACGACGGCACGCCGAAGACGCCCGAGGCTTCGGCCTCGGCACGCAGCCGGTCATGCTGGGCGCCACCCTCGGCCGCCAGAAAGGCGGCGAAGCCCCGTGGGGCGCCGCAACGGACGAGCAGCTCCTCCACCGCCTCGACGCTCTCGGGGTCGAGTGCGCGCCGCCAGAAGAGGTCGAAGGCGAGGTCGTTGTAGGCACGGAAGACCCCGTTCTTCTGCGCATAGAGCATCCCGGCGTTCACCGGCCGCGCGTAGTAGATCTTCTTCGGCCCCATAAGGGTCAGGCCCTGCTTGTTGGCGAAGCGACGCGCGTCCATGTAGGCGTACTTCACACGTCGCCAGTGATGAGGATCCCGAGCCTCGACCGCCCCTTGGAACGAGGCGATGTCGAGCGTATAGGGCCGCCACTCCAGATCGACCTCGTAGTCGGTCTCGAGATCGTAGGCCCAGGCTTTGGCGACGAAGGCGTAGGGACTGACATAGTCACTCCACAGGACGATCTTCGCACGGATGCTCATCCGCGTCCCGTTTCGCGCCGCCACAGCCACCAGAAGACCGCGCCGGCAGCCGCAGCCATCAACACGCTCACCAGCACGAGCAGCGCGGAGTCCTGGATCCAGGCAACGACCGGGACCGAGGCGGCGAGGAAGATGCCGACCAGGCAGATGCGCCATACCCGGGCATGAACGCCGGCGACGAAGGTGCCGAGCGCCAGCAGGATCAGCAGCGCCAGGCTGGTCGCGTTGTCGTTCACGACGCCGCGGACCTCGGGCAGGAACATCAGCCACATCGCCGCAAGGAAGGCGAGCCAGTGCAGCGCCTGCGTGACGACAAGCCGGAAGTTCTCGGCGGTCGGGGCCGACGCACGCCAGCCCGACAGCACGCAGGCCAGCCCGAAGACCGGCGCCAGCGCCATCCAGTAGTAATATGTCGTCGGCCCATGGAAGCTGGTCAGCAGCATGCCGCCGACTGCCAGCGCAAGCATGGCAACGTAGGGCAGCTCCCGCAGGAGCCAGTGCCGGTTCTCGGCGTTCAACGCGCGTCCTTCGCCAACCGCTTCTCGACCACGCGCGCCCACAGGGTCGAGCCCAGCGTCAGCGCCTCGTCGTTGAAGTCGTAGCCCGGATTGTGAACCTCGCAACCGCCCTCGCCGCCACCGTTGCCGATGTTGATGAAGGCGCCCGGCACTTGCTCCAGCATGTATGAGAAGTCCTCGGAGGCCATCACGTAGGGCCCTTCGCGGTTCATATTCTCCTCGCCCACGATCTCGGCCGCGACGTCGGCGATGAACTTCACCGCGTCGCGGTCGTTGACCAGCGGCGGGAAGACCACCCGCACGTCGGCCTTGGCCGTACCGCCCATCGTCTTGGCGATGCCGGCGGAGATCGCCTCGATGCGTTCCTTGACCAGTGCCATCGTCTCCTTGCGGAAGGCGCGGATGGTGCCGCGCAGCACGGCCTCCTGCGGGATGACGTTGTAGGCGTCGCCCGAATGCATCTGCGTCACCGAGATCACCGCCGAATCCAGCGGCGCCACGTTGCGCGACACGACGGTCTGCAGCGCCGAGATGATCTGGGTGGCGATGACCACCGGATCTATGCCGGATTCCGGCCGCGCCCCGTGCGCGCCCTTGCCGGTGATGTGAATGTCGAACAGGCCACCGCCCGCCATCTGCGGGCCGGAGCGGATGGCGAACTTGCCGACGTCGAGCTTCGGCCGGTTGTGCATGCCGAAGATGATCTCGCAGGGGAACTTTTGAAACAGTCCGTCCTTCACCATCGCCTCGGCCCCGCCACGACCCTCCTCGGCGGGCTGGAAGATGAAGTGCACCGTGCCGTCGAAGTTGCGCGTGGCCGAGAGATACTTGGCGGCGCCCAGCAGCATGGCGGTATGGCCGTCATGGCCGCAGGCGTGCATGCGGCCGGCGTGACGGCTGCGATGGTCGAACGTGTTGTGCTCGTCCATCGGCAGCGCGTCCATGTCGGCGCGCAGTCCGATGGCGCGCGGGTTGTTGCCGACCCGGATGGTGCCCACGACACCTGTCTTGCCGATACCGGTCGTGACCTCGCAGCCCCACTCCTTGAGCTTCTGCGCGACGATGGTGCTGGTACGCTCCTCCTCGAAGCCGAGCTCGGGATGGGCATGGATATCGCGCCGGATCGCGGTCAGTTCGGCGGCGGCGGCGGCAATCTGCGGTTCGATCTTCATCGGGTCAGGACTCCAACAGGAAGGACGTCATTACACGCCGAAACTCCGCGCCGTGCACGTTCGGATATGCATGGCCGCCGTCCGGTAGCACATAGGCACGGGCGCCGGGGATCAGGCGCACCAGATCCTCGGTGAAATAGAGCGGCGTCACGGTGTCGTCGCGGGCGCAGATCGCGAGCGTCCGCGCCTTCACCTTGTGAAGTTGTTCGCGCCGGTCGTGTGCCACGATGGCGGCGATGCGCGACAGCACGATCTCCGGGATCGGGATCGTCTCGGCGGCCCTTGCCTCGGCCGCGGTGAGGTCGGCATCGTGGTCGCGCACCCAGGCGGGCGCGTTCAGCGCCAGCGCGCTCGACTTCAGATAGGCAACCGGGCCCAGCCCCTTCAGCATCAGCGAGCGCACCTCGAACAGGCGGCGGAAGAAGGCATCGGTCTTCGCCCAGGTGGCGCTCAGCACCAGCCGGTCGATGCGGCCGGGATGCTCGATCGCCAGCACCTGGCCCATCGCACCGCCGGTCGAATGGCCGCACCAATGGACCTTGTCGTGACCCAGCCCATCCATGAGCTGCAGCGCGTCGTCGGCCATCTGCGCGACGCTGTAATCGATCCTCGAGAGCGTGCTGCGCGCCGTGCCGCGATGATCGTGCACGACCACGGTAAAGTGGCGCGCAAGCTCGGGGATGTTGTCGCCCCACCAGCGGGCATCGCCGCCGAGGCCGGCGACGAGGAACAGCACGGGGCCGCTGCCGTGGACCTCGTAGTGAAGTTCCGCGCCTTCACGCAGCTTGAACAGGGGCATTCCGTCTCCTCGGCGATTTGCGTATGGTCGCCCCGGGAGGAAAGCGCACGATGAAGCGCCTGTCGATTGCCGCGTTGGCCCTGCTGGCCGGTTGCACGACCCAGAACCAGACGGTGACGACCACCATCCCGCGCCCTTCGCCCGAGGATGCGACACCGGCCGGCATCGCCTATCTGTGCGATGGCCGCAAGGAAGTCTCGGTCGTCTATGCAAAGAACCGCGCCTCGGTGACGCTGGGCGACCGGACCTGGCGCATGGAGTACCAGGCGACGGGCGACGGCTTCCGCTACGTCGACGCCAGCAACGAATGGACCGGCCGCGACGATCTCGCCGTGCTGCGTTCCGGCGGCAGCCCGCTCGCCTTCAACTGCCGGCCCGTCAAGCGGACGGCCTGAACTATTTCAGCTATTTCAGCCAGAGCTTGATGGCGTAGCCCACCAGCGCGGTGACGCCGACGCCCGCGGCCCACAGGCCGACGAACCACAGCCACTGACGCGGCCCGGGCATCAGCGACGGCCCTTCAATGATAGCCCTCGTGCCCGGTCTTGCCGCGGAACACCCAGTACGAGTAGCCGGTGTAGGCGAGGATGATCGGCACCAGCACCAGCACGCCAGGCAGCATGAACTTCAGGCTGTCGTCCGGCGCGGCGGCCTGCCAGATCGTGACCGAGGGCGGCACGATGTAGGGATAGAGGCTGACGCCCAGGCCCGCGAGCCCCAGGCCGAACAGGGCGAGCGCCATCAGGAACGGCGTGTAGTGATGGGCGCGCTTCAGGCTCCAGAACAGGATGCCCGTCACGATCGCCACCAGCAGCGGCACCTGCGCGGTGAACAGGACCTGCGGCCAGGCGAACCAGCGCTCCCAATAGGCGTCGCGCAGGAACGGCGTGGCGGCGCTCACCGCCGCCATGGCGACGATGGTGCCGACGCCCAGGCGGAACGCAAAGCGATGGCAACGCTCCTGCAGCGGACCTTCGCTCTTCATCACCAGCCAGGTGGCCCCCAGCAGCGCGTAGCCGCAGACGAGGCTCAGGCCGACCAGCACGCTGAAGGGCGACAGCCAGTCGAACCAGCCCCCGGCATAGGTGCGGTTCTGAACGGCGACGCCCTGCAGCAGGGCGCCCAGGGTGACGCCTTGCGCGAAGGCCGCGACGATCGAGCCGATGCTGAAGGCTGCGTCCCACAGTGCCCGGTGGCGCGGGTCGCGCCAGCGGAACTCGAAGGCGACGCCACGGAACACCAAGGCCAGCAGCATGGCGATGATCGGCGCATAGAGTGCCGAGAGGATCATGCCGTAGGCCAGCGGGAAGGCCGCGAGCATGCCGCCGCCGCCCATCACCAGCCAGGTCTCGTTGCCGTCCCACACCGGGGCGATGGAGTTCATGGCGCTGTCGCGCTCGCGGCCGACGGGCAGGAACGGGAACAGGATCCCGACGCCGAGGTCGAAGCCGTCCATGACGACATAGGCCAGGATCGCGAAGGCGATGATGAAGGCGAAGAACATCGGGAGATCGACACCGAAAGGCATGATCAGGCTCTCTTTCCGGTAGCGATGTTCTCGGCGACCTGCGGCGCCGGCGTGAGGCCGGCGGCACGCACGGGCTGGTCGCGGCGCGGCCCCTCCTCACCGCGATGCGGCGGATGGCTCATCAGCTTCAGGATGTAGTAGGTGCCGGCACCGAAGGCGAAGAAGTAGACGACGACGAAGGCCAGCAGTGAAGCACCGACTGCCGGGGCATCGAGCGCCGAGGCGGAATCGACGGTGCGCAACAGACCGTAGACCGTATAGGGCTGACGGCCGACTTCGGTGGTCACCCAGCCGGCGATCACGGCAACGAAGCCGGCCGGCCCCATCGCGAGCGCGAAGCGATGCAGCAGCGGCCAGTCGTACAGCCGCTTGCGCGCGCGCGCCAACAGGCTGAACAGGCCGAGCGTCAGCATCAACATGCCCATGCCGACCATGATCCGGAACGACCAGAAGACGACGGCGACGGGTGGCCATTCCTTGCGGTCGACCGTGTCGAGGCCCTCGAGCGGAGCATTCCACGAATGCTTCAGGATCAGCGACGAGGCCTTGGGGATCTCGACGGCGAACAGGTTCCTGCCCGCGGCCTCGTCGGGCCAGCCGAACAGCACCAGCGGCGCGCCGTCGGGATAGCTCTTGAAGTGGCCTTCCATGGCCATGACCTTGACCGGCTGGTGTTCCAGGGTGTTCAGCCCGTGCTGGTCACCGGCGAAGATCTGCAACGGCGCGACGACGGCGATCATGCCCATCGCCATGGAGAACATGACGCGCGCGCCCTCGTTTCCCTTCTCGCGCAACAGGTGCCAGGCGCCGACCGCCCCGACGACCAGAGCCGTGGTGAGATAGGCGCCGAACACCGTGTGCACGAGGCGATAGGGGAACGACGGATTGAAGATGATGGCCCACCAGTCGGCCGGCACGAACTGGCCGCCGGCGTTGATGGCGTGGCCGGTCGGCGTGTGCATCCAGCTATTGGCTGACAGGATCCAGAAGGCAGAGAAAAACGTGCCGACCGCGACGGCGAGCGTCGCCGTGAAGTGCAGTCCCTTGCCGACGCGGTTCATGCCGAACAGCATCACCCCCAGGAAACCCGCCTCGAGGAAGAAGGCGGTCAGCACCTCGTAGGCCATCAACGGACCGATCACGGGGCCCGCCTTGTCGGAGAAGACCGACCAATTGGTGCCGAACTGGTAGGACATCACGATGCCCGACACGACGCCCATGCCGAAGGCGAGCGCGAAGATCTTCAGCCAGTACCTGAAGAGGTCGAGATAGACGGAGCGGCCGGTCCACAGCCACAGCGCCTCCAGCACGGCGAGGTAGCTCGCGAGCCCGATCGAGAAGGACGGGAAGATGAAGTGGAACGAGACGGTGAACGCGAACTGCAGCCTCGCCAGGAAGACCGCGTCGAAGGACTCGAACATGGCGTTCACCTCCTGCCGATAGGGCCCACTTCCAGTACCTCAACCGAAGGCGTCGAACACCTCACCGATCACCGCGCGGTCCAGTGTCGCACGCAGACAGGTCTCGAGAAGCACACGCGCCTTCAGCGGATGGAGCCGACCGCCCCAGATCAGGCCCGCCTCACGCAACGCGATCTCCGAGCTCGGGCCACCGTAGGTCTGCCGCAGCATCGGCCCGCCGCCGGCGCGCGGCGCGATCACCGTCGGCACAATCTCGGCAAGTTGCACGACCAGCGGCGCGACGCGCTCCGGCACATGGCCGCCACCCATCGCACCGATGACGATGCCGCGATAGCCGAGCTGATCGCGATGATCGACCAGCGCCTCGAGCAGATAGCCCGGCTCGTCGAGCGCCATCCAGACAAGCCCGACGGGCTGCTCGCCGCGCATCGCGGCGCCCCTCAACCGCACACGTGCCGCCTCGACGGCCACGCGTACCGGCAACGACAGCGGGACGATACGATCCTCCACCAGCGCAGCGATCGGGCCGGTCTGCGGCGAGGCGAAGGCGTTGAGCCGCGTCGGATGCGCCTTCAGCACGTCGGCAGCCGCGTAGACTTCGTCCAGCATCACCACCATGACGCCCAGCGCCCTCGCCTGCGCACGCGTCCAGGGATCGCAGGCCACGCGCACCGCAGCCAGCAGGTTGCCCGGTCCGTCCGGCGAGGCGAGCGTGGGATTGCGCATCGCCGCGGTCACGATGACCGGAATGTCGCGCTCGACCAGGAGATCGAGCAGGAAACCCGTCTCCTCCAGCGTGTCCGTGCCCTGGGTCACGATCACGCCGTCGACGTCGAGGCCGTCGATCCTGGCGGCCAGCGCGTGGATCTGGTCGAAGGACAGCGAATGACTGCCGACGCGCGACACCGTCTCGGCGCGCATGTCGGCGAGACCGGCGAGCTGCGGCACGGCGGCAACGAGGTCGTCCGCACCCAGCCCCATCTGCATGGCGCCGGAGGCGTCGGGCCTGGTGGCGATGGTGCCGCCAAGGGCGAGCACCTGGATGCGGGGAAGCGTCATCCGAGCAACCTCAGGGAGGAGAAGAAACGCTGCGCCTCGGGCGCGCTCATGGCATCGGCCGGCGCAAGGTAGCCCAGCGAGACAAAGCGCCATCCCTTCAGCACGGCAAACTGGCGCAGCGCATTGCCACCGGGAAGCGGGCCGGTCGCCTCGACGCCCGGCGCGCCCTGGACGGTCTTCCAGTCGACTTGGCTCCACTTGCCACCCGCGAGACGCTGCGCTCGATCGTCGAGCACGGACTGCAGGTTGGCCCTGGCGTTGCGCACTTCGATATCGGCCGGATAGAGAGCGGTCTGCGCCACGAACGAGAGCCGGCGGTATTCGAGACTGTAGGAGTGATAGACGAAGCGCGTGCCGCCGGCCGATACCGCATCGAGCACCTTGTAGACGGGCACGCCCGGCATCTCGACGAAAAAGGCCTTGTCGCCCTCGACAGGCATCCACGCGGCCGACTGCGCCGCAGCTTCGCAGGCCATGGCGGTGGCCGGCAAGGCCATCAGAAAACGCCTGGACAGGGTCATGTCAGGCGAACTTCTCGCGCGCTTCGGTCTCGGTGTAGTAGCCGCGCGCCACGTCACGGGCGATCGCGTCGGGTTTGCGCTTCTTCGGATCGCCGAAGCCGCCACCGCCCGGCGTCTGGACGCGCACGACGTCGCCGACGCCGATCTCGATGTCCTGGTCCTTGGAAAGATGCGGCGGGCGATAGCGCTTGCCGTTCTGCGTGACCTCGACCGTGTTGGTGCTGCCGTCGCTGCCACCCAGCACGCCCTGCGGGCCGGTGCGGCCGTGGTCCATCACCATCGACACGCGCGCCTCGCCGCGGCGCAGCTTGATCGCGTAGTTGATGCCGAAGCCGCCGCGGAACTCGCCAGCGCCGCCGGAGCCTTCGCGCAGCGAGAACTCCTCGAACAGCACGGGATAGAACTGCTCGAGGACCTCGACCGGCGGCATCTTGGAGATGCCGATGGTCGAGCAGCCGTTGGACAGGCCGTCGCCGCCCTGGAAGCCGCCGTACCCGCCGCCGGTGAAGAGATACATGATGTAGTTCCGCTTGCGCTCCGGGTCGTAGCCGCCGACGCCGAGATTGCCCGACGTGCCGGCGGGCGCCGCGAACAGCAGATCGGGGATCGCCTCGGTGAGGGCCGCGAAGACCGCCTCGGCGATGCGCTGGCTCACTTCCGCTGCGCAGCCCGACACCGGCCGCGGATACTTCGCGTAAAGGAACGTGCCCTCGGGCTCGACGATGTGCAGCGGCTCGAACGTGCCGGCGTTGATCGGCACATCGGGGAAGACGTGCTTCACGGCGAGGTAGATCGCCGATTTGGTGGTGGCGATGACGCTGTTCATCGGCCCGCGGCAGGGCGGGCTCGAGCCGGTCATGTCGAAGGTCAGGTCCTCGCCCTTCTTCGTGACCTTCATCTTGATCACGAGCGGCTCGTCGACCACGCCGTCGCTGTCGACCTGCGAGGTGCCTTCGTAGACGCCGTCGGGAATGCCCGCAATCTTGGCGCGCATCTGGCGCTCGGCGCGGTGGCGCATCTCGGCGATCGCAGCCTTCACGACGGCGGCGCCGTAGCGGTCGACGAGGTCGGTGAGGCGCTGCTCGCCCGTGGTGAGCGCCGCGGCCTGGGCCTTTATGTCGCCGATGCGCTGGTCGGCGATGCGGATGTTGGAGAGGATGATCGAGAGGATCTCCTGGTCCATCTCCCCCTTCTTGAAGAACTTCACCGGCGGCAGGCGCAGGCCTTCCTGCTCGACCTCGGTGGCGCTGGCCGAGAAGCCG
>CAYQAY010000067.1:0-25286 GCA_964415585.1 uncultured Reyranella sp.
CTGGAGCAACGCCTTCTGCCGCGGACCGACCGCATCGGCCATCGTGCGCTGCTTCGGGCTATCGCATACGGTGCATTTCGTCGTCTCGACCGAGGGCCGAAGGCCCGAGTGGAGAGACCTTGTTTCCACTCGTTGCCGTCAAATCGAAGAAAAAAGGTCCCTCCACTCCGCTTCGCTCCGGTCGGGACGACGGGAGATCGGCTCAAATGCGATCACCCTGGGGGCCTCGGCGGGCCACGGCTCAAAGGGCCGGGCGGGCTCGGGATCGCGGAACGCAGGTCCGCGACTATAGTCCTTTTCTTAGCCTATTCCTGCTGAACCTGCAACTCCCACAGGGAACAAAATGTGAACGCTCATTCAGACAAAGCCGCGATGCCTACAGGAGCGGCTCCAGGGCGGCGCGCGTGGTCTTGCCCTCGACCACCGGCACGACCTCGAACTCGACCACCTCCTGCCAGTCGGCGATCCAGCGCTGGAAGGTCGTGACGTCGTCGGTCTCCATGAGCTGGAAGCAGCGGCCGAGATCGGCGGTCACCCAGCTCGACACGAAGGTCAGCCCGTCGGGCAGCGCGCGGCCCTTGTCGCGCAGCTTGCGATAGACGGCCTTGCCGTCCTGGTTCTTCAGTTTCTCGACCACCATGAAGAGCATGCCGGACTCCTGTCCCGTCGATTGCAGCGTGTCCCCTTGGCAAGGAATCGCCTAAGCCTCACCCTGAGGAGGCTGCGGAGCAGCCGTCTCGAAGGGTGGGCTACCCGCACCTCGCCTGTCGCCCATCCTTCGAGACGCACCGCGGCGGACGCATGCGAATGCGCCGCCGCGGTGCTCCTCAGGATGAGGCGAACCTGCCGCCAGTCTACGCGAAGAAAGTCACGGGAGAGCAACATGAAGATCGCCGTCGTCGGCGCCGCCGGGCGCATGGGCCAGATGCTGGTGCGCCGCATCGCCGCCACCGAGGGCGTGTCGCTGGCCGCCGCGAGCGAGCGGCCCGGGAGCGCCGCGCTGGGCCGCGACGCCGGCGAGGCGGCGGGCCTCGACGCGTGCGGCGTGAAGATCGTCGGCGACAGCGCCGCCGCCATCGCCGCAGCGAACGTCGTGATCGACTTCACGATCCCCGAGGCCACGGTGGCGCACGCCAGGGTCGCGGCCGAGAAGGGCGTCTCCATGGTGATCGGCACGACCGGCCTCGACCCGATCCAGACCGGGCTGATCCACGACGCGGCGAAGAAGGTGCCGATCATGTGGGCGGCCAACATGGCGCTGGGCGTCAACGTCCTGATGGCGCTGGTCGAGAAGACCGCCGCGCTGCTCGACCCCTCCTACGACATCGAGGTGCTGGAGATGCACCATCGCCACAAGATCGACGCGCCCTCCGGCACCGCGCTGGCACTCGGCCGCTCGGCGGCGGCCGGCCGCAAGGTCGAGCTGGAGAAGGTGTGGCGCCGCAGCCGCGACGGCCACACCGGCGCGCGGCCCACGGGCGAGATCGGCTTCGCCACCCTGCGCGGCGGCGAGGAGGTGGGCTTCCACACGGTCTACTTCGCCTCGCCCGGCGAGCGGCTCGAGCTGACCCACCGCGCCTTCAGCCGCGAAGGCTATGCGATGGGCGCGGTGACGGCGGCGAAGTGGCTGGAAGGGAAGAAGCCCGGCCTCTACGGCATGAAGGACGTGCTGGGGTTGTAGGATCGTTGGAAGGCAATGCCGGGGCGGTTGTCGCTGACCCCCTCGACTTCAGCATCTCCGGCCGTCGTGTTTTCCGAACCTGCGCAGCGCTCTATACTGAATCACCATATGGAGACGTCTGTGGCCAAGTACAGTGTCGACCATAAGCCGGGTCACCGGCGAAGCGCGCGCAAAGCGGCGCTTGTTTCCGCTAAGGCCGCGGCCGGAATCGCGAGATCGGGGGCTTACGTCGTCGATTGGGTCGTCGATAAGAAGAACAACAAAGCCGACACGGTCGGCCTCAAGGCCTCATCCAAGATAGTCTTTCAGCGGCTGAGAGATACCGAGGGCAAGTTGGTCCTGCATCGCTTCGTCGATGTCAGGAGCGCGAGCTTTGGTGCCGATTTCGACAAGGTCTTTCGTAGCAATGTCCGGAAGGCTCGTCGTGAGAACAAACGGATCGTTGGATCAACCGATCACGGACGCGGCAAAGGCTGATCGCCGAAGCAAGCCGCCCTGTCTGCTGGTAAAGCGCTCACAGGCCTGGTTCATGCAACTTATTGACGAACGACCAGATGAGCGCGTCGCTGACCAAAGACTAACGACCTAAGGAAGTTGACGAGAGGATGGTTCTTCCAGTCGTTCTAAGAAATCAGACCTGCGTTTATTGCGGCGATGAATTCAGAGCAAAAACTTCAGCTACCAAAGAGCATGTAATTGGGCGCCGCTTCGTGCCGAAAGGTAGCCTTCATCAAGAATGGAACCTAATTGCCAATGCTTGTCCTCCATGCAACAGCGCAAAAGCCGACCTCGAAGACGATATATCGGCGATCACTATGTATCCGCGTCTGAATGCAGGAGGGAGTCAGCAAAGCGTTTGTGACGGAGAGCGAAAATCCCAGAAGTCTCGCAGCCGAGAGACGGGAAAGCTTGTCAAAGACAGCGAGTCGCGGACCAAGCTTTTGTACGATCTTGGCCCTGGTGCAAAGCTTGAGTTTGGACTTGTTGCGCCGCCTCAAGTCAGTCCGCATCGGCTCGATCTTTTGGCCCAGTTTCACGTGCGAGCGATCTTCTATTTGATGACCTACTCTACAAAACTGCGGACGGGAAGATTTTGGGTTGGAGACTTTGGAGTTGCCACCTCCGGACGAAGCACTGACTGGGGAAACTCAAGATTTCTCTCCTTTATGACGGACACTCGGGATTGGCACCATCGCGCGAGAATCGTCAGTGCGCGTGACCATTTCAAGTTGACGATTAGGAAGCACGCTGGCGGGAGCAGTATCTGGGCTTGGGGAGTCGAATGGAACAAGAGCTATCGAAGCGCTGGATACTTCGGTGAGGCGCCCCTTGTTGCTCGGCAGTTGGGTGAACTACCGACACTGAAGGGAGCCATTCTAAGCAGAGATGGAGAGAGAACGCTGACCATTCGGGCTGAGCAAAGCCTAGCCGATAAAAACGACACGCTCTTCGCGCTCTGAGGGATCTGCTTACCACCATGCCGCACATGCTTCCAAGCTGATATAGTTTCTTGCTGCATTAACGGTTTGCCGTGATCGACGCTGTACTAACGTGGCTGAGCGCCAATAAAGACAACGTGGGCCTGATGGCGACCGTGTTGGTCGCTGCTGCTACCGTCTTGACTCTGATTGGAAAGGCATTGGTTTGGTTTTTCTGGACGAGACGTATCGAAGTAAGAGCGCAACGGGCCGACCAGAGACGAGCAGCCAGTGAATTTTCTCACACGATTCGCGACTACCGGGCACGCTGGATTGGATTTCACTACGACAACTTGAACACCCATGACAAAGCGCCCGAAGATGAGTTCTATTGGAGTCCGTCTTCGTGGGAACCGCTGCTGATATCAAGCGAGCTTCGAAGTCTACATGCTCGGCTCACACCTAAGCTTCGCCGCAGAATTTTCTCACTCGAAGAACAAGTGAGGATGGCGTCAAAGGCAGTCTCAGCGGGCTCTGAATACGGCTATATGGACATGGACCTTGATGGGCCGATTTTTGACGCAGAGATCGCCCTTCAGGCGGATCGAGTCTACAGAACGATACTACGAGAAGCCAATCTGCCGGCCGAAAGCTACGAAGAGGTCGATAACATCGAGGCATGGTTGAAGGCTGCCTACGCGCGGCGAGCTGAGGCGGAACGTAGGCAAGAGGAAGTGAACCGAGCGTTCCATGCCAAGTACCAAGCGGTTAACAAAGCTCGTGAGGTCGCTGCACTACCGTCATCGCTGTCGCCGCGAACACCAGCAGAGCGAGTGTTTGTGTTGTGGCAAAGGATTGTTGCCAGTTGTGAACGGCTGCTAATTCTATTTCGTCGTAGGCTCGACATATAGCGGGGGAAGTTCACGGCTTGGCGCCAGACAAGGCTCGACCTTTACAGCGTGAAGGACGTGCTGGGGCTCCAAGGATCAGTCGTCGCCTCGAGCGGAGCGAAGCGTAGTCGAGAGGCCTCGCCTGCAGCACACAAGGTCTCTCCGCGCGAGTCGAGACGACGGGCTATGCTTGATCCCACCGGTGCTTGTACGTGGGCGCGCGCATCTCGGCGAGCGCGGCTTCGAGTTCGTCGGCGACGCGCAGGCGTTCGGGCGGACTGAGGAAGCGGCCGAGCACGGCGCGGTTGCCGCGCGAGGTCGCGACGAGGCGTTCCTCCGTCGCCTCGATCCTGAGCCAGTAGGCGTCGAGCCGCAGCTCCTCGCGCTCGCCGTCGGGCGCGACGCGCGCCACGATCAGCTCGCGGTCGGTCAGCAGCAGCGTCTCGCTGCGCCGCGCGTCGAGATAGGAGCGCTTGAACAGCCACCACAGCAGCGCGACGTCGAGGCCGAGGAAGCCCAGCACCGGCCAGGCGCCCACCACCAGCATCGGCACGCCGAACGCCAGGTTGACCGCGATGGCGCCGCGGATCAGCCAGCGGAAGGCCTCGGGCGAGAGGCTGCGGTGCGGCGCCAGCGCCGTGGCGTAACGGACCGCCGGAAGGGGCGTTTCGGTCATGCTATGAAGACATATGGCCCTGATGAAGACCGCCGTCATCCCCGAGTTCTTCGCCCGCCTCGCCAAGGCGATGCCGGAGCCCGAGACCGAGCTGCAGTACGACAACGTGTACCAGCTCCTGGTCGCGGTCGTGCTCTCGGCGCAGGCGACCGACGCCGGCGTCAACCGCGCCACCGGGCCGTTGTTCAGGATCGTCAGGACGCCGGCCGAGATGGTGGCGCTGGGCGAGAAGAAGCTGATCGGCCACATCAAGACGATCGGGCTGTTCCGCACCAAGGCGAAGAACGTGATCGCGCTCAGCCGGCTGCTGATCGAGAGACACGGCGGCGAGGTGCCGCGGACGCACGAGGAGCTGCAGGCGCTGCCCGGCGTCGGCCGCAAGACGGCCAACGTCGTGATGAACGTGGCGTTCGGCGAGGCGACCATCGCCGTCGACACCCACATCTTCCGCGTCGGCAACCGCACCGGGCTGGCGCCCGGCAAGAACCCGCTGCAGGTCGAGCTGAAGCTGCTGAAGCGGGTGCCCGGGGAGTACCGGCTGCACGCGCATCACTGGCTGATCCTGCACGGCCGCTACACCTGCAAGGCGCGCACGCCCATGTGCCCGGCCTGCGTCGTCGCCGATCTCTGCACGTTCAAGGGGAAGACGGTGGCGGCATAGGACGCGGCGCGGGCCGTCTTGCGGCATCGTATCCCAAAGGATACAGTGCCCCGCCATGATCGAAGTTCGCCAGACGGCGGAGTTCACCGACTGGATGGCGCGGCTGCGCGACGGGCGGGCGCGGGCGAAAATTGCCGCCCGCATCGACCGTCTGGCGATGGGCAATCCCGGCGATGTCCAGCCGGTCGGCGAGGGTTTGAGCGAGCTGCGCATCCACCACGGGCCGGGCTACCGCGTCTACTTCGTGCAAAGGGGAGCCATGCTGGTCGTTCTGTTGTGTGGCGGCGACAAGAGCAGCCAGAGCGCGGACATCAGGGCCGCGAGGAAGCTGGCCGCAGACCTGTGAGGACCGAAATGCCGAAGAAGACCACGCGATTCGACTCAGCAGCCTATCTCGACAGCCCGGAGGCCATCGGCGCCTATCTCGAGGACGCGATGGAGACGGACGATCCGGCGTTCATCGCCCACGCGCTCGGCCAGGTCGCGCGCGCCCGCGGCATGGCGGAGATCGCGAAGGCCGCCGGCCTGTCGCGCGAGAGCCTCTACAAGGCGTTGAGCGCCGGTGGGAATCCGGAGTTCGCGACGATCCTGAAAGTGGTGCATGCGCTCGGGCTCAAGATCTCTGTCGGACCCGAGCGGAAGATGCGGCGAACGCGACCGACGGCGCGTGCCGCATAGACATACGGTCGGCGGCCGGGCGTGGACGCGAGGCAGCGCGCCTAAACTGGCGCCCCTAGACAGGCCTCGTGCGCAGCCGGCCCTCGTAATCGCCCTTTCCGATCGGCACTCCTCGCGCGCGCAGGATGTTGTAGGCGGTCACGGCATGAAAATAGAAGTTCGGCAGGGCGTAGGTGAGAAGGTAGAGCGCCGGCGTCAAGGCCAGCTTCCGCGGGGCCCATTTCGACGTCGAGGCATTCGCCGGATCGAGCGGACGGAAGATCTCGATGTCCAGAGTCTCGCCGGACCAGCCGTTGACCTCGTCGGGGTCGAGCGCCTCCAACATGGCCACTGCCCGGCCGACCATGGCCTGCAGATCGGCGAAAGGCACCGCGCCGACCAGAGGCGGTGAGGCGAACACGCCGGTCTTCACGGCTTCCAGACCCCAGACGGAGTGGTTCTTCAGGGACTCGATCTGGAAGTGGAAGGGCGCCATGTCTTCGACCAGCCGGGCCTCGACGAAGTCGTCGGGATCGGTGCCGGTTTCAGCGCAGTGTCGTGCCGCGCGGTCCATCACGTTTCCGATGGCGCGCGCGGTCTGCAGGAAGGTCGGCACGCTGAGATCATAGAGCGATGTCGCCATGGGCTTCTCCCTCGGCCGGGCGCGGTCAGGCAACGCGGTCAGGCGACACGATCACGCCAGCGCCCGGAGGCCGGCGCGCAACGTGTCGGGCCCGTCGACCCGCTTCTCGATCTTCGCCTGCTCGCGCTTCCAGATCGGCAGGGCCGCGAGCAGCAGGCGGTGGCCGGCCGGCGTCAGGGCGAGCCGGCGGCTGCGCCGGTCCTCGGCATCCGGCGCGGTCACCACAAGGCCACGGCGCCCGAGTGGCTTCAGCGCCGCGGTCAGCGTCGTGCGGTCCATGACCAGCAGGCGCGCGACCGCGCCGATCGATGCCGGTTCCGGCCGGTTGAGCGCCATCAGCAGCGAGAACTGGCCGTTGGTGAGGCCGAGCGGGCGCAGGGCGTCGTCGAACCGGCGGGCCAGCGCGCGCGCCGCGCGCTGGGCGGCGAAGCACAGGCAGCGATCGTGCACCAGTTGCGTGGTATGAAACCGAACGGTTAAATTCTTTGACATGCCGGAATTGTGTTGATATCAACCCATCTCGTCAACGCCGATCGAGGAGAAAGTCTCATGACCTATGTGCAGGGTTTCGTGCTGCCGGTGCCCGCCGCCAACAAGGACGCCTACCTGAAGATGGCCGCCGACTTCGCCCCGGTGTTCCGGGAGTTCGGCGCGACCCGCCAGGTCGAGGCCTGGGGCGACGACGTGCCCGACGGCAAGGTCACCGACTTCAAGGGCGCGGTGAAGGCCGAGGCCGGCGAGGTCGTCGTCTTCTCGTGGATGGAGTTTCCCGGCAAGGACGTGGCCGACGACGCCCACCGCAGGATCATGAGCGACCCGCGCATGAAGGAGATGGGCGCGTCGATGCCGTTCGACGGCAAGCGCATGGTCCTGGGCGGCTTCACGCCGATCCTCGACCACAAAAAAGGTGGCAAGACCGGCTACGTCGACGGCTTCGTGGCGGCGGTGCCGGCCGGCAACAAGGACGCCTACCTCGCGATGGCGACCAAGGCCGCCACCCTGTTCGCGGAGTTCGGCGCGCTGCGCGTGGTCGAGACGTGGGACGAAGACGTGCCCGACGGCAAGCTCACCGACTTCCGGCGCGCGGTGAAAGCCACGGCCGACGAGAAGATCGTCTATTCGTGGATCGAGTGGCCCTCCAGGGACGTGCGCGACGCGGGCTGGAAGAAGATGATGGAAGACCCGCGCATGAAGGACCAGCAGATGCCGTTCGACGGCAAGCGGCTGATCTGGGGCGGCTTCGCCCCGATCTTCGACGCCTGATGCTCACACGCTTCCCCTTGGCGGAGTCCGCCAAGGGGAAGTGCCCTCGTCATACGAGGGCGATGGGGTCATGACCCCCTCCGGCCGCTGCGCGGCCACCTCCCCCATCGCGCCTCAGAAGGCGCTGAGATGGGGGAGGAGAAATTCTCGAGTAAAAGGACACACCATGCCGACCGCCAAGAACACGATCTGCCTGTGGTACGACAAGGACGCCGAGGCCGCGGCGCGGTTCTACGCCGCGACCTTTCCCGACAGCGAGGTGACGGCGGTACACAAGGCGCCCGCCGACTATCCGTCGGGCAAGAAGGGCGACGTGCTGACCGTCCAGTTCACGGTCTTCGGCATCCCCTGCCTCGGCCTGAACGGCGGCACCGCGTTCAGGCAGACCGAGGCCTTCTCCTTCCAGATCGCCACCGACGACCAGGAAGAGACCGACCGCTACTGGAACGCGATCGTCGGCAACGGCGGGCAGGAGAGCGCCTGCGGCTGGTGCAAGGACAGATGGGGCCTCTCCTGGCAGATCACGCCGCGCGTGCTGACCGACGCGCTGGCCGCCGGCGGCGACGAAGCGCGGCGCGCCTTCGAGGCGATGATGGACATGAAGAAGATCGACGTCGCCAGGATCGCGGCGGCCCGGAAAGGCTGACTCCGCTGGAGTCTTTCCGATTGAGATTTGAGCATGGCAAAACGCCTCGTCCTGAGGAGGCGCGAAGCGCCGTCTCGAAGGACGGGCAACAGGCGCGGTGCTTGTGCCCATCCTTCGAGACGCCATGCTTCGCATGGCTCCTCAGGATGAGGACTTCCTGTGATTCGGCTTCAACCGGAAAGACTCTAGGCCGCGTCGGCCACGATCCGGTCGGTCTCGTTGTCGACGACGACCGACGTCTCGAAATAGCGGATGTCGGGCGGCGCGCCGTAGCGCTCGGCGATGTAGGCGCGCCATTGCGGCGTGTAGACGGCGTCCGCGTCGGCGCGGCTCTTCCAGAGATAGACGCCGCCGCCGATCCGCTTGTCGCCGTCGTAGAGATAGTACTTGCGGACCAGACCCTTCATGCCGCGGTACTTGGGCGCCGACCCCTTGAACAGCTCGGCGGCCCTGGCCGCGTCGATGCCGTCGGGCAGATGGAAGTTCACGATGGCGGTGATCATGGCAGCCCTCCCGTCAGGACGCGGCCCGGGCGCGCTCCTCGCGGACGCCCCAGAGCAGCGCGAAGCCTAGCACCAGGAAGACCAGCACGCACGCCATGCCGATGCGCGTCGAGCCCGAGGCCGCGGTGACGACGCCGATGGCGAGCGGCGCCATCCAGGCGGTGGCGCGGCCCGAAAGCGCGAACAGCCCGTAGAACTCGCCGCTCATGCCCTGCGGTGCGATGCGGCCGATCATGGTGCGGCTGGCCGCCTGCATCGGCCCCATGCAGAAGCCCAGCAGCAGCGCGAAGCCCATCAGCACCTTCTCCTGCATCGAGCCGAACAGGCCGCGTGCCGGGTCGATGGGGTCGGCCGCCACGAGGTAGAAGACGCGGTCGGCGGTGACGCCGACGATGCCCAGCGTCGCGATCACGACGCCGGCGATGGCGGCCTGCACCGTGCGCTTGCTGCCGATCAGGTCGTCGAGCCTGCCGCCGAGGAAGGCGCCGGGGATCGCGAAGACCGTCAGGATGATGCCGAAGATGCCGAGCGTCACCGTGCTCCAGCCGAAGGTCGCGGCGGCATAGACGCCGCCGAAGGCGATGATGGCGGCGAGCCCGTCGTTGTAGAGCATGAAGGCGATCAGGTAGCGCAGCGCGTTGCGGTAGCTGCCGAGCTTGCGCACCGTCGCCAGCAGCGCCGCGCCGCCCTGCCGGGCGGCGGCGAACAGCGGCAGCCGCCGCGCGCCGGCCGAGTCGGGCGTGAACAGGAACATCGGCAGCACGAAGATCGCGATCCACACCGCCGAGGCGGGGCCGACCAGCCGCTCGAGCTCGTGCGTGGCGGGGTCGAGGCCGAACAGCGGCCGGTCGTTGCTCGCGGCCAGCCCGAACAGCGCAGGCATCGAGACCGCCAGCACGACGAACAGCGAGACCAGGCCGCCGCAATAGCCGAGGCCCCAGCCGAAGCCCGACAGCCAGCCCATGCGCTCGGGCCGCACGATGTTGGGGAGCTGCGCGTTGTTGAACACGATCGACATCTCGGCGCCGACCGTGGCGAGGATCACCGCCCAGCTCACCGGCAGGATCAGGTCGGGCCGGTCGGGATAGGCCCACCACAGGCCGAGGCAGCCCGCGACGAGCAGGAGCTGGAAGGCGAGGATGAACGGCTTGCGGCGGCCGCCGGCGTCGGCCATGGCGCCGAGGAACGGGCTCAGCAGCGCGATCAGGAGGCCGGAGGCCGACTGGGTGAAGGCCCAGGCCGACTGGCCCTTCACCGGATCGCCGACCAGCACGTTGGCGAAGTAGGGCGCGAAGATGAAGGTGGTGATGATGGTGAAGAAGGGCTGGTTGGCCCAGTCGAACAGCGCCCAACTGAACTGGCCGAGCTTCGGGGCTTCGCCCGTCGATTGGGGCGTCGACTGGCCGCTCATACGAGTTCGACACGTGCATGGCGACGGGCCGCTGTGGCGAGCCGGCGATCATGAGTCAGCAGAGGTGCGTCGAGCACCTCGGCCAACGCGACATACATCGCGTCGTAAGCGCTGAAGTTGTCTCGCAGGGCCAACACCCGAGACAGGAGAAACCCGTGCGGATGCCGCCGGATGGGGAAAGCCTTGAAGTCGTCGAGGGCCTCCTCGGCCCGGTCTCCGTCGATCTCACCGGCCAAGGCAAAGCGGCGGACGACCTGCGCGACCTCCGCATCGAGCAGATGCGGCGCATGGAGAGTCTGAACCCGGCCCAGCAACCGTGCTTCGACCGTCGTGCCCAAAGGCGTGCGCATCAGCACCTCGAGCAAGGCCGAAGCGTCGACGACGATCACCTGCTGTCGCGTTCGGCACGCACGGCGTCTGCCGTATCGATCGACAGCGTGACAGGCCGGCGGCGCGCCAAACGCGCACGCAATTCTTCGATCGTCGGCTGCTCAGCCACCTCCCGGATCTGCTGCAGCAGGTAGTCGGACAGCGACATGCCGGCCAGCGCCGCGCGCGACTTGAGCCGGCGATGCAGCGCGTCGGGCACGTTTCGGATCTGGATCATCGCGGACATGTGAAATGGATAAATGCATGTGGGCCACATGTCAACAGCCCGCGCGCATGGCGGGCGTCATCGCGGCGAGTTGAGCGGCCGGTTGGCGGTCCAGTCGAAGGTGCCGAGATCGCGCTCCTCGACGGCCCGGTGCCAGCCGACCTTCTCGGCGCGCGCCTTGAAGTTGAGGCCTTCCGGGCTGTGGCGGGTGATGCCGTCGAAGATCGTGGCGATCATCTGGGTGGTGTGCAGGCCCATGTTCTCGAGCGCCTGGTTGATCATCAGCTTCTGCATCATGAGCTGGTTGACCGGCACGCCCGCGATGCGCTCGGCGAGCGCCTCGACCTCGGCGTCGAGCTCGGCGGCCGGGACGGCCTTGTAGACCAGGCCGAGCTTCTCCGCCTCGACGCCGTCGATCTTGTCGCCGGTGAACAGCATGCGCTTGGCGCGCTCGGGGCCGAGCCGGTAGATCCACATCGCCGTCGTCGGACAGCCCCAGACGCGCACCGGCATGTAGCCGATGCGGGCATCCTCGGCCATGACGATCATGTCCGAGCACATGGCGATGTCGGATCCGCCGGCGACGGCGTAGCCGTGGACCTTGCAGATCACCGGCCGGTAGGAGCGCCAGACGCTCATGAAGAGATCGGTGTTCCGCTTCATGAAGGCATAGTCCTTCATGGGGTCCCACGGCATGTCCTGCGTGACGTTGTTCGCACCCGCGGCCTCGGCATAGGCCGTCAGGTCGTAGCCGGCGCAGAAGGCGCGGCCGGCGCCGGCCAGGATGACGACGTGCACGCCGGCATCGGCGTTGGCGCGCCCGATCGCCTCGGCCAGCTCGAGCGGCAGCTCGTCGTCGATCGCGTTCAGCACCTCGGGGCGGTTGAGCGTGACGCGGCCGATCCGGCCGTCCTTCTCGTAGAGCACCTTGGCCATCGGACTTCTCCTCGTTGCGTTCAGGTCCGCAGCCGGTCCGGCAACTGCCGGATGGCCTCGCGGTTGGTGGGCGAGAACACCCTGTTCATGGCGTCCTGCCACGGCAGCCAGAGCTGCGCCACATGCTCGGCGGGATCGAGCGTCGCCACGGTCCGTTCCGGCACGGTGAAGCCGAACACGTGTTCGACATTGTGGGTGACGTCGGGCGCATAGCGCGAACGCCACTGCGCCCAGATCTCGTAGCGGTTGGTCTGCCGCCAGTCGGCGAGGGTTCCGATGACGAGGCCGGTCTCCTCGCGCAGCTCGCGCCGCGCCGTCGCCTCGAGGTCGGGATCGTCGGGCTCGCGCGAGCCGGTGACCGACTGCCAGAAACCGGTTCCCGTGCGTTCCAGCACGAGGACGTCGAGGCGCGGCGTGTGGACCACGACCAGCACCGATTCTGGGAGCTTGAAGGCCATCGGCGGCAGCTTATAAGGTCCCGCGACGGATTTCCGGGGGAACGATGAGCACAGAGCTTCAGGCCACCATCGACGCGGCGTGGGAAAAGCGCGACGGCGTCAACAGCGCGACCAAGGGCCCCGTGCGCGACGCGGTCGAGGCGGCGATCGCCGGCCTCGACGACGGCACCTACCGCACCGCCGAGAAGATCGGCGCCGAGTGGGTCGTGCACCAGTGGCTGAAGAAGGCGGTGCTGCTCTCCTTCCGGCTCCACGATTCGGTGCCGATGGATGGCGGCGCGTCGTTCCCCGGCCTGGGTGCCGCCCCGTGGTTCGACAAGGTGCCGCTCAAGACCAGCGGCTGGGACGCCCAGCGCTTCACCAAGGCGGGCTTCCGCGCCGTGCCGGGCTCGGTGGTGCGCCGCGGCTCCTACATCGCGCCGTCGGTCGTGCTGATGCCGTCGTTCGTGAACCTCGGCGCCTATGTCGACACCAACACCATGGTCGACACCTGGGCGACCGTCGGCTCGTGCGCGCAGATCGGCAAGAACTGCCACCTCTCGGGCGGCGTCGGCATCGGCGGCGTGCTGGAGCCGCTGCAGGCCAACCCGGTCATCATCGAGGACAACTGTTTCATCGGCGCGCGCTCCGAGGTCGTCGAGGGCGTGATCGTCGGCACCGGCGCGGTGCTGTCGATGGGTGTGTTCATCAGCGCCACCACCAAGGTCGTCGACCGCGCCACCGGCCAGATCCACGTCGGCAAGGTGCCGCCCTACTCGGTGGTCGTACCGGGCAACATCGGCGGCGGCCCGGACCGGCCCTCGACCTACTGCGCCGTGATCGTGAAGACCGTCGACGAGCGCACCCGCTCCAAGACCTCGATCAACGAGCTGCTGCGCGACTGACCCGCGCCGGCTGAATCAGCCGAGGTGGCGCTTCCACTCCGGCTGCTTCCTGAGGTGCGCGCCCTCCTTGGCGAGAATCTTGGAGGTGCGCTCGGGCGCGAAGCCCAGCTCGACGAAGGCGGGGCCGACATTGGCGACCTCGCGGTACTCGGCGATCTTGCCGTCCTTGAGCGTCATCATCGACACGCCCTCGAAGCCGACCCTCTTGCCTTGCGCCTCCGGCAGCTTCGAGACGTAGCTGAAAGTGTAGTAGGCGTAGAGCATCCTGCCGTCGCTGACCGGCCGGTGCATGTCCCAGCGGAACCCGTGGGCGGTGCGATGGAACCAGTCGTCGATCATCTCGGCGATCTTCCCGCGTCCCTTGAAGTCGCCATAGAAGACGTCGTGGTAGACGCCGTCCTCGGTGAACAGGTCCGCGAACGCCTTGCCGTCGCGGTTCTCGACGGCCGCGCAGAATGCCTTCAGCAGCGCTGACGTATCCATGCTTATTCCTCCCGGATCGCCGCAATCATGACTAAACTCGGCGACCCTGCAAGGGAGGCTTCGACATGAGTTTCTGGATCGTCCTCGGCATCCTCGTCGCCATCGGCGTGTGGCTGATCGCCGTCTACAACGGCCTGGTCGGCGCGCGGAACCAGGGCCAGACCGCGTGGAGCCAGATCGACGTGCAGCTCAAGCGGCGGCACGACCTGATCCCCAACCTGGTGCAGGTCGTGAAGGATGCGATGGGCTACGAGCAGGAGACGCTCACCAGGGTGATCCAGGCGCGCAACAGCGCCGTCGCGGCGAGCGGCAATCCCGCCCAGGCGGGCCCCGCCGAAGCCGCGTTGACGACCGCGACGCGCGGCCTGTTCGCCCTGATGGAGAACTATCCGCAGCTCAAGGCCAACGAGAACGTCATGCAGCTCCAGGAGGAGCTGACGACGACCGAGAACAAGATCGCCTTCGCGCGCCAGTTCTACAACGACTCGGTCAACGCCTATAACACGCGCCGCCAGAGCTTCCCGGCCGTGCTGGCCGCGGCGTCGCTGGGCTTCGGGCCGATGGATCTCTTCTCCATGCCCGAGACCGAGCGCGAGGTGCCGAAGGTCGCGCTGCGCTAGGTAGCGAGACGCGCGGCATGGCCGCCACCACCGACTTCGTCGCCGCGCAGAAGGAGAACCGCCGCAACACGCTGCTGTTGCTGGTGGCGCTGACCGCGCTCGCGGCGCTGGTCGGCTACCTGATCGGCTGGCTCCTCGAGACCGAGGGCTCCGCCACGATGCCGGCGGTGAGCACGCTGGGCATCGGCGCGGCGGGCCTGCTGGCGGCGGTCAGCGTGGTGTGGAGCCTGATCTCGCTCGCGGTCGGCGACCGCATGGTGCTGGCGATGGCCGGCGCCAGGCAGATCGAGAAGGAGGACGCGCCGCAGCTCTACAATGTGGTCGAGGAGATGGCGATCGCCTCGGGCGTGCCGATGCCCAAGGTGATGGTGCTGGAGACCGACGCGCTCAACGCCTTCGCCACCGGCAACCGGGTGGGCGGCGGCACCATCGCGGTGACCAGAGGGCTGCTGAACACGCTCACGCGCGACGAGCTGCAGGGCGTGGTGGCACACGAGATGGCGCACCTCGCCAATCTCGACACGCGCTACATGGTCGTGGTCGGCGTCACGGTCGGCCTGATCGCGCTGGTCTGCGACATGAGCCTGCGCACGCTGAACTGGGGTTCGACGCAGCGCCGCAGCGACAGCAAGGGCAGCTCGGGCGGCGGCTTGTTGATCGTCGTGCTGCTGGTGGTCGCGATCCTGGCGCCGCTCGCGGCCAAGGCGGTGCAGATGGCGGTGTCGCGGCAGCGCGAGTACCTCGCCGACGCGACGTCGGTGCAGTTCACACGCAATCCCGAAGGGCTGATCTCCGCCCTTGGCAAGCTCGGCGAAAAGGCGGCACCTTTCCCCGGCGTGAGCCGCGCCACGCAGCATCTCTTCATCGTGAACCCGATCCATGCCTTCACAGCCAAGACCCCGGCCCTCCTCGCCACGCATCCCGATATCGAGGATCGCATCGCTCGCCTGCGCAATCTGGGCGGCCGGGACTAGCCTCGCGGCAGCCTTCGACCTGCAGGGCCATCGCGGCGCCCGGGGCCTCGCACCGGAGAACACGCTGGCGGGCTTCAAGGTGGCGCTCGATCTCGGCGTCTCGACGCTCGAGACCGACCTCGCGGTGACGCGCGACGACCAGCTCGTTATCAGCCACGACCCGCTGCTCAATCCCGATCTGACGCGCAGCCCGGACGGGCAATGGCTCGCGACGGCGGGACCGGCGATCCGCACGCTCACCCTCGCCGACCTCGCGCGCTACGACATCGGCCGCGTCAATCCGGCGAGCAAATACGGCCAGCAATGGCCCGAGCAGAAGCCGGTCGACGGCCAGCGTTTCCCGACGCCCGCGGCGTTCTTCGGGATGGCGGGGCCGACCGTGCGCTTCAACATCGAGATGAAGACGGACCCCAACAAGCCCGACCTCACGATCGATCCGGCCTCGTTCGCGCGGTTGACGATCGAGGCCGTCCGCAAGGCCGGCGTCGCGCCGCGGACCACCGTGCAGTCGTTCGACTGGCGTGGCCTGCTCGAGATGAGGCGGCTGGCGCCGGAGATTTCGACGGCCTGCCTCACCATCGAGAGCAACAATTTCGACACGGTCCAGCGCGCCGGCGGCCGGCCCTCGCCCTGGCTGGGCGGCCTCGACCTCGCAGCGCATGGGGGCTCGGTGCCGCGACTCGCCAAGGCGGCAGGCTGCACCACCTGGTCGCCTTTCTGGCGCAACGTCACGGCCGAGAACGTGAAGGAGGCCCAGGCGCTCGGGCTCAAGGTCGTGCCGTGGACGGTGAACGTGCCGGCCGAGATGGGCCGCCTGATCGATCTGGGCGTCGACGGGCTTATCACCGACTACCCGGACCGGGCGCTTCCGGTTCTCGCCGGCAAAGGGATGAAAGTTCGCTAGGCGGTTGACTCCGCGGGTTCTGTGTTCTGTATACAGACCATGCGGCCGCTTCCTTCCGAACCCGATCTTTCCGAACGGATTCACGATTCCGTCCTCGAGGCGATCTGCTCCGGGGAGCTCAAATCCGGCGCGCGGATCACCCAGGAGGAGCTGGCCCAGCGGTTCGGCGTGTCCCGTCAGCCGGTCCTGCAGGCCATGATGCTGTTGCGCCGCGAAGGCTTCCTGGTCGATGCCGGTCGCAAGGGCGTCTGCGTGGCACCGCTCGACGTTCAGCAGGCGCGCAACCTCTATGTCGTGCGCGGCGCCCTCGACGGCGCGGCGGCACGGCTGGCGGCGGCGCGCTATACGCCCGAGCTGGCCCGCCGCGGCCGCAACCTCATCGAGGTCGGCCGCCGCGCCGTGGCGAGCGGCTACGTACCGTCGGTCATCGAAGCGGATATCGACTTTCATCTCTTCGTCTACGAGGCATCGGGCAATCCCGTGATCGGCGAGACCGCGCAGCCGCACTGGCAGCACCTGCGGCGCGTGATGGCGGCAGCCCTGAGCGAAGAGGACCTGCGGATCAGCGTGTGGGACGAGCACGAGGGCATCCTGCGCGCGCTCGAAGCGGGCCAGGTCGCCGACGCCGAACAGCTCTGCCGCGGCCATGCCGAGCAGATGGCCGACATTCTCACAGGACGGCTCAAGGCCGTCATTTCTCGTGCCGCCTGAAGACGGCGCGCAAAGCCAAGCCCGGAGGAACCGCCATGAAACTCACCCCTGAGCAGCTCGAGCAATTCGACGAAGAGGGCTACCTCTTCTTCCCGAACTACTTTTCGCCCGAGGAGACGGCGATCCTGAAGGGATCCGTGCCCGAGGTCTTCGCGCAGCGGCGCGACGAGAACGTGCGCGAGAAGACCGGCGACGTGGTGCGCACCGCCTTCGCGGTTCACACCTACCATCCGGTGTTCGAGGCGCTGGTCCACCATCCGCGCTTCGTGGAGCCCGCCGAGCAGCTCCTGAAGGACAAGACCTACATCCATCAGTTCAAGATCAACGGGAAGGCCGCCTTCGACGGCGATGTCTGGCAGTGGCACCAGGACTACGGCACCTGGAAGGCCGACGACGACATGCCCGAGGCGCGCGCCATGAACCTTGCCGTGTTCATGGACGAGGTGAACGAGTTCAACGGCCCGCTCTGGTTCATCCCGAAGAGCCACAAGAGGGGCGCGATCGAGGCCAGCCACGACCTCACCACAACGTCCTATCCGCTGTGGGTGATCGACAACGATACGATAGCCAAGCTTGTGAAGCAGGGCGGTATCGTGGCGCCGAAGGGTGGCCCGGGCTCAGCTATATTCTTCCACGGCACGCTGGTGCACGGCAGCCCGCCCAACATGTCGCCGTGGGACCGCCAGATCATCTACGTCACCTACAACGCAGTCTCCAACGCCATCCGTCGCTTCAAGCGGCCCGAGTACATCGCCCACCGCGACTTCACGCCGATCGATCCCTGGGAAGACGATGCGGTGCTGCGTGCCGCGCGCCGCAAGGCCGCCGCGGAATAACGAAGAGAATCCGGAGGAAACGATGAGTCTCCATCGCATGCTTCAGGCCCGCGCGGCCGAGGGAAACCCGCTGCGGATCGGTGTCATCGGCGCGGGCAAGTTCGGCTCGATGTATCTCTCGCAGATCCCGACGACGCCGGGCATCCATCTGGTCGGTATCGCCGACCTCTCGCCCGACCGCGCACGCGAGAACCTGGCGCGGCTCGGCTGGAAGCCCGACATCACCTCGGCCAGCTCGTTCGACGATGCGCTGCGCCACGGCAGCACGCACCTGACGCAAGACTGGCGCGCGCTGGTCAGCAATCCGCGCATCGACATCATCGTGGAGTCGACCGGCGACCCGATCGCCGCCGTCGAGCACGCGCTCGAAGCCTTCAAGCACGGCAAGAGCGTGGTGATGGTGACGGTCGAGGCCGACGCCTTCTGCGGTCCGCTGCTCGCCAGGCGTGCGGCGCAGGCCGGCGTGATCTACAGCCTGGCCTACGGCGACCAGCCGGCGCTGATCTGCGAGCTGGTCGACTGGGCCCGCACCTCCGGCTTCGAGGTGACGGCGGCCGGCCGCGGCCACAAGTGGCTGCCGCATTTTGCGCAATCGACGCCCGAAACGGTGTGGAAATACTGGGGCCTCAACGAGGAGCAGGCCAGGCGCGGCGGGCTGAACCCCAAGATGTTCAACTCCTTCCTCGACGGCTCCAAGCCCGCGATCGAGAGCACAGCCGTCTCGAACGCCACCGGCCTGACGCCGGCGCCGGACGGGCTCGCCTTCCCGCCGTGCTCCGTGGAGGACCTGCCCTTCGTGATGCGGCCGGCCTCCGAGGGCGGCCAGCTCCACCACAAGGGCCAGGTCGAGGTCGCCTCGTCGCTCGAGAAGGACGGCCGCGCGATCCCCTACGAGATCCGCAAGGGCGTGTGGGTCGTGTTCGAGGCCGCCACCGAGTACCAGAAGAACTGCTTCGAGGAGTACATGCTCTGCACCGACCCGTCTGGCCGGTACTCGGTCATGTACAAGCGCTGGCACCTGATCGGGCTCGAGGTCGGCATGTCGGTGGCCTCGATCGGCCTGCGCAAGGAGCCGACCGGCACGGCCATCGGCTTCCATGCCGACGTGATCGCGACTGCCAAGCGCGACCTCAAGCCCGGCGAGATCCTCGACGGTGAGGGCGGCTACACGGTCTACGGCAAGCTCTTCCCGTCGGAGAAGTCGACCTCGCTCGGCAGCCTGCCTTTGGGCCTCGCGCACAACGTGAAGCTCCTGAGGCCGATCAAGGCCGGTCAGTCGCTGACCTACGCCGACGTGGCGATGGACGAGTCGCTGACTGCTGTGAAGATCCGCCGCGAGATGGAACGGCACTTCGCGCCGGCGGCAGCCAGGATCGCCGCCCAGTAGCCCGGGCAGCGGCACACGAAACGTGCCGCAAACTCCCGCCAGCCGTGCCGCTGCCTGTGCCACGGAGCGATGAATCGCACGCTCTTTCAAGGGTTTGGCTGGACCCCTTGGTACAGCGTCGACTCGCGCGAGGGGCAGCGCCGAAAGACGCACCTGTCCCGGCAGATGGCGTTCGTTTGACGTCACCGAATGTTCATGTGAAAGTCACGCGAACGAAAAAGAAGCCTCGCATTGTTCATTCGAACAATGCAGGCCGAACGGGACAGGAAACAGGCTCAGGATCCAGCAATGCTGGCGGAAGATCGTGCGCGCGCCATCGTGGAGCTCGTCCGCACCGACGGGTTCCAGGCCATCGACTCGCTGGCACTCCAGTTCGGGGTGACACCGCAGACGATCCGCCGCGACGTGAACCTGCTCTGCGACCGCGGCCTGCTGCGCCGGCGCCACGGCGGCGTCGCGCTGCCGCCCGACGGCGAGAACATCGCCTATCCCGCGCGCCAGGTCCTGAACATCGACGCCAAGCGCCGCATCGCCCAACTGGTCGCGCGCGAAGTGCCCGAGGGAGCGTCGCTGTTCCTCGGCATCGGGACCACGCCCGAGCAATGCGCGCTGGCGCTGGCCGACCATGCCGGCCTGCGCGTGATGACCAACAACCTTAACGCCGCCCTGGCGCTCAGCCGCAATTCCTCCTGCGAGATCACCGTGGCCGGCGGTCGGCTGCGCAACCTCGACCGCGACGTGGTGGCGGGCGACGCGCACGGCTTCTTCAGTCGCTTCGCCGTCGACATCGGCATCTATGGCGTGGGCGGCGTCGCGGAGGACGGCACGCTGCTCGACTTCAGCACCGACGAGGTGACGATGCGCAGCGAGCTGGCGCGCCACTGTCGGCAGCGCTTCCTCGTGCTCGATCATTCCAAGTTCGGCCGCGGCGCCACCGTGCGCGGCGGCCATGTCGCCGAGGCGAGCGCCGTGTTCACCGATCGCCCGGTTCCTGCCGCCATCGAGCGACAGTTGCGCGATGCCGGCGTGCGTCTCGTCTTCTGGTCAGACGATGTGGTTTCCAACGGTTCGACAAGTCAAACAAGGAGAGGCTGACCCCATGTTGAAACACCTCGCACTCGCCGCCGCGCTCGGCATCGCGGCATTGGCCAACGTCACGGAGGCCGCCGCCCAGCAGCGCGCCATCTGCTACAACTGCCCGCCGGAATGGGCCGACTGGGGCTCGCAGCTGAAAGCCATCCAGGCCAGGCTCGGCATCCAGGTGCCGCCCGACAACAAGAACTCCGGCCAGGCGATCGCCGCGCTGATCGCGGAAAAGGCCAACCCCGTGGCCGACGTCACCTATCTCGGCGGCATCGCGGCCGACCCCGCCAAGGACGCCGGCGTGCTCACGCCCTACAAGCCCACGAACTGGGACAAGATCCCCGCCGACCTGAAGGATCCCGACGGCAACTGGTTCACGATCCACTCCGGCACGCTCGGCCTGTTCGTGAACAAGGCGGCACTCGGCAACAAGCCGGTGCCGCAGAGCTGGGCCGACCTGCTGAAGCCCGAATACAAGGGCATGGTGGGCTACCTCGACCCGACATCGGCGGCCGTCGGCCAGCTCGGCGTGATGGCCATCAACCTGGCGCTGGGCGGCACCTACGACAACCTCGATCCGGCCATCAAGTTCTTCAAGGAGCTGGCGAAGAACCAGCCGATCGTGCCGAAGCAGACCTCCTACGCCCGCGTCATCTCCGGCGAAATCCCGATCCTGCTCGACTACGACTTCAACGCCTATCGCGGCCAGTACACCGACAAGGCGCCGGTGCAGTTCGTCATCCCGAAGGAAGGCACCTTGGTGTTCCCCTACGTGATGGGTCTGGTCAACAAGGGCCCGAACCCCGACAACGGCAAGAAGGTGCTCGACTTCGTGCTCTCGGACGAGAGCCAGGCGATGTGGGGCAACGCCTACCTGCGCCCGGTGTTCGCCGACAGGCTGTCGACCGAAGCCAAGGCCAAGTTCCTGCCCGACGCGGAGTACGCCCGCGCCAAGACGGTCGACCTCAAGAGCCTCGCCAAGGCCCAACCGCAGATCGTCGAACGCTACCGCAAGGAAGTGAACTGACCTGAAACGCAGCGGGGCGACGACAAGATCATCGTCCCGCTGCGCTCACTTACGACCTCACCGTGAGGAGCGCTCCGCAGGAGCGCGTCTCGAAGGGTGGGCACGAGCACCTCGCCTGTTGCCCATCCTTCGAGACGGCGCTTCGCGCCTCCTCAGGATGAGACCTGTGCCGAGAGGAACCACAGAGAATGCGGCACGAAGTCCGCCGACTGATCCTTCTCCTGCTGCCGGCCGGCATCTTCTTCGCGGCCTTTTTCCTGCTGCCCATGGCGCGCCTGTTCTTCATCGGCGGCAGCGGCAAGACCGGCTGGGCGGCCTACGCCGCGATCCTGACCGACATGCACTACTTCAGCAGCCTGGTCTCGACGCTCGGCGTCGCGACGGCGACGACCGCGGCCACGCTCGTCATCAGCGGTATCTCGGGCGTCTTCCTGCAGCGCCACAAGTTTCCCGGCAACGGCGCCCTCGTCGCCATGCTCACCTTCCCGCTCGCCTTTCCCGGCGTCGTGATCGGCTTCATGGTGATCATGCTGGCCGGCCGCATGGGATTGATCGGCCAGGTCACGCAGGCGCTGACCGGCGAGAAGCTGGTGTTCGCCTACACCATGTCCGGCCTGTTCATGGGCTACGTCTATTTCTCCATCCCCCGCACCATCCTCACGGTGATGGCCGCGGCGGAGAAACTGGACCCCAGGTTGGAAGAGGCTGCGCGTTCACTGGGGGCCTCACCCTGGCGGGTCGCACTGGATGTGATCATCCCGGGGCTGAAGCCCGCCTTCATCTCGGCCGGCGCAATCTGCTTTGCGACAGCCGTCGGCGCCTTCGGCACGGCCTTCACGCTGGCCGCCAAGATCAATGTGCTGCCGATGGTGATCTACACCGAGTTCACCCTGTCGGCGAACATCGCCATGGCGGCAGCGCTCAGCTTCGTGCTGGGCGTCGTCACCTGGATCGTGCTGGCGCTCGCGCGCACCGCGGCAGGCTCCACCGTGGCGGCGGCGGGCTGACATGAAGCGTCGCAGCCTCTTCTATCTTCAGCTCGGCTTCACACTGCTGGTCAGCGCCTTCCTGATCGTGCCGGTCGTGCTGTCGATCATGGCCGGGCTCACGGTCAACTACTTCGTCGGCATCGAGAGCGGGCTCACCCTGCGCTGGGTGATGGAGGTATGGAACGGCTATCGCGACACGATCTTCCTGTCGATCGGTCTCGCGCTGGCCTGTCTCGTCTGCACGCTGATCCTGGGCGTGCCGACCGCCTATGTGCTGGCCAAGCGCCAGAACGCGCTGACCCGTGCCATCGAGGAACTGCTGGTGATGCCGGTGGCGGTCCCCGGCCTCGCGACCGCGCTCGCCCTGATCGTGACCTACGGCAGCCTGTCGGGCTTCCGCACCTCGTGGGGCTTCATCCTGGTCGGCCACGTACTCTTCACCCTGCCGTTCATGGTGCGCAGCGTGCTCGCAGTGTTGAGCGCCATCGATCTCAGGACGCTGGAGGAAGGCGCGGCCTCGCTGGGGGCCGGCTTCTGGCCGCGCTTCCGCGACATCGTGCTGCCCAACTGCCGCGCCGGCATCCTGGCCGGCTCGTTGATGGTCGTGACCCTCTCGATGGGCGAGTTCAACATGACCTGGCTGTTGCACACGCCCTTCACCAAGACGTTGCCCGTGGGCCTCGCCGACGCCTATGCGTCGCTGCGGCTCGAGGTCGGCAGCGCCTACACGCTGGTGTTCTTCCTGATGATCATGCCGCTCTTGCTGGCGCTGCAGGCCTTCGCCAAGCCGCGCCCGGCGAAGTTCGTGCCAGACGACGGGGCGGAGGAGAAGGACCAATGACCGAAGCGGGCAAGCCCCTCGCCATCGCCCTCGAGAATTGCGCCAAGACCTTCCCCGACGGCACCAAAGCGCTCGAGCCGCTCGATTTCGCCATCCATGCCGGCGAGACGGTCGTGTTCCTCGGGCCGTCGGGCTGCGGCAAGACGACCACCCTTCGCATCATCGCGGGGCTGGAGGAGCCCGATGCCGGCGGCAAGGTCCTGTTCGACGGCGAGGATGTCACGCAGCTGCCGATCGAACAGCGCAACGTCGGCATGGTGTTCCAGTCCTATGCGCTGTTCCCGAACATGACCGTCGCCGGCAACATCGGCTACGGGCTTCGCATCCGGAAGACGCCCGAGGCCGCGATCAAGGCGCGCGTGGCCGAGATGCTGAGCATGATGCAGATCACCACGCTCGCCGACCGGCGCATCGACCAGCTCTCGGGCGGCCAGCGCCAGCGAGTGGCGCTGGCGCGTGCCATCGCCGTACGACCCCGGGCGCTACTGCTCGACGAGCCGCTGACGGCGCTCGACGCCAAGCTGCGCGACACGCTACGCCTCGACATCGACAAGCTGCTGCGCTCGCTCGGCATCACGGCGATCTACGTAACCCACGACCAGGCCGAGGCGATGGCACTCGGCGACCGCATCGTGGTCATGGAGCATGGCCGCGTCGCCCAGATCGGCAAGCCCCGCGAGATCTACCAGCGCCCGGCGACACGCTTCGTCGCGGAGTTCATCGGCACGATGAACCGCCTGACCGGATCGACGCAGAACGGTGTGTTCCAGTGCAAGGCCGGCAACCTTCCCTGGGCGGAGGCGCCGGCAAACGCCACCGAGATCCTGTTCCGCCCCGAGGACATCCGCGTCGCCGAGAGCCACGAGACAACGGGCCTGCAGGGCACGGTGGCCGCGGCCTTCTTTCTCGGAGACCGTACGCGCCTGTTCGTCGAGGTGGGCGAGGCCCGCCCGCTGGTGATCGAGAGCACCGCGCGGCGCGACTTCGGCCATGGCGAGGCGGTGCGTCTCGCCGTCGACCCGCGCGGCCTGCTGGTTCTTTAGAGGTATCGCCATGCTGATCGCACAGATCACCGACACCCACATCAAGCTGCCGGGCAAGCTTGCCTACAAGAAGGTGGACACCGCCGCGATGCTGCGACGCTGCGTGCAGGAGCTGCTGGCGCTCGACCCGCAGCCCGACCTCGTGTTGCTGACCGGCGATCTGGTCGATCTGGGGCGGCCGGAGGAATACGCGCACCTGAGGTCGATCCTTGTGCCGATAAAGCAACGCATCATCGCCATCCCGGGCAATCACGACGAACGCGAGGCGATGCGCGACGCCTTTCGCGACGGCGGCTACCTCCGGAACACGGGAAAGTTCCTGCAATTCGCCATCGACGACTATCCGCTGCGTATCGTCGGCCTGGATACGTTGATTCCCGGGCAAGGCGGCGGAGAGCTCTGTGCCGAGCGACTGGCCTGGCTCGACCGGACGCTGGCGGCGAAGTCCGACATGCCGACGCTGGTGCTGATGCACCATCCGCCTTTCGTCACCGGTATCGGCCACATGGACAAGATCGGCCTGAAGGGTCGCGAAGGGTTCGCCGCGGTCGTCGAGAAACATGCGCAGGTCGAGAAGATCCTGTGCGGCCACCTGCACCGCACGATCCACGCCCAGGTCGGCGGCCGGGCGGCGCTGACCTGCCCCAGCCCGGCGCATCAGGTGGCGCTCGACATCGATCCCGAGGCGCCGAGCTGCTTCCGCATGGAGCCGCCCGGTTTCATGCTGCATTGGTGGAACGGTGGGAAGCTGATCACGCACGCCGCCGTCATCGGCGACTACGACGGCCCGTATCCGTTCTTCGATGCCGACGGCAATCTGATCGACTGATGCTTCAGATCCTGTTGTCCTGAGCGAAGCCGCCTGAAGGGCGGCGTAGTCGAAGGACATCTTGTTCCCACGCACGGTCCATCGAAGGAAAGAAGGTCCTTCGACTACGCGCCTACGACACTCCGCTAAGGACGACGGGGCTCTCTTCCAGTCCGGGTCTTCGGTCGGGACGACGGACAGCTCTAAAGCGCGTGTTCGCGGTCTTTCGCCCTGGCCGGCTTGCCTTCCGCTTCCTCG
>CAYQAY010000067.1:25386-27724 GCA_964415585.1 uncultured Reyranella sp.
CTAAAGCGCGTGTTCGCGGTCTTTCGCCCTGGCCGGCTTGCCTTCCGCTTCCTCGCGTTCCTTCTCCTTACGCGCCTTGAGCAGCTTGCGCAGGATCATGTTCCGCTTCAGTGCCGAAATGTGGTCGATGAAGAGCACGCCATCGAGATGGTCGATCTCGTGCTGCACGCAGGTCGCCAGCAAGCCTTCGGCCGCCATGTCCTGGGCCTTGCCGCCGCGGTCGAGGTAGCGGACCGTCACCTTGGCCGGACGGACGACGTCGGAATAGTGCTCGGGCACCGACAGGCAGCCTTCCTCGTAGGAGGCGTCCTCGTCCGAGGCCTCGATGATCTCAGGATTGGCCATGAACAACGGGCCGGTCTTGGTGTCTTCCCGGTCGATGTCGAGGACGATGACGCGCTTCAGCACGCCGACCTGCGGCGCCGCAAGGCCGATGCCCGGCGCCGCATACATCGTCTCCAGCATGTCGTCCATGAGCCGGCGGACGCCGTCATCCACCGTTTCGACGGGAAGCGACTTCTTCTTGAGGCGCGGATCGGGCGCCGTGAGGATGGGCAGGAGTGCCATCGGGCCTAAATATTGGGCGAAATGGGGCTTTTCAAGGCCGGCTAGTTGCGCGTCACCATGGTGCCCACGCCGGCTTCGGTGAAGACCTCGAGCAGCAGGGCATGGGGCACGCGGCCGTCCATGATCACGGCGGCCTCGACGCCCGAGTTCACGGCATCGATGCAGTTTTCGACCTTGGGGATCATGCCGCCGGAAATGGTGCCATCGGCGATCAGGGCACGCGCCTGGTCGACCGTCATGTCGTTGATGAGCTGACCATTCTTGTCGAGCACGCCCGGGACATCGGTCAGGAACAGGAGGCGCTTGGCCTTCAAGGCGCCTGCGATGGCGCCCGCCGAGGTATCGGCATTGATGTTGTAGGTGAGCTCGTCGTTAACCCCGAAACCGATCGGCGCCACAACCGGTATCACGTCGGCCTTGCGAAGCTGCTCCAGGACCATGACGTTGATCTTGGCCGGCTCGCCGACCTGCTTGAGGTCGACCTTGAGCAGCTCGCCGGTCTTCGGATCGCGCATTTCCGTGACCTTGTTGGCCAGAATCAGGTTGCCGTCCTTGCCGCAGATGCCGACGGCGATACCGCCGCACTCGTTGATGTCGGCCACGATCGCCTTGTTGATCGAGCCGGCCAGAACCATCTCGACGATCTCCATGGTCGCGGCGTCGGTGACGCGCAGCCCGTTTACGAACGTGCTCTTGATGCCGACGCGCTCCAGCATTTTGTTGATCTGCGGGCCGCCGCCATGGACCACGATCGGGTTCATCCCGACCTGCTTCATCAGCACGACGTCGCGCGCGACCAGGTCCCCGAGCTTCGGATCGGTCATGGCATGGCCGCCGTACTTCACCACGAAGGTGGCGTCGTTATGCCGGCGCATGTAGGGCAGGGCCTTGGAGATGGTCTCCGCCATGCGGATGAGCCGTCTCTGTTCCTTGTCGGTCTGAACCGGCTCGGCCATATCTCTCGTCCCGTCCGCTGGTCTCTAGTTGGGCAAAAGCCCTCTCCGGTGCCGGGAGAGGGCTAAGGCGGCATCATATATCAGGCGGGCCGCGGATAGAAGAAGTGACCGGGCCGCGGCAGGATGTCCGGATGATCGACCAGGATGCCCTCGATGCCCGCGGCTTCACCGTGATGCGAAACCTGATCGGCCCGGCCGAGTGCCAGGCGCTCAGGGCGCTGTGGCCCGACCAGACGCGGTTCCGCAAGCACATCGTCATGCAGCGCCACGGTTACGGACAGGGCGAGTACCAGTACTTCGCCTACCCGCTGCCCGAGCCGGTCGAGCGGCTGCGCCAGGGGCTCTATCCGGAGCTCGCACGGGTAGCGAACGTCTGGAACGAGCGCCTCGGGCGCCCCAATCGCTTCCCGGCGACCCTGAAAGGATGGCTTCGCGAGTGTCACGAAGGGGACCAGAAGCGGCCCACACCGCTGCTGCTGCGCTACCAGACGGGCGACTACAACTGCCTGCATCGCGATCTCTACGGCGAGCTGGTCTTCCCGCTGCAGGTGGTCATTCTGCTCAGCCGGCCGGACAAGGATTTCTCCGGCGGCGAGTTCATACTGGTCGAGCAGCGACCGCGCATGCAGTCGCGCGGCGAGGTCGTCCCGCTCGGGCAGGGCGATGCCGTGGTCTTCGCCGTAAACGAGCGGCCTTCCAAGGGCAGCCGCGGCTGGCACCGCACGGCCATGCGTCATGGGGTGTCGAGCCTGCGACCGGGTGAGCATGGGGCCGAGCGTTTCACCTTGGGCATCATCTTCCACGACGCCGCCTAG
>CAYQAY010000068.1:0-27710 GCA_964415585.1 uncultured Reyranella sp.
ATCCAGAACGACATCCTCAAGGAGTTCATGGTCCGGAACACCTACATCTATCCGCCCGGACCCAGCATGCGCATCGTGGCCGACATCATCGAGCACACGGCCAGGCACATGCCGAAGTTCAACTCGATCTCGATCTCCGGCTATCACATGCAGGAGGCGGGGGCGACGCTGGTCCAGGAGCTGGCCTTCACGCTGGCCGACGGGCTGGAATATGTCCGCGCCGCCAGGGCCAAGGGCCTCGACATCGACGCCTTCGCGCCGCGCCTTTCGTTCTTCTTCTGCATCGGCATGAACTTCTTCATGGAAGCGGCCAAGCTGCGCGCCGCACGCTTCCTGTGGGCCGAGCTGATCAAGCCGTTCGAGCCCAAGAAGGCCGACTCGCTGTCGCTGCGCACGCACTGCCAGACGTCGGGCGTGTCGCTGACCGAGAAGGACCCGTACAACAACGTGATCCGCACCGCCTACGAGGCGATGGCGGCGGTGCTGGGCGGCACGCAGTCGCTGCACACAAACTCGTTCGACGAGGCGATCGCGCTGCCGACGCCGACCTCGGCCCGCATCGCGCGCAACACCCAGCTCATCCTCCAGCACGAGACCGGCGTCACCAAGGTCGTCGATCCGCTGGCCGGCAGCTACTACGTCGAATCGCTGACCGCGAGCCTCGTCGCCGAGGCGCGCAAGCTCATCCGGGAGGTCGAGGCGCTGGGCGGCATGACCAAGGCCGTCGAGGCCGGCATGCCCAAGCTGCGCATCGAGGAGGCGGCTGCCCGCCGCCAGGCCCGCATCGACCGCGGCGAGGAGATCGTGGTCGGCGTCAACAAGTTCCAGCTCGAGGAAGAGCCCGCGATCGAGATCCTCGACGTCGACAACGACGTCGTCCGCGAATCCCAGGTCACCCGGCTGAACAGGATCCGCGCCTCACGCGACGAGGCGAAGTGCGTCGCCGCACTCAAGGCGCTGGGCGAGGCCGCCCGCAACGGCACGGGCAACCTGCTCACGCTCTCCATCGAGGCGACCCGCGCACGGGCCACGGTGGGCGAGATCTCGTCGGCGCTGGAAGGCGTCTATGGCCGCTACCAGGCGACCGTGCGCTCGATCTCCGGAGTCTATGCCGGTGAGTGGGAGGGCGACGAGGGCCTCGAGCGCATCCGCACCGACATCGCGGCCTTCGCCGAGGAGGAAGGCCGCCGGCCCCGCCTGATGGTCGTGAAGATGGGCCAGGACGGCCACGATCGCGGTGCCAAGGTGATCGCCACCGCCTTCGCCGATCTCGGCTTCGACGTCGACATCGGCCCGCTTTTCCAGACGCCCGAGGAAGCCGCCCGTGCGGCGATCGAGAACGACGTGCACGTGATCGGCGTCTCCAGCCAGGCGGCCGGCCACAAGACGCTGGTGCCGCAGCTCATCGAGGAGCTCGGGAAGCAGAACGGATCGGAGGTCCTAGTCGTGGTGGGCGGCGTGATCCCGGCGCAGGACTACGACTTCCTGAAGAATGCCGGCGTCGCGGCGATCTACGGTCCGGGCACCAACATCCCGGCCGCTGCCGCCGAGATCCTGTCGATCCTGCGCAAGCGCGGCCAGAAGCGAGCGGCTTAGCGCCGAAGCGCCTGGCTCTCTTCGGGCGTGAGTGGCCGTTCCTTGAACGACATGATCCTGCCGCGGATGGTCCCGAAGCCCGTCTGGGCCTCGAGCTTGGCGGGGTACCTGATCTGCGTGGCATCGAAGCGGGCCAACCAGACGCGCATCGGCCGCTCGCGCTCGGTCTCCGCTTCCTTCGGTGCGTCGTGGAACTCGCCCGCGACCCTCCTGGTGAAGATCTCGCAGACGAGCAGGTCGCCCTGCGCGCCGGGCACGCCGGCGGTGGCGGCCGACTCGACGCCCACCTTCTTGAAGATGATATCGATGCGTCGCTTGCCGTCGTTGCTCTGGACCGTCCTGTCGCAGGCACTGTCGCCGGCGAAGCCGACACTCAGTCCGGCCGACAGCGGATCGAGCGAGCCCCGGCGCTGTTCCTCGGTGATCGCATGCTGCGCGGGCGGCTTCCACTCGGGATTGTGCGTCTCCACCATGACGCCGCCCGAATACTGCGCGATCCATGTGCGCGGCTTGTCGCCGACGATGATCGACAGCGAACCGGCTGACGGCACCACGCCTTGCCCGGTGAACCCGCCCCAGGCGCGGTTGCGTCCTTCGTAGTGCATGGTGATCGCCCGCAGAAGACCCTCCTTGAAGGTGCGGGTCTCGATGTCGTAGTTCGATCCGTTGAAGCGCGCCGTCACATCGATTCGGAAGCCCGAGAACCCGGCGAAGGTGATCTCGTAGGCAATGTCGACCTGCCGCGCCGCCTGGGCCGACGCCGCGGCGGGTGCGCCCACGCTCAAGGCAAGTGCCACTAAGGCCCTACGAAATCTCATGAAATCCCTTTCGGAGGGGGCTTACTTCGGGCACCCCGGCACGATAGAAGGCCGACGCACCCCGCGCCACAGTACATGTGGGCTCATTAAGGCATTTTTCGTTCATGTCGCCGCCCGGCACCGACCGCCCTCCCGCGATGGACCGCAAGCGCACCCTGGGCGTGATCGGCATTCTGGCGCGCCATTTGTGGCCGAAGGGTGAAACGAACCTGCGGGCGCGGGTGGTCGTGGCCATGGTGCTGCTGGTCGCCGCCAAGGTCACGAACGTCTACGTGCCGCTGCTCTACAAGGGCGCGGTCGACGCCCTGAGCTCGACCGCCGCGCAGGCGGTGGCGGTGCCGATCGTGCTGATCCTGGCCTATGGCGCGGCCCGCGTCCTCGCCCAAGCGTTCGGCGAGATCCGCGACGCGATCTTCGCGCCGGTGTCGCAGCGGGCGATCCGCAACCTCGCGCTGGAGGTCTTCCACCATCTCCACGCGCTTTCGCTCCGCTTCCATCTCGAGCGGCAGACCGGCGGCCTGAGCCGAGTGATCGAACGCGGCACGCAGGGCATGGAGTTCCTGATCCGGTTCACGACGTTCAATATCCTGCCCACCCTGTTCGAGATCGCCCTTGTGGGCGCGATCCTGTGGAACCTCTACGACTGGCGCTTCTCGGTCGTCACGATGGCGGTCGTCGCCGGCTATATCGTTTTCTCGGTCGTTCTCTCGGAATGGCGCATCAAGTTCGTGCGCCGCATGAACGACGCCGACACCGAGGCCAATGCCAAGGCGATCGACAGCCTGCTGAACTACGAGACCGTGAAGTACTTCGGCAACGAAGCCCACGAAGCGCGGCGCTTCGACGTCGGTCGTCGACGCTATGAGGCGGCCGCGATCCGGTCGAGCCGCACTCTCTCCCTGCTGAACGTCGGGCAGGGGGCGATCATTTCGGTGGGTCTCGTCGCGGTGATGGCCATGGCCGGGCAGGGCGTCGTCGCCGGAACGATGACGATCGGCGATTTCGTCGCGGTCAACGCCTTCCTGATCCAGCTCTACATGCCTCTGAACCTTCTCGGCTTCGCCTATCGCGAGATCCGCAACGCGCTGGTGAACATGGAGAAGATGTTCGGGCTGCTGGAAATCAGGATGGAGATCGCCGACAAGCCCGGCGCGCCGCCGCTCGCGGTCGAGGGGGGCGAGATCGTGTTCGACCATGTCGACTTCCACTACGAGCCGGCGCGCCCGATCCTGCACGATGTGAGCTTCACGGTGCCGCCGGGCAGGACGGTGGCCATCGTCGGCTCCAGCGGCGCCGGCAAGTCGACCGTCTCGCGCATCCTGTTCCGCTTCTACGACGTGGCGGGCGGCAGCGTGCGGATCGACGGGCAGGACATTCGCGAAGTGCAGCAGGGCAGCCTGCGGGCCGCGATCGGCGTCGTGCCGCAGGATACGGTCCTGTTCAACGATACGATCTACTACAACATCTGCTACGGCAGGCCCGACTGCACGCGGGAGGAGGTCGAGCATGCGGCCAAGCTGGCGCGCATCGACGACTTCATCCGGTCGCTGCCGCAAGGTTTTGAGACGACCGTGGGCGAGCGCGGCCTGAAGCTGTCTGGCGGCGAGAAGCAGCGTGTCGCGATCGCCCGCACGATCCTCAAGAACCCGCGTATCCTGCTGTTCGACGAGGCGACCAGCGCCCTCGACACGCGCACCGAGCAGGAGATCCAGCGCTCGCTCGAGGAGGTGAGCCGGGGCAGGACCACGGTCGTCATTGCCCACCGGCTCTCGACCATCATCAATTCCGACGAGATCGTCGTGCTCGACCGCGGCCGGGTCGCCGAGCGCGGCCACCATGTCGATCTGCTGGCGCGCGGCGGTCTCTATGCCGACATGTGGCGTCGCCAGCAGGAAGCCGCGGCTGAGGCCGAACGTCATGTCGCGGAGCCCCCGTCGCTGCGATCGGAAGGCCATCTGCGTGTCGCCGACTAGCGCCGCCGCCACGGGCGCCCGGCGTTCCCTTGTTCCCGTCTTCGCCGCCTGTGCCGCCATAGGCCTCCAGGCCGGCGTTGCGATGCCGCTCGTGCCGCTGGCGCTGGAGAAGCAGGGCGTCGACAAGCTCACCATCGGCGTCATCGCCGCGGCCTGGGCGGTCGGCATGTTGCTGACGGCCCCTTACATCCCGCGCCTTGCGGCGCGGCTGGGCGCCGTGCCGTTCATCCTCGCGTCCGTCGTCGCGGGCTCTGCGATCACCGTCTCGTACACCCTGACGGAGAGCCCCGCCGCTTGGTTCGTGCTGACCCTGCTGCACGGCGCCATCGGTGGCGTGCCCTGGGTCGTGACCGAGATCTGGATGAACGTCGTCGTCGAGGAGAAGCGACGCGGCAGGGTCATGGGCATCTACGCCACGATGGTCGCTTTGGGGATGGCTCTGGGGCCACTCGTGCTGCAGATCGTCGGCGTCTACGGAGCCCTGCCATTCGTGACCTGCGCAGTGCTTGCACTCTGCGTCGCGCTGCCGCTGCTGCCCTACTGGAAGTCCGCGCCGGCAATCGAGCACGCCGAGGACAGCGGCTACATCATCGTCGTCGCCATGGCGCCGCTCGCCATGCTGGCGGCGTTCGCCTGCGGTCTGGGCGAGCAGGTCGCCTTCAGCTTCCTGCCGGTCTATGCGGTGGGTGCTGGCGTCTCGCCGGAGACCGGTGCGCTCTGGCTGTCGGCCTTCGTGGCCGGAAACGTGATCCTGCAATGGCCCATCGGCTGGGCGGCCGACCATGCCGACCGCCGCCTCGTGCTCGCCGGTTGCGCCGCAGCCAGCGCCGTCTTGGTCTTGTTGCTGCCGCTGGTGCCGGCGCAATCGCCCTCGATCATCGGCGTGATCATGGTATGGGGCGGCATCTCCTTCGCGATCTATCCGGTAGGCCTCGCGCTGCTCGGCCAGCGCTTCAGCGGCGGCGACATCGCGCGTGCCAATACCGCCTTCAGCATGCTCTACATCGTCGGAGGCCTCGTCGGGCGTCCGCTCGCGGGCGCGGCGATGGATGCGGTCGGCGATCCCGGCCTCGGCTGGACCCTCGGGTTCTTCTACGGCATCGCGACTGTGGGCGCCTTGCTGGCAATGCGCCGCCGCGGCTGATAAGTCTCGACGCGATGAGCGATTCCCTGCTCAAACCCCTGCTGGCCGGCGATCGACGCGCCCTGGCGCAGGCCATCACCCTGATCGAATCGACGCGCAGCGATCATCGAGAACGAGCCGATGAGCTCCTGGCGGCGGTGCTGCCGCACACCGGCCAGAAGGGGGGCAAGTCGGTGCGGCTCGGCATCACCGGCGTGCCCGGCGTCGGCAAGTCGACGCTGATCGAGCGGTTCGGTCTTTCGCTGATCGATAAGGGCCGGTCGCTCGCCGTGCTGGCGATCGATCCCTCGTCGAAGCGCGGCGGCGGTTCGATCCTGGGTGACAAGACGCGCATGGAGGAGCTGTCCCGCCGGCATGCCGCCTTCATCCGCCCGTCGCCCGCCGGCTCGACCCTGGGGGGCGTGGCGCGGCGCACCCGCGAGGCGATGCTGCTTGTCGAGGCGGCTGGCTTCGACACGGTGCTGGTCGAGACGGTGGGCGTCGGACAATCGGAGACGGCCGTCGCCGATATGGTCGACATGTTCATCGTTCTGCTTCTGCCCGCGGGAGGCGATGACCTGCAGGGCATCAAGCGCGGCGTGATCGAGCTCGCCGACCTGATCGTGGTCAACAAGGCCGACGGCGACCTCGAGGCGGCCGCCCGGCGCTCGGCCGCCGACTATCAGCATGCGCTGCGCATGTTGCGCTCGCCGACCGCCGGATGGACGCCCGTGGTGACCACCTGCTCGGCGCAGACCGGGGAGGGGGTGAGCGAGATCTGGAACGTGGTCGAGCGCTTCAACGAGGCGGTCGGCGAGAAGGGTATCGCCCGGCGGCGTGCCGAGCAGGCCCGCGCCTGGATGTGGAACGAGGTCGGCGAGACACTGCTGAGCGAACTGAAGAAGCACCCCGAGGTGCGCAAGCTGGCGGGCGGGCTGGAGCGCGAAGTCGAAGCGGGCAAGGCGACACCGGCGGCGGCGGCCCGCCGTATGCTACAAGCCTTCCATGGCCGCTAAGTCCTTCCTCAAACGCGCCCGTCGCGCCGCCGCGGCCCAGCAGGAACCTTTTTGGAGGCGAAAGACGCTGGCCCAGATGACCAAGCAGGAGTGGGAATCCCTCTGCGACGGCTGCGGCATGTGCTGCGTCAACAAGCTGGAATACGAGGGGTCGGGCGAGCTCGCCCAAACCGACACCTGCTGCAAGCTGCTGGACCCCAAGACCGCCCGCTGCCGCGACTACAAGAATCGCAAGAAGATCGTGCCGGACTGCATCCAGCTCACCCCAAAGGTAGTAGCCAAGATGGACTGGCTCCCCAAGACCTGTGGGTATCGGCTGGTCCACTTCGGGCAGGATCTCTACTGGTGGCACCCCCTGATCTCCGGGGACCCGGAAACCGTGCACCAGGCGGGAATCTCGGCCCGCGGACGGGTGATTCCCGAGGATCAGGTCGAGGATATCAGCGAAAGGGTGGTGGACTGGTTCGCTTGACGGCCTCCCGCCCGGCCCGTAAAAAGCCCGCCTTCCCGCCCTTCGGCGGGATCGTTTTTTAGCGGATTACGTCATGCCCCGTCGTTGCGCCCTTTCGGGCAAGTCCGTCCAGTACGGCAACAATGTGAGCCACGCGAACAACAAGTCGAAGCGCCGGTTCATGTCCAACCTGCAGGTCGCCTCGGTCCTGTCCGATGCGCTAGGCCACACGGTACGCCTGCGCCTGACGCCGCGCGGCATCAAGACGATCGAGCACAATGGCGGCATCGACGCCTACCTGCTCGATACCAACGACAGCAAGCTCAGCCCCGAGATGAAGGTGCTGAAGCGCCGGGTGGCTTCAGCCAAGGCCAAGAAGGATGCAAAGAAGGCCGCGTAAGCGGCCTTTTTATTTCGCCAGCTCGAACAGCATCAGGATGTTCCGCTGGAGCGGATTGAAGTTGTCGTCCGAGATCAGCCAGAGCAGCGTCTCACCCGCCGCGCCGCGCGTCGCCGCCAGCCCCTCCAGGTTGTCGACCGCATAGGGCGAGGCGAGCCGCGCCAGCTCCTCGGCTCGCACGGTCGCGCCGGGCCGGAGCTGGGCTGCGTCGAAGCGCATCACGCGGCAGCGTACGCCCCGCACCATGTCGAAGGCGCGTTCGATCGTGGCGAAGGATCCGTCCGGCAGGACCGTGATCGACGTCGGCTGGAAATCGGCGATGGTCGCGTAGGCGAAAGAGCTCCAGGTGTAGCGGCCGCCGGCGGCAGGCTTGCCGATCCAGCCCATCACGGTGCCTGCTTTCTGGCTGTACTCCTCGCTGAGGGCGACCAGGGTGCCGTCGGCCATCGCGGTCAACGCCTCCATGCCGCCGTTCTTCGGCTGCAGCGACATCTCGGTCGGTCCCTCGACGGGAAGCGGTGTCGCCGCGAGCGAGGCATAGCGCCACAGGCGATGCCGGCGCTCCAGCGCCACCAGCCACGCGCCGTCCGGCAGGCGTGCCAGCGCCTCTGCGTCGGCCTCGGCCTTGCTTTCGATCGGCTTGCCGTCGAGGTCGCGCAACTGTCCGAGCTTGGCGCTGCTCAGGCCCGCGAGGTTGCGCTTGGCGTCGTAGTCGACGGTCGCCGTCAGCCAGGCGCCTTCGTCGGAGATCGAGGTCAGCGTGCGGCCGTCGGGAGAAACATGGAGGTCTGACCAGCCGCCGAAGTTGCGCGAGTTCGCCTTCATCTCGATGCCGCCGCGCCAGATCAGGCGACCGACGCGCGTGGCGGCCGGCTCGTCGATCTTGAGTGTGAGCGCGGAGCTGCGGATCTCGACCGGCTGCTCCTGCGCCCCCGCGGGCGGCGGAGAGACGCTCGCGCAGGCGGTGACGACCAGGCAGAGCGCAAGAAGGAAGCGGCTGGCCACCGGATCAGGCGGCGCGCTTGCCAGGCTTCCCGCCACCCTTGCCGGCGGCCACCTTGGCGCCCGCACCCGATCGCTTGCCGCGCGCCGCGCGCATGTCCCTGGTGTCCTCCTCGTCGAACAGGGATGCGAGCTGCTCCATCATCGTGCCGCCGAGTTGGTCGGCGTCGACGATGGTGACGGCGCGGCGGTAGTAGCGCGTGACGTCGTGGCCGATGCCGATGGCGATCAGCTCGACCGGCGAACGCGTTTCGATCCAGTCGATGACGTCGCGCAGATGACGCTCGAGATAGTTGCCGGGGTTCACCGACAGGGTCGAATCGTCGACCGGCGCGCCGTCGGAGATCACCATCATGATCTTGCGCTCTTCCGTCCGCGGCAGCAGGCGGTTGTGCGCCCAGAGCAGCGCCTCGCCGTCGATGTTCTCCTTGAGGATGCCTTCGCGCAGCATCAGACCGAGGTTCTTGCGGGCCCGGCGCCACGGCGCATCGGCCGGCTTGTAGATGATGTGGCGCAGATCGTTCAGGCGGCCCGGGTTGGCCGGCTTGCCGGCGGCCAGCCATTGCTCGCGGCTCTGGCCGCCCTTCCAGGCGCGTGTCGTGAAGCCCAGGATCTCGACCTTGACGCCGCAGCGCTCGAGCGTGCGCGCCAGGATGTCGGCGGACATCGCGGCGACCGTAATGGGGCGCCCGCGCATGGAACCCGAGTTATCGATCAGCAGCGATACGACGGTGTCGCGGAAGTTCGTGTCCTTCTCCTGCTTGTAGGAGAGAGAGTGCATCGGGTTGGTGATGATGCGCGTGAGGCGTGCCGCGTCGAGCATGCCTTCGTCGAGGTCGAAGTCCCAGGCGCGATTCTGCTGGGCCATCAGGCGGCGCTGCAGTCGGTTGGCGAGCTTGCCGATCACGCCCTGCAGGTGGTTGAGCTGCTGGTCGAGATGGTTGCGCAGGCGGCCGAGCTCTTCGGCATCGCAGAGCTGATCGGCCTCGACGATCTCGTCGAACTTCGCCGTGTAGGCATGATACTGCTGGCCGAGCGGCTCGTTGGAGAGGGCGCCCGGTGGCAGCCAGGGCCGTTCGGCGCGCCCCGGCTCCTCCTCGTCGCCAGAGCCCATCTGCATCTCGGTCTGCGCCTGGTCGGCGACGGTCTCCGACGCGTCCTCCTGCTCGGAAGCATCCTCGGTTTCCTCGCCCTGGGCGCCGTAGCCCTGGGTTTCGCTGGAGTCGCTCTGGTCGTCGCCGGTCTCGTTCGACTGGCCGTCGGCGTTCTCCTGGTCTTGGCTTTCCTCGGTGTCGTCGTCCTGCAGGTCGGCCGTCTCGTCACCGAGCTTGAGGTCGCGGATGAGCTGGCGCGCGGCGCGCGCGAAGGTCTCCTGGTTGGCGAGCGACTCGCGAAGTTTCTGGAAGTCGCGGCCGGCGGCGCTTTCCACGTCGGCACGCCACATGTCGACCATCGCTCTCGCCGACTCCGGCGGTGCGGCGCCCAGAAGCTGCTCGCGTGCGATCAGGCCGATCACGTCGGCGAGCGGTGCATCTTCCTTGTTCTTGACCCGGGCGTGGCCGCGCTGGTCCGACCGCTGGCGCCACAGCGCCGCGAGATTGTCGGCGACGCCGGCCATCCGGCGGGCACCCAGCGCCTCGACGCGGACCTGCTCGACCGCCTCGAAGATCGCCCGCGCGGTCTCACCACGCGGCACGCGGCGCAGGTGAGTCTTGCGGTCGTGATGGCGCAGCTTCAGCGCCATCGAGTCGGCCTCGCCGCGGACCCGGCTGACGTCTTCGACCGGCAGGTCGCGCGCCGGCACGGTGATCCGCGCCTCGCTGCCCAGCAGCGAACCGCCGTCGGGGACGAACGAGACGTTCACTTCCTTGCGTGACACCGCCCGCATGGTGGTGGCGGTGACGCGGCGGAACTCCTCGAGCGGCGTCGTGTCCTTGGCCATGTCGGCCCCTCTCAGTGCAGCTTGCCGCCCTTGCCGCTGCCGGCCGGCAGTTCTTTGCCGAAGCAGCGTTGATAGTACTCGGCGAGCGTGCTGCGCTCGACCTCGTCGCACTTGTTCAGGAAGGTCAGGCGGAAGGCGAAGCCGACATCGCCACCGAAGATGCGTGCGTTTTCGGCCCAGGTGATCACCGTGCGCGGCGACATGACGGTCGAGATGTCGCCCGCGATGAAGCCTGCACGCGTGAGGTCGGCGAGCGCCACCATCGCGGATATGGTCTTGCGCCCTTCCTCGCTGTCGTAGTGCGGCGTCTTGGCGGCAACGATGTTCACTTCCTGGTCGTGCGGCAGGTAGTTCAGCGTCGTCACGATCGACCAGCGGTCCATCTGGCCCTGGTTGATCTGCTGCGTGCCGTGATAGAGGCCGGTCGTATCGCCGAGGCCGACGGTGTTGGCTGTCGAGAAAAGACGGAACGCCGGGTGAGGGCGGATCACCTTGTTCTGGTCCAGAAGCGTCAGCTTGCCTTCGACCTCGAGCACGCGCTGGATGACGAACATGACGTCGGCGCGACCGGCGTCGTACTCATCGAATACCAGCGCCGTCGGGTTCTGCAGTGCATAAGGCAGGATGCCTTCGCGGAACTCCGTGATCTGCTTGCCGTCGCGCAGCACGATGGCGTCCTTGCCGATCAGGTCGATACGGGAAATGTGGCTGTCGAGGTTGACGCGTATGCAGGGCCAGTTGAGGCGCGCCGCGACCTGTTCGATGTGGGTCGACTTGCCGGTGCCGTGATAGCCCTGCACCATGACCCGTCGGTTGTGGGCGAAGCCCGCGAGGATCGCCAGCGTCGTGTCGTGGTCGAACAGGTAGGCGTCATCGACCTCCGGAACATGCTCGGTCGCCGCACTGAACGCCGGCACCTCCATGTCGGTGTCGATGCCGAAGAGCTGGCGGGCGGAAACCTTGATATCCGGCATGCCCGACACGTTCTGCCGAGCCGCGGTCGTCGTAGAGGCCATCACACGGATTCCTACAAAACAATGCCCGCCAAATTGCGGGCAAAACGATAGTCGCAGGCCGATTTGTGCACCGCAAGCCGCCAAATGCGGGGGCTGCCCTGAGCAGGGCTAATCACTCGGCAGGCAGATGCTCGGAAGCCCGCAGAGTGGAATAGGCGGCGTTGATTTCTTTGAGTTTTTCCTCGGCCGCCCGCGCGCCGCCGTTGGCGTCGGGGTGGTGGCGTTTCACCAGTTCCTTGTAACGGGATTTCACGACCGCCCGCGTCAACGGCCATGATAGTTCAAGCACGTCGAGGGCGTTGCGCTCGGCCGGTGTCAGTTGCTCGCTGCCATCGAACTTGGGCGGCGGTTTCTCCCCGAGACCGGCATCGTCGGCCAGACCGAACGGATCCTTGATGGTGGCGTAGGCACCGCCATTGCGACGGGCGCCCATCGGCCAGACGGGTCGGCGCCAGGTCGTGTCGGCCCGGATGTGCCTCTCGATCGAATCGGCGTCCATGCCGGCGAAATAGTCCCACTTCTTGTTGTATTCGCGGACATGCTCGAGGCAGAACCAGCGATGTTCGTCGAGCTTGTCGCGTGCACGGGGCGCGCGGAACTCGCCTTCGAGGCGGCAGCCCGGCGCCTCGCACACCCGCTGATGCGGTTGCGCGTCGTCGGTCGCGGTCAATGGTTTGGCTCGCCGTCGCGGCATCAGGCTAATATGTGTTCAAGGCTGATGCCGGGCAAGAGAGGCGAGCGATGGGCAAGGTAGCGATGGCGATTGACAGCAAGCTCAGGACGACGTTCACACCGTCGCGACTCGCGATCGAGGACGAGTCGTCGCGCCACCATGGCCATGCGGGATGGCGCGAGGGCGGCGAGACGCATTTCAAGGTCGAGATCGTGTCGGCCGCCTTCGAGGGCCAGAGCCGCGTGGCGCGCCAGCGTCAGGTCTATGCGGCGCTCAAGGCCGAACTCGACGCCGGCCTGCACGCGCTGGCGCTGACGACGCTGACGCCGGCAGAAGACGCGGCCCGGCGCTAGCCTTCAATCTCGATGTTCTTGCCAGCTGCGGCGGCGCGCACGTTTTCGGCATCGGGACCGGTGTAGAAGTCGGGGGCCCAGCGTCTGACGACCTCGCCGTCCGACGCCCAGGCATGGCAGGTATCGATGACATAAGGCTTGCGCCGCGGCTTCGGCGGGGCGTCGGCGTCCGCTGGCTTCGGCACGTGTCCCCTCTTCGCGCGATGGGCGCGGTTGAGTTCGCTCGCCTTCTTGGAAGACACGGTCTGGAATGCGGTCGTCGCGACCGGACCGAGCAGCTCGACGATATGCGTGCAGCCGTGCACGCCGCCCAGGCGAGCCCGCACCTCACGATGGAAGCCGCCGCCGATCCTGAGGCCGATCAGCTTCTTGAAGTCGGGCGCAATGTCGCCGCACATTCGATAGGGCGACTTGTCGGTCACCGCCTCGACATCGACGATCGTGAACTTGTGGTCGAGCGTGAGGCGGATCGACATGTCGTGCACATGGTCGCCGGGCTTCAGCGGGCCGCGCCATTCGTTGGCGTGTTCGTAGGACTTCTCGTCGGTGATACGGCCCTCGATATCCCACAGCCCGTCCTCGCGGAAGAAGCCCTGGCAGGTCACGCGGCGCGTATGAAGGTGCTGGCGCCCGACCGGCGGCGAAAGCGGCATGGGTCGTTCCTATGGCTGGCAGATGATGATCAGTTGGCCGTCTGTATGGCGGCGGGCGGCACGATACGCAACTCGGCGATGCGCGTGCCCTCGCGCTTCAAAATCTCGAAGCGAAAACCGTAAAATGCATAGACCTGGCCCACTTCCGGGATGCGGCGCGCCTCGTGCAGCACCAGGCCGGCGATGGTGGTCGCCACGCCCTCCGGCAAGGCCCAGCCGAATTCGCGGTTGAGGTCGCGGATCGGCACGTCGCCCCGACTGACCAGGCTGCCGTCGTCGCGCCGGGCGACGCCGCGGCGGATGGCGTCGTGCTCGTCTTCGATGTCGCCGACGATCTCCTCGATGATGTCCTCGAGGGTGACGATGCCGCGCAACGCACCGTACTCGTCGACGACAATGGCAAAATGCTCGTGACGTGCGCGAAACGCCTCGAGCTGATCGAACAGCACCGTCGACTCGGGGATAAACCAGGGCGGGGTCATGACTCCGTCGATCTTGACGGCGTCGGGGTCGCCGGCGGCCTTGACCGCGCGGAAAAGGTCCTTGGCATGGACGACACCGACGATGTTGTCGGCCTCGCCGCGGTAAAGCGGGATGCGCGTGTAGGGCGCGGCCAGCATCTGGGCCACGATGGCGCTGGTCTGCTGGTCGGCGTCGATCAGAACGACGTTGCCGCGATGGGTCATGACGTCGCCCACCGTGCGATCGCCGAGGTCCAGGACCGACCGCAGCATCGCCTTCTCGGCCGGTGCTGCGTCGTTGGCGAGATCCTCGCCATGCAGCTCGATGGCGCCGCGCAGCACGTCGGCATGCTCGCCGGCCTCGTGTCCGCGATCGGTCTTCACGCGCAGCAGGCCGAGAAAGAAGCGGGAGATGGAGGCGACGCTTCGCGCGACGGGGCCGAGGATCGCCAGGGTGACGACGATCGAGGGCGCCAGCATCAGCGCGACACGGTCGGCGCGCAACAGCGCCCAGGTCTTGGGCATGACCTCGGCGAAGATCACGACCAGCACGCCGATCACCAGGGTGGCGTAGACGACGCCTGCGGCACCGAACAGCGCGGTCAGGACGGCCGTCGTCAGCGAGGCGGAGAAAATGTTGACCACGTTGTTGCCGAGAAGCACGGCGCTGACGGTCTCGTCCTTGCGGTCGAGCAGGCCGTTCACGATCTCGGCGCGCTTGTTTCCCTGCTGGGCGAGCCGATGCATGCGGGGCCGCGAGACGCCGGTGATCGCCGTCTCGGCTGCCGACAGGTAGGCGGCCAGCAGCAGGCAGAGGACGACCAACGGCACGGCCAGCGACAACGGAAGGTCGAAATACAGCTCGGCTTCCATGGCGGGATCAGGCGGCGATGGCGTCGTCGAGCAGGCCGCGAAGGACCGCTTCGTCGACGTCGCGCGTGACGAAGGCTTTGCCGATGCCGCGTGCCAGCACGAAGGTGAGCTTGCCGGCTTCGGCCTTCTTGTCACCCCGCATGTGCTCGATGAGCTTCGTGGCGTCCCAGGTGCGCCGGTTGTCGCCACCGATGGTGCGCAGGCGGACCGGCAGGCCGACGGCCCCCAGATGCTTGCGCACGCGCTCGGCGTCGTGCGTCGGGCAGAGGCCGATGCGCGCCGAAAGATCGAAGGCCATCGCCATGCCGGCACCGACGGCCTCGCCGTGCAACAGGTCGCTGCCGAAGCCGGTCTCGGCCTCGAGTGCGTGCCCGAAGGTGTGTCCGAGGTTGAGCAGGGCCCGAAGGTCGGTCGTCTCGCGCTCGTCGGCCGCCACGATACGTGCCTTGGACAGGCAGCTCTGCTCGATGGCGTAGGTGCGTGCGGCGGCGTCGCCCGCCAGCACCGCCGCGCCGTTCCTCTCGCACCATTGCCAGAACGCAGGACCGTCGATCAGCCCGTACTTGGCGACTTCGGCATAGCCCGCCAGCAGCTCGCGGCGCGGCAGCGTGTCGAGCACGGTCGTATCGGCCACCACCAGGCGGGGCTGATGGAAGGCGCCGATCAGGTTCTTGCCGTGACGCGTATTGATGCCGGTCTTGCCGCCGACCGAGGAGTCGACCTGTGCCAGCAGTGTGGTCGGCACCTGGATGAAGTCGACGCCGCGCAGCAGTACGGCCGCGGCGAAGCCGGTGAGGTCGCCGACGACACCGCCGCCCAATGCCACCAGCGTCGTCTTGCGGTCGGGACGGCGATCGAGCAGCTCGTTCATCAGCCGCCCGAAGCTCGCGAAGTCCTTGCTGCTCTCGCCGGCCGGAACCGTCACCGAGTCTGTCTTGATACCGGCCTTCGTGAACGAGGCGGCGAGCCGGGCGCCGTAGAGCGGCGCCACGGTCTGGTCGCTCACGATCGTGACGCGTGGCGCGGCGAGCAGCGGTCGTGCGATCTCGCCGGTGCGGTCGATCAGATCCGGGCCGGTCATGATGTCGTAGGCGCGGCCGGCGAGATCGACGCGGATGGTGCGGGATGCGCTCATGCCGCGCTTCCCTCGGCGTGCGTCCCAAGATAGACGCGGATCGCGTCGATGACCTGTTCGGTGGTGCGGTCGGCCGGCTGGGCCGTCGAATCGACCACGATGTCGGCTTCGGCGTAGATCGGATAGCGCTGTTGCATCAGCCGGTCGAGAATCTCGCGTGGGTCGCCTTGGCGCAACAACGGGCGGTGCGCACGTTTCCTGACACGCTCGAACAGCACGTCGAGCTCGGCTCGAAGCCATATGGTGAGGGCCTTGGCGCGCATCAAGGCACGAGTCTCGGGGTCCATGTAGGCGCCGCCGCCCGTCGAGAGCACGCGCGGCGTTTGGTCGAGCAGACGCGCGATCACCCGCCGCTCGCCGGCGCGGAACTCCTGCTCGCCGTACTTCTCGAAGAATTCCGCGATGCTGCAGCCGGCCGCACGCTCGATCTCGTCATCGGCGTCGACGAACGGAAGGCCGAGCCGAAGTGCCAGCCGCTTGCCGATGGCGCTCTTGCCCGCGCCCATCAGGCCGACCAGGGCCACGGTGCGCGGCAACGACAGGGGTGGAGAGGCGTCCATGGCGAGCTGCACCCATGCATGTCGCCCATAATGCCGGTCGATTCAAGCGATTGGCGCGGCAGATGCGCGGCGATTGCCGCCCCCACGGCGTCCCTGTAGGTTTCCCGCGCCGTGCCCCTGTTCCGTTCGAGAAACCGATTCAGCGTGCCCACCCTGCGCCTCGGCCCGGTGGCCGTGGTCGTGGCCGTGTGCCTGCTGATCGCCGGACTCGTGGCGCTCGCGGTCATCGAGCCCCGTCCGCCGCTGCGGCACTTCGAGGTTCCGGTGTCCAATGAGCGTTTTGCGCGCTAGCTGCGGCGTCTTCGCGGTGGCTTTGGCCATCGTCGCGTATCCTCTGTGTGCGCAGGCCAAAGTGCCCAGCTTCGACGGCCGCGTTACGGGCTTCCTCGGGCAGCAGAACGGCGGCATGCCGGCCGATGCCTGGGCCGGTACGTCGCTCGGCACGGCCAAGCGCCTGGTCTCGGCCTTGCAGTCTGCACCCCGCAGCCGTGCGTTGCGTGATCTTCAGTTCAGGGTGATGGTGAGCGCGCTCAAGCCCCCACAGGCCGATGGCAGCCCGCCGCCGAGCCTGTTCGCGCTCGAGGTCGAGAAGCTCGCGGCGATGGGTGAGGCCGAGGCCCTGAACGAGATGGTGCGTGGCGCCGGTGGCTACGCCGATCCGTCGATCGCCGCCGTGACCGTGAACGCGCTCATGATGGCGGGCGAGAAGGAGACGGCCTGCGCCATCGCCCGCAGCCACCCGCTGCAGCAGCCGTTCGCACTCCGGGTCGAGATCGCCTGCAAGCTGGTCGCGGGCGACAATGCGGGTGCGCTCGCCGCCGCCGTTCCCCTGCGCACGGCCGGTCCTGCCTTTGCCAGGCTGGTCGAGATCGCCGCTGGCGGCCTGCCGCCGAACGCCGCGCCGCCCACGGAACTCGACGGGCCGGCGATGGCGATGCTGGACCTCGCCTACGTGCAGCCGCCGGCCAGCATCCTGCGCACGATGCAGCCGTCGTTGATCCGCGCACTGGTCTCGCACCGCACGCTGCCGATGCCGGTACGCCTCGAGATCGCCGAACGTGGCGAGGCGCTGGCCATCATCGACGCCTCGCGTCTCGGCGACATCTACGCCGAAGCGGTGCGCGGTCGAGTGAACCTGCCGGCGCCCATGGCGCGTCGAGCCCGGCTGGTCGCCTCGGCGCGCGCCGCGCAGAGCCCGCAACAGCTCATGAGTTCGATCGCCGCGGTCTACGGCGACGAGAAGGGTGGCGCGCTGTTTCCGACCATGGCGCGCGGCAGTGCGCTCGCGCTGGTCAATCTGCCGGCCAGGCCCGAATACGCCAACGTGGCGCAGGAGGCGATGCGCGGCTTCCTGCTGTTGGGCGACGGAGCCCGGACCCAGGCATGGACTCGGCTCGCGCTGACGGCCGCCCGCGACAACGCTCGGGCCATGCAGGCCCTCGACCGGTTGATGCCGCTGGTCGCGGTCGCCGGCATCGACCAGCCCCGGCGCCTGCCGCCGGAGGAAGTGAACCGCTGGTACGAGCTCGTCCGCCAGGAAGACCCCGCGAAGGCGGCGCTGCGCGGCAACCTGATGATGGAACTGTTGCGGGCAACCGGCATCGACATGCCGCCGGGCGCCACCGCCCTGCCGGAAGCGCCGCCCGCCAATGCCCGACTCGTCTCGCCGCCGGCCTCGACGATGCAGGCGTTGCAGACCGCGGCGAGCGGCCGCCGGCGCGCCGAGACGGCGCTGCTCGCCGCCCTGTCGACCGGCGAGACGCCGCTCGTCGAATTGCATCCCGCCGCGGTGGGCGCGATCGTGCGCGCACTGCGGCAGGCCGGCGAGGACCACGCGGCCCGGCTGTTCGCGGTCGAGGTCGCGATCGCCCACGGCCTATGAAGCGCAAGCCGTCCCGACGTCTCGGCCGCGACGCCGAAGCCTTCATCGAGATGCTGCGCGCCGAGCGGGGCGCGTCGCGCAATACCGAGCTCGCCTACGGCACCGATCTCAAGGACCTGGAAGCGTTCCTCGCACGCCGCAAGCAATCCCCCGCGACCGCCGATGCGGCCGCGCTGCGCGCCTACCTGAAGTCGCTCGACTATGTCGGCATGACGCCGCGCACGGTGGCGCGCCGGCTGTCCGTGCTGCGCCAGTTCTTCCGCTTCCTGCTGGCCGAGCGCGTGCGCGAGGACGATCCGGCGAGCACGCTCGACTCGCCGAGACTCGGACGGCCACTGCCCAAGGTTCTGTCGCGCGAGGAGGTCGACCGGCTGATCGACGCGGCGCGCGCGAAGGACGAGACCGACGGCGGCCGCATGGCGACGCTGCTCGAGATCCTCTATGCCGCGGGCCTGCGGGTCTCGGAGCTGGTGGCGCTGCCGCTGTCCGCCGTCGAGCGCGATCCCTCGATGCTGATGGTCCGCGGCAAGGGTGACAAGGAGCGCCTGGTGCCGCTGTCGGATCCGGCGCGCGCGGCCATCGCGGCGTGGCTGCGCATGCGCGGCGCGGCGCTCGGCGAGGGCGAGACCTCGCGCTTCCTCTTCCCGTCGCGCGGGCGCACCGGCCATCTCACGCGCCAGCGCTTCGCCCAGCTTCTCAAGGAAGCCGCACTCGGTGCCGGTATCGATCCCGCGCGTGTCTCGCCGCACGTGCTGCGCCATGCCTTCGCCAGCCACCTGCTCGAGGGCGGCGCCGACCTGCGTTCGGTGCAAATGATGCTGGGCCATGCGGATATCGCCACGACCCAGATCTACACGCACGTGCTCGACGAAAAGTTGCGGTCGCTGGTGCAGGACAAGCATCCTCTGGCGCGGCGCAAGCGCGGTCCGACGGGCGGTTGACAGGATTCCGCGACCGGGCGACACCTGATCTCAAATGACGACTTATCTCGACTTCGAGAAGCCGATCGCCGAATTGGAGAGCAAGATCGCCGAGCTCCGGCACTTGCCGAATTCGGGCGACGTCGACATCGCCGAGGAAGTCATGCGTCTGCAGGACAAGGTGCAGAAGCAGATCCGCGCGACCTACGCGAAGCTGACGCCCTGGCAGCGCGTGCAGGTCGCCCGTCATGCCGAGCGCCCGCATGCCCAGAGCTACATCGACCGCCTGATCACCGACTACACGCCGCTGGCCGGCGACCGCGCCTTCGCCGAGGACGCGGCCATCGTCGGCGGTCTCGGCCGGCTGCGGGGACGCAGCGTCGTCGTGTTGGGGCAGGAGAAAGGCGACGATACTGAATCCCGTCTCAAGCACAATTTCGGCATGATGCGGCCCGAGGGCTACCGCAAGGCGCAGCGCCTGATGAAGCTCGCGGACCGCTTCAAGCTGCCGGTGGTCACGTTCGTCGACACGCCCGGTGCCTATCCCGGCATCGACGCCGAGGCGCGCGGCCAGGCGGAGGCGGTGGCGAGCTCGATAGATACCTGCCTTGCGATCGGCGTGCCGCTGGTCAGCGTGGTGATCGGTGAGGGTGGGTCGGGCGGTGCGCTGGCGATCGCCTCGGCCGACCGTGTCTACATGCTCGAGAACTCGGTCTACTCGGTGATCACGCCGGAAGGCTGCGCCTCGATCCTGTGGCGTTCCAACGCCAACGCCCAGGAAGCCGCCGAGGCGATGAAGGTCACGGCGGCGGACCTCAAGAAGCTCGAGATCATCGACGACGTGATCCCCGAGCCGATGGGCGGCGCCCATCGCTCGCCCGACGAGGCGATCGACCTCGTGGGCAAGGTGGTGGCCGAGGCGCTGGCCGACCTCTCCAAGCTCGATCCCGACACGCTGCGCGAGCGCCGCCAGGAGAAGTTCCTGGCGATGGGCAAGAAGGGCCTCTGACGCCCTTGTCGTCGTCCAGGCCGCTGCGTCTCAGCGTTCTCGACCAGTCGCCGATCAGGAAGGGCGGCACGCCGGCCGACGCCGTTCGCGAGACTCTCGAACTGGCACAGCTCTGCGATCGCCTGGGCTATGAGCGCTACTGGCTCGCCGAGCATCACAGCAGCGAGGCGCTGGCCGGCTCGACGCCGGAGGTACTGATCGCGCGCGTCGCGGGACTCACTGAACGCATCCGCGTCGGCTCGGGTGGCGTGATGCTGCCGCACTACAGCGCCTACAAGGTCGCAGAGAACTTCCGCATGCTGGAGACGTTGTTTCCCGGCCGCATCGATCTCGGCATCGGCCGCGCGCCGGGCAGCGACCAGCGCACGATGCGGATCCTGGCCGACGGCAAGCCCAACTGGAGCAACGCCGACAAGTATCCTTACCAGGTGCGCGATCTCGTGGCCTGGCTGCACGATGCGTTGCCTGACGACCACGAAGGCCGCGGCGTGACGGCCCAGCCGGTCGGGCTCTCGGCACCCGACGTCTGGCTGCTGGGCTCGAGTGACGACAGCGCGGCTCTCGCCGCCCATTTCGGCCTGCCGTTCTGCTTTGCACACTTCATCAATCCCGACGGAGGCGACGGCGTGACGCGTGCCTATCGCGCGCACTTCAAGCCGTCGTCGCTGCATCCCGAGCCGATGCCGATGATGGCGATCTCAGTGCTCTGCGCGGAGACCGACGAGGAAGCCGACCTGCTGTCGCGCAGCCGCGAAGTCTGGGCAATGCGGCTCCGTACGCTCGGCAATCCCGGTCCCGTGCCGTCGACCGAGGAGGCGCTGGAGGCCGCCAAGCAACCCGGCGCTGAGCGCTGGCTGCCGGCGCTGCGTCGTCGCTCGGTCGTCGGGTCTCCGAAGACGGTGCGAGCCGGCCTCGAACGCCACGCGACCAACTACGAGGTCGATGAGATCATGGCCGTGACGATCTGCTTCGACTTCGCGGCGCGCAAACGCTCCTACGAATTGCTCGCCGAGGAGTTCGCGCTCGGCTAGAGGCCCGAGATCGGAAAGCCGCGGCCCTTGCCGTTCTGAGGGCGGCGCTGCGAGATGAACTCGCGCGCCTCGCCGGACTTGCCGTCGCGCACCATTGCGGCCGTCACGACATATTCCAGCAGGTCGCGCTGGGCGCGGCTCCCGCCCAGCCGCTCGTGCGTGTCGAGCAGCGGGCGGATCGCGCCGATCGCGTGCTGCCAGTTGCCGGCCGCGAAGGCGGAGAACCCCGTCGCCATCGGCGGCAGCAGGTCGGCGGTGGCGCCGCGCGGGCTCTCGGCGAACTTCGCGAGCACCTCGACGTCGCCCGCCATCGCGTAGGCGAGCGCGGTGTGCATGTCGACGAAACCCAGGCCCGGGCGGCCGAACCACTTGGTCGCGTAGTCGGCGATCTCGCGCCAGCGCTCGGGCTGGCGCGGCTCGCCCGCCATCTCGGCGCGCAGCAGGAAGGCCGGGCAATCCGTCGCCACGTTGATCTGCGGTCCCCAGGCGGCGCCGGGACGCAGCGCGTCGTCGTAGATGCGCCAGGCGTCGGCGTGCTTGCCGGTTTCCATCGACCACAGCGCGAGATGCCAGGAGTTGTGGCAGTGCATCAGCCCGTCGCGCGGATAGTCCTTCATCCAGTCGGTGAGATAGGCGAGGCCTGCCTCGCGCTCGCCGGTCTCGTAGAAGAGGTGGCCGTGGATGTGGGCGGCGTGGGCGCTCTTCGGATAGTCGGCCAGCGCCTTCTCGATGTTGCGGCGACCCTCCTCGAACTGTCCCAGTTCGATCTGCGCGAAGGCGAGCTGCGTGAGGTACCACCAGTCGCCGCCGTAGTGCTTCTCGAACGGCACCAGGATCTCGAGCTGCTCCTGCTCGCGGCCGACCCTGCCGGAAAAGCCGATCAGCCCGAACACGCTGGTCGCCGGCGCGAGCGCCATGGCGTCGCACGGCCAGTCCTTCATGTGCTCGCGGATCGCATCGAGGGCGGCGGCGCCCTGGCCGGTCAGGATCTTCTCGAAGATCGCGATCTGGCTCCGCTCGCGCGCGCTGGCGCCCGGCGCCAGCTCCTGCGCGCGGGCCAGCGGCGCCTTGGCCTCGTGGCCGCGGCCGAGGAGCTGCTTGGCGCGGGCGAGTGCGATGTGGCCGAGCGCGAAGCCGTCGTCGGCCTCGACCGCTTTCTGGAACGCGGCGTCCATCCCGGGTGTCGCCGACATCAGGCTGTCCATGCCGGCCTGGTAGGCGTCCCGCGCGTCGGCGGACGTCGTGCCGAGCTCGTTGCCGTAGCGATCCTTCATGCTCATTTCCTGTCTTCTCCGGCCGTCGGGTCCCACATCGGCGAGGCCATTGTCTCGCTGAAGTTCTTGAACATCAGGTTGAACGAGATGCTGATGCGCTCACTCTGCCCGTCGTTGGCCGGCACGGTGTGCTTCAGCCAGGCCGGGAAGAGCACCATGCGGCCATCCTTGCTCTGGGCGTTGGCGCCGTTGGCGGTGAGGCGGGTGTACTGCTTCGGCTTCGGCATGATCATCGACGCCTGGCCGCGCGGATCCTGGAACAGGATCTGCGAGCCTGCCTGCGGAATGGCCACGTAGTAGACGCCGCTCAGGTAGTTGTTGGGGTGATGGTGCATCGGGTGATAGGCGCCCGGCGGATTGACGTTGGCCCAGCAGCCGGTGATCGCCATGGGATACTGGTCGACATGGAGGAAACGCGCGACGCCGCGCGCCGCCGTCTCGACGAGCTTCACAAACTCGCCGAAGGCCGGCCGCGTGTGCAGGTCCTGGGGTGTCTGCCAGTTGCTGCCGGCGGGAATGGCGGGGCGCGGCGTGATCAGACGCTCGATCTCGGCCTTCAGTTTCGCATTGAGGCTCGCGGCGGCGGCCGGCTGGAGGTCCACGATCCACAAGGGGGTCGGGAACAGCTCCTGCACTTCCTGCTTCTCGATCATGCCTGCCATCATATCCGGCGATTGCCCGGCTGTCCGTTCAGTGGTCCAATTGCGGTAGAATCTCAGGCTAGGGAGAAGACGACCGATGCCCCTCTCGATCCATCCGGTGACGCCCGACTTCGTGGCCGAAGTGGGTGACGTCGTGCTCGGCAAACCGCTCGCAGCCGAGGACCTGGCGGCAATCCGCGCCGCCTTCACCAAGTACGCCGTGCTGGTCTTCCCCGACCAGGAGTTCGAGGACGAAAGCCAGCTCGACTTCGCGCGCAACTTCGGGCCGCTCGAGACGACGGTTTTCAAAGCGCGCAAGGACCACAAGCTGCGCCTGCACGAGAACATGGCCGATGTCGGCAACCTCGACGCCGAGAACCGCATCCTGAAGACCGACGACCGCCAGCGGCTCTACAATCTCGGCAACCGCCTCTGGCACACCGACTCCTCGTTCAAGCGTCTGCCGGCCTACTGCTCGATGCTGCACGCTCGCTCGATCCCGCCGATCGGCGGCCATACCGAGTTCGCCGACATGCGCGCGGCCTATGACGCGCTGCCGGAGAAGACCCGGCAGCGCATCGCCGGCCTCGTTGCCGAGCATTCGATCATGTATTCGCGCGCCAAGCTGGGCTTCGCCGACTTCGACGAGAACGAGAAGAAGGCCTTCGCACCGGTGCCGCAGGTGCTGGTGCGCCGGCTTCAGGATTCCGGCCGCATGAGTCTCTACATCGCGAGCCACATCGGCGCGATCCGCGGCATTTCCGACGCCGAAGCGAAGGCGCTGGTCGAGGAGCTGACGGCGCACGCCACGCAGCGCCAGTTCGTGTACACGCACCGCTGGCGCGTGAAGGACCTCGTGATCTGGGACGATCGCTGCACCATGCATCGCGGCATGGACTTCGACGACCAGCGCTACGCCCGCGACATGCGACGTGCCACCGTCTCCGACGTGGCACCGACCTGCGAGCAGATGGGGCTGGCGGTCGCCGCCGAATAGGCGGCGCGTCAAGGCCCACCGCCGAGTGGGCGGCGCATGATCGTGCGCCGCCAGGGCGGATGGTTCTCGGCCAGCATCTGAGCGCGGAATGCGCGCGGCCACTCGCCACGCGGCACCTCGGCAAAGCCGCGCCTGGCGTAGAACGGCGCATTCCACGGCACGTTGCGATAGGTCGAGAGATAGAGCGCGTCGAAGCCTCGCGCGCGAGCCGCAGCCGCGGCGCGGTCGATCAGGGCGGTGCCGAAGCCGCGGCCCTGCCAGCGGTCGAGCACCGACAATTGGTCGAGCCACGCCGTGCCACCGGGAAACTTCATCAGGGCGAAGCCCACCGGTCGATCGACGCGCGAGACGGCGACCCACAGACGGTCTTCGCGACATCCGGCCGTGAGCGAGGCGAGACTGGCGGGCGGCATGTCGATCACGAGCTGCAGCCCCACCTGGCGGTAGCGCAGGTCGGCCGCGTTTTCGATCTGCGGCAACAGTTTGATTTCGTGAGGGCGGGGGCGGCGAATCATGGCGGGGGATTGGATACGCTGCAGGCAATCCCGGAGGAAGCGCCATGACGATCGACATCGAACCGCTGAAGAAGGAACTCGGCCGCAAGATCGAGGACGAGGATGTCGTCACCCAGGCGCCGCTCAAGGCGATGATCGCGACCTTCGATCGGCAGGACAAGGTGCCGGGCGAGGGCGAGCCGATCGCGCCGGGCTGGCATCTCTGCTTCCTCCACTCCTACGCGCGGCGCAACGTGCTGGCCGAGGACGGGCTGCCGACCGAGGGCGGCGTGCTGCCGAGGATCCCGCTGCCGCGCCGCATGTATGCCGGCTCCACCTTCACCTTCGACGGCGACATCCGGGTGGGCGACAGGCTCCGGAGAGAGACCGAGTTCTCCGACGTCCAGCTCCGGAGCGGCGCCACCGGCAACCTGATCGTCACCAGCCAGACGCGCCGCATCTATACGCCGCGCGGCCTCGCCGTCACCGAGGTCGCCAACACGGTGTTCCGCGAAGAGGTCAAGGCCGGCGAGAAGAGCGGCGTGCCGGTGCGCGAGGCCGCGCCCTCGGACGTGCCGTGGCGGCGCACGTTCAAGGTCGATCCGGTGATGCTGTTCCGCTACTCTGCCATCACCTTCAACCCGCACCGCATCCACTACGACCGCACCTACTGCATCGAGACCGAGGGCTATCCCGGCCTGGTCGTGCATGGGCCCTTCGCGCAGCAGTGCCTGTTCGACCTGCTGCGCGACTCCACGCCCGGCCGCACGCTCAGGACCTTCGCCATCCGCGCCCGCGCGCCGCTGTTCGACACCGCGCCATTCGACGCGATCGGCCGGCCGACCGTCGACGGCCAGGGCAAGGTGACGGGAGCCGAGCTGTGGACCGTGACGCCCAAGGGCACCATCGCGGCACAGGCCACCGCCACCTTCGCGTGAGATAGATGCAGACACCCACCCTGCCGCGGTACCTGATCCCGCGGCTGCCGTTCTTCTACGGCTGGGTGGTTCTGGGCTGCATCTGCCTCGCGGGCTTCGCGCGGCAGGGGCCGGCCGTCGCCGTGCTGTCGATCTTCGTCGTGCCGATGACCGACGCCTTCGGCTGGTCTCGCACCGAGATGTCTGGGGCGGTGTCGCTGGGTGGCCTGCTGGCGGCGGCACTCTCGCCGATGATCGGTCCCTTCGTCGACCGACGCGGCGCGCGGCTGGTCCTCTGCCTCGCGGTAGCCGGCACCGGCATCGCCTGCATGGCGCTGTCGCTCGTCCAGTCGCTGCTGCTCTTCTACGTGCTGTTCTGCTTCGCACGCATGATCTGGGCAGGGCCGTTCGACCTCGGCCTCTACGGCGCGCTCAACAACTGGTTCGTCGCGCGCCGGGCCGTCGCGACCTCGATCGTTACGCTCGCCCAGATGTCGGGCCTCGTGGCGCTGCCGCTGATCGCCCAGCTCGCGATGGGCCGGACGGAGAGCGCCGCGGACTGGCGCGCCGGCTGGGTGGCGGTCGGCGCCGTCGTGCTGGTCGTGGGCTTCGTGCCCTGCTGGCTCCTGCTGGTGCGCCGGCCCGAGGATGTCGGCCTGGAGCCCGACCGGAACGTGACTGGCGGGTCGGCGCCGCTGGTCGAGCCGCGCTGGAGCCGCGCCGAGGCGATGCGGACGAAGGCCTTCTGGCTGCTCTCGCTGTATACCGTGCTGGTCTATCCGGTGCAGGCGGGCGTCAGCCTGCACCAGGCGCCGCACCTGATCGAGCGCGGCATCCCGCCGATGCAGGCGGCGACCGTGATCGCGATCTTTTCCGCGCTCTCGGCGGCAGCGGGCTTCGGCATCGGCTTCCTGCCGCGGCGCTGGCCGGTGCGCTGGCTGATGGCGGCTTCGGCCGCCTGCCTCTGCATCGGCAGCCTCGGCCTGATCGGCGTCTCGTCGGCCATCGGCGCCGTCCTTGCCGCCGGCACGTTCGGCATAGGCATCGGCGGCATCATGATGCTGCTGCCCATGGCCTGGGCCGACTATTTCGGCCGTGAGAGCTACGGCGCGATCCGCGGCGTGGTGCTGGCGATGCAGGTGACGGCGCAGGCCGCGGGCCCGCTGGTCTCGGGCATGCTGCGCGACGCGACCGGCACCTACACCGCCGCGCTGCTGCTGTTCGGCGGGCTGGCGGCGCTGGCGGTCGTGGCGGCGACGGCGGCCGTGCGGCCACAAACTCAATCGTTGGCGGCGCCGTAACGCAGCGGCCGGAAGAAGGCGCGCACGTCGTCGACCAGCAGCGCCGGCTCCTCGAGGGCGGCGAAGTGGCCACCGCGCGGCATCACCGTGTGCTGGCGCAGGTTGAAGGCGCGCTCGATCCATTCTCTGGGCGGCGCCGGTGCGAGGTCGGCGGGGAAGGCGGCGAACGCGGTCGGCACCTCGACCCTGGCGCCCGGCGGCAACGCGCGCGGCACCTGTTCGGTGACACCGCGATAGAGCCACGTCGCCGTGCCCGCCGTGCCGGTCAGCCAGTAGACCATGATGTTGTCGAGCAGCAGGTCCATCGGGAAGCGCTTCAGTGGATCGCCTCCGCAGTCGCTCCAACCCTGGAACTTCTCGACGATCCACGCCGCCAGCCCGACCGGCGAGTCGGTGAGCGCGACCCCCAGCGTCTGCGGTCGCGTCGCCTGGATGCGCTGGTAGGCTGTCTTGTCGTCGAGTGCGCCGCCCATCTTCGCGAGCCACGCCTGCTCGTCGGCGCTGAGCGCCGCGGTCTCGAGATCGATGCCGGGCCGCAAACCCATCATGTTGAGATGGCAGCCCAGCACGCCTTGCTCGTCCGTCTTCGGATGGTCGAACGCCAGCCACGAGGAGACGACGGCGCCCCAGTCGCCGCCCTGCACGCCGTAGGGCCGCCCGTAGTTGAGCTTCTCGGTCACGAGCCTGTGCCACAGGCCCGCGATGGCGCGGGGCCCGATGGGACCTTGGCTGCCGTCCTCGCGGATCGGCGGGCCGGAGAAGCCGTAGCCCGGCAGCGACGGCACGATCACGTCGAACGCGTCCAGCGGATCGCCGCCGTGGTTCTCGGGATGCGCCAGCACGTCGATGATGTGCAGGAATTCCACGATCGAGCCCGGCCAGCCGTGCGTGATGACGAGCGGCAACGGACGAGGCGCGCCCTCGACCTCGGTGCCGGGCTCGCGGATGAAGTGCACCCGTTGCGGGCCGATATCGACCAGGTAGTTGGGCCAGCGGTTGATCGCCGCCTGGCAACGGTTCCAGTCGTAGCCGTGGCGCCAGTGGTCGACGAGATCGGCGAGGAAGGTGGGATCGGTGCCCGAAGCCCACGAGCCGTTGTCGGCGATGGCGGGTGGCGGCCGCCAGCGGCGCAGCCGCTCGTCGAGGTCGATCAGCGCCCGTTCGGGGATGTCGACCTTGAAGGGTTCGGGAGTGTCGTA
>CAYQAY010000069.1:0-27691 GCA_964415585.1 uncultured Reyranella sp.
CCGGCCCGTGGGGACGCTGGCTCAACCCGCTGGTGAAGCGCGGCATGATCTGACGTAGTCTCCCGGTCCGAAGGGAGATTTCATGTCGCGCATTCCGTATTTCGAGGTCGAGACGGCCACCGGCAAGCACGCCGAGTTCCTGACCAAGCTCAAGCCGACCCTCAACATCTACAGGATGCTGGCCAATTCCGAGTACGGGATGAAGGGCTTCATCCGCATGGGCAACGCGCTGCTCTACAAGTGCGAGCTCGATCCCGTTCTGCGCGAGCTGGCCATCATCCGCACCGGACGCCTCAGCCGCGCCGCCTACGAGGTCTTCCAGCACGAGCGCATCGGCCGTGAGGTCGGCGTCAGCGAGGACAAGATCGCAGCCCTGCGCGACGCCACGATCGAGGCCCCGGCTTTCAGCGACAACGAGAAGGCCGTGCTGCGCTATACCGACGACGTGATCCGCAACGTCAAGGCGTCGGACAAGACCTTCAAGGCGGTGCAGTCCTTCCTGACGCCGGGCGCGCTGGTCGAGCTCACCCTCACCATCGGTTACTACATGATGGTCTGCCGCTTTCTCGAGTCGATGGGCGTCGACGGCGAGGAAGGCCAGGCGGAGTGGCTGAAGACGGCCAAGCTGTAGGCGCGGGAGTTCGGGAGATGGCGTACCGCGTCCTGATCGCGCAGTTCATGCACGAGACCAACACCTTCAGCAAACTGCCGACGACCCTGGAGGATTACCGCAAGCGCTGGCTGATCGCGGGCGAGGCCATGGTGCCGCGCTTCGCCGGTACCCGCAACGAAGTCGGCGGCTACATCGACGCGGCGAAGACGCACGGCTGGGAGCCGGTATGGGGCGGGGCGGCCAATGCGACGCCCTCGGGCACGCTCACCAGGGAGACCTGGGAGCATATCCGCGACATGATCGTGGGTGCGGCGAAGAAGGCGGGCAAGCTCGATGCGATCTGCCTGTCGCTGCACGGTGCGGCCGTGACGGCGACGGAGGACGATGCCGAGGGCGCGCTGCTGGAGGCGTTGCGCGCCGTGGTCGGGCCCGACATCCCGGTGGTGGCCACGCTCGACCTGCATGCCAATGCCACGAAGAAGATGGCCAAGCACGCCAACGCGCTGGTGAGCTACCGCACCTATCCGCACATCGACGGCTACGAGCGCGCCGTGCAGGCCGCGGCGCTGGTCCAGGAGGCGCTGGAGGGCAGGAAGCAGCCGCGTTGCCTGCTGGTGCAGCCCGCGATGCTGGAAGGCGCCGACCACGGCCGCACGACCCAGCCCGGCCTGATGCGCGACCTGCTGGCCAGGGCCGATGCCTTCGAGAAAGAGCCGGGCATCAACGTGGTTTCCATCCAGGCCGGCTTCACCTGGTCCGACATCCCCTATACCGGCCCGTCCGTGGCGGTGAGCTACGAGCCCGCCGCCGAAGCGCGCGCCAAGGCCGTTGCGGCGGCGATGCTCGACGAGATCTGGAAGCGGCGGGACGAGAGCTCATCGGACTACCGGCCGATCTCCGACGCCATCGCGGCGGCCCGGGCGGGCGTGGGCAAGGACGGGCCGCTGGTGGTCGCCGACGGCACCGACAATCCGGGCGGCGGCGGCTACAACGACACGACGCCGCTTCTGCAGGCGCTGCTCGATGCCAACGTCGAGAACGTCGCGTTCGGCACGATCTTCGATCCCGGCACGGTGCAGCAGGCCATGAAGGCGGGCGTCGGCACCGAGATCGACGTCGTGCTGGGCGGCCATACCGATCCCTCGATGGGAGGTCCGGTGAAGGCCAAGGCCGTCGTGAAGATGCTGTCCGACGGGACCTTCAAGAACGACGGGCCGATGAATGCCGGCGTCGAGACCTCGATGGGGCCGACGGCGGTATTGCGCATCGGCGGCATCGACGTGGTCACGATCTCCAACCGCATCCAGACCATCGACCTGCAGGTGTTCCTGAGCCAGGGCATCGACCCGCGCAGCAAGAACGTGGTGGTGGTGAAGAGCGTGCAGCACTTCCGCGCCGCCTATGCGCCGATCGCGCGCGAGATCGTCCTGGTCGATTCGGGCGGCATCTGCTCACCCGACATTTCGCGCCTGAAGTTCACCAAGCTCCGGCGGCCGATCTGGCCGCTCGACGGCGTCAACGATCCCTATGCGGGGCAGCGCGCATGAGCTTCACCTTCCAGGGACCGCTGCCCGGTGCGTCGTTCGGCACGGTCGCGGCGCTGGACGGCGGAGCGAAGGAAGTCGTCGCCGCCGCGGAGCGCGATCCCGCGTCCCTGCCGGCGGCGCTGGCCGCGGCCAGGGGGCTGATGCTGATCCGGGGCATGAACGCGATCGCGGCCGATCCCGCCCTGCTCATCCGGCTCAGCCGCACCTTCGGACCCGAGGTCGAGGACTACCGTCACACGCTCACCAACCTGTCGGCGGTGCACACGGAAGTGCCCGAGATCCTGCTGGTCTCGAACATGCCGCCGGTGAGCAAGATGCCGCCCAAGCGGCCCGACCCGCCGCTGGCGGCCGACGGGCTGATCCCCGTCCAGTATCCGCACCAGAAGGGCTGGCATACCGACCAGAGCTACCGCCGCCCGCCGCCGGACATCTCGCTGTTCTATGCCGTGACGCCGTCGCGCCGCGACACCGGCCAGACGCTGTTCGCCAACGGCATCCTGGCCTACGCCGCGTTGCCCGCCCGGCTGCGCGCCAAGGTCGACGCTCTCGAAGGCCTGCACGCCCAGCCGGGCAGCGGCCGCTCGCGCGAGGCGGCGCTGGCCGGTCGCCGGCCGCGCGCCTTCGCCGCCCACGAGCGCTCGCAGCGGCAGCCCGTCGTGCGCACGCATCCGGTGACGGGCGAGAAGAGCCTCTATCTCTGCGAATGGGGCCAGATGGACTGGTTCGAGGGTCCGTTCGTCGGCATGGAGAAGGGACCGCACGGCGCGGGCGCGAAGCTGCTCGACGAGATCATGTCGTTCCTGACGGAGCGGCGCTTCTGCTACGCCCACGAATGGACCGAGGGCGATCTCCTGGTGTGGGACAATCGCTGCCTCGTCCATGCCGCGACCTGGTTCGATGGAGAGGCGGAGGGCCGCCTGATGTGGCGGACCACCGTCCACGGCAATCCCGGCGCGGCCTACGCCGGCGAAAAGAAGAGCTGGCTGCCGGCCGCCTAGACCACGCGGGTCATGCCCGCGGACTCGAGCACGGCGCGCGGCACCATGAGACGCGCGCACATGACCGGCCGCGGCGAGGTGCCGACCCGCAGCTCGCCCGTGATGCCCAGCAGCATGTAGGCCTCCTCGCGGCTGAGGGGCGTGCGGCTCGACACGAAGTCGACGGCGCCGCGTGAGGCGTCCTCCGTCGCGGCCTCCACCGTCGGACCCCAGCCCAGAATCTGGATCGTGTCCGGTTGCTCGATGATCGGGCGATCGAGCTTCACCGCCTTGTTGAGGCCGATGCGCGCGCGCACCGAGGCGCTGCATTCGATGCCAGTGCCGGAGATGATGCCGTCGCTGATCACCGCGTGCGGGTCGGCGAAGAAGACCTGCGCGCCGGGATGGATCACCGGCAGGTGGACGCGCGAGCCCACGCCGACGTCCTTCTGGTCGAAGTCGCCGCCATAGGCGCCGGCGTAGGAGGGCTTGTAGCCTTCCGGCGGCATGGTCGAGATCGTGCCGAGGTTGGGATAGAGCGGGATCGGAATGCGGTCGGCGAACCAGGCCTTGCCGTCACGCACCGGGCAGGAAAGCGCCTTGGGCTCGGCGAACTCTTCCTTGAGCACGCCGAACTGCTTGAGGATCGCCGTGACGCCGTCGACCCGCGGCGAAATCTCCAGCAGGTCGATGGCGACTGCGTCGCCCGGCTCGGCGCCGTGCACGATGATCGGGCCGGCGATCGGCGTCAGCGGATGGCCCTCGCATTCCGGCGTGAAGGGCGTCGGGATGGTCTTCACGTCCGGCACCTCGGCCAGCGAACCCAGCACCTCGACCCGGAACTCCTCGTCGGGCTGCACCTTCATGAGCGGCGGCGTGTTGGGATTGATGCTGAAGAGATACGAATGCTTGTAGGCCATGGCTTTTCTTCCTCCGCCACGGAGTGTGCAACCAAGCAGCGGCTTTTGGCGAGTGCCTAGGCTTTCTTCTGGCGGAAGAAGGTCGTCAGCACATAGCGCCGGCCGCGCGTCACCGGGCCGACCTTGTGCAGCAGCGAGCAGGAGAAGACGGCCGCCGCGCCGGCCGGTGGGCTGACGCGTACGCCGGCATATTCCGGGAACACCAGCTCGCCACCTTCGAAATCGTCGTTGAGGTTCAGCGACACCGCGAAGGCGCGGTCGAGCGTGGTCGGCGCGCCGTTGTCGCGGTGCGCGGCGAAGAAATGCTGGCCTTCCGCGCTGTAGGACAGCACGACATGGGCGTCGAAGGTGAACTGCCGGTCGAAGGCGAAGACCTTGGTGAGCTCCGGGCCGATGCGGTAGGCGAGGCGGTCCGACACCGCCTTCTGCATCATCGGCTCGACGATCGTGTAGTCCTCGGTCTGCTTCAGCTTCGCCATGTCGACGTTGCCGTAGCGGCTCGAGACGCCGCCGTCCTTGTGGTCGCCCTTGCCCCACAGCCGGATGAGCTGGGTGCAGAAGTCGGGCTCGAAGACGCGCGGCAGGATCAGCACCGGCGCCATGGCGGTGTTGAGGAGCAGCCCGGAGCCGGCGTCGGCGCGAACCGAGTCGGCGAGGGCGGCGATCCCTTCTGTTGCCGCGGGGATCGGGCGGGTGTCGAAGGTCGAGGCCACGCGCTGGTTGGGATCGAGCACGATCACGCGCTGGCGCAGGCCCGTCCCCTGGCCGAAGCCGACGGCGCCTCCCTGCGCGAGCAGGGCGGGCAGGAACTGCGCCTTCCCGTCGACCAGCAGAAGCGGCGCTTCGGGCTCGGCGCCGAGCTTCTTCCACTGCGTGGCCGCGGCCCTGGGATCGCCCGCCGCGACAACGACCAGCGTCGTCGAGGCGGCGGCGCAGGCCGCGCGCAGCGCCGCGAAGGGCTCGGCATCGACGAGCGAAAGATCCGCCACGGCCAGCAGGGCCACGGGATCGCCGTCGAAGGACCAGACGAACTTCCGGAGCTTCCCGTCGAGACCCGGCAGCACGAAGTCGGGAAGCCGATCGCCGGGGCGAAGGGAGAGCGCGCTGGTCATGACGCCTGTATAAGCAGTCCGGTCGCGACCCTGAAGGAAATTGACATGGCGAGACGCGTTGAAGGCAAGGTGGCCGTGGTCGTCGGTGCCGGCCAGACGCCCGGCGAAACGGTCGGCAACGGCCGTGCTATCGCGCAGCTCCTGGCCCGGGAAGGGGCCAGCGTGCTTTGCGTCGACAGGCACGGCGCGCGCGCCGAGGAGACCGCGGGGATCATCGCGGCCGAGGAGAAGGGCGCGGCATCGTGGCTGGCCGGCGACGTCACGGCCGCCGCGGACTGCGTGCGCATGGTCGCGGAAGCGCGTGCCCGTTATGGCAGGCTCGACATCCTGATCAACAACGTGGGCATCGGCGGCGGCGGGGACGCGCCAGCGCACCGGCTCGAGGAGAAGGCCTTCGACCGCATCATGTCGGTCAACCTCAAGGGCATGTGGCTCACCATCAAGGCCGCGATCCCGGCGATGCGCGATCAGGGCGGCGGCGCCATCGTCAACATCTCCTCGCTGGCGGCGCTGAGCGGCGCGACCCAGATGGCCTACGAGGTCTCGAAGGCAGCGGTGAACCGCCTGACGACGAGCGTGGCGCAGTCCAACGCGCGCCACGGCATCCGGTGCAACGGCATCATGATGGGGTTCATGGACACGCCGATGGCCGTCAGCGGCATCGCGCAGGCGACGGGTCGCAGTACGGCGGAGGTCCGTGCCGAACGCGATGCGCGCGTACCGCTCAGGGGCAAGATGGGCACAGGCTGGGACACGGCCTACGCGGCGCTCTATCTCGCCTCGGACGAAGCCGCATTCGTGACCGGCGAGATCCTGCGCGTCGACGGCGGGATGGGGCTGGGAGCGGTATGAGTGGCACCGGACAGTTTCTGTTCGCCTGCGGCGACTTCCAGCAGGACGCGGTTCAGGAGCAGGTCTTCGGGCACCGGCTCTCCGGCAAGCCGGACGCGCTCGTCGGTTATCGCCGAGAGCCTTTCGTGCAGCCTTCCAGCGACACGAACGAGCGCGTGGACGGGATGGTGTTCGAGGTGACGGAAGCCGATCTCGCGGCGGCCGATGCGCATGAACCGCCCAACTACTCTCGTTCACAGGTCAAGACCGCGTCCGGCGTGCTCGCCTGGGTCTATCTCCGGCAGATTCGACCTGCAGGCAGTTCCGGAGGGTAGATGGTGGGCGCTGTAGGGATTGAACCTACGACCCCACCCGTGTGAAGGGTGTGCTCTCCCGCTGAGCTAAGCGCCCGGAAGGGGCGCGTATAGGACCTTGCAGCGAAGCCGTCAACGCCCTGTCGCGGCGAGCTTTTCCAGCGTTGCGGGCAGCGCGTCGAAGCGGTCGATCACGGCGTCGGCTCCCAGCTCGCGAGCGGGCCGGGCGGTGTAGCCCCAGCTCACGAGGACCGAAGGGATGCCGGCGCCGCGCGCGGCCTCGGCGTCGTGCGTCGAATCGCCGATCATCACGGCGCGGCGGGGGTCGCCGCCCATGCGCTCGATCAGCATCAGGATGTGGCGCGGGTCGGGCTTGCGGACGGGGAAGCTGTCAGCGCCGGCCACGTCAATGATCGGCGGCATCAGCTTCAGGTGCTCCAGGATGATGCGCGAGGGCTTCTCGAACTTGTTGGTGCACACGCCCTGCTTGAGGCCGAGCCGGTCGAGGCGCGCGACGACCTGGGGGACACCCGCGAAGGCGGTGGTGTGGCTGATCGGGTCGGCCTCGTAGTAGCGCACGAACTCGGCCGTGACGGCCGAGAGGGTCGCGTCGTCGAGCGCCCGACCGTACTTCGAGAAGGCCTTGCCCATGGTGACCTTGCTGCCCTGGCCCATGAAATCGCGCAGATCGTCCTCGGTGACGGCCGGCAGGCCATGGTCGGCCAGCACGTTGCTGACGGCGAGTTGCATGTCCTTGGCGCTGTCGATCAGGGTGCCGTCGAGGTCGTAGACGACGGTGTCGAAGCGGGTGGCGATCAGGTTGTCGGCGTTGGGGTGCATGCAAGGTTCTCTAGCATATCCGCCTTGCCCGTCCGCCAGCCCCGTGGCATCCGACGGACATGAAGCAGCCCATCGCCGTGGTCGTGCTGGCAGCCGGTACCGGTACCCGCATGAAATCGGCTCTCCCGAAGGTCCTGCATCCCCTGGCCAACCGGCCGATGGTGCACCACGTGCTGGCGAATGCCGAGGCGCTGAAGCCTGCGAAGATCGTGGGCGTGATCGCGCCGGGTGCCAAAGACGTGGCCCAGGCCTTCGCGCCGCATCCGACCGTCGTCCAGTCCAAGCCGCTGGGCACCGGCCATGCCGCCAGGGCCGCCCTCGGCTCGCTCAAAGGCCATGCCGGACCGGTGCTGGTGGTGTTCGGCGACGCGCCGCTGGTGACGACCGAGACGCTGAAGCGTCTGGTCACGGCCTGCGCTCGCGAGAAGGCCGCGGTCGGCGTGCTGGGGTTCGTCGCCGAGGATCCGACTCCTTATGGCCGGCTGATCGTGCAGCATGGCGTGCTGGAACGGATCGTCGAGAGCAGGGACGCCAACGAGGTCGAACGGGCGGTCAACTTCTCCAATGCCGGTGTGATGTGCATCGACGGCAGGTTGATCGGCACGTTGCTGGGCGCCATCAAGAACGACAACGCCAAGCGCGAGTTCTACATCACCGACGCGGTGGCCATCGCGCGCACCGCAGGCCACAAAGCGATCGCGGTCGAAGGGCCGGAGGCGGAGTTCCAGGGCATCAACTCGCGCGCCGAGCTCGCGGCGGCGGAGCGCGCCTTGCAGCAGCGGCTGCGCACGGCGGCGATGGCAGGCGGCGTCACCATGGCCGATCCCGAGACGGTGTGGCTGTCGGCCGACACGAAGCTCGCCAACGACGTCACGATCGGGCCCAACGTGCGGTTCGGTCCCGGCGTTTCCGTGGCGTCGAACGTGGAGATCAAGGCGTTCTGCGACATCGAGGGCGCGCGGATCGGGAAGGGCGCGATCGTCGGCCCATTCGCCCGCATCCGTCCCGGATCCGAGGTCGCGGACGACGTGCATATCGGCAACTTCGTCGAGCTCAAGGCCACGCGGATGGGCCGGGGCGCCAAGGCCAATCACCTGGCCTATCTCGGCGACGCCGACATCGGAGCCGGGAGCAACATCGGCGCCGGCACCATCGCCGTGAATTACGACGGCTTCGGCAAGTGGCGGACCGTGGTGGCCGACGATGTGTTCATCGGCTCGAACAGCTCGCTGGTCGCGCCGGTCAAGGTCGGGAAGGGCGCCAACGTCACGGCCGGCAGCGTGATTACAGACGATGTGCCGGCCGGTGGCGTGGCTTTCGGGCGGGCGCGCCAGGTTACAAAGAAGGGGCGGGCAGCCGCCCTTCGTGCGAAACTGAAGGCCCGCGCGGCGGCAGCCAAGCGGGCCAAGAAGAAATAGCCCCCTCCAGAGACCCTCTCCCATGTGCGGCATCATCGGCATCATCGGCAAAGCGCCCGTCACGCCCCTGCTGGTCGACGCGTTGAAGCGGCTCGAGTATCGCGGCTACGACTCGTCCGGCGTCGCCACCCTGGTGAACGGCCACATCGAGCGCCGCCGCGCCGAGGGCAAGCTGGTCAACCTCGAGGCGCGGCTCGCCCAGGCGCCGCTGCCCGGCATCATCGGCATCGGTCACACGCGCTGGGCCACCCACGGTAAGCCCTCCGAGCGGAACGCGCACCCGATCGCGACCGACAGGGTGGCGATCGTGCACAACGGCATCATCGAGAACTTCCAGGAGCTGAAGGACGAGCTGACGGCCGAAGGCCGCCGCTTCGACAGCGAAACCGATACCGAGGTGGTGGCACAGCTCCTGACCTCGTACCTCGAGCGGCAGATGTCGCCCGAGGAGGCGATGGCGAAGGCGATGGATCGGCTGCGCGGGGCCTTCGCGCTGGTGGCACTTTTCAGCGGTCGGCATGACATCCTCATGGGCGCCCGCCGCGGCAGTTCCTTGGCGGTGGGCTACGGCGACGGCGAGATGTACATCGGCACCGATGCGCTGGCGCTGGCCCCGTTCACCAGTCGCGTCAGCTACCTCGAGGACGACGACTGGGCGGTCCTCAAGGCCGACGGCTGTGCGGTCTACCAGGGCACCAAGCCGGTCGAGCGGCCGATCAAGAAGAGTGGCCTCAGCGGCGCCCTGATGGGCAAGGGCAACCACCAGCATTTCATGCTGAAGGAGATCCACGAACAGCCGGCGGTGATCGGCGACACGCTGCACTCCTACCTCGATCCGGCGACGCGCTCGGTGCGGATGCCGGCGATGCCGGTCGACTGGTCGAAGGTGAGCCGCGTGACCATGACGGCGTGCGGTACGGCGTTCTACGCCTGTATGGTCGCCAAGTACTGGTTCGAGAAGCTGGCGCGCCTGCCTGTCGAGGTCGAGGTCGCATCGGAGTTCCGCTACCGCGAGCCGCCGCTGCCCGAAGGCGGCGTGTGCATCGCGGTCTCGCAGTCGGGCGAGACGGTCGATACGCTGGAGGCGCTACGCTACGCCAAGAGCCAGAAGCAGACGCTGCTCTCGGTCGTCAACGTGCCGGAGAGCGCGATCGCGCGGCTTTCGAACGTGACCCTGCTCACCCAGGCGGGCCCCGAGATCGGCGTCGCCTCGACCAAGGCCTTCACGACGCAGCTCGTCGTGCTGCTGTCGGCGGCGATCGCGGCTGGCCGGGCGCGGAGGACGCTGACGCGGTCCGACGAGGAGCGCCTGGCGCACGCCATGATCGAGCTGCCGGCGCGCATCAACGAGACGCTGAACATGGAGGAGGACTACCGCCGCATCGCCGAGAACACGCTCGCCGGCGCGCGCGACGTGCTCTATCTCGGCCGCGGTTCGTCCTTCCCAGTGGCGCTTGAGGGCGCGCTGAAGCTCAAGGAGCTCTCCTACATTCACGCCGAGGGCTACGCCGGCGGCGAGATGAAGCATGGTCCCATCGCACTGATCGACGATGCCGTGCCAGTGGTGGTCGTCGCCCCGACCGACGCGATCTTCGACAAGATCGCCTCGAACTTCGAGCAGGTGAGGGCACGCGACGGAAAGCTGGTGCTATTGAGCGACAAGGCCGGCGTGGCCCGGCTCGGTGCCAAGGCCGAGACGTCGATCACGCTGCCCGACATCGACCCCGTCGTGGCGCCGATCCTCTACACCGTGGCCGTCCAGCTCCTCGCCTACTACACGGCGCTGGCCAAGGGCACCGACATCGACCAGCCGCGCAACCTCGCCAAGAGCGTCACCGTCGAATAGAGGAGGCGAGGACGCGGCCCCGCCTTCTCCGTCCTCAGGTTCCTGAAGTCAACGCGTGCCCTGCGGCAGGCCCGGAGCGAGGCCGCCGGGCGCCTGCTGTGGCGCGGGCGCGGGCTGTCCGCCGCGCGGCTGCGGCTGTGCCGGGCGCGGCTGGGCGGGCTGCGGCGCCTGCGCCGGCTGCAGCGTCTGGATGAGCGCGCGGACCTTGGCCGTCTCCGCTTCCTGCGCCTTCTTGAACTCGTCCTCGCCGATGAAGCGGTCCTTGTTGAGGTCCATCTCCAGGAACAGTTTCAGCGCATAGGCGGTCAGCTCTACGCGGTCGAGCTGGCTGTCCTTGTTGGAGTCGATCTCCGCAAACTTGCGCATCGTGAGCTGCTTGCGGATGTCGAACGGAAGCAGGTTCTTGGTCTGTGGCCCATCGGCCGGGCCGGCCTGCACCAGAAACTCCTGGCTGCTGACCTTGGTGTCCTTGTTCTTGTCGAGCTCGTCGGCCTGACGCATCTGCTGGTCGATGAATTCGTTGAGGGTCATCATGCCCTGGCGGCGGCGCGCCTCCGCTTCCTGGCGGGCGGCCGCCTCGCGCTGCAACGAACGCTGTATGATCAGACGAACCTCCGGCTCGGTGACCTTGTTGTCGCGGTCGGTGTCGTAGTTGTTGAACTCCGAATGGACGATCGCCTCGGCCTCGGCACGCTCGACGAAGCCGTCGCGATTGGTGTCGAGGTTCTGGAACTCGACTCGGGCCCGCGCCCTGCGCTCCTCGATCGGAGGCAGGTTGGGCGAGTCGGGCGCCAGCGGCGGCTCGACGACCTTGATGAATTCGTCGACCGTGAGCTTGCCGTCCTTGTTGGCGTCGAGATCCTCGAAGGACTTCATGCGGTATTTGAGGAACTCCGCGCGCGTGACCTCGCCCTTCTTGTTGACGTCGATGTCGACAAACCACTGCGGCAGGGGTACGGGCGGCGCGGACGGAGCGGCCTGCTGGGGCGTGCCTGCGGCGGGCGGCGTGGCCGCCTGCGCCGGCGGCTTCGCGGCCGGAGGCGCGGCCTGCGCCGGCGTTTGTGCCGGTGGGCGGTTCTGAGGCCAGCCCTGCGTCGGCTGCGTCTGCGCGATGGCAGGGAGGGTCAGGACGAAGGTTGCGAGGAAGAAGCTCGGAAGAAGGTAGCGATGCATCGGCGGTAGGCCCGCTTTGGAGGGGGACGTTTCGTATCGGTTGCAACGAGCGGCGTGTCAATGTCCGCCGAGCGCCGTCTTTGTGCGACGCAATCGCGCCCAAAGCATGGCGCAACGGCATTTGAGTTGCACCGGTCCCCCGATTAGGCCATCGTGAATCGCACGAAGACTCCGGAGAAGGGTCGCAAGTAATTGGGAGGCAAGGGTAATTTCGCCATGCCGGTGCGTACACTACCGGCTGACGGAACCAGAATGAACATGGCAGAACGGTCCTCATCCCACGGCGCGCCGCTGCTCAGTGTGCGCGACGTCTCCGTCAGATTCGGCGGTATCGTCGCCCTCGACGGCGTGACCTTCGATGTATTCACAGGTCAGATCGCCGGCCTGATCGGCCCCAACGGCGCCGGCAAGACGACGCTCTTCAATTGCCTCAGCCGGCTCTATACGCCGAATTCCGGCGACGTGCTGTTCGAAGGCAAGTCGATCCTGTCCCGGCCGCGCCACGACATCCCGCACATCGGCATCGGCCGCACGTTCCAGAACGTGGCGCTGTTCGACAAGATGTCGGTGCTCGACAACGTCAAGGTCGGCTGCCACAGCGTCAGCTCAACCAGCTTCTTCGAGAACGCGCTCCGCCTGCCCAAGGTGAAGGACGAGGAGGAGCGCATCGCCAGGCGGTCGCTCGAGCTCATCGAGTTCATGGACCTCGTGCCCTACACCCACGCCATGGCCGGGCCGCTGCCGTTCCCGATCCGCAAGAGGGTCGAGCTGGCCCGCGCGCTTGCGTCCAGCCCGAAGCTGCTGCTGCTCGACGAGCCGGCGGCGGGTCTCAACCACGACGAGATCGAGGTCCTGAAAGGCCAGATCAGACGTGTGCGCGACACCCAGCACGTCACGGTGCTGCTGGTGGAGCATCACATGAGCCTGGTCATGTCGGTATCGGACAAGGTGGTCGCCATCGATTTCGGCAGGAAGATCGCCGACGGCACGCCGGCGGAAGTGCAGCGCGATCCGGAAGTGATCCGCGCCTACCTGGGGACCGCGTGATGGCTGCGCTGCTCGATGTGAAAGGGCTCAAGGCGTTCTACGGCCAGACACAGTCGCTCTACGACGTCGGCTTCGAGCTGCCGGCAGGCGGCATCACGACCCTGCTGGGCGCCAATGGCGCCGGCAAGACGACGACGCTCCGCGCGATCTGCAACATGGTTCGCACCGATGGCACCATCCGGTTCGACGGCAAGGACATCCGCGGCATGGCCACCGAGGAGATCGTCCGCCAGCGCATTGCCCACGTGCCCGAGGGGCGCGGCACCTTCACCACGCTCACGGTCGACGAAAATCTGCGCATCGCGGCGTACACGCGTCGGGACAAGCAGGCGGTGAAGGACGAGCTGGAGAGGGTTTTCACCTACTTTCCGCGACTGAAGGAACGCCTCGAGCAACAGGCCGGTACGCTCTCGGGCGGCGAGCAGCAGATGCTGGCGATCGCCCGCGCGCTGATGCTCGGACCGCGTCTCATGCTGCTCGACGAGCCGTCGTTCGGCCTGGCGCCGCTGATCGTGCAGGAGATATTCCGCATCCTGAAGCGCATCAACGAGGAGGAGAAGGTCAGCATCCTGCTCGTCGAGCAGAACGCCGCGCTCGCCCTCGACCTCGCCACGTATGCCTACGTCCTCGAGACGGGCAGGGTCGTCATGTCGGGACCGTCAGCCGTCGTGAAGAACGACGAGAACGTCCGCAAGTCCTACCTCGGCTACTGAGGCAGAAATTATGGAACAGTTCATTCAGCAGGTCGCCTCCGGTCTCGCCAACGGCGCCATCTATGCCTGCGTCGCGCTGGCGCTGGTGATGATCTACGTCTCGACCGACCATATCAATTTCGCCCAGGGCGAGATGGCGATGTTCTCGACCTACCTGAGCTGGCAGCTCATGACGTGGGGCATGAGCTTCTGGCTCGCCTTCATCTGCGCCGTGGCCCTGTCGTTCGTCATGGGCGTGCTGATCGAGCGGCTGATCCTGAGGCCGCTGCACAGCGCGCCGGTCCTCTCCATCATCGTGGTGTTCATCGGTCTGCTCGCGATCTTCAACTCGATGGCGGGCGCGATCTGGAGCTACCTGATCAAGGAGTTCCCCTCGCCGTTCCCCAAGTCGAGCTTCGGCATCGCCGGCGTCATCGGCCCGCACCAGCTCGGTGTCGTCGTGGTGACGCTGATCGTGCTGGGGCTGCTCTTCGTGTTCTTCCGGTACACGCCGCTCGGCCTCGCCATGCGCGCGGCCGCGCAGAACCCGCAGATGGCCCGCCTGGTCGGCGTGCGCGTCGACTGGATGCTGGCGCTGGGCTGGGGGCTCGCCGCCTCGGTCGGCGCTGTCGCGGGCATCATGGTCGCCCACATCGTCTATCTCGACCCCAACATGATGGGCGGCATCCTTCTCTATGCCTTCGCCAGCGCTCTGGTCGGCGGCATCTCGAACCCGGCCGGCGCGGTCGCCGGCGGCTTCATCGTCGGCATCCTGGAGAACATGGTCGCCTATGCCGGCAACCAGATCGAGAAGGCGACCGGCGTCTACATCATCGGCAACGGCGAGAAGCTCACGGTGGCGCTGATCATCGTCATCTTCGTGCTGACCGTGAAGCCGGCCGGCCTGTTCGGCCGCGTCGTCGTGAAGAGGGTCTGACATGGCCGCATCGTCCAAGAAGTGGGTGCTGGCCATCATCGTCGTGGCCCTGGTTTTCCCGCTGCTCAAGCCGATCTTCCCGAACTTCGTCTCGGACTACAGGCTCTTCCTCTTCAGCACGATGATCATCGCCGCCATCGCGGTGCTGGGGCTCAACCTGCTGACCGGCTTCAACGGTCAGTTCTCGCTGGGGCATGGCGCATTCTACGCGGTCGGCGCCTATACGGCCGCCGTCCTGATGGACAAGCTGAACGTCCCCTACTGGGCGACGATCCCGGCGGCGGCCATCGTCTGTTTCATCGTCGGCTACCTGTTCGGCCTGCCGGCACTCAAACTCGAGGGCCACTATCTGGCGCTCGCGACCTTCGCGCTGGCGCTCGCCGTGCCGCAGATCCTGAAATACAGATGGCTGGAGCCGCTGACCGGCGGCGTACAGGGGATCGTGCTGCTGAAGCCGGAGGTGCCGTTCGGGCTGCCGCTCAGCGAAGACCAGTGGCTCTACTATTTCTGCCTGATCATCATGATCATCCTGTTCTGGGCGGCGGCGAACATGCTGAACAGCCGCAGCGGGCGCGCCATGATGGCCATTCGCGACCAGTACATGGCCGCCGACACGATGGGCATCGACACCGCGCTCTACAAGACCGTCACCTTCGGCATCAGCGCCGCCTATACCGGCATCGCCGGCGCGCTCTCGGCCTCGGCCATCGCCTTCGTGGCGCCCGACAGCTTCAACATCTTCCTGTCGATCAAATTCCTGATCGGCCTGGTGGTCGGCGGCATCGGTTCGCTCACCGGCTCGGTGATCGGCGGAATTTTCTACGTTCTGGTCGACAACTCGGCGCAGGCGCTGTCGCAGTTCGTGAAGAACGACCTCGGTCTGCCGTTCGACCTCTCGGCCTACACGGTGTTCGGCGTCCTGCTGATCGCCATCATCTACCTGATGCCGATGGGCATCGCCGGCGGCCTCTACATCCTCTGGCGTCGGTTCAGCGCGGCACGCGGCTGAGGCGTCGACCGTACTGCGGAAGAGCCGCCCCCGGGCGGCCTTCTTTTTGTCCCGAAATCGGAGGAACATCCGGCACTCTTCGAACAAGGGAGGAACTTGAAGTGAAGACGAGTAGGCGTGGTTTTGTGAGTGGTGCGTCCGCGTTGGCGTTGCTTTCCGGGTCGACGGCCGCGTTGGCGCAGAAGAAGTATTCGGACGGTGCGACCGACACCGAGATCAAGCTGGGCCATACCGGCCCCTATAGCGGCCCGGCTTCGTCGTACGGCCAGATCGGCAAGACGATCGAGGCGTATTGGAAGAGCGTGAACGAGGCCGGCGGCATCAACGGCCGCAAGATCAAGTTCGTCACTCTCGACGATGGTTACTCGCCGCCCAAGATGGTCGAGCTGGTGCGCCAGCTCGTCGAGCAGGAGAAGGTGTTGTGCACCTTCAACACGCTCGGCACGCCGACCAACACGGCGATCCACCGCTACATGAACCAGCGCAAGGTGCCGATGCTCTACGTCGCCACCGGTGCCTCGAAGTGGGGCAAGCCCAAGGAGTTCCCGTGGACGATGGGCTACCAGCCCGACTACCACACCGAGGGTGCGATCTACGCCAAGCACATCCTGGCCAACGTCAAGGACCCCAAGATCGGCGTCCTGATGCAGAACGACGATTACGGCAAGGACTACTATGAAGGCTTCAAGGACGGCCTCGGCAAGGACGCCGGCAAGGTCGTCAAGCACGTGACGTTCGAGGTCACCGACCCGACGGTGGACAGCCAGGTCATCCAGCTCAAGGATTCCGGCGCCAACGTCTTCTTCAACATCGCCACCCCCAAGGCCGCCGCCCAGGCGATCCGCAAGGCCGCCGACATCGGCTGGAAGCCGGCGCAGTATCTCAACAACGTGTCGGCCTCGGTCGGCTCGGTGATGAAACCGGCGGGCTTCGAGAACAGCCAGGGCATCGTCACGGCACAGTACCTGATGGACCCGACCGACAAGCAGTGGGCCGACAATGCCGACTTCAAGGGCTGGGTCGCCTGGATGGACAAGTGGATGCCCGGCGCCAACAAGGCCGACGCGAATCACGTCTACGGCTACTCCGTCGCGATCCTGATGCACGAGACCCTGAAGAAGTGCGGCGACGACCTGACGCGCGAGAACGTCATGCGCCAGGCGGCGAATTTCCAGAAGTTCAAGCTGCCGATGCTGATCCCGGGCATCACCATCAACACCAGCCCGACCGACTTCTACCCGATCCAGTCGGTGAAGCTCGCCCGGTTCAAGGGCGAGACCTGGGATCTGTTCGGCGACGTCATGTCGGCCGAGAGCACCTGACTTCAGCCCTCCGGGGCATTGGATGAAGGCCGCCGGCGACCCCGGCGGCCTTTTCCATGGCGTTCTCCCAGTTTCGTGATGCAACATTGAAAAGGTTTGTGCCGGGGAAACGCCGCTTTCCTCTTTTCAGGCCCCGCGATTCGCGCAACGCTCTTCCGCACAACGATAAGTTCAGGGAGTTGGCGCGTTCAACCAAGGAGGCAACGTTGAAGACAAACAGGCGTACCTTTCTCGGCGGTGCTTCCACCGCCGCCGTTCTGTCAGCGTCGGGCATGGCATTTGCCCAGAAGAAGTACGACGACGGTGCGACCGACAAGGAGATCAAGATCGGTCACACAAATCCCTATAGCGGCCCCGCTTCGTCGTACGGCGTGATCGGCAAGGCGGAGGAAGCTTACTGGAAGAGCGTGAACGAGCGAGGCGGCATCAACGGCCGCATGGTCAAGTTCATCACGCTCGACGACGGCTACTCGCCGCCCAAGACGGTCGAGCTGGTGCGCCAGCTCGTCGAGCAGGAGAAGGTGCTCTGCCTGTTCAACACGCTGGGGACGCCGACCAACACGGCGATCCACCGCTACATGAACCAGAAAAAGGTGCCGATGCTCTACGTCGCCACCGGCGCGTCGAAGTGGGGCAAGCCCAAGGAGTTCCCGTGGACGATGGGCTACCAGCCCGACTACCACACCGAGGCCGTCATCTACGCCAAACACATCCTGGCCAACATCAAGGACCCCAAGATCGGGGTGCTGATGCAGAACGACGACTACGGCAAGGACTACTGGGAAGGCTTCAAGGAAGGTCTTGGCAAGGACATCAACAAGGTCGTCAAGCACGTCACCTACGAGACGACCGATCCGACCGTCGACAGCCAGATCATCCAGCTCAAGGATTCCGGCGCCAACGTCTTCTTCAACATCTCCATCCCGAAGTTCGCGGCGCAGGCGATCCGCAAGGCCGCCGACATCGGCTGGAAGCCGGTGAGCTACCTGAACAACGTCTCGTCCTCGGTGGCTTCGACCCTGAAGCCGGCCGGTATCGAGAACAGCCAGGGCCAGATCACCGCCCTGTGGCTCATGGACCCCACCGACAAGCAGTGGAACGATAACGAGGAGATGAAGGCCTGGCGGGCGTGGATGAACAAGTACATGCCCGGCGCCAACCAGGACGACGGCAACTACGTCTACGCCTTTTCCGCCTGCTTCCTGATGGAGCAGACGCTGAAGAAGTGCGGCGACAACCTGACGCGCGAGAACGTCATGCGGCAGGCGGCCAACTTCCAGAAACTGCGCGTGCCGCTACTGCTGCCGGGCATCACCGTCAGCACCAGCCCCACGGACTTCTATCCGGTGCAGTCCGTCAGGCTCGCCCGCTTCAAGGGCGAGACCTGGGAGCTGTTCGGCGACATCATGTCGGCCGAGGGGTCCTGATCGCGTCGCGCTGGAACGTGAAGAAGGCCGCCGGGAACCGGCGGCCTTTTTCTTCGCCTAACGCTCGGCCGGCTTGCGCTGCAGGGCCTGACGGCATTCGGCGGCGTCGATACGGCCGTTCTTGTCGAGGTCGCAGCGCGCGAAGTTGCGCTCTCCTTGCGCCATGAACTCGGTGAGCGTGACGACGCCGTCCTTGTCCGCATCGAGCCGCTGGAAGTAGGCCGACTGCCGGCCAACCTGGCGGTCGGTCGGCAGGACGCTGTTGCCGAGCGCCGGCGTGCGGGCGAACAGCTCGTCCTGGGTGAGCTTGCCGTCGTTGTTGGCATCGAGCCGCTTGAAACGGGCCTGCTGGCCGGTGCGCCATTCCTCGAGCGTGACCGCCCCATCCTTGTTTGCGTCGTAGCGCATGACACCACGCTCGCTCGGGCCGGTCTGGGTTTGGGTGGTCTGGGCCTGGGTGGTCGCAGGCAGCGAGAGTGCCAACAAAAGGGCGGTGAGCATCGGATTTCGCATGGTCGGGCATATCCTAATGGTTGTTTCAGATACATCTTGTACACGCCGAAGTATCCTTACCCGGCCGTATGACCCCCGATATAGTCTGTCCCGCGACCGAATTATGGCCGCGTTGAGGTTTTGTTCTCTTCGGGGAAAATCCCATGGCCTACGACTACGATCTCTTCGTCATCGGTGCCGGTTCGGGCGGGGTGCGCGCCTCGCGCATCGCGGCGGGACACGGCGCGAGGGTCGGTATCTGCGAGGATTATCGCGTCGGAGGTACGTGCGTCATCCGCGGCTGTGTGCCGAAGAAGCTTCTGGTCTACGGCTCGAAGTTCGCCCACGAATTCGAGGATGCCGAAGCGTTCGGCTGGGCGGTGTCGAGCCCCGCGCATTCCTGGCCGACCCTGCGCGACAACGTGCAGAAGGAGGTCGACCGGCTCAACGCGGTCTATCTGCGCCTGCTCGACGGTGCTGGCGTGAAGCTGCACATGGGGCGGGGCCGTTTCATGGACCGGCACACGATCATGGTGGGCGAGCAGACGATCACCGCCGAGAAATTCCTGGTGGCCACGGGCGGCCGCCCGGTGATCCCGCCGATTCCCGGTGCCGAGCACGCTATCACCTCGAACGAAGCGTTCCATCTGCCCACGATGCCCAGGCGCATCGCCATTGTCGGCGCGGGCTACATCGCCGTCGAGTTCGCAGGGATCTTCAATGGCCTCGGCGCCAGGGTCGACCTCGTGCTTCGCCGCGACCGCGTGCTGCGCGGCTTCGACGAGGAATGCCGGACCTTCGTGCATGACTCGCTCAAGGAGAGCGGCATCAAGCTCCGCACCGAGATGCAGATCGGCCGAATCGTGAAGAAGGGCGAGAACGGTCCTTACGAGGTCCATACGCCGAACGGCGGCATGTTCGAGACGGACTGCGTCATGTACGCCACCGGTCGCGCGCCCAACACCGAGGCCATCGGCCTCGAGAAGGTCGGCGTGCAGCTCGACAAGGCCGGCGCCATCGCCGTCGACGAGTGGTCGAAGTCCACGGCGGAGAACATCTGGGCGGTGGGCGACGTCACCGACCGTATCAACCTGACACCCGTGGCCATCATGGAAGGCCATTGCTTCGCCGACACCGAATTCGGTACCCGGCCGAGGAAGCCCGACCACCGCAACGTGCCGTCGGCGGTCTTCTGCCAGCCGGAGCTCGCCAATGTCGGATTGACCGAGGAGCAGGCGAAGCTTCGGCTCGGCGAGCTGCGCGTCTTCACGACGGCGTTCAGGCCGATGAAGGCCACGATCTCGGGGCGGCGTCAGCGCACCTTCATGAAGCTGATCGTCGAGGCGGCCACCGACAAGGTGGTCGGTATCCATATGGTGGGTGACGACGCGGCCGAGCTGATCCAGGGGCTTGCAGTGGCCATGAAGGCGGGCGCCACCAAGGCGCATTTCGACGCCACAGTGGGCATCCATCCAACGGCCGGCGAGGAATTCGTCACCATGCGCACGGTGCGGGCCGATCCCGCCCCGAGCCGGGCGGCGGCCGAGTGAACGGCCCGGCTGACTGGCCTTTTATCCACAGCACGTATAGTTTCACCCACCCCCGCCGAACCCCTTCGGCCGGCGGGTTCAGGAGGAGTAGATGACCGCGATTGAGGGCCGTTCGGCCGCAAAAGCGCAGTCCCGCAGTTCGAGCGCCGCCGACTGGTCGCTTACGAGCTGGCGCAGTCGTCCGGCGCTGCAGATGCCGGTCTATCCCGACGCCGCCGTGCTGGCTGGTGCCGAGGCGCGCCTGCGCCGCTATCCGCCGCTGGTCTTCGCCGGCGAAGCCCGCAAGCTCAAGAGTGCGCTCGCCAAGGTCGCCAACGGCGAGGCCTTCCTGCTACAGGGCGGTGACTGCGCCGAGAGCTTCGCGGACTTCACCGCCAACAACATCCGCGACACGTTCCGCGTGCTGCTGCAGATGGCGGTCGTGCTGACCTACGGTGCCGGCGTTCCGGTGGTGAAGGTCGGCCGCATGGCCGGGCAGTTCGCCAAGCCGCGCTCGTCCAACGTCGAGAAGGTCGGCGACGTCGAGCTGCCGTCCTACCGCGGCGACAACGTCAACGGTTTCGAGTTCACCGCTGCCGCGCGCATGCCCGACCCGGAGCGCATGGTGCAGGCCTACAACCAGTCGGCCGCGACGCTCAATCTGCTGCGCGCCTTCGCCCAGGGCGGCTACGCCGACCTGCACGAGGTCAACCGCTGGAATCTCGACTTCGTGCGCAACTCGCCGGCATCGGCACGCTATCAGGACCTGGCCGCACGCCTCGACGAGACGCTGAATTTCATGGCCGCCTGCGGCCTCAATTCGGCGACCACACCGCAGATCGCCGAGACCGATTTCTTCACCAGCCACGAGGCACTGCTGCTGCCCTACGAGGAGGCGCTGACCCGCGTCGATTCGACCTCGGGGGACTGGTACGACTGCTCCGCCCACATGGTGTGGATCGGTGATCGCACCCGCCAGCCCGACGGCGCGCATGTCGAATTCCTTCGCGGCGTCCGCAATCCGCTCGGATTCAAATGCGGCCCCTCGCTGTCGGTCGACGACACGTTGAAGCTGATCGACACGTTGAACCCGGCCAACGAGGCCGGCCGTATCGTGCTGATCGTGCGCATGGGTGCCGACAAGGTCGCCGAGAAACTGCCGCCTCTGGTGCGTGCCGTGAAGCGCGCCGGAAAGTCGGTCGTCTGGTCGTGCGATCCCATGCACGGCAACACCGAGACGGCGTCGAACGGCAAGAAGACCCGGCATTTCGACAACATCCTGCGCGAGGTGAAGGAGTTCTTCGCCGTGCACCGCGCCGAGGGCACGCATCCCGGCGGCGTCCACTTCGAGATGACCGGCCAGGAGGTCACGGAGTGCGTCGGCGGCTCGACGGAGATCACCGTCGACAACCTCAACGAACGCTACGAGACGCAGTGCGACCCGAGGCTCAACGCCAGCCAGGCGCTGGAACTCGCCTTCCTGCTCGCCGAGCAGCTCAAGGCGGAGCGCCTTTCGATTTCCAGGGCGCGTCCCGCCGGCTGAGGCGAGACGGCGGCATGGGCGTGTAGTTGCCCGGGGGAGGGCCGATGACGCATCCGACGAACGGCGAGATCGAGCGCTACACCGATCACTACTTCAATCGCACGAAGAAAGTGATCGGCCGCTTCGGCGACGCTCGAGTCACCTACGCGATCTTCATGCGCCGGCCGGTTGTGTTCGCGCCACGGCTTGCGCTGGAGTGGCTCGAGGCGACCGGCCGCGACCGTAACACCAAGGCCGAGGTCGACCTTCGCTATGGCGAGGGCAAATGGGTCGGTGCCGGCGAGCCGATGATGTACATCACCGGCTCGTTCTTCCATCTCGTCGATCTCGAGACGATTTTTCTGCAGAAGCTGGGGCCGGCCTGCGTGGCCGCCTACAATGCCTGGACGATGTGCGCCGACATGCCGAAGTCGGCCTTCCTTGCCATGGACGCGCGTCACTGCGCGGGCCAGGAGATGGCGGAGATGATGGCCTACGCCGCCTCGGTCGGCTCGGCACGGGCCAAGCGCAAGGTCGGCGCCGTGGGCTTCATCGGCAACGCCACCCATGCCACGGCGCATTTCTTCGGCCGCGAGCAGGGACTCGGCACCATGCCGCACGCCTTGATCGGCTATGCCGGCTCGACCCTCAGGGCCGCCGAGATGTTCGCCGAGACCTTCCCGGGCGAGCCGATGACCGTACTGGTCGACTATTTCGCCCGCGAGATCTCGGATTCGCTCGCCGTCTGCAAGCGCTTCGCGGAGATGGCGGCCAAGGGGATGCTGTCGCTGCGGCTCGACACGACCGGCGGCCGCTATGTGGAGGGGCTCGATCCCGCTTCGTCCTACGCCGTGCTGGAGCGCTTCTCGCCGGAGTCGATCCGCGGCTACCGGAGCGAGGAGGAACTGCGCTATCTCGTCGGCACCGGCGTGTCGGCGGCGGCCATCTTCCACCTGCGCGCCGAACTCGACCGCAACGGCTTCGACAAGGTGAAGATCGTGGCGTCGTCGGGTTTCGGCCCGGCGAAATGCCGCGTCATGGCCGAGGCCAAGGCGCCGATCGACGTGGTGGGGTCGGGCTCGTTCCTGCCGTCCAACTGGTCGGAGACCTACGCCACGGCCGACATCGTCGAGTACGATGGCGAGAAGCGCGTGAAGATCGGCCGCGAGTTCCTGCATCGCAATCGCCCGAACGGAGCGACGCGGCCGCTTTGAGCCGGCGTCAGCCGACCACGAAGCTCTGGTACATGAACTGCAGGTCCTGGCTCTCCTGTGGCGTGATCTCGCCGTCGAGCACGCGCGCCTCCCAGGTGCGCAGCTTGCGCTTGATGTCCTGCGGCGTGCGTGGGCTGAGGAGCACCATGAAGAACTGCTCGTGCGGGGAGAGATCGCGCTCGCGGCGGTAGCCGAACGGGCCGGCGCTCACCGCGCGCGGCAGCGGGGTCGGCGCCGGCGCAGAAGCGGGGCGCGGCAGCACCGCCGTGTCGATCACGTCTTCCCACGTGAGGCCCGCCTCCCGCACCATCGCGGACGCGAGCTTGGCTGCGGCCAGCGCCTCCTCGGCATGGCTGCTGTCGAGGATCTCGAGGACCTTCACGAGGGTGGTGCGGTTGAACGTCGACAAGGGGTGTGTGTCTTTGACTATTCTCTGAGGACCCGGCACTAAGTACCTACAAGATATAGACGGAAAGGCTTTGGATCAAGCTAGGAGCACCGGCGGCCCCGACGCCTTCCCGGCCTATCTCGCGGGTCTTGCCACCTGGTTCGTGCCGCTCGGCATCCAGATGGTCCTGTTCCCGTGGCTGGTCGCGGTCGTGCTGCGCATGGACGCCTTCGCCGTCGGCGTGGCGCAGGCCGCCGTCATGGCGCCGTCGCTGCTGTTCCTGCCGCTGGGCGGGCTGGTGGCCGACCGCGGCAACCCGCGGCAGCTCCTGCTGCGCTATCACATGCTCTATGCCGCCCCGCCGCTGGCGCTGGCCGTCGTGCTGTGGGCGGACGGTCTCAGCTATCCGCTGCTGATCGCCTACGGCATCGCCGCCGGCGCGATCGGCGCTTTCGCCATCCCCACCCGTGACGCGCTGTTGCCCGTCGTCGCCGACAAGGGCGCGCTGCCCAAGGCGGTGGCGCTGGCGACGGCGCTGCAGTTCGGCGGACAGCTCCTGGGCATCGCCTTCGCCTCGACGGCCGACCGGTTCGGCGCCGTGCCTCTTCTTGTGCTGCACGCCGCCATGGTTCTCGCGGGATGCCTTTTCGTGAGGCGCTTGCCCGACCCGCCGGCGCGTCCGTCGGTCGACCATCCGGGCTTCTGGCGCTCGGTGGGCGAGGGCGTGTCGGCAGCCGCCCGGTCCGACCAGATCTGGCCGGTGATGCTGCTGAATTTCGGGGTGGGCGTCTTCTACGTCGGCCCGTTCATGGCGGTGCTGCCGCTCGCCATCCGCGACCACTATGGCGGGGGCGCCGCCGAGCTCGCCTATACGAACCTCGCCTTCTGGGCGGCGACCATCGCGGCCAGCATGGCGCTGGCGGGGCTTGCGCGCCGCGTGACCCTGCGCGGCCGCCTGGTCGGGCTCGCCGTGCTGGTGGGCGCCTTCGTGCTGATCGCGCTCGCGATGCTGCCGCCGTTTCCAGCCTTCGTGGCTCTCAACTTCGTGTGGGGCATCGGCGCGGGCATCACGATGACCCAGAGCCGCACGGTCGTTCAGATCGTGGCGCCGGCGACGCACCGCGCGCGCCTGATGTCGCTGTTCCAGCTCGGCCTGAGCGGCGGCGGACCGATCGGGGCGTTCCTGACCGGCACGATCTGCGCGGTCTGGGGGCTGCAGGCGGCGATGCTGCTGCCCGCCGGAGCGATGATCCTGTTGATCCTGGTGGTGCTGGCCCGCTCGCGGCTCTGGACGATGCGGACGGTCGAGTAGCTACTCGGCAGCTTCCCGGGAGCCGAGGCGGAGCGTCTGCCATACGTCCTGCAGCGCGGCCACCAGCCGGGTCATGTCGTCGTCGCCATGCAGCGGCGTCGGTGTCAGACGCAGCCGCTCGGTGCCGCGCGGCACGGTCGGATAGTTGATCGGCTGCACGTAGATCGCGTGACGCTCCATCAGGAGATCGCTCGCCTGCTTGGCCAGCGCGGCGTCGCCCACGAACAGCGGCACGATGTGGGTCACCGACGGCATCACCGGCAGGCCGGCGGCGGCGAGGCGGCGCTTCAGAGTCGCGGCGCGCTCCTGGTGGCGCGTCCTGAGCTCGGGGCTGCCGCTGACCAGCCGGACGCTGGCGAGCGCGGCGGCAGCGATCGCGGGCGGCAGGGACGTGGTGAAGATGAAGCCCGCGCCGCAGGAGCGCACGAAGTCGACCGTCGCCGCGGTCGAGGCGATGTAGCCGCCGACCACGCCGAACGCCTTGGCGAGCGTGCCCTGCACGATGTCGACCTTTGCCAGTGCGCCGTCACGCTCGGCGACGCCGGCTCCCCGCACGCCGTACATGCCGACGGCATGGACCTCGTCGAGATAGGTGAGGGCGTTGTAGCGGTGCGCCACGTCGCAGATCTCGCCGATCGGCGAAATGTCGCCGTCCATCGAATAGACCGACTCGAAGGCCACGATCTTCGGTGTCCTCGGGTCGGCGGCGGCCAGCAGCTCCTCGAGATGGCCGACGTCGTTGTGGCGGAAGATCTTGCGCACGGCGCCCGAGTGGCGGATGCCGGCGATCATCGAGGCGTGGTTCAGGGCGTCGGAGTAGAGCTCGCAGCCCGGCAGCATGGCGCCCAGCGTCTGCAACGTGGTCTCGTTGGCGACGTAGCCCGAGGTGAAGACCAGCGCCGACTCCTTGTCGTGCAGCTTCGCCAGCTCGCGCTCCAACGCGGCATGGAGCGTGTTGGTGCCGGAAATGTTGCGCGTGCCGCCGGCGCCCGAGCCCTGTGCGCCGATCGCGGCCTGCATCGCCTCGACGACGGCGGGGTGCTGGCCCATCGCGAGATAGTCGTTGCTGCACCATACGGTGACGTCGCGCGCCGGCTCGCCCTCGCGATGAAAGCGCGCGCGCGGGAAGGCGCCCGCGATGCGCTCGAGTTCGGCGAACACGCGATAGCGCCCCTCGTCGCGCAGCCGGTCGAGATGTCCGGCGAAGAAAGCCTGGTAGTCCATTCCGTCCCCGCTTCCGCCCACCGATCTTAGTCGCATGACGCCTCCGCAGCAGGCGCATTTTGGTCGCGGACCGTCGCGCCGCCTTGAGATAGCGCAACGCGAGTGCCTGAGAACGACTCGCAACTGTCGCTCCCGAACCTCTCACCGAGGCGTGACAGGCGGTGAACGATCCGTGCGGCAACCCGCGGGCGTACCTCGGACACTGACGGGGCAAGCCGCTTCGCCAGCTTCAACGAGGAAGAGCCATATGACCCAGTCGATCGATTTCCGCCGCCGTGGCCTGCTACGCGTGTCCGGCGCCAGCGTGCTCTCGGCATCCGCCGTCGCGCTTCTCGCGGGCTGCGAGAAGATGGCGGTCGCCCAGGCGGGCAATGCCGCCAACGACGTCGGCATTCTGAACACCGCGCTGGCCCTCGAGAACGAGGCGATCAGCGCTTACCAGCTCGGCGCCCAGAGCGGCCTGCTGCAGAAGCCGGTGCTCGAGGTCGCCGTGCTGTTCCAGACCCATCACAAGGAGCATCGCGACGCGCTGATCGCCACCATCCGCAAACTGGGCGGCACGCCGGTCGCCGCCAAGAGCGATGCCGAGGTGGCGCAGGCGCTCAACGCGTCGATGCTCAAGAGTCAGGCCGACGTGCTGCGGCTCGCCCAGCGCCTCGAGAGGGGAGCCGCCAACGCCTATATCGGCGTCATCCCGTCATTCGGCGATCGCGCGCTGGCGCAGGTCTCGGCGCGGCTCGCCGCCGACGAGGTCATGCACTGGACGGTGCTGTCGCAGGCCCTGAAGGATCCGCTGCCGGCCAAGGCGCTCAGCTTCGGGGCCTAGCGATGCGCAGGCTGGCATCCGCCGCGGCGTTGGCGTTCGTTCTCGGCACAGCGGTGGCGGCCCGCGCGGCCGACGCTGCCCGCGGTCAGGAGCTCTACGAATCGCGCTGCGGCGGATGCCATTCGCTCGATGCCAACCGCGTCGGGCCGGCCCATCGCGGCGTCTACGGCCGCAAGGCGGGCTCGGTGGCGGGCTTTGCCTACTCGCCGGCGGTCAAGGGATCGGCGGTGGTGTGGGAGGAGAAGACCCTGGTCGCCTGGCTTGCCAATCCGCAGGCGGTGATCCCCGGGCAGCGCATGAACTTCCGCGTCGCGTTGCCCGAGGATCGCGCCGACATCGTCGCCTACCTTCGGCAGCAGTCGGGCAAGTGAGCAGGAGGACGTCCCGGCCCAGCCAGTGTCCTGCCGGCCGGGAAGGGCGGAGGAGCGTCGAAGTCATCCCCCTCGGCGCGCCTCCGCCCGCCGCCGTTCAGCCAAGCAGCGGGACGATCACCGCGAAGGACAGGAAGAGCGAGACGTAGAGCAGCGGCAAGGCGCCGAGCCAGCGCGTCGCATTGGGCAGGCCGTCCCAATGGCGAAGCGTCGGAACGGCCGCCCAAACGGCGCACAGGAAGCCTGCGCCCCAGAAGAGCACTGCGAGCACGATGGCGAGGTTCGCGGGATCGTCGGTGCCGGTCGCGATGCCGAGACCGACCAGGGCCGGCGGCACGGCGGCGGTGAACCAGGCCACCGCCCAGATGGCGCGATTGCGGATGCGACGTCCCGTGCCGAACGGCGGCTCGGGACCCACGTCAGCCCTTGAAGTGGCCTTCCGCCGCGAGTTCGGCCTGGGTGGCGTCGAACGCCTGACGCAGGCGGCCGAACAGGTCGGCGAGCTCCGCCTCGTTGATGATCAGCGGCGGGCAGATCGCCACCCGGTCGCCCATGTTGCGGATGAACAGACCGCGCGATACCGCGTGGTTGTAGACCTTGGTGCCGGCCGCGCCGACCGCGCCCAGCTCGAACGGCGCCTTGGTCTTCTTGTCGGCCACGATCTCGATCGCGCCCATCATGCCGACGCTCATCGCCTCGCCGACCAGCGGATGGTCGGCAAACGCCTGCACGTGCTTGCGAAAGGCCGGGCTCAGCCGCTTGGCGTGGCCGAACAGGTCGGTCTCGTC
>CAYQAY010000070.1:0-26548 GCA_964415585.1 uncultured Reyranella sp.
TGAAGGGCCTGGAGTCCGGCATTACGGTCGTCTCGGCGTTCCTTCCCGGCCTCCACTCCGGCCAGGCCGTCAAACTCGTCGAGAACCGCTAGGCCGCACCCGTGAAGCTAACCCAGATCGCGGTCGACAACCCGGTCTTCGCCACCATGATGATGGTGGCGTTGCTGGTCATGGGCTTGTTCTCCTACCGCCAGCTCGGCATCGACCAGTTCCCCAACGTCGACTTCCCTATCGTCGTCGTGACGACCGACTATCCCGGCGCTTCACCGGAGACGGTCGAGAGCGAAATCAGCCGAAAGATCGAGGAATCGATCAACGCCATCGCCGGCATCAAGGCGCTGACCTCGCGCTCGCTCGAGGGCCGGTCCATCGTGATCGCCGAGTTCGAGCTGTCGGTCCAGTCCGCTGTCGCCATTCAGGACGTGCGCGAGAAGGTGCAGCAGGTCCGGGCGGCCTTCCGGCCCGAGATCAAGGAACCGCTGATCCAGCGATTCAATCCGGACGACCAGCCGATCATCTCGATCGCCGTGCGATCGGACATCCGCTCGGTGCGTGATCTCACGACCATCGCAGACCAGACCATCGTCAAGCGTCTGCAGACGGTGCGCGATGTCGGTCGCGCCACCATCGCCGGCGGCCTGAAGCGTCAGATCAACATCGAGCTCGATCCGGGCCGCATGCATGCGCTGCGCGTCGGCGTGAACGATATCATGCGGTCGATCAAGGACGAGAACCAGAACTTCCCCGCTGGCAACGTCCAGCGGGGCAATGACGACCGGATCATCGAGGTCACCGGGCGCGTCGCCGAACCGGGCGACTTTGCCGATCTGATCGTGGCCCGGCGTGGCCTCGCCCCGGTCTACCTGCGGCAGGTCGCCAACGTCGTCGACGGCCAGCAGGAGCTCGAGAACATCGCCACCCTGAACGGCGAACGGGCGGTGGCGATTGACGTCGTGAAGACCCAGGGCGCCAACACCATTCAGGTGGCGAGGGGCGTGCGGCAGGCTGTGGCGGAGATCCAGAAGGCCCTTCCGCCCGATGTGAAGCTCGAAATCGTGCGTGACAGCTCACGGGGCATCCAGAACTCGGTCAATAACGTCCAGCAGACCATGATCGAAGGCGGTCTGCTGACGATCGCCATCGTGTTCCTGTTCCTGCACTCCTGGCGCAGCACGGTGATCACAGGCCTCGCGCTGCCGATTTCCGTCTTCGGCGCATTCATGGTCATGGCCGCCTTTGGCTTCACCATGAACGTGCTGACCTTGATGGCGCTCAGCCTCGCCATCGGCATCCTGATCGACGATGCGATCGTGGTCCGCGAGAACATCATGCGGCACATCGGCTTCGGCAAGACGCACCGCCAGGCCGCCATCGACGGCACCAACGAAATCGGCCTGGCCGTCCTTGCCACCACCTTCTGCATCGTTGCGGTGTTCCTGCCCGTCGCCTTCATGGGCGGCATCATCGGCCGCTTCTTCTTCCAGTTCGGAGTCATGGTTTCGGCGGCGGTGCTGATCTCGCTGTTCGTGTCCTTCACCCTCGATCCGATGCTGTCCTCGGTCTGGTACGATCCTCAGGCGCACGGCACCGGCCGCTTCGCCCGCATCGTCAATGGTGCGCAGGAGCGCGCCAACGGCATCTACCGTAGCGTGCTTGGCTGGTCACTGCGCTGGCCCAGGCTGACGTTGCTGATCGCCCTCGCGACCTTCCTCGGGAGTTTCGCGCTGCCCAAGTATATCGGTTTCGAGTTCGTGCCCCAGGCCGACCTCGGCGAACAGGTCGTGAGCATCGAGACCCCGGTCGGTTCGTCGTTGGAGTACACCGAGGCCAAGCTCCGTCAGGTCGACGCGGCACTCCGTGAGTTTCCGGAGGTCGAATACACCTACGGTACGGTCAACACTGGCTACGCCAACGGAAAAAACCAGGCGAGCCTTTATCTCAAGCTGAAGCCGGTGAAGCAGCGCACACGATCGCCCGACCAGCTCGCCCAGCCGATTCGCGAGCGGCTGGCGCGTATCCCGGGCATCCTCGTCTCCATCAATATCCCGGGTGGACCCGGCGGCGGCGTACAGAAGCAGCTCCAGCTCTCTCTGCAGGGCTCCGACACCGCCACGCTCGACACCCTCTCGCAGGACGTGATGAAGCGCGCGGCGCAAATCCCGGGCCTGGTCGATCTGGATCGCAACCTCAAGGCCGCCAAGCCCGTCCTGTCGATCAAGCTGCGCCGCGATGCGGCGTCGGACCTCGGCCTGGGCTCCGCTGCGGTGGCTCAATCGCTTCGACCACTGTTCGCCGGCGACGAGACAAGCCTGTGGCGCGCGCCCGACGGCGAGAACTACACCGTCATGGTACGCCTGCCGACCGACGACCGCACCGGCGTCGCCGACGTCCAGCGCATCTGGTTCACCGCCGGCACCGAGGCCAACGGCCTGCCGCGCATGGTCCATATTGCCCAGATCGCCGACGTGGTGAACGATGTCGGTGCCTCGCAGATAAACCGCCGCGACCTCAACCGCGAGGTCCAGATCACGGCCAATGTGTTCGGCCGGTCAGCCGGCGAGGTCTCGAGCGACCTGCAGAAGATACTGGCCGAGACCAAGCTCCCGCCCGGCTACCGCTTCGTGTTCGGCGGCTCGACCAAGGACATGGCCGAGAGCGCGGCCTATGCCGGGCAGGCGCTGCTGCTGGCCGTCATCCTGATCTACCTGATTCTCGCCTCGCAGTTCGGCAGCTTCCTGCAGCCCATCGCGATCATGATGTCGCTGCCGATGTCGCTTATCGGCGTGTTCCTGGGCCTGCTGATCGCCGGCACCACGCTCAACATCTTCTCGGCCATCGGCTTCATCATGCTGATGGGCCTCGTAACCAAGAACGCCATCCTGCTGGTCGATTTCTTCAACCAGGCCAGGCTCCGCGGGACGCCGGTCAACGAGGCGCTGCTCGAGGCCGGCTCGATCCGGCTGCGGCCCATCCTGATGACCACGCTCGCCATGGTGTTCGGCATGCTGCCGCTGGCGCTCGGCATCGGCGAAGGCGCCTCGCAGCGCGCGCCGATGGCCCATGCGGTGATCGGCGGCCTGATCAGCTCGACCCTGCTCACCCTGGTCGTGGTTCCCGTGATGCTGATCTACATCGACCGGGTCGGCACCTGGGCCAAGAAGCGCTTCAGCCGCTCCGCGGACGAGGAAGCGGCGTTGCACAAGCCGGCGGAGTAAATCGCCCTCTTCCTGGCACGATTCGCGCTATGCTGTCGGCATGCCGGACGACGCCCCGACCATCGGCCTGCGCGTTGTGGACTCCCTCGGAGCGATCGACGCCGCCCAATGGGACGCCTGTGCGCTGGCGCCGGGCTCGGCCGGCAATCCCTTCCTGAGCCACCGCTTCCTGCAGGCACTGGAGGACTCGAAGTCGGTCGGCCGCCGCACCGGCTGGCAGCCGCAATACCTGCTGGCGGAGTCCGACGACGGCACCCTGCAGGGCGCCGTGCCGCTCTACATGAAGGGCCACTCCCAGGGCGAGTACGTATTCGACCACGGCTGGGCGCAGGCCTTCGAGCGGGTGGGCGGGCGCTATTACCCCAAGCTGCAGGCCGCCATCCCCTTTACGCCCGTGCCCGGACCTCGCCTGTTCGCACGGCCCGGACCGCTCGCCGAGGCGGTGCGCGACGCCATGATCGACATGCTGGCCAAGATCGCCGGCGACAACGACATCAGCTCGGTCCATGTGACATTCTGTACCGAGGCCGACTGGAAGCGCTTCGGCGCCCGCGGCTGGCTGCTGCGGCTCGGCCAGCAGTACCACTGGCAGAATGACGGCTACCGCACCTTCGACGACTTCCTTGCAGCACTCGCGTCGCGCAAGCGCAAGGCGATCCGCAAGGAGCGGGAGTCGGTGCGCAAAGAAGGTCTCGTCATCCACCAGCTCTGCGGCGACGACATCAAGCCGCAGCACTGGGACGCCTTTTTCGCCTTCTACATGGACACCGGCGGCCGCAAGTGGGGCTCTCCTTATCTCACGCGCGCCTTCTTCGACATCCTGGGCTCCACCATGGCCGACAGGGTGGTGCTGGTGATGGCCGAAGCCGATGGCCGCCCGGTGGGGGGCGCGCTTAACCTCAGGGGCGACGACACGCTCTACGGCCGCTACTGGGGCTGCCTCGAGAGCCATGCCTATCTGCATTTCGAGGCCTGCTACTACCAGGCGATCGACTATGCGATCGCGCACGGTCTGAAGCGGGTCGAGGCCGGCGCCCAAGGAGATCACAAGATCCAGCGCGGCTATCTACCGGTGCCGACCTTCTCGGCACACTGGATCGTAGACAGGCGCTTCCGCAGCGCCGTCGATGACTATCTCAGGCGCGAGCGCCCCGCCGTGGAGCAGGAGATCGAGGGTCTGAAGCAGTATTCGCCGTTCCGGAAGGAGCACGAGGGCTAGACGCTTGGACTACTTGCCCTTCATCAGCACGCCGAGAAAGAAGACCACGAAGAAGACGGCATACGCAGTGACGTCCAGTCCGCCGACCTGCAGCCCCTTCCAGCCGCTGTTGTCGATGACGAAAATAACCACCCAGTAGACCGCGGTGGCGAGCACCGCGGCCCTGAGCGCGACCCAGAGCGGCCGCAGGAAGCTCACTCAGCCCCGTTCATTCCGCCAGCACCGGCTCCTGGCTGGCCGGCGGCAGGGCGCCGCGCTCGGGCGGCACGAAGGTGAAGGCGAGCTTGGCGGCATCGCCTTCGCCCTCGACGTCGACACGCACGGTGCCGCCGTCGGAGAGCTTGCCGAAGAGGACTTCCTCGGCGAGCGGCTTTTTCACGTACTCCTGAATGACGCGGGCGAGCGGCCGGGCGCCGAACAGCTTGTCGTAGCCCTTCTCCGCCAGCCAGCGGCGCGCCGCGTCGTTCAGTTCGATGAAGACCTTCCGATCGGCAAGCTGGCCTTCGAGCTCGGCCACGAACTTGTCCACCACCTTGCCCATGCTCTCGGGGCCGAGGTTGGCGAACTTGATGATCGCGTCGAGGCGGTTGCGGAATTCCGGGGCGAACAGCCGGTTGATCGCTTCGTCGTCCTCGTCGTGGCGCTGCTCGCGGCCGAAGCCCAGCGCGGGCTTGGCGATGTCGGCGGCGCCGGCGTTGGTCGTCATGCAGAGGATAACATTGCGGAAGTCGACGGTCCGGCCGTTGTGGTCTGTGAGCTTGCCGTAATCCATCACCTGCAGGAGCACGTTGAAAACATCCGGATGCGCCTTCTCGATCTCGTCGAACAGCACGACGCAGTGCGGGTGCTGGTTCACCTTGTCGGTAAGCAGGCCGCCCTGGTCGAAGCCGACATATCCCGGCGGCGCGCCGATCAGGCGCGAGACGCTATGGCGCTCCATGTACTCCGACATGTCGAAGCGCACGATCTCGAGGCCCAGCAGCCGCGCGAGCTGGCGCGTCACCTCGGTCTTGCCGACGCCGGTCGGGCCTGCCAGCAGGTAGCTGCCGATCGGCTTTTCCGGCGCCCGCAGGCCGGCACGCGCCAGCTTGATCGAGGCGGCGAGCTGGTCGATCGCGCGATCCTGGCCGAACACGACCGTCTTCAGGTCGCGGTCGAGACTGCGCAGCAGCTCGGTGTCGTCTTTGCTGACGCTCTTGGGCGGGATGCGGGCGATCTTGGCGACGATCTCCTCGATGTCCGGCACATCGATCGTGGTTTTGCGCTCGGCGGGAGTACGCAGCATCTGGGCCGCGCCAACCTCGTCGATCACGTCGATCGATTTGTCCGGCAGCTTGCGGTCGTGGATGTAGCGCGCGGACAGCTCGACGGCGGCCTTGATGGCGTCATCGGTATAGCTCACATGGTGATGCTTCTCGTAGACCGGCTTCAGCCCCTTCATGATCTCCACGGCGTCGGCGATCGAGGGTTCCGGAACGTCGATCTTCTGGAAGCGGCGGACCAGCGCGCGGTCCTTCTCGAAGTAGTTGCGGTATTCCTTGTAGGTGGTCGAGCCGATACAGCGCAGGTCGCCCGACTGCAAAGAGGGCTTGAGCAGGTTCGACGCGTCCATCGAGCCGCCCGACGTGGCCCCGGCACCAATGATCGTGTGAATCTCGTCGATGAAGAGCACCGAGTTGGGCTTCTTCTTGAGTTCGGTGAGCACGGCCTTCAGCCGCTCCTCGAAGTCGCCGCGGTAGCGCGTGCCGGCCAGCAGCGCGCCCATGTCGAGCGCGTAGATGATCGATTCCTTGAGGACCTCAGGGACCTCGCCGTCGACAATTTTGCGCGCCAAGCCTTCGGCGATCGCGGTCTTGCCGACGCCGGGCTCGCCGACATAGAGCGGGTTGTTCTTGGTGCGGCGGCACAAGACCTGAATGGTGCGCTCGACCTCGTGGCCGCGGCCGATCAGCGGATCAACCCGGCCCTCGCGGGCCTTCTGGTTGAGATCGACGCAGTATGCGGCCAGCGCCTCGTTGCCCTGTTTGGCGTTCGACTCCGCCCCCGCCTCCTCTTCCGAGCCGCTGACGCGACGCGCGCGGGTGCGGCCCGGCACCTTGGCCTTACCGTGGCTGATATAGTCGACGGCGTCGAGGCGCGTCATGCCCTGGTTTTCCAGGAAAGACACGGCGTGGCTGTCGCGTTCCGAGAAGAGGGCTACCAGCACGTTGGCACCGGTGACCTCCTTGCGGCCCGACGACTGGACGTGGACGGCGGCGCGCTGGACGACTCGCTGGAAGCCGGCAGTCGGCAGCGGCTCGCTCGGGCTCTGCGTGATGATGCCCTTGAGACGATTGTCGACGAAGGCCTCGAGGTCGTGTCGCAGGCGGTCGATGTCGACGCCGCAGGCCTTGAGAACGGGAGTAGCGTCCTCGTCCTCGGTCATGGCCAGCAGCAGATGCTCAAGCGTCGCATATTCGTGACGACGTTCGCCCGCCAGCCCGAAAGCGCGATGCAGGGACTTCTCGAGGTTCTTGGACAGCATGGACATCGAACCACCTCGACTGGGAAACAGACTACTCGATACTCGCTACTCTTTCTCCAACGTGCACTGGAGAGGGTGCTGGTTCTTGCGGGCGTAGTCGACCGTCTGGGTGACCTTGGTTTCGGCGATCTCGTAGGTGTAGACGCCGCACACACCCACGCCTTTCTGGTGGACGTGAAGCATGACCTGGGTCGCCTCGTCGCGATTCTTCTGGAAGATGTTCTGCAGGACGTCGACCACGAACTCCATGGGTGTGTAGTCGTCGTTAAGCATCAGCACCTTGTACATCGACGGCTTCTTGGTGCGCGTACGGGTAAGCGTGAGGGCGCCGGCGCGACGATCGCCATCACCGTCATCGCCGTCCTCACGGCGCGGCGGTTGTTGCGGCGGCCCGCCCGGCGGCTCGTTGGGGCCACCCGCCCGCCATTCGCCCTCGCCGCGCAGAAATTCCATCGTTGCGATCACTGTTCCTGTCGCGCTCCAAAACCAGGCCACACGGGAATTATATAGGGTGCGCGAGCGGTTCCGCTACCTCGGCCGCAGCCCATCCTTCCCCACAACCAGCATCCAGCGATCGGCCCGGGCGCGATGCAGCGGCGCATTCATGTCGCGGCGCAATTCCGCAGGGACGAGTTTACGTGGCGGATTGACCGGGATCGGAACCGTGTCCAACGAAAACAGCCGGGCGGAGAACTTAACGTTCGCGAAACCGTCGGTCGGGTAGTGATAGGCCTGAAAGCCCCACACGCCGTTCCGGCACGAAGCCACGGTCCACCAGAAGTCGTTGTCGGGCAGACGCAGCCCATCCTTCGGCGGGCCGAAGGCGCGGCTCTCCTCCATCAATCCCACCAGCTCGCGGGTCTCCCCGGCATTCAGCAGCCGCTGACCGCGTTTCATGCTCCAAGGGCCGAAAATGTCGGAGGGATCGGAGAGCAGCATGTTCGTGATGCCGGGCGTCACGTTGCCCTGGTCGAGCAGGACGCCGATGTTCATTCCGGCTGTCCCATCGGGCTGCAGGAAGATCTCATAGACTCGGACCTGCTCTTCCCAGAGGGCATTGTAGACAAGCCGGAGGTGATTGCGGCCGCCCGGTTCGCAGGCCGCCCGAATGTCCTTCGCGGCGACGAAGTCGAACCAGTTGAAGCTGCGCACAATGGGCTTGTCGACGTTGCGGTCGGCCCGCTGGGTCCAGGCCGCCGCCGGAGCCATCGCAACCAGGGCCGTCAACGTCGCAAAAATAGCCTTCATTCCCGCCTCCTAGTCGCCCGGGGCATATTCCGGTCCAACTTGGGCATCAGGGCGGCAGGCAGGAAGTTGCATAACCCCACAAACTTCAGTAAAGTTACAGGAATTGCCTATAACCTATTGGCTGGGCACAAGAAACAGATTTTGCGTATGGCGTATTCGCAATGACTTTCCCCCTCAGGCGAATCGCGGTCGGCCTCTCCTGGCTGGCCGTCGGTATCCTTTTTTCCGGCGTCACGCTGGCGCCTCTTCCGGTCGACGCCCAGACGACGGCGGTGAAGCGGGCTGCGCCGCCGTCGAAAAAGGCGAAGGCGAAGAGTGCGCCCCGCGCTTCGTCGTGGGTTCCCAACCCGGCCGTCAGTGGACGTGACGCCTATCTGATTGTCGACGCCCAGAGCGGCCGCGAACTCGCCTCAGACAATCCTGACGACCTCCGTTATCCCGCGTCGCTCACGAAGCTGATGACGATCTACCTCGCCTTTTCCGCTCTCGACTCGGGCCGCCTGTCGCTGGGCGATGGCCTGCAGGTTTCGGTCAATGCGTTGAACGCGCCGCCCACCAAGATGGGCATGCAGCCGGGCGGCACGGTCAACGTACGCGACGCCGTCATGGCGCTGGTCACGCGGTCGGCCAACGACGCCGCCGTCCTTCTCGCCGAGGGCATGGCCGGCAGCGAAGAAGCTTTCGCCCGCCTGATGACGCAGAAGGCGCGCCAGCTCGGCATGAGCTCCACCGTGTTCCGCAACGCTTCGGGCCTGCCCAACAGCGAGCAGGTCACGACGGCGCGTGACATGGCCAAGCTCGCCTTCGCTCTGATGCGCGACTACCCGCATTACTACGGAATCTTCTCCGTGCAGAGTTACGTCTACCGCGGCCGCACGCTCGAAAACCACAACCGCATGCTCGGCAACTATGAAGGCGCGGACGGCCTCAAGACCGGATACACCTCGGCCTCGGGCTTCAATCTCGTGATGTCGGCAGTGCGCGACAACCGCCGCCTGATCGGCGTGGTGATGGGCGGCGGCAGCGCCGCCGGCCGCGACCGCATCATGGCCGCTCATATGGACCGCGGATTCGCCATAGCCCAGGCCATGCAGCTTTCGCCCTGGACCTCGATCCGCAAGCCCGGCTCGGCCCGTTACACGGCCGCCCAGTTCGATCCCGGTGCCAGTTTCGCCGAGGCCTATCGCCCGCCGGCGCCTGCGGCCAAGGAACCAGCACCCAAGCAGGTCACGCCGCGTTACGCGGGATTCGTGCCGCCCGCGCCCGCCACCCCGGCCACCACAACCGCCTTCTCTGCCGCGCCCGCGACAGCGGCTCCCCCGGGGCCTGAGCCCGGCTCACCGGCAATCGGCAGCTGGGTGATTCAGGTCGGTTCATTCAACGAGCCACAGGCGGCGCAGGCGGCACTCCAGCGTGCTGCCTCGGCCCTTCCGGACGGTGCCCGCTCGGCCTCGGCGATCGTCGATGAAGTCCAGATGGCGAGCCGCACGTTCCATCGCGCGCGCATCACCAACCTCACTCAGGAGCAGGCGGTCGATGGCTGCAGGCGCCTCGAGAAGAAGAAGATCTACTGCTCGGCGATCCAGGTCACTGCCTGGAATACGCCGGGTGCGCGCTGAAGACCTTCCGGATACGCTCGACGAACTGCCGCTTGTGGCGGCGCTGCCAAAGCCTCAGCGACCACTCGCCGTCGACCGGCTGGAATGCCTTAACCTTCGGCTCGAATACCGACACGGTCGTGATGCGGCCGCGTATCCGGACCTTCAACGGCACGGCATGGTAGCGGACACCCTCATAAGCCTGTAGCCGCTCGACTTCCTTACGGCTGAAGCCGCCGACCACGGCTCCCTCGATCTTGCCCTTGGGATCGCGGATCGCCACGGGGTAGGTCACGCCCCTGGCCTTGCGGCGTGAGAAGCCGGCGAGCGTGGCCGGCACCCACGCAGTAGGTGGCAAGCGCCGGCCGATCACCAGCGCCGTGACGTCCTCGTCGAGCAGGCTGCCGTAGAAGAAGAAGCGCATCAGTGATGTCCGGAGCCAGCATCGTCCGGCAGTTCCATGCCGCTGGCCGAGAGGGCGCCCTTGAGCTCGATCTTGAGGCGCTCAAGGCCGGCATCGTCAGCCGCCTCGCAGCGCGCCACCAGGACTGGCTGGGTATTGGAGGCCCGCAGCAGCCACCAGCCATCCTCGGTGCTGACGCGCACGCCGTCGATGTCGGAGAACTTGGCGCCGGCCTTCTTCAGCCGCGCTTTGACCTCTTCCACCACCCCGAACTTCTTGTCGTCGGCGCAGTCGAAACGCAGCTCCGGCGTGTTGACCGGCTGCGGCAGCCCGTCGCGCATCTCGGCCAGGCTCTCCTTGCTGTTGGCCACGATGTTCAGCAGTCTAAGTCCGCAATAGAGCGCGTCGTCGAAGCCATAGAACGTGTCGGCGAAGAAGACGTGGCCGCTCATTTCGCCGGCAAGCGGCGAGCCGATCTCGGCCATCTTGCTCTTGATCAGCGAATGGCCGGTTTTGAACATCATCGGCTTGCCCCCGGCCTTGGCGATCTCGTCGAACAGCACTTGGCTCGCCTTCACGTCGGCGATGATGGTGGCACCGGGCCTGCTCTTCAGCACGTCGCGCGACCACAGGACCAGGAGCTGGTCGCCCCACAGGATGCGGCCCTTGCCGTCGACCGCGCCGATGCGATCGCCATCGCCGTCGAAGGCGATGCCGAGATCGCAGCCGCGCTTCTTCACTTCTGCCACAAGCTGCTCGAGGTTCTTGGGCACGGTCGGATCGGGATGATGCGCCGGGAAGGTGCCGTCGACCTTCTCGTTCAGCACGAAATGCTCTCCGTCGAGCTTCTCGACGACGGCGCGGATCGACACGCCGACCGCGCCGTTGCCGATGTCCCAGGCGACCTTGAGCTTCTTGCCGGGCTTCACGTCGCGTACCAGGCGTGCGGCATAGTCGGCCAGCACGCCCTTCCTTTCGACCTTGCCCTGCCCGGTCTCCCAATCACCCTTGCCGGCCATAGCACCCAGCGTCTGGATGTCGGCGCCGAAGAACGACTTCTTGCCCATCATCATCTTGAAGCCGTTGTAGTCGGGCGGATTGTGCGAGCCGGTGATCTGGATCCCGCCGTCGGCGCCGAGGTGATAGACCGCGAAATAGAGCATCGGAGTGGCGGCAACACCGATGTCGACCACGTCGACGCCCGACGCCGTGAGCCCTTCGATGCAGGCAGCCGCCAGCTCCGGCGAGCTCAGCCGTCCGTCATAGCCCAGCGCCACCCGCTTGCCGCCCTTTCGGCGGACCAGCGTGCCGAAGGTGCGCCCGATCGCCCGTGCGTCAGCGGCGTGTACCGTGGTGCCGACCACGCCACGGATATCGTACTCGCGCAGGATGCTCGGCTCGAACTTGTGGCTCATGCTTCAGGCTCCAGAATTGTCGTTGTTCGCTCAGATGCGCGGCTGGGGACGGCCGACGCCCTCGTAGGCAAAGCCCAATCCGCGCATCTCCTCGGGGTTGAAGATGTTGCGCAGATCGACGATGCGGGGCTGGCGCATCGCTTCCTTGATGCGGCGGGGATCGAGGCCGCGGAACTCGTGCCACTCGGTGATGACCACCAGGACGTCAGCACCGGTGACGGCCTCGTAAGCGGTCCTGGCGAAGCGGATGCCGGGCAACAGCTTGCCCGCCTCCGTCATGCCCTCAGGATCGAAGGCCACGATCTCGGCACCCGCAGCCTGCAACGCCGGCACGATGTCGAGCGAGGGGGCGTCCCGCATGTCGTCGGTGTTCGGCTTGAAGGTGAGGCCCAGCACCGCAACCGTCAGCCCCTTCACCGAACCGCCGCAAAAGCCGATAACCTTCCGGGCCATCTTCTTCTTGCGTGCGTTGTTCACCTCGATCACCTGCTCGACGATCGTCTGCGGCGCATTGGCTTCGCGCGCCGTGTAGGCCAGCGCCAGCGTGTCCTTCGGAAAGCACGAGCCGCCGAAACCCGGCCCGGGATGGAGGAACTTGCGCCCTATGCGGCCATCGAGCCCGATGCCGCGCGCCACATCGTGCACGTCGGCACCCACCTTCTCGCAGAGGTCGGCGATCTCGTTGATGAAGGTGATCTTGGTCGCGAGGAAGGCATTGCCGGCATACTTGGTGACCTCCGCCGTCTCGATGTTGGTGAACACCATGGGCGTCTGGATGAGGTTGAGTGGCCGGTAAATCGCCGCCATCACGTCACGCGCGCGCCGGCTCTCGACGCCGATCACGACGCGGTCGGGCTTCATGAAGTCCTCGATCGCCGCGCCCTCGCGCAGGAACTCGGGGTTGGAGGCCACATCGAACTCGGCGGCCGGTCGAGCCTCGCGGATGATGCGGGCGACCTCGCGGCCGGTGCCGACCGGCACGGTCGACTTGGTGACGACCACCGTGTAGCCGCGGATCGCCTCGGCGATTTCCGCGGCCGCTGCATAGACGTAGGTCAAGTCGGCATGGCCGTCGCCACGCCGCGTCGGCGTGCCGACGGCGATGAACACAGCATCGGCGTCGCTCACTGCGTCACCGAGTGCGGTACCGAAGGTAAGACGCCCGGCGCGTACGTTGTCGGCCACAAGCCGGTCGAGTCCAGGCTCGTAGATCGGGATCTCGCCCTTGCGCAGGCGCTCGATCTTGGCGGCTTCCTTGTCAACACAGACCACGTCGTGACCGAACTGCGCGAAGCAGGCGCCGGACACCAGCCCCACGTAACCCGACCCGATCATGGCGATCCGCACGGCGTCAGCCCTTCATCAAGCGTTCGATCAACGCCCGGCTCTCGGTCTTCGTGTCTTCGCGGCCGAGCGAGATGGCGACGTTGGCCTCCAGGAAGCCCAGCCGGTTGCCGCAGTCATACCGCTGCCCCCTGTAGACCAGCGCATGCAGCGGCTGCTTGCCGATCGTCCCGGCAATACCGTCGGTGAGCTGGATTTCACCGCCGGCGCCTCTCTCGTGCTTGTCGAGATGGTCGAAGACCTCGGGCACCAGCACGTAGCGACCGATGGCGGCGAGCGTCGAGGGCGCGTCGGCTGGCTTAGGCTTCTCGACCATGCCGGTCATTTCGTGCAGGCCGTCCTTCTCGGGTTTCACGGCTGCGATGCCGTAGCTGCCGGTCTGCTCGCGTGGCACGTTCATGAAGGCGAGCACGCTACCGCCGGTCTTCTCGTGCGCCGTCACGAGCTGGGCGATGCAGGCAGGTTTGTCGATGGTGATCTCGTCGGGCAGCAGCACGGCGAACGGCTCGCGGCCGATCCAGCGACGGGCGCACCATACGGCATGACCGAGGCCGAGCGGCTTCTGCTGGCGGGTGAAGATCGCGTTGCCCTGTCTGATGGTGGCGGCTTCGGTCTGCTGCAGTTCTTTCTGCTTGTTGCCCCGGCGCTGGAGCGTGTCCTCCAGCTCGTAGGCCGAATCGAAATGATCCTCGATCGCCTGCTTGTTGCGGCCGGTGACGAAGACGAACTCCTCGATGCCCGCCTGCAGGCACTCCTCGACCGCGTACTGGATCAGAGGCCGGTCGACGACCGTCAGCAATTCCTTGGGCACCGCCTTGGTCGCAGGCAGGAACCGAGTTCCCAGGCCGGCGACCGGCAATACGGCTTTACGGACACGCTGCGCCATGCTCATCGACCTCGTTAGGCGGGCAGATTGTAGAGAAGAATCAAGGCTTTGACAGGGGCAGTCGGGTGACAAACCAAGGGCCGGGCTAGATGCCATGCCGGCGCGGCCCCGGCAAGATCAACCACCGAGCAGCACGTCCTTGGCACGATTGATCCGAGCCGCGAGGTCGGCGGTGCCGCCGACGTCCGGGTGCATGCGCTGTATGAGCCGGCGGTGCGCCGCGCGAATCTCGTCCGCTGTCGCGCCTTCGTCGAGCCCCAGGACAGCAAGTGCCTCGTCGCGCGTCATGTCGGTGCGTGGTCCGCGCGGCGGCGCGCTCTCGGATTGCGCCTGGTGCGCCGAGCGCCATGCCACTCCCAGGCGACGATCCAGATAGGCCTCGAGTACCCGCAGCGAGTCGGCATCAGTCGTGCACTCGCCGCGAAGCGCGAGCAGATCGGCATCGCTCAGCGCGTCGAGCGTACGGCCGGCGAACCGGCCCGCCAGCACGGTGCCGCCGACATCCCCGCTGCCGTGATCGATCCAAGCCTGTAGAAAAGCGGTACGCACTTCCGTCCGTTGGCCGCTGCCGGGCGAGCTGAAGCCGCCGGATGGACGATGACGCGCTGCCCGAGCGACCAGTGCCGTGATGATGATGCCCGCCAGCCCGAGTAGCTCGGGCAGCAGGCCCGGCAGAAAGCGCAGCCCGAAGATCAGCATGGCGCCGACGCCGATGCCGATGCCGCCCACCACGACCAGGAGGATGCGCACGACACGCGCCAACGATGAAGGATTGGCTCTCAGCAGCCAGGCGAAGAGAAGCGCGATGCTCGCGACAATGATGAACGCCAAGACCAGCGTCGGCATTTCCTACTGCCGCCCGGGCGGCGCCTGCGGTGCCGGCGTCTGGACGGCGGGTGCCTGCTGCTGCGACTGCGCTTCGGCGCGCTCGCGCTGGATCTGTCGCCAGCGTTCGACGTTGCGGTTGTGCTCGGGCAGGGTGTTGGCGAAGGCGTGACCACCGCTCCCATCAGCCACGAAGTAGATCGCGCGGTCGCGGGCCGGATTGAGCGCTGCCACTATCGAAGCGCGGCCGGGATTGCAGATGGGTCCGCGCGGCAGGCCGGGGATCACGTAGGTGTTGTAGGGCGTGTTCGACTGCAGGTCGGCGCGCGTCAGCTCGCGGCCGAAAGCCGCCTTGCCGAGCGTCAATCCGTAGATGGTGGTCGGGTCGCTCTCGAGCTTCATGCGACGGCGCAGGCGGTTGATGAACACGGCGGCAACACGAGCCCGCTCAGCCGGCAATGCGGTTTCCTTCTCGATGATCGAGGCAAGTGTCAACGCGGCCTGCTTGTTGGGCAGCGGCAGCCCGGCGGCGCGCTTGCGCCAAGCCTCGTCGAGCGCCTTGTCCATCGCTTCCTTCATGCGCATCAGCAGACCGTCGCGGGTATCGTCGCGCGAATAGAAGTACGTCTCCGGCAGCAGGTCGCCTTCCTTGAGATCGAGCGTGATCTCGCCGGTGAGCGCCTCGGTCCTGCGCACCATCTCCATCACCTCGAAGGTCGTAGTGCCCTCGGGGATGGTGAGACGGCGCTGCACGACCTTGCCCGATTGCAGCAGGTCAACCAACGAGAGCATCGAGATGTGCGCCGGGATCTCGTACTCACCCGCCTTGATTGGCTTCGGCGACGGATCGATCATCAGGGCGATCCGAAACAGCCGCGGATGGGCGATCGCGCCCTCCTCCTGCAGCAGTTTCGACATGGTGGTCGGACCGGCGCCGCGCGGAATTACGATGTTCTTGGTCTTGTCGAGCGGGCCCTGGGCAACCATGAGCGCGTGACCGATGTAGAGCGTTCCACCCATCACCGTGACGAACAGCGCAATGAAGAACAGAACCCAACGGAAGTAGCTGAGCATGACTCAGCTCCCTGCGGTCAGACGGAGCCGACGATCAGGGACGCGTTGGTGCCGCCGAAGCCGAAGGAGTTGCTGAGTGCGTAGCGCACCTTGCGCTGCTTGGCTTGCTTGGGCACCAGATCGATGTCGCAGCCTGCGTCCGGATCGTCGAGATTGAGCGTCGGCGGTACGGCCTGCTCGGTCACCGACTTGATCGCGTAGATCGCCTCGATCGCGCCGGCGGCGCCCAACAGATGCCCGGTCGCCGACTTGGTCGACGACATGGAGAGCTTGTAGGCGTCGGCACCGAAGGTCTTCTTCACGGCGCCGAGCTCGATCACGTCGGCCATGGTCGAGGTGCCGTGGGCGTTCACGTAGTCTACGACATCGGTGCCGATGCCGGCGCGCTTGAGCGCCGCTTTCATGGCGCGCTGCGCGCCGTCGCCGTCCTCGGACGGCGCGGTGATGTGATAGGCGTCGCCCGACAGGCCGTAGCCCTTGATCTCGGCGTAGATCCTGGCGCCACGCTTCTTGGCGTGCTCGTATTCCTCGAGCACGAGGACGCCCGCGCCCTCGCCCATCACGAAGCCGTCGCGCTTCTTGTCCCATGGCCGCGAAGCTTGGGTCGGCGTGTCGTTGAAGTCGGTCGAGAGCGCCTTGCAAGCGTTGAATCCAGCGATGCCGATGCGGCAGATCGCGGCCTCGGCGCCGCCCGCCAGCATGACGTCGGCATCGTCGAACTGGATCAGCCGCGCGGCGTCACCGATCGCATGGGCGCCGGTGGCGCAGGCCGTGACGACGGAATGGTTGGGGCCGCGGAACCCGAACTCGATCGACACCTGGCCCGAGACCAGATTGATCAGCGCCGACGGGATGAAGAACGGGCTGACGCGGCGCGGGCCGCGCTCTTTCAGTACCAGCGACGTCTCGTAGATCGTCTGCAGGCCGCCGATGCCGGAGCCGATCATGACGCCGGTGCGGTCGAGGCCCTCGTCGTCGGTCGGCTTCCAGCCGGAATCCTCGACTGCCTGCTTTGCGGCGGCCATGCCGAAGACGATGAACTTGTCGACTTTCCGCTGATCCTTCGGCGCCATGTAGATATCGGCATTGAAGTGACCATTGGCGATGTCGCCCGCCGGCACCTCGCCAGCAATCTTGGTCGCGAGATCGGACGTGTCGAAGGTCTGGATGGCGCGGATTCCGGACTCAGCGGCCATGAGGCGGCGCCAGTTCGTATCGACGCCGTCACCCAACGGCGTCACCATGCCCAATCCGGTTACGACAACTCGCCTCATCTTCCGCCTTCCTTGTTGCAGGAACCGGTGAAGATCAGGACTTCGCGTTGCTCTTGATGAAGCCGATCGCGTCGCCGACGGTCTGAATCTTCTCCGCGGCGTCGTCGGGAATCTCGATGCTGAATTCTTCCTCGAATGCCATCACCAGCTCGACCGTATCGAGGCTGTCGGCACCGAGATCGTCGATGAACTTGGCGTCTTCCTTGACCTGCGCCGCCTCGACGCCGAGATGCTCGACGACGATCTTCTTTACGCGCTCGGCAACATCGCTCATTTTTTGTCCTTCCCGTCTACTCGAAAAATCTCGATCGCCGAAGGGGTTGGCGAATGCCGGGCTCTTAACATAGCTCCCCGGCCATTGGCTAGGACCGAAAGGCCCACAGAATCAGGCACTTGGCGCCTCTGCCCTCAGATCATCGCCATTCCTCCGTTGATGTGCAGCGTCTGACCCGTGACATAGGCGGCTTCCTCGCTGGCCAGATACACCACACCTGCCGCGATCTCCTCCGAAGTGCCCAGCCGGTCGGCCGGCACGCGCCCGAGGATTGCCTTCTTCTGGTCGTCGGTCAGCGCGTCTGTCATGGGCGTGGCGATGAAGCCCGGCGCGATGCAATTCACCGTGATGCCGCGGGAGGCGAGCTCCTGGGCCAGCGACTTCGACATGCCGATCAGACCGGCCTTGGCTGCCGCATAGTTCGCCTGCCCGGGATTGCCGGTGACGCCGACGATCGAGGTGATGTTGATCACGCGGCCGAAGCGCCGCTTCATCATCCCGCGCATCGCCGCGCGCGTGAGGCGGAAAGCGCCGGTGAGGTTCACCTGCAGCACCCTCTCCCACTCCTCGTCCTTCATGCGCATCGAGATGTTGTCGCGCGTGATGCCGGCGTTGTTGACCAGGATGTCGAGCTTGCCGCCCATCGCGGCCTCGGCTTCCTTGGCCAGCCGGTCGATGTCGGCTGCATCATCCATCTTGGCCACGACAACGTGCGCGCGCTCGCCCAGCGAAGCCTTGAGCTGCTCCAGCGCATCGGCGCGGGTGCCCGAGAGCGTGACCGTCGCGCCCTGCTTGTGAAGTGCGCGCGCGATGGCACTACCGATGCCGCCCGACGCGCCCGTGACGAGGGCCGCCTTGCCGTTGAGATCGAACATGGCTGCTCCTCAGATTGTCTTCAGGAAGGCTTCGATGTCGGCCGGCGTGTTGAGCGCAAGGCCCGTCATGTCCTTGTCGATGCGCTTCACCAACCCCGACAGCACCTTGCCGGTGCCACACTCGACTAGCGAGTCGACACTACGCGACTTCATGTACTGCACGCTCTCGCGCCAACGCACGAGGCCGGTAACCTGTTCCACCAGCCGCTGCTTGATCGCGCCGGGATCGCTGAGCTCAGAGGCCAGCACGTTGGCGACCAGCGGCACGCGCGGCGGAGACATCGCCACGCCGTCGAGCGCCGCCTTCATGGCGTCGGCGGCCGGCTGCATCAATGGGCAATGGAAGGGCGCGCTCACCGGCAGCAGCATGCCGCGCTTGCAGCCCTTGGCCTTGGCGGCTTCGATGGTGCGCTCGACCGCCGCCTTGTGCCCGCTGACCACGACCTGGCCTCCGCCATTGTCGTTCGCGACCGCGACGACCTCGCCCTGTGCGGCTTCCTTGCAGGCTTCCTGGGCCGGCTCCAGTTCGATGCCGAGAAGGGCCGCCATGGCGCCGACGCCGACCGGCACGGCCTTCTGCATCGACTGGCCGCGAAGTTTCAGAAGGCGCGCGGCGTCTGCGAGTTTCAGGGCGCCGGCTGCAGCCAGCGCGGAGTATTCGCCGAGCGAATGGCCGGCTACATAGGCGGCCAGCGACGGCAGCGGTTTGCCGCCGTCCTTTTCCAGAATCCGAGCGACCGCGACGCTCACGGCCATCAGCGCCGGCTGGGCGTTCTCGGTCAGTGTCAGGTCGCCTTCCGGTCCCTCGCGCATCAGCTTGGTGAGATTCTGGCCCAGGGCCTCGTCGACCTCGCCGAACACGTCCCGGGCGGTCTCGAAGGCCCCTGCGAGGTCGGCGCCCATGCCGACGGCCTGGGACCCCTGTCCCGGGAAGACGAAAGCCCGACTCATGTGCATTTTCCCCCTTTATTGGGCGCGAATTGCGGGCAGTCATACCGGCGCCCGGGACGCAGTCAAGCCGCACCGGAATGCCTTGATTTCGAGGCATGGGCCTGTATAACCGCCGCTCTTCGGGGCCCAAATCGGCCTCGATCTCCTTGCCGGCCCCCAGCAACAGCGAAGGCCGGCTAGACCCGGCCGGTTCCGCTGAACTCCGGGTCGCTAACAGCCATAAGGAGCCCGATCTAGATGGCACTCTACGAGAACGTCTTCATTGCGCGTCAGGACGTCCCGACGACGCAGGTGGAGACCCTGACGACCCAGTTCGCCGAACTGGTCACCGGCTTGGGCGGCACCGTCTCCAAGAAGGAGTACTGGGGCTTGCGCTCGCTGACCTACCGCATCAAGAAGAACCGCAAGGGTCACTACACCCTTCTGAACATCGATGCCCCGCCGGCCGCCGTGAAGGAGTTGGAGCGCACGATGTCGATCAACGAAGACATCATCCGTTTCATGACGGTGCGCGTCGACGAGCTGGAAGAAGGCCCTTCGGCCATCATGCAGCGCAGCGCCGAGAAGGCCGACCGCCCGGGTGGCGACCGTGGCGACCGCTGGGGTGATCGTCCGCCACGTCGCGAGCGTCCGCGCTTCGGCGAAGACGGCGTCGCCGCCGCCCCCGTCTCGGGAGATGAAGAATGAGCGCCCAACGCCGTCCCTTTACCCGCCGCCGCAAGAGCTGCCCGTTCTCGGGCGCGAACGCGCCGAAGATCGACTACAAGGACGTGCGCCTTCTGCAGCGATTCGTCTCCGAACGCGGCAAGATCGTGCCGAGCCGTATCTCGGCGGTGTCGTCGAAGAAGCAGCGTGAGCTAGCCCAGGCGATCAAGCGCGCCCGCTTCTTGGCGCTCCTGCCCTACGTCATCGCCTAGACGGGAGACGCGATCATGCCGATGAACGTCATCCTGCTGGAGCGCGTGCCGAAGCTCGGACAGATGGGCGACGTTGTGAAGGTGAAGCCCGGCTTCGCCCGCAACTTCCTCCTGCCGCAGAAAAAGGCTCTACGCGCCACCAAGGACAATATCGCCTACTTCGAGTCGCAGCGCGTGACGCTCGAGGCGCAGAATCTCGAGCGTCGCAAGGACGCCGAGGCTGTCGCGGCGAAGATGGGCGACCTCAAGGTCATCCTGATCCGGCAGGCCTCGGAGGCCCTGCAGCTCTACGGCTCGGTCACCTCGCGCGACATCGCCGATGGCGCCAGCGCCACCGGCGTGAAGCTCGAGCGCGGCCAGATAGAGCTCGACAAGCCGATCAAGACGCTCGGGGCTCACACCATCAAGGTGCATCTCCACCCTGAGGTCACGGTCGACATCGTGGCGGTCGTCGCCCGCTCGCCCGACGAAGCCGATTTCCTTGCCAAGGGCGGCAAGCTGGTCGCCGAGACAGAGCGTGCCGCGCTGGAGGCGGCCGAGGCCGCCCAGCGCGCCGCCGAGCAGGCCGCTGCGCTGTTCGAGGCCAAGGCCGCCGGGGACGAGGTCGCCGAAGCCGCCCCGGCCGAGGCCGAGGAAGCGCCGGCCGACAAGAAGTAGCGCCGCGTGCCCGCGGGCACCGTGCGATCCTTCGAGCGCATGCCGTCGCCCCGCGACGGCATGCGTTTTCTTTTGGCGCCGCCGTGATCTGGCGCGTCGGCGCCTTTGGTATCGCGGCACTCGTGGCGCTGCCGCTGATCGGCATCGCGTCGAGCCTGTTCGTCTGGCAGGGCGAGCTCTGGCGCCATCTCGCCGAGACACAGCTTCGCGACATCGTCGGCAACACGTTCGTACTGCTGCTGGGCGTGGGGATAGGCACCGTACTCATCGGCACCGGCACGGCGTGGCTGGTCACGATGTGTCGATTTCCAGGCGTCGGCATCCTGCAGTGGGCGCTGCTACTGCCGCTGGTCATGCCGACCTACATCATCGGCTATGCCTATGCCGACCTGATGGCCTTCGCAGGCCCGCTACAGCGGGCGATCCGCGGGGCGACCGGATGGGGCCGCGGCGACTACTGGTTTCCCGATCTGGGCTCGGCGTCCGGCGTCGCCGTCCTCTTCACCCTTGTGCTCTACCCCTACGTCTATCTCGCCGCGCGCGCAGCCTTTCTGTCGCAGTCGCAGTCGCTTCTCGAGGCGAGCCGCATCCTGGGCCACGGGCCATGGCGTACCTTCCTGCGCGTCGGCCTGCCGCTCGCACGGCCGGCCATCGCGGCCGGCGCCGCGCTCGCGCTGCTCGAGACCCTCGCCGACTTCGGCACCGTCCAGTACTATGGCGTCCATACCTTCACGACCGCGATCTACCGGACTTGGTACGGCATGGGAAACCGTGAGGGCGCGGCGCAAATCTCGCTGGTCCTGATCGCCATTGCCATCGTGCTGATCCTCTTGGAGCGGCGGTCGCGCGGCCGTGCCAGCTTCGCCATCGCCTCCAACCTGCGCCACATGGCGGAGCCCGTTCCGCTCGCGCGGGGCGCCGCATTCGCCGCAAGCCTGGCCTGCACCCTGCCGATCATACTGGGTTTCGTCGTTCCGACAGTACATCTCGCCCAACTGGCGCTCAGTTCCGGCGCACTGGTAGCCGACCACCGCTTCATCGATGACGCGATCAACAGCCTCACCCTCGCGTCCGCGGCGGCGGCGATCATCGTCGCCATCGCCCTGTTCCTGAGCTACGCCGGCCGTCTCGTGCGTCGTCGCTCGCTCTCGCGCACGATCGAGTTCGCGAGCCTTGGCTACGCCATACCCGGTGCCGTCATCGCGGTCGGGGTCCTGCTGCCACTGGCCTTGGCGGACCGCGGCATCGACCTGCTCTCGCGGAGTGTGTTGGGGATATCGACCGGTCTGCTGCTGAGCGGCACGGCCTTCGCGCTGCTGGTGGCGTATACGGTCCGCTTCCTCGCCGTCGGCATTGCCAGCGTGGGACCGGGGCTGGCCGCCATCGACCCCGCCATGGACGCGAGTGCGCGGGTGCTGGGCGCGCGGCCGCTCCAGGTGTTGCGCTACATCCACCTGCCTATGCTGCGTGCGCCCGCACTCACAGCGGCCATCATCGCTTTCGTAGAGGTCCTGAAGGAGTTGCCGGCGACGCTGCTGATCCGTCCGTTCAACTTGGACACGTTGGCGATCGGCGTCTATCGCTTCGCCTCCGACGAGCGCCTGGCTCAGGCGGCCGTCGGAGCAATCTTCATCGTCATTGTCTCGCTCGCGCCCGTGATTCTGCTCAGCAGGACCCTGGCTGCGACAGCGCGGCCTACTTCCAGCCCGCGCGATCCATGATCTTCAGCGCCTCGGCGTTGTTCTGCGCGAACACCCGGGCGTTGAGCTGGTCTTCCTTGAAGGTGCCGAGTGCCTCGAGCTGACTTGAGAGTGCCACACCGGCCACGACCGGATACTCGTTGTTGCCCTCGGCGAAATACTTCTGCGCCTGGGGGGAGACCAGGTACTCCAGAAACCTGATCGCTGCCTCCTTGTTTGGCGAATGTTTGGCGACGCCACCCGCGCTCAGGTTGATGTGCGTGCCGCGGTTGCCCTGGTTCGGGAATACCAGGGTGAGTTTGGAGACCACTTCCATATCCTCCGGCTTCTTCGACTTCATCAGGTTCGCGAAATAGTAGGTGTTCGTAACCGCGAGTTCGCCCTCGCCGGCGGCCGCAGCCCTGATCTGGTCAGTGTCGCCGCCGCGGGGCGGACGGGCGAGATTCGCCGCCACGCCCTTGGCCCACTCTTCTGTCTTGGCGGGGCCCTCGGCTGCGAGGATGGAGCCGACCAGCGACTGATTGTAGATGTGGCCCGAAGAGCGGATCAGCACCTTGCCCTTCCACTTCGGATCGGCGAGATCCTCGTAATTCTTCGGCGCGCTGGCGGCTGTGACCTTCTCCTTGTTGTAGACGATCACGCGGGCGCGCTTGGAGAAGCCGAACCAGTTGTTGTCGGGATCGCGGAGATGGGCCGGGATCACTTTGGCGAGCGCTGCCGAGTTGACCGGCTGCAGTAGGCCCATTTCGCGGGCCCGTTCGATGCGGCCGGCATCGACCGTGACGAACACGTCGCACGGGCTCTTGTCGCCTTCGGTGCGCAGGCGTTGCACGAGCGGATCGGGTTCGGCATCGACGCGGTTGATCTTGATGCCGGTGAGATCGGCGAAGTTTCCGTAGAGCGCCTCATCGGTGTTGTAGTGGCGTGCCGAGTAGAGATTGAGCGTCCCGCCTTGGGCCCAGGCACGACGGGCGATCATCAGTCCCGATCCCAAGGCCAGGCCGGTCTTCACGAGCGCGCGTCTCTTCATGTCAGCCTCCGATGCGAGTAAGTCTCAATAGCTCCGTAACATCCACCATTGCGGACTGCAAATCAATCGCAAGAATATCTACAAAACGGAAAAGCTAAATCGAACCAACCCTTTGCCTTGAAAAAGCCATTGGGACTAACATTTCGGCCTCGTGGAGTTACGGGGAGCGACGATGCTGCTAGCGCAGGTCCTTGCCCGCGTCGTGCGCGAAGGGCAGTTGACGATCATCGACGAGACCGGCCGGTCGCACCGGCTGATCGGCGCACTGCCGGGTCCCGCGGTCACCCTACGTATTCACGATTGGTGGACGGGGGTTCGTGTCGCCCTCCGCCCCCGGCTCGCCCTTGGCGAGGCTTATATGGACGGCCGCCTCACCGTCGAGGGAGGCAGTCTGTACGAACTGCTCGACCTTCTCGGTCGCAACATCGCGGCTCTCGAGACGACCCCGATGGTACGCTTCTCCTACGCCGTGCAGCGCTGGCTGCGCGTACTGGAGCAGTACAATCCGATCGGCAAGGCGCAGAGAAACGTCGCCCACCACTACGACCTCAAGGACCAGCTCTACGACTTCTTCCTCGACCGTGACCGACAGTATTCCTGTGCTTACTTCAGGAGCGGTGGCGAACCGCTGGAAGTTGCGCAGGCCGATAAGAAGCGCCACATCGCGTCCAAGCTGCTGCTGAAGCCCGGTCAGAAAGTCCTCGACATCGGCTCGGGCTGGGGTGGCATGGGTCTCTACCTCGCGGGCGAACATGGCGTCGACGTGACGGGCGTGACGCTCTCGAAAGAACAGCATGCAGTCTCGAGCCGCCGCGCGCTCGAAGGCGGCATCGCCGATCGCGTCCGCTTCAAGCTCATCGACTATCGCCAGGAGGGGGGCCGTTACGACCGCATCGTGTCGGTCGGCATGTTCGAGCATGTCGGCGCCGCGCATTACGTCGAGTATTTCCGCAAGGTGAAGGACCTGCTGGCCGACGACGGGGTCATGCTGCTGCACTCGATCGGCCGCATGGAACCGCCCGGCGGCACCAATACCTGGCTGCGCAAGTACATCTTCCCTGGCGGCTATTCCCCTGCTCTCTCCGAGGTCCTCGCCGCCATCGAGAAGGTCGGCCTGTGGGTGACCGACATCGAGATCCTGCGCCTGCACTATGCAGAAACCCTGCGCCTCTGGCGACTGCGCTTCCTGGCCAACAAGGAACAGATCAAGCAGCTCGCGGGCTATGACGACCGGTTCTGCCGCATGTGGGAGTTCTATCTCGCCGGTTGCGAGGTCGCCTTCAGGTACATGAACCAGATGGTCTTCCAGATGCAGATCACACGGCGCCAGGACGCCGCGCCGCTGACGCGCGACTACATGACCGACCTCGAACGGGGCAGCGCTGCAAGTTCGATGGCGGCGGAATGACGACCCACTAGGGTTGTCCCCGGCTTTCAGGTTATCCTGATGACGCCACTGCTTTTGCGGTGGTGGCTGTTCCCTCTGGCCACTAACAAAGGCTCGACATGGAGCCATTGAAAGACACCTCGAACGTCACGAGGCTGCCCGGCGCAGACGATGTACGGCTGCGCGAACCGCCGCACAATTTCGAGGCGGAGCAGGCGCTGCTCGGCGCCATCCTCGTCAACAACGCCGCCTATCAGCGCGTGGCGGAGTTTCTGCGGCCCGAGCACTTCGCCGATCCGTTGCACGGCAAGCTTTTCGACTCGCTGTCGCGCCTGATCGAGCGCGGCCAGGTCGTCAGCGCCGTGACGCTCAAGACCTATGTCGAGCAGGACGAGGCCATGAAGGCGGCCGGCGGCGCCGCCTACCTTGCGCGCCTCGCCGCCGCGTCGGTCCACGTGATAGACGCCGCCGCCTTCGGCCGCGCCGTCCACGATCTCTACCTGCGGCGCCAGCTCATCGACCTCGGCGAGACCGTCGTGAACGGCGCCTTCTCGGGCGACGTCGAGGAAACGGCGCTGCAGCAGATCGAGACGGCGGAGAAGAAGCTCTACGATCTCGCAACCACCGGCCAGACCGAGGGCGGCTTCAAGCCCTTCCGCGTGGCCCTCACCGAGGCGACCGTTGCCGCCGAGGCGGCCTATCACCGCGTCGGCCAGCTCACCGGCGTGGCGTCAGGCCTCACGCAGCTCGACAAGCTCCTGGGCGGCATGCACCGCTCCGACCTGATCATCCTCGCCGGCCGCCCCTCGATGGGGAAGACGGCGCTCGCCACCAACATCGCGTTCAACGCCGCGAGGGCCTATCGCGAGGAGATCGTCGACGGACAGCCGAAGGCTGTCGACGGCGCTGTGGTAGGCTTCTTCTCTCTCGAGATGTCCTCCGAGCAGCTCGCCACCCGCATGCTCGCCGAGCAGGCCGAGGTGTCGTCGGAGAAGATCCGCAAGGGCGAGTTGATCAGCAGCGACTTCGACCGCGTGCTCTTGATCAGCCAAGAGCTCGAGCACCTCAACTTCTTCATCGACGATACGCCGGCGCTCTCCATCGCCGCGCTGCGCACCCGCGCGCGCCGCCTCAAGCGCACGCACGGGCTCGGCCTGCTGATCGTCGACTACCTCCAGCTCCTGAACCCGTCGGGCAAGTCGCGGCAGGAGAACCGCGTGCAGGAGGTCTCGGAGATCACGCGCGGCCTCAAGACGCTCGCCAAGGAGCTCGACGTGCCGGTGATAGCCCTGTCGCAGCTCAGCCGCGCCGTCGAGCAGCGCGAAGACAAGCGCCCGCAGCTTGCCGACCTTCGCGAATCAGGGTCGATCGAGCAGGATGCGGACGTCGTCATGTTCGTCTATCGTGAGGAATACTACCTCACGCGCTCCGAGCCCACGCGACGCGCCGAGGAAAGCGACCAACGCTTCAACGAGCGCCACGACGCCTGGAAGCAGCGCTGCGAACAGACCTACGGCAAGGCGGAGGTGATCGTGGCCAAGCAGCGTCACGGCCCCACCGGCATCGTACAGCTCTCCTTCGAAGGCCAGTTCACCAAATTCGGCAATCTGCCGGGCTACGACGAAGCCCCGGGTCCGGCCTTCTAGGTCGGGTTGGAGATGTCCTTCCACGACGACGCTGCACGCCGCGCCGGCGCGATCCTCTCGATCGATCTCGGTGCCATCGCCGCCAA
>CAYQAY010000071.1:0-25962 GCA_964415585.1 uncultured Reyranella sp.
GAAAGCGTGCGTGGTGTAACAGCCACCGCGGGTTCGAATCCCGCCCTGTCCGCCAGTAGCGCCGCCGTATATCCTCGATCAGCGGAGGGCGGACCATGGCGGCGAATCAGGCGCTCATCTGCAGGGGCTGCTGGCAGAACCTGCACATGCCGATCGTGCTGCGCGGCGTGCTTTCGGTGCCTTACCGGGTGGTCGGCCTGCGCCCGAGCCGCATGAACCCGAACACCTGCACCTTCTGCGAGCTCATGTTCAAGAAGGTGATGAAAGCGACCAAGATCACGATCGACGCCACGATCCTGTTCGCCGACTTGCGGGCCTACACCAGCCTGTCGCAGTCGCTGTCGGCGAACGAGATGGGCGAGGTGCTCGACATCTTCTACGACGAGTGTGCCGCCGCCATCTGGGAGTTCGACGGGCTGCTCAACAAGACGATCGGCGACGCGGTGATGGCGATCTTCAACTTCCCGATCAAGCAGCCGGACCATGCGCGCAAGGCGGTGCTGGCCGCGCGCGAGATCCAGCGACGGGTCGCCGCCCGACAGGACGAATTCGCCACCCTGCTGAGCGGAAGCAAGGGCGAGATCGGCGTCGGCATCGGCGTCCATTGCGGAGAACTCAGCTTCGGCGAGTTCGGCCGCTCGCATCGCGACCTGACCGCCATCGGGACCGTGGTGAACACCGCCGCCCGTGCCCAGGCCGCCGCGGCGCCCGGCGAGATCCTGGTCACCGAATCCGTGCACGAACGGGCGGCCGCCGAGCTCGTGGACAGCACGAGCCGGCCCTACGACCTGAAAGGTTTCGACCGACCCGTCGCGCTTTACGCCGCCTGACCTGAGCGACTTGCCATCGCACCGCCGCAGCTCCGATCGCGGGCAACGCCTGACGAACGATCGTCGAGACCTGCTCGGCGTCCGGCGCCTTCGTTCTCTCCGCTTCCGTCGTGCCCTCGACGCTTCAACCCCGCTCCGTGCGCTCCCAGTCGATCTCGACCTGCAGCACGTCGTAGTCCTGCAGCGCCTGCCAGTGCCGCTGCAGGTCGCCCGCGAACAGGCCGCGCGTGACGCCCGCCACCAGCTTGGGCACGGCGATCGTCATGGCGTTGATGCTGCTGCCGGACGGACCGAAGCTCAGGGTGGTGCCGATGCCGAACAGATGGATGTCGGCGAGGAACGGCGCGGTGCCCGGCACTTTCTCGAGAAACGCATAGTCGGCGCCGAGATAGGGATAGGCGCCGAGCAGCTCGTCCTCGTCGCCGGCCGGTGGTGTGTAGCGGTCGCGCCACAGCGCGATCCGGTCGGCGAAGCCCGCCAGCTCGGGGCGCAGGCCCGGGTCGTGGCGGATGCCGGTGCCGCAGATCGCATAGTCGGCGTGGAACGGCCCGCGCGCCGTCTCGACCCGGATGCGGTCGCCCTCCATGCGCGCACCGGTCCAGCCGCGCGAGAGATGCATCGTGAAGTTGGGATGGGCATTGGCGCGCTTGTAGGTGTCGGCGGGGAAGCCTTCGCGGGCGCGCAGGATCGTGCCCATGATCCGCCAGCGCCAGTCGTCCGGCATCTCGCCGATATGCTTCATGAAGCCGGCGAAGGTGAGCCAGCGGTAGCGCTGGTGCAGCGTGGGCTCGGGCTTGCGGACGAAGAGGTCGACGTCGGCGCCGTGCTCCAGGGCCACCGAGGCGTTGTCCATCGCCGAGGCGCCGGCACCCAGCACCGCGACTCTCTTGCCGCGCAGTCGCTCGAAATCGATCTCTTCGCTGGTATGGGCTCGGCGGTCGGGCGGTAGCGCGCGCACGAAGTCGGGCATCCACCATTCGCCGGTGCCGTCCTGCCCCGTAGCCAGCACGAGCTTGCGCGCCGCCAGCACCTCGCCGGTCGAGAGCGTCACCAGCAGGCAAGGCCCGCCATCGTCGAGCCGGCCCGGTGCGACGGAGGTCGCGGCGACACCGTTGCGCACCGGCAGGCCGACGACGCGGCGATACCAGCCGAGATAGTGCTGCCAGTCGCCGCTCGGGATCATGTAGAGCCGCTCGAAACTGCCTTCGCCGCGCGTGGCGTCGTACCAGGCCTCGAAGGTGAGGCTGGGCAGGCCGAGGTCGGGGCCGGTCTGGTTCTTCGGGCTGCGCAGTGTCGGCATGCGCGCGTAGGTGATCCACGGCCCCTCGCGGCCCTCGGGCGCCCGGTCGATCAGCAGGATGTTGCGCACGCGGTCGCGCATCAGCGCGAAACCCGCGGCCAGGCCCGATTGCCCCGCACCCACGATCAGCACGTCGAGCGCGGGCTTGCCGCCGTGGAGCCGCGGCACCATCCATTCGGTGCGCGGATGGGCGGTCATCTCGATCTCGCGCACAACCCGCGCCTCGAGCGCTTCCAGAGCGTCCATGTTGCTAGCGGTTGGCGCGGGCGACCGCGGCGTTCAGCAGGAGATTGGCACCGGGGATCGAACGAGCGAGCTCGATGTTCTCGTTCACATTGTGGCTGATGCCCTCGAAGCAGGGCGTGAAGATCATCGCCGTCGGCGCCACGGTCGCCACGGCATAGGCGTCGTGCCCGGCCTGGCTGCGCATCTCGCGATAGGGCAGGCCGAGCTCCTTCGCCGTCGTCCGCAGGAGCTCGATGCATTCGGGCGCGAACAGCTCGGTGCCCCAGCTCCAGCCCTCGGCGACCTCGATGTCGACATTGGCCTTCTTCGCCGCCGCCGCAATCGCGGCATCGACGTCGCGGCGCATCGCCTGGAACCGGCCGGCATCGACGTGGCGGAAGTCGATGGTGAGCTTCACCTGCTCGGCATATGTCCCCGGCAGGTTGGGGAAGCTCTCGATGCGCGTCGTCGTGGTACGGCCCTCGTCCACGGCGTAGGCGAGGCCGATATCGTTGACGGCGGCGATGACGTAGCCCGCGCCGACCAGCGCGTTGCGCCGCATGGCCATCGGCGTGCCGCCGGCATGGCCGGTATCGCCGTTGAGGGTTAGGCGCAGCGCCTGTGTCTTGTAGCCGCCGACCACGATGCCGACGTCGCACTTCTCGCGGTCGAGGACCGGCGCCTGTTCGATGTGCAGCTCGAGATAGGCGTCGAACCTGCGCCCGCCGAGCGGCACGGGGCCGGCATAGCCGATCTCGTCCAGCGCCTGCTCGACCGTGATGCCGGCATCGTCCTTCGTGGCGAGCACGTCCTCGAGCTTCAGGACCTTCGCGAAGGCCATCGAGCCCATCATCGGCGGCGCGAAGCGGCCACCCTCCTCGTTGGTCCAGCAGATCACCTCGATGCCGCGCTTGGTGGCGAGCCCGCGGTCGTTCAGCGTGCGCACCACCTCGAGACCGCACAGCACGCCCAGGATGCCGTCGTAGCGGCCGCCGCAGATCTGGGTGTCGAGATGGCTGCCGATCGCCACCGGTGGCAGCGTCGGGTCGCTGCCCGCACGGCGCGCGAAGATGTTGCCGAGGCGATCGATCTCGACCGTGCAGCCGGCGTCCTTCGCCCAGCCGATGAACACGTCGCGCATCTCCTTGTCTTCGGCGGACAAGGCCAGGCGACGCAGCCCGACGTCGCGGAAGCGACCGATCTCGGCCGACCGCTCGAGCGTCTTCCACAACCGCTCGGGATTGATCTCAAGGACGTTGGTGGCCACGGGCGTCGCTCCTCCGGCTTGCAGTTCGACACACTGTAATCAAGGACCGTGCCGGAACCACCCCCCGGCGCCACCCATTGATCACACCGGGGTCACACGGCGACCGGGGCGCGGTCGGTAGAAGTCGACGATGAAGACGTTTCTCAAGGATTCGCTCCGTCCGTTCGTCTCGTCGTTACCTGCCCTGTCGGCCCTGCCCTCCTGGGCGCGCTCCATGCGCGTCCTGCAGCATCACGGCTTTACGCCCGCGACGGTGTTCGACATCGGCGTGGGCTACGGCACCTTCCCGCTCTATCGGGCCTTCCCCGACGCCTTCTATCACCTGGTCGATCCGGCGCGGGAATCCTATGCCTACATGCAGCGGCTCGCGAAGCGGTTGCGCTGCGAGCTGCATGCCGTGGCCCTGGCCGACCGCGACGGCGAGGCCGAGCTCGAGGTTCGCGGCGACATCCAGGAGTCGACACTGCTCGAGGAGGTGGGCCCGCGACAGGTGAGACGCGTCGACCGCGTGCCGGTGCGCCGCTTCGATACCTTGTTCGGGCCGATCGCCCGGCCGTCGCTCTGCAAGATCGACGTACAGGGTGCGGAACTCCTGGTGCTGGCCGGCATGACAGGCCGCCTCGCCGAGATAGACGCGCTGGTGATCGAGACCAGCACCATCGCGACCGTCAAGGGCGGCGCGGAGATGCGCGAGGTGATCGCCTTCCTCGGCGACCACGGCTTCGCGCTGGTCGACATCGTCGGCTTGCGGCGGCGTCCGCTCGACGACGCGACCGCCCAGCTCGACCTGCTCTTCGTGCCGGGCGACAGCGGACCGCGCGCCGACCGGCGATGGACCGCGTCCGCCTAGGTCGCAAATCGCAGCCACACTCACACGAGTCGTTGCCGAATGGGACGCTGCCCTGCGCGCATTGTTTCTCGAACGGTGGTCAATCTGTGATCCGTGAGACAGGCCGAGTCATCGGCTTGAGAATTGCTCCGCCCTCGTGACATGTCGCCGGCGCCGGTCGCGGTCCTGCGACGTGTCGTCAAGCTCGCGATGAGCGCGCAACCCAAACCCGGGGCCGCCGTTTCTTGGTTTGGGGTCGCACCATGCCGCAAACCCGCCACATGGTACACTTAACCCTAGAGGCAATCAGACTTTGGACGGGGGATGAAGCTCGGCAAGCTCATGACTGGGACCGTGGGAGCGGCATTGGCGATGTTCGTGTCGGGGTGCGAGGTTGCGCGCTCGGCGCGGGACGATCTGCTGCGGCTCACCAATCCAACGCCGGCCCCCCAGCAGGCGCGACGGGCCGCGCCTGGCCCGTCTGCGGCGAAGCCGCAGCAATCCGCCGCCACGGTACGCGGCACGGGCGCCGTCCACGCTTCGGCCGCGGCCTCGCCCACCGATGGAGATACCCCGACGGCAACCGCATCCGCCGCCGCCGATGGCCCCCCCTTGCCGCTGACGGGCAAGTCGGAAGCCGAACTCCGGGCCCTGCTCGGCGCCCCAACAAGCGAGGAAACGCATCCGCCCGGCAAACAATGGCGATACCGCGACGGCAAGTGCACGCTCGACATCCAGCTCTATCCGAATGTCGAGACAAAGCAGTTCGGAACTCTTGCGTACAAGGTGAAGAGCGATGACAACTCAGTTGAAGGAAACCGTCTCTGCCTGGCCCAGCTCCAATCCCGTGTTCAAACCCAACGCAAGCGACGCCGAAAGGCGCATTCGAGTAGCCTTCGTCGAGGATGACGACGACTTCCGCGAAGCGGTGAGCAGCGAGCTCGGCGACTACGGATTCGACGTCACATCCTTCCCCGACGGCGCGCAGCTCATCGAAGCCTTCGACAAGGGCCTCGATTCGGAGATCATTGTGCTCGACTGGAGCCTGCCCAGCGTGGCGGGCATCGATCTGCTGCCCAAGCTCCGCCGCATGGGCGTGATCCTGCCCGTGGTCTTCCTGACCGGCCGCACGCAGCCGGCCTACGAGAAACTGGCGCTCGATCGCGGCGCGCTCGACTTCGTCGACAAATCGCGCGGCGTGCCGATCCTGGCGCAGCGGCTCCGCATCGTCGTCGATTCGACCAAGAAGAGCTCCGATCCCGAGTTCGAGGGCAATTTCCACTGCGGACGCCTGCTCCTGAAGCCCGGGATCAGCCGCGCCTACTGGGATGGCAAGGACATCAACCTGACCTTGACCGAGTTCAAGATCGTGCATCTGCTCGCCTCGAGCATCGGAACTTATGTAACATACCGCGCCGTCTACGATTGCATGCACTATGTGGGCTTCATCGCGGGGAGCGGCGAGAATGGCTACCGAACAAACGTCCGCTCCTGCATCAAGCGGATTCGGAACAAGTTCAGAGCCGTCGACCCGGAGTTCGCCGAGATCGACAACTACCAGTCCTTCGGCTATCGCTGGGGCAAGGACTAGGGCGCCGTCGACGCGGGGCTGGCGGGCCGCTCTGCGCCGTCTCGCCGCCTCGCTGACACTCAAGCTGATCGCCCTGATCGGTATCTTCATCGCACTGCCCATCGTGCTCTACGGGCAGTTCGAAAGCGCCGATCGCCAGATGCGGGCGCTGGTCACGCGCGCCGTCCAGGACCGCAGCGCCCTCATCGCCGCCGCCCTCACCCCCATCCTCAAGGATGTCGATCCGACGGCGCCGATGGCGCTCAACACCGAGCTCGCCAAGTACGGCAGCGACGGCACCGTGCTCAAGCTCATGTATCAGCCGCCCGCCGACAAGGCGACGGGCCGCTTCTATCTCGTCGGCTCAACGCCACCACTGCAGCCGGATGCGGTATCTGCGGAGCTCGAGGAGCTGCGGCAGCGCGGCATCCTGCAGCGCCTCTCCGAGGCCTGCCGGTGGGACGCCTCCGACGAGATCCGCTACACGCAAGCCGACGGCAGGGTCGAGCTGCTGACCTCGATCATACCGATCTACGCCCGCGGCAACTGCTGGGTGCTGACCTCCACGCACGTCACCTCGGAGTTCCTCAACACCTCGATCGGCAGGCCCTACTGGGAGACGCGCGAAATCCGCGTCGCCGCCGGCATCTACCTCGTAGTCGCCATCCTGGCTCTGCTGATCGCCTTCAGCATCCGCCTCAGCCTCGCTCGCTTCCGAACCGTCGCCAACGACATCAGCCAGGGCCGCATCGGCGATTCGGCGTTCACGCGACGCAACGTCGTGCCCGAGCTGTCGAGCGTGGCGCGCGACTTCGACAAGCTCGTCCATGAGCTCCGGCGCGTCTCGCGCCAGATCCGGCAGTCGGCCGAGGACAACGCCCACTCGTTCAAGACGCCGCTCGCCGCCGTGCAGTCGGCGCTGCGGCCGGTGCGGCGAGCGGTCCCCCAAGACGACATCCGCGCGCGCCGTGCCCTGGAGATCGTCGACTCCTCCCTGGCCCGGCTGCTCGCCCTGGTCAATGCCGCACAGCATTACGACACCAGCGCCGCCGACATGATCGACGCGCCGCGCCTGCCCATAAACCTGTCGACACTGGTCGGCGACGCGGCGCGCCATTTCCGCGAAATCCTGGCGGCGCGCGACATCCGGCTCACACGACGGCTCGACGATCGGGCGGTCGTGCGGGCCGGTGAAGGCATGTTGGAGACGGTGCTGCAGAACGTGCTCGAGAACGCCATCAGCTTCGCGCCGAATGGATCGTCGATCGTCGTCACCCTCACTGCAAACCAGGAGACGGTCGAGCTGCAGATCGACGACGAGGGGCCGGGCATCGAGCCGGCACGGATCGACCACATCTTCGAGCGCTACTTCTCTTCGCGGCCCGACGACGGGCCCGGATCGGACGGCAATGTCGAGCATTCCGGTCTCGGCTTGTGGATCGTGCGGCGCAACGTCGAGGCGCTGGGTGGACAGGTCAGCGCGACCAACCGGATCGGCGGCGGACTTTCGGTCGTCATCGTGCTGCCACGCAACGGTCACGAGTGAGAGCGCGGCGAAACACAGCTTGATCACTGGTCCGCACGTGTAGCGCTGAATAGCTTCGGCACGAGCGAAAGACTCGTACCGGAGTTCCATGGATACCATTCCCGACCTCGGCCGCTTCCACCTGCAGGGCTCGGCCCAGATCCACCCCGTGATCCTCTCGGGCGGCGCCGGCACGCGGCTCTGGCCGCTGTCTCGCGCGTCGTACCCCAAGCAGCTTCTGAAGCTCGTTTCCGACCGCTCGCTGCTGCAGGAAACCGCGATGCGTGGCCTCGCCGACGTGGGCTTCGCCGCCCCGGTCGTGGTGTGCAACGCCGATCATCGCTTCCTCGTCAGCGATCAGCTCGAGGAGGTCGGTGTGAGGCCGCAGGGCCTGCTGCTCGAGCCGCTGGCGCGCAACACCGGCCCGGCGATCGCCGTCGCCGCACTATGGCTGCTGCGCCGCGATCCCGATGCGCTGATGCTCGTACAGCCGTCCGACCATGTGATCGCCTCGCTGCCGGAGTTCCATGCCGCGGTCATGCGCGGCACGGCGGCGGCGCGCGAGGGGCGGCTCGTGACGTTCGGCGTCCGCCCGGACCGTCCGGACACCGGCTACGGCTACATCCAGGGCGGTGCCGCGATCCGCGGCATCGAGGGCGTGCTCGACGTCGAGCGCTTCGTGGAGAAGCCTGATCGCGAAACCGCGCGGCGCTTCGTCGACAGCGGCGCGTTCTACTGGAACAGCGGCATCTTCCTGCTGGGCGCTCAGGCCTATCTCGACGAACTGGCCAGGATCAACGCCGCCATGCTCGACGCCTGCCGCCGCGCCATCGACGGTGCCGGCGAGGACGGCGACTGCCTGAAGCTCGACCTCGCTGCCTTCTCCGAGGCACCGTCGCTGTCGATCGACCATGCCGTCATGGAGCACACCGACCGGGCCGCGGTGGTTCCCGTCGACATGGCCTGGAACGACGTGGGCTCGTGGGCGGCACTGCACGGCATCGGGGACGGCGACGGCGACGGCAACGTCATCTGCGGCGATGTCGTGCACGACGGGGTCAGCAACTCGTATCTGCGGTCCGAAGGCCGCCTTCTCGCCGCGATCGGCTTGGAGAACATAACTGTCGTGGCGACCGACGACGCCGTCCTGGTGGCCGGCGCCGGCTCGGCAGGCGCGCTGTCCCGTGTCGTCGACCGGATGCGCCGCGACAAGCGATCCGAGCCGCTGCAGCATTCCACCTGCCACCGGCCGTGGGGCAGCTATCGCACGGTCGATGCCGGCGAGCGCTTCCAGGTGAAGCGCATCACCGTCAAGCCCGGTGCCAAGCTCAGCCTGCAGAAGCACTACCATCGGGCCGAGCACTGGGTGGTCGTTCGCGGCACCGCGATCGTCCAGTGTGGCGAGGAGCGCAAGCTCCTGCACGAGAACCAGTCGGCCTATATCCCGCTCGGTGCCGAGCACCGGCTCGAGAATCCCGGCAAGGTGATGCTCGAGCTGATCGAGGTTCAGTCCGGCGGCTACCTCGGCGAAGACGACATCGTGCGCCTCTCCGATACCTACGGCCGCGCCTGATCCGGAATCGATACCCCGGATTGGTCACACCGCACGGTCCATGCGAGCGCTATCTCCGAAGGATCGGCCCGATCATTCCTTACTGACCTGGGGTTCTGCCATGTCCAAGAGCAAAGCCATCATCGCTTCACGTCTTTGCGTAGCCTTCTGCATGTTCGGCGTCGTCGCCGCGTGCGAGAGCGATCCCACGCCCATCGTTGCCGATACCTCCAGCCTCACCTCGACCGGACCGAGGACGGGCGGCGGCTCGGTCGGCAACACGAGCGACTACCGTCTCGGCGCCAACGACCGCACCCGCATCACCGTGTTCGGCCAGCCCAACCTGACGGGCGAGTTCACGCTCGACGGCAACGGCGTCGTCGCCTACCCGCTGATCGGCAACATCAACGCCAACGGCATGACGCCCAGGGAACTGCAGCAGGCGATCGCCGGCAAGCTCGATCCCGACTACCTGCGCAACCCGAGCGTCAGCGTCGAGGTCCTGACCCGGCGTCCGTTCTACGTGCTGGGCGAGGTGCAGAAGCCCGGTAACTATCCCTATGTGACCGACTTGACCGCGCTGAACGCCGTGGCGATAGCCGGTGGCTACACCTATCGGGCGCGAACCACGCAGTTCTACATCAAGCGGCTCGACAGCAACGGCCGCATGGTCAAGGTCCCCGCCAAGCCCGAAACCGTCCTGCGGCCCGGCGACACGCTCGAAGTGGCGGAGCGGTACTTCTGATGGACCAGATCGCCGGCTCGACGTCGCGTCTGCCGCGCCGGCGCACCGCCCTGCGCGCGGTCCCGCCTCCCGTGAGATACCTGCAGGAGGCGCGTGCCGTGCGCGGGACGGCATCGCCCGAAACCGAGGGCCTCGCGGAAACCCTGCGCAAGCTGTGGCGGCATCGTCGCCTGATCCTGGCCTCGACCGTGCTGCTGGGAGGGATCGCCTCTTTTGCCGCGTGGGCGATGCCCAGCTACTACGTCTCCGAGGCGAGGGTGCTGGTCGGCCTGCAGGGACCGCGTGTGCTCAACGTCGAGTCGGTACTGGCCGACGTCAGTCCCGATGCCGAGCGCGTGCAGAACGAAGGATTCGTCCTGCAGTCGCGTGCGCTCGCGCTGCAGGTGCTGGACCAGCTCAAGCTGCGTGACGATCCCGAGTTCAATCCGGCACTGCGCAAGCCTTCCCTGTGGTCGCGCATCGCCGACGTCCGCGGCTGGCTGCCCGAACCGGTCAAAGGCTGGCTCGAGCGCCCGGCCGAGGGCAAGGGCCCGATGGCCGCCGCCGCGGTGGATGCGTCCGCGGGCGACAACCGCCTGATCGACATCCTGCTGTCCCGCGTCGACGTCTCGACGCTCGGCCGTTCGCATGTGCTGAGCGTCAAGGCCGAGGCGCAGAATCCGCAGACTGCCTCCGCCGTGGCCAATGCCTTCGCCGACCGATATCTGGACTACCAGCGCCGCGAGAAGATCAGCTCGATGGACCGGGTCGACAGGTTCCTGATGGGACGCATCGCCGAGCTGCGCGAGCAGGTCAAGAAGTCGGACCAAGCGGTCGAGGACTACCGGCGCGCCAACGACCTCTATAAGACCACCGGCAGCAATGTGACGGCGCAGCAGCTCAACGAGCTCAACACCCAGCTTCTCGCCGCGCAGACCGCCAAGGCCGAGGCCGACGCGCGGCTCGCCGAGGCCCAGGAGATGCGCAAGGGCGGGCTGAACAGCGAGAGCGTGCCCGAGGTGTTGCGCTCGCCGCTGATCGCAGCCCTGAAGACGCAGCAGGCCGACGCCGAGCGCCGCGCCGCCGAGATGGCCAGCACTCTCGGCGCGCGCCACCCCTCGATGGCCAGCGCCCGTGCCGAGGTCGGCAACATCCAGGGCAAGGTCAATGCCGAGGTCGCCAAGGTAGTCGACGGTCTCGCACGCGAGGCCAGGACGGCGACGGCGCGCTACGAAGCGCTCGCCAGGAACTTCGATCAGCTCAAGCAGAAGATGGGCACGGTCAACGACAAGTCGATCGGGCTCGAGTCGCTGGAGCGCGATGCCGCGGTGAACCGCAATCTCCTCGAGACGATGCTGGCGCGCGCGAAGCAGACCGTGGGCAGCGAGGCGATCCTCGACGCCAACGCCAAGCTGGTCTCGGCGGCCGCGCCGGCACAGGCGCCGAGCTATCCGCCCAAGGGCCTGATCGCCATGCTGGGCGTGGTCGGCGGCCTGATGGTCGGCTCGGCGATCGCGTTGTTGCGCGAGAGCGGCGACAACACCTTTCGGCGTGCCGACCAGATCGAGGCCGTGACGGGCCTTCCGGTGATCGCGATGGTGCCGCAGGTCGGCGGCCGCACGCCACCCGCCATGCAGGTGCTGCGCCAGCCGACCTCGGCCTACAGCGAGGCGCTGCGCCGGCTGCAGATCGGCGTCGAGCTGTCGGAGGCTGCCGAGTCGCCGCGTACGATCATGCTGAGCTCGGCGACTCCCTCGGAGGGCAAGTCGGTGATGGCCGCCTCGCTCGGCCGGCTTCTCGCCAGCAACGGCAAGCGCGTGCTTCTGATCGACTGCGATTGGCGGAGCCCCCGCCAGCACCAGATATTCCACTGCGACAATCGCGGCGGACTGGCTAGCCTGCTGACCGAGAAGCCGTCGAACCTCGACGAAGTCATCCATCATGACGCCCTGTCCGGCCTCGACGTCATGCCGGCCGGCCCGTGGAACCCGCGCGCGGCGCACTTCCTGAGTTCTGAGCGCATGCGCAACCTGATCGACGCGGTCGCCTCGCACTACGAGTATGTGCTGCTCGACACGCCGCCCGCGCTGGTGACGGCCGACGTGCTGGCCCTGTCGCGCTTCGTCGACAAGGTCGTGTTCGTGGTCCGCTGGGGCCACACCCGCCAGGACAACGCCGTTGAGGCGCTCAGGCAGATCGTCGATGCCCAGGGCGACGTCGCGGGGGTCGTGATGTCGCGTGTTGTCGCCAGACAGTATCGCCAGTATGGCCGTCTCGACCCGTTCTACGCCGAGGCGCGGCCCGAACAGGCACGCTTCGGATGAGCGCAGTGGCGCCGGGCGGCGACGTCCTCTTCGTGTCGCGCTACTTCTGGCCGGAGCTGATCGGCTCGGCGCCTTTCAGCACCGACATCGCCGACTGGTTGACCCGGCACGGACGGCCGACCACGGTGGTGAGCGGGCTGCCGCACTATCCGGAAGCCGAGGTCTTTCCCGCTTATCGCACGGGCCGTGTCGGTCGCGAGACAGTGGGCGGCACGATCGTCGAACGGCTGCCCGTAGGTGCCCCGCGCGGTGGCGGGGCGCGGGCCCGCATCGGCAACGAGCTGGCGTTCCTGCTGCGCGGACTGGCCGCCCTCGCCTGCGGCCGTGTCGCGCGCCACGACGTGGTGCTGGCGCTCTGTCCCTCGATCCTCTCCGTGGCGCTGGGCGTCGCCGCCAGGCGGCGCGGTGGGGTCTGCGTCGCCATCGTCCACGACATCCAGTCCGGCCTCGCCGAGAAGCTCGGCATGGTGAGCGGCGGCGGCAGCCTCACGCGGCTGATGCGCGTCTGCGAGAGGGTGGTCCTGAACCGCACCGACCTCGTGATCGTCCTCTCCGCCGAGATGAAGGCGCAGCTCCGGCAGATCGGCGTCGACGCGCCGATCGAGGTCGTGCCGCTGTGGGTCGACACCGACCGGGTAAGGCCTGTCGAGCCTGTCGCGCGACCCTCGGTGCGCGTGCTCTACAGCGGCAACCTCGGCCGCAAGCAGGGGTTGGGCCAGGTCATCGACCTCGCGCAGGAACTCGCCGCGGGCCGCCCCGACATCGAGATCGTGCTGCGCGGCAAGGGCAGCCAGGGCAGCGAGCTCGCGCAGGAAATCGCGCGGCGCGGCCTCGCCAACGTGCGGCTGGCGGAGCTGCAGCCCAACGAGGCGCTGGCGACGGCGCTCTGCCAGGGCGACATCCATCTCGTGCCGCAGAATCCCGAGGCCGCAGCCTTCGCCGTCCCCTCCAAGGTCTTCAACATCATGGCGGTCGGGCGGCCGTTTGTCGCCACCGCCCTGCCCGGCAGCAGCCTCTGGCAGCTGCAGCACGAGAGCGGCGCCTTCGTCTGCGTGCCGCCCGACGAACCGCCGGCCTTCGCCGAAGCCGTGCTGCGGCTGGCCGACGATCAGCGGCTGCGCCACGAGCTCGGCCGACGCGGCCGCGACTTCGTGGAGCGCAACTACTCGAAGCCGCACATCCTGGGCGGCCTGCTGGGCCGGCTCGACGCTCTAGCCGCCGCGCGGTGAACCGGTGGCGCGCCGCATGCTGGTGTTCGAGCCCGATGCCGAGGGCCATTCGCTGGAGTGGCTGCGCCATCTGATCGAATTCGCCGCGGCCGACCGCGACCGGCCGTCGATCTCGATCGCGGCACCTCCTTCGATCTGCCGTGCGCTCTCGCTGGCCTATCCCGCCGAGATCCTGGGCCGCGTCGAGCTTCGGCCGCTGGCCGACGGCGAACTGCGCTGGTGCGCCGATCGCAGGCTATGGGTCGCCGCCTTCGCGCGCTGGTGGACGATGCGCCGTCATCTCCGGGAGAGCGGAGCCGAGCGGGGCTTCTTCCTGTCGATCGACCTGCTGGCGCTCCCCCTCGCGTTGGGCCTCGGCGCCGGCGGCCGCACCCTGTCGGGTATCCTCTTCCGACCCTCGGTCCATTATCGGAGCTTCGGCAGCCATCGCAGCCGTCTCGGCGAGCGGCTGCGCGATCTGCGCAAGGAGATCCTCTACCGCCTGATGCTGCGCAATCGCGCGCTCGGCCGCGTGCTGTCACTCGATCCGTTCTTTCCCGCCCATGCCACAGGCTATGCCAACGGCCACAAGGTCGAGGCGCTGCCGGATCCCGCCCATCCCCCCGCCGCCGCCGTCGCCGCGGGCAGCGACGACAACCTGCTGCCGCGGGGCCGCATCGTCTTCCTCCTGTTCGGCTATCTCACCGAGCGTAAGGGGCCTCTGGTCGTGCTCGAGGCACTGGAGCGTCTGCCGCCGCTGGTAGCTGGCCGCATAGCCGTGCTGATGGCAGGTCGCGTCGAGCCCGGCCTGCGGACACGCATCGACGAGCGCCGGCGTCGGCTCGCGTCGCTACTGCCCGGCCTGTGGCTCGCCATCGACGATCGCCGCCTCGGCGACGACGAGCTCGAAGGTCTCGTGGGCCGCAGCGACGTCGTGCTGGCCCCGTACCAGCGCTTCGTCGGCTCGAGCGGCGTGTTGCTCTGGGCAGCACGCGCCGGCCGTCCGGTACTGGCGCAGCACTACGGTCTCGTCGGCCGCCTGACGCGCGAGCATCGCCTCGGTCTCGCCGTCGACTCGTCGGATCCCGCCGCCGTCGCCGCGGCGATCACACAAATGGCACAGCTCGGTCCGTCGTCGTTCCTCGACCTCGCGTCGGCGCAGGCATTCGCCGCCGCGCAGACGCCGCAGCGCTTCGCCGCATCGGTACTCGCGGCCTGACGGCCGCGATCCCCAGTTGGTCACAACACCTGCCCGCGACGGCGTGGACAATCGACCCATATCGTCGAGACCGCCTCACGGAGCCTCAGATGAATTCTCGCAGCAAGCCGGAGACGGCCGCCACGATCTCCGAGCCGATCGTGACGCGCCTCGTCGCCGCGTTCGATGGCGCGGCCATCCTGGGCAGCGGCCTGCTCGCCATACACTGGGAGAGTGCTCGCGGCGACTGGCGCCTCGAGGCTCTGGTCGTGCTGCTCGGCACCGTGCTCGGCGTCAACTTCCTGCATCTCGCCGGAGCCCACCGCTTCGCGCAGCTCGGCCACCTCGACAGCGCCCTCCTGCGCGCGCTGTTCGGCTGGCTCTGCGCGCTCGCCGCCCTGTTGGTCGCCGCGCTTTTCGTCGAACCGATCACCGCCGCCGACGGATCATGGATCGCCGCCTGGTTCGGCGGCGGCATGGTGCTGCTGACTGCGAGCCGCCTCTTCCTCGTCCGCCGCATGCGTATCTGGGCGAGCGAAGGCCGGCTCGGCGAGCGCATCGCCGTCGTCGGCGCCGGGCCGGTGGCCCAGCGCCTGCTGCGCGATGTCAACGGCGCGAGCGGCGGGCCGCTGCGGATCGTCGGCGTCTACGACGACGAGGCCGCCACCTTGCCGCGAAGCTGCATGGGCCACGAGATCCGCGGCACGGTCGACGATCTCGTCGCCGACGTACGGCGTCATGGCATCGACTCGGTGATCGTCGCGCTGCCGCTCGGTGCCGATCACCAGCTCGTCGAGACGCTGAACAAGCTCAGCCTCGTCCCGGTCGACGTGCGGCTCTGCCCCGACAGGTTCGGTTTGCGGCTGGGTCGGGTCTCGGTCAGCCACATCGGCAGTCACACCTTCCTCAACGTCATCGACCGGCCGTTGCGCGACTGGCGCCGGATCGCCAAGGAGATCGAGGACCGCATCGTCGCGGCCGCCATCCTGACGATGATCTCGCCGCTGCTGCTCGCGATCGCGATCGCCATCAAGCTCGACAGCCGTGGTCCGGTGTTCTTCCGCCAGAAGCGCTACGGCTTCAACAACCAGCTCATCGAGGTGTGGAAGTTCCGCACCATGTACCATGACCGCACCGACGCCAATGCCGAGCAGCTCACGCAGCGCAACGATCCGCGGGTCACCCGGCTCGGCGCCTTCCTGCGGCGGACAAGCCTCGACGAGCTGCCGCAGTTCCTGAACGTGCTGCGCGGCGAGATGAGCGTGGTCGGCCCGCGCCCGCACGCCACCGCCGCCAAGGCGGGCACCCTGCTCTACCAGGACGCCGTGAAGTACTACGACGCACGACACCGCGTGAAGCCGGGGATCACCGGCTGGGCCCAGATCAACGGCTGGCGCGGCGAGACAGACACCGTCGAGCAAATACGAAAGCGTGTCGAGCATGACCTCTACTACATCGAGCATTGGTCGATCGCCTTCGACCTCAAGATCATCCTCCGTACCGCGTTGGGCGGCTTCGCCGGCCGCAACGCCTTCTGAGGACGGCATCGGCGGCAAGCCGCATTGCCTGTGGCTGACGCTGGCGGATCCGGAGCCGCGCCACAACGGGCAGTTCGTCTATTCCGGCGGGCTGATCGACGCGATGCGCTCGGCCGGCAGCGACGTCGAGGTGCTGGGGTTGCGGCGCGCCGAGTCCCACAGGTCCAACGGCTGGCGCGACGAGCATGTCGTGTGGTGGCTGCCCGACGACGCGCCGCATTCGCACTGGGGCAGCCTGGCCTCCTCGCTGCCGCACACCGCCTACCGCTGCCGCACGTCCGGCATGCGCCGCACGCTCGACAAGCTGCTCGAGCGCGGCGAGTGGGACGGTATCGTGTTCGACGGCATCTCGGTGGGCTGGGCGCTGCCGCGTGTGCTCGAATACTATGCCGGCCGGCCCGACCGGCCGCGTCTGGTCTACGTCTCGCACAATCACGAGGAGAGCCTCAGGGCGCAGATCGCCGAGAGCCAGCCGTTGTTCCTGAAGCGACAAGCCGTGCGGTTCGACGCCTTGAAGGTCTCGTGGCTGGAGCGCGACATGGTCGATGCCGTCGACTTCGTGACCGCGATCACGCCCGAGGACCTCTCGCTCTACCGCCGGCGCCGGTGCGACAAGCCGATGGGCGTGTTGACGCCCGGCTACTGCGGCCGCCGGGTCGAGCACCGCCGGCTCACGTCGGCCCTGCCGCGCCGCGCCGTGATCGTCGGCAGCTTCGACTGGATCGCCAAGCGCATGAACCTCGCGGAGTTCGTCGACATCGCCGATCCGCTGTTCGCCGCGGCCGATGCCGAGCTGCAGGCCGTCGGCAGCGCCGACGAGGCGTTCCTGGCCCAGCTCCGCCTCAAGGCGCGCGCCACCGAGTTCACCGGTACGGTTCCGGAGATCGAGCCGTTCCTCGACGATGCGCGTATCGCGATCGTGCCGGAGCGCAATGGCGGCGGCTTCAAGCTCAAGGTGCTGGAGTACATCTTCAACCGCGTGCCCGTGTTCGCGCTGGAGGGCTCGTTCGCGGGCGTGCCGCTGCGCCACAACGACAGCGTGATGCTTTTTCCCGACCATGCCGCCCTCGCCGAGGGCGTGCTCAGGGCGATCGACGATGTCGAGTTGCTGAACCGGCTGCAGGAACGGGCCTTCGACGCCTGCCGCGACCAGTTCGACTGGTCGAGCCGCGGCCGCCAGATCCTGTCGGCCATCATCGAACCATGATCGCGGGCGCCGCCGCCGACACCGCCATCGTCGGGCGGCGCCTCGACGCCTTCGACCAGGCGCTGATCGCGCTGTTCCTGCTCGGCCTCTATCTCGGTGTCTCGCTGCAGATCACCTCCAAGATCCCGTTGACCTGCGCACCGTCCGGCGCGGCCGGGCTGATCCTGCTGTGGCGGCGGCGGAACGACATCGAACCCAGGCATCTCGCCGGCCTGCTGGCCGTGCTCGCCCTCTATCTCGGGTCGATCGTCATGGCGAGCGACCTCGCTTTTCTCGGCAAGCGCTTCACCGGCTTCCTGCAACTCGCCTACGGCTTCGTCATTTCCTACGGCCTGTTCCTGACCGTGATCCACGGCGAGCGGCGCCAGATCGCCCGCATCCTGCTGGCCTTCTGCCTGCTCATCATCGCGGGCTGCGTGCTCGAGAGCCACACCTCGCTCCGCGCGATCAGCGACGCGGTGCGCGACAGGATCTACGATTCGAGCGTCGTCTACGACGCCGACCTCCGGGACCAGCTCCTCTATGGACGCATCCGGCCCAAGCTCTTCACGTCGGAGCCGTCGGCCGTGACCTTCGCCTACACGCACTACTGTTCGGCCTGGCTGGTCATCAGCACCTGGCGCTGGAAGCTGCCGGTCTATCTCGGCCTGATCGGGCTGGCGCTGGTCGTGCTGCCCGGCCCGACCCTGGTGCTGATGCTGCTGCTCACCATCCCCTACGTGATCTTCCTGTCGGGCGGTCACCGGAGGGGGTCGCCGACTCGGCTGGCCGGCGCGCTGGCGCTCTCGGTGGTGCTGCTGGGCCTCGCGATCGCCGTCGGCCAGTCGCTATTCGCCGCCCGCCTGGCCGAACTGGCGCGCGGCGAGGATGCCAGCTTCTTCTACCGCTTCACCGGTCCCATGCTCGTGGCTTTCGACGTGTTCCGCCATTATCCGTGGGCCGGGGCCGGGCTGACCGGCGAGATGTTCATCGCCGACAATGTGATGAACGTCTACATGAACTCGCCATCCTTCCAGGCCGCCTGGCGCATCAGCCGCATCGGCGATGTGCTGACCAACTACTTCTGGCTCCACTGGATCTATCTCGGCGCGGTCGGCGGCGTCGCGATGTTCGTGGCGATCTCGGTCTGGCTCAGGATGCTGGGCGTGCCGAGCGTGCTCTACTGCTGGGCAGTCTGGCTGATCCTCGGCCAGGCGTCGGGATCGTATGTCGGCCCCAAGACCTGGGCGGTGCTGCTGTTTGCCGCCGCCGCCTCGATCCTCGCCACACGCACCGCCCACCACCCTGCCGCCGCGCCGGCCCGCTGGCGACCGGCCCATCCGAGGTTCGCGGCATGACCCCGATCGACACGAAGCGTCGCGTCCTGATGGGCGCCGGCCTGACCCTGGCCGGCCTGCCCGCCGCAAGCGCCCAGGAGCGGCCGCAGCCGCCCCGGCAGATGCTGTCGGCCGCTGCGATGGGTGCGCGCGGCGACGGCAGAGCGGACGACACCGCGGCCCTCCAGTCCGCGATCGACACCGCGCTCGGACCGGACGGTCCCGGCTATCTCGTCATCCCCCCCGGCACCTACCGCGTGACGCGCACGCTGCGCTTCGCCACGGCGCGCGGCGAGAAAGGCGACATCACGCGCAACCACGGCATCCTGGCGCACGGCGCGCGCATCCGGTCGGCGATCGCCGACGGCTCCAACGTCTTCGAATTCGTGAGCGAGGCGACCGTCCGGTTCCTGCTGATCGAAGGACTCGACATCCTGGGTAGCGGCCGCGATGGCCACGGCATCCTGCTCGAGTGCGAGCACACGGAGCACTACCTGTACAACTTCTGTCTACGCGACGTGACCGTTCAGGGCGTGGGCGGCGACGGCGCCCGGCTCATGGGCAACGTCTTCGAGGGCCAGATCATCAACACCTACCTGCGCGACAACAGGCGCAACGGCCTGACCTTGGGCCACGGCGCGCGCGCCGGAATCCTGTCGGCGATCCATGCCTTCGGCTGCGTGTTCGGGCAGAACGGCCGGTACGGCGTCGACATGATTAACGGCTGCTACGACGCGGCATTCCACGGCTGCTACTTCCTGCTGAACGCCGGGCACGGGCTGGTGGCGTCGAACGGCTGCACCCTTCTGTCCAATTGCGGCTTCGAGAACAATCACGAAGCGGCATCCTCCTTCGACAAGGGCGGACCGGGCATTTGGCTGCAGGGCTTTGCCACGCTGATCGGCTGCACGGCCTACTCGATGTTCAAGCAGACGCGCCTGATCGAGGCCTACGTCGTCGACCAGCTCGTCATGATCGGCTGCTCGGGCAGCGGCGATGCGGCGGCAAAGGGCGCGGGCCTCGCCCGCCTCGACGGCGAGAAGAAAGGCCGCGCCACCGTGATCTCGTCGAGCGGTCGGGTCGACTACGTGAGGGATTTCTCCGGCCTCGAGATCTCCGGTACCGGCAGCGGCGTGCGCTTCGGCGCGCACTGGCAGAGCGCCAATCTGGCGCAGCTCGGCGACTATCGCCTGTGGGTCGACGGCAAGGGCCGGCTACGGCTCAAGAACGGGGCGCCGGCGTCGGACGAGGACGGCAAGGTGGTGGGCGGTTGAGCGCACCTCGCGCCGTGTCTCGGGCCAGGCGAGCAGCACCGGCAGCATCGCGAGCAGGACGGCGGCGCCCACCGAAGCGGCCGATCCGAGCGAGATTTCGCGCGGCACGACGGCGCGCACGGCGAGGGCCGCCGCCGCGGCGGCGACCGCCACGGTGAGCGGCGGCGCCACGGCGCGCCACACGTCGCGCTGCCGCACCGGCCCATGCCGCGTCGCCAGCCAGAAGGCGACGGGCGTGCGCACCGCGAGGCCTGCCAGCGCGAGCGCTGCCGCCACACCCACTGCCCCCCAGGAAAGGCCGACCGCGATGGCGAGCAGGCAAAGCACGGCGTCGACCAGCGTGGCGTGCAGCATTTCGGTGGTGCGCGCCTGCGTGAGATAGAGCAGACCCATGCACATAAGCACCGGCAGGAAGGTCGCCGAGACGCTGAACAGGGCGGCGAGCGGCACGGCCTCGCGCCAGGCCGGCCCGAGCAGGACCTCGACGATCCAGTCGGCCACGACGGCCGCGACCGCGAAGGCCGGCATGGTGAGCAGACCGAGCTTCTGCACGATCTGGCCGAACATGCGGCGGTAGCGCTCCGGCTGGTCGACCAGGCGGCTCATCGCCGGCATGCCGGCGGCATAGACGGGCGCGTTGATGGTGTTGATCGGCAGCATCAGCAGGCGGGAGGTGCGTTCGTAGAGGCCGAGCGTCGCCGGCCCCCATAGCCAGCCGATCAGGATCTGGTCGAAGCTGCGCGACAGGGCCGTCGCGATGCCGGCACCCGTCACCGAGAGTCCGTAACGCAGCAACTCCCAAACGCCCTCGGCCGGCGCAGGACGCGTGGGCCGCCAGCGGCAGACGCTCCAGCTTCCGGCCAGCAGCACGGCGGGCGACACCAGCCGCTGCACGACCAGCGCCCAGTAGCCCTCGCCCGCCAGCGCGACCGCGATCGCTGCGGCGAAGCCCGCATAGTCGGCGGCCGTCTCCAGACCGGCGATGGCCGTGAAGCGCATCTGGCGGCGCAGCAGCGCCCAGTGCTGGACCGTCAGGCCGCTCAGTGCGAAGCCCAGCGCCAGCCAGCGCGCGATGTCGACGAGTTCGGGCTGGCCGTAGAAGTGCGCCAGCGCCGGCGCGGCCAGGGCGAGCGCACCCGCCAGGAGCAGGCCGGCGGCGGCGTTGATCCAGAACAGCGCCGATACCTGGCCTTGCGTGAGGTCCGTCTTCTGGATCGCGGCCGACGAGAGGCCCAGCTCCTTCAGGAAATCGAGGACGACCCCGATCGCCGCCACCATGGCGAGCAGGCCGAAGGCCTGCGGCGGCAGCAGCCGCGCCAGCACGACCAGGGTCGCGAGCTGGCCCACGACGCGCACGGCCTGCGCGCCCAGCAACAGCGCGCCGCCGCGACGCGAGCGACGCCCGAGATCGGCGTCGAGATGGGCGGTTGCGAGCTCCGGCGCGGACTCCGCGTCAGGCGACCGCGCGCCGCTTCTCGGACGCGACATTGTCTACATACCAGCGATAGGTCTCCTCGAGACCGGTGGCGAGCGGCGTGCGCGCCCGCCAGCCGAGCGAAGCGGCATAGCTCGTGTCCACCATCTTGCGCGGCGCTCCGTCGGGACGCGACGCGTCGTAGCGGATACCGCCCTTGTAGCCCACGACCTTGCAGATCATGTCGACCAGGTCGCGGATCGGTACGTCGAAGCCGGGACCGAGATTGACGATGCCCTCGTCGGAAAAGTTCTGCATGAGGTAGACCATGCCGTCAGCGGCATCGTCGACATAGAGAAACTCCCGGCGCACCGCACCGGTACCCCACACTTCCATGGTCGGCGCCTGGGCGAGCTTGGCCCGGTGCGCCTTGACCATCAGCGCCGGCACGACATGGCTCTGCAGCAGGTCGAAATTGTCTCCCGGCCCGTAGAGATTGGTCGGCATGACGGAGACGAAGTCGCAGCCATATTGCCGGCGGTAGGCCTGGCCGAGCTTGATGCCGGCGATCTTGGCGATCGCGTACCACTGGTTGGTCGGCTCGAGTGGCCCGGTCAGCAACGCCGATTCGGGAATCGGCTGCGGCGCGAGGCGCGGATAGATGCAGGACGAACCCAGCAACATCAGCTTCTCGACGTTGGCGCGCCGGGCCGCCTCAACGACAACCGCCTGGATCATCAGGTTGTCGTAGATGAACTCGGCAGGCCGGGTGTCGTTGGCGTAGATACCACCGACTCGTGCCGCCGCGAGAAACACCGCCTGCGGTCGCACCTCACGCAGCCAGCGTTCGAGCTGCTCGGGATTGCGCAGGTCGACCGACTCGCGCGGCGCCGTCACGATCTCGCAGCCCTCGCGTTCGAGGCGGCGCACCAGCGCGCTGCCGACCAGTCCGCGGTGACCGGCGACCCATATCCGCTTACTGCGCAGCGTGTAGGACGGGTTGGACATAACGCTCTCCCATGCCTTTCAGGATGACGCGGTCGGCCTCGACCATCTCGGCGACCAGTTGCGGGAAGGTGGTGCGGTGCTTCCAGCCGAGCTTGGTGACGGCTTTTGCCGGATCCCCAAGCAGCAGGTCGACCTCGGTCGGACGGCGATAGGCCGGATCGAGCGCCACCAGGACATCGCCGGTGCGCCGGCAGCAACCCTGCTCGTCGTCGCCACTGCCGCGCCATTCGATGGTGCGGCCGATTTCGCCGAAGGCCAGCTCGACGAACTCGCGGACCGTGTGCGTCTCGCCGGTGGCGAGCACGTAGTCGTCGGGCTCGTCCTGCTGGAGGATGCGCCACATGCCCTCGACATAGTCGCGTGCGTGGCCCCAGTCGCGCTTGGCGTCGAGGTTGCCGAGGTAGAGCCGGTCCTGGAAGCCACGCTCGATCGCGGCGACGGCGCGGGTGATCTTGCGCGTCACGAACGTCTCGCCCCGGATCGGCGATTCGTGGTTGAACAGGATGCCGTTGGAGGCATGCATGCCGTAGGCCTCGCGGTAGTTCACCGTAATCCAGTAGGCGTAGAGCTTGGCCACCGCGTAGGGGCTGCGCGGATAGAACGGCGTAAGCTCGCGCTGCGGCGTCTCGCGCACCTTTCCGAACAGCTCGGAAGTCGAGGCCTGATAGAAGCGCACGTCGCCGTGCATGCTGAGGATGCGAATGGCTTCCAGCATGCGCAGCGTGCCGAGCGCATCAGTGTTGGCGGTGTACTCCGGCGTCTCGAAGCTCACCTGGACGTGGCTCTGGGCTGCGAGGTTGTAGACCTCGGTGGGCTTCACCTCGCCCAGCAGGCGCAAGAGGTTGGTCGAATCGGTCATGTCGCCATAGTGCAGGAACAGCCGCACGTCGGCGTCGTGGCGGTCACGGTAGAGGTAGTCGATGCGGTCGGTGTTGAGCGACGACGCCCGGCGCTTGATGCCGTGCACCGTGTATCCTTTGCCCAGCAGGAAGTCGGCGAGGTAGGCGCCGTCCTGGCCGGTGATGCCGGTGATGAGGGCGATCTTGTCCTTGGACATTCGGTGAACCCTTCCGTTCAGAAGAAGACGATCTGCTCGGCGACGCGATCCCAGGAGTAGGACGCAATCGCATGGCGCTGGGCGGCCACGGCCATCCGTTCGAGGCGGGCCGGATCTGAGAGGGCGTTGACGATGGCCTCGGCCAGCGCCCCAGGCTCGGCGCGATCGACCAGGAAGCCGTGGCGACCGCCATCGACCAGCTCGGGCAGGCCGTTGCGGCGGAGGCCCATGACCGGCGTGCGCGAGACCATCGCCTCGAGGTAGACCTGCCCCCACGGGTCGTTGAGCATCGGCTGCGCCAACAACGTCGACTCGCGGTAGAGCTTCTGCAGCTCCGCCCACGGCAGGTGCGCGCGCAGCGCCACGCCGGGGCGCTTGCCCACCAATGGCCGGCTGCGCTCGTCGCCGACGACGGTGAGCGTGAGGTCGGGGCGTTGCCGGCGCGCCGCGTCGAATGCCTCGAGCAGCAGCAGGCCGCCCTTCGCCTCGAAGAGGTGCTTGGCGACGAACAGCAGCGCCGGCCGCGAAAAGTTCTTGGGCCCGAACCACGGCTCGATCGCGCCCATGCCCGAGCCGACGGCGGTGACCCGGTCGGCCGGCAGGTTGTAGTGGGCGATCAGGTTGTCGCGCACGTAGGCGCCGAAGGTGAAGATGTGTGTGAGGCCCGCCAGCGACTGACGCTCGGCCTCCTCGAAGGCCCGCAGCGCGCGCGGGGTGTAACGGTCGATGTGGAAGTGATGCCGGCGCGCGAGGTCCCAGCTATGGTCGCAGTAGAGGTAGTGCCGTACGCCCTCGACGAGATCGCTGGCCGGCAGGTCGAGCGTACCCGTGTGCAGCACGTGCCGGACGCCGAGTTGACGCGCCTGGCGGGCCACCTCGCGCGCCACGAGCCGGCGCATCGCGAGGCTGCGCAGAACCTGCTCGCTGCTGACCGGCCGGCCACGCCCTGCCAGCACGTCGCGCAGCGCGACACCGAGCCTGGCCGCCTTGCTCAGCCGCGGGTGTATCGCTTCGACGCGGATGCCGAGCCGCTCCATCGCGCTCGACAGATTGGCCGGTGCGCCCGACCACGACTTGAGATCGCGCGGGTCGCCGAATACGCAGCTCACTGCGACTCGCTCGAAGCGCGGTATGCGCGCTACCGCAGGAGCTTCGGCGACGGAGGAGATCGCTGCGTTCATGTGCGGCTCACGAAACACCGCAACGCAGCAAGCGGCCAGTGATTAACCTGTGACTGTCCGCACACGCAGGAACGTGACGCCACAGATTGGTCACGCAGCGGCAACAACGCTTCTCCGATACTCGACGGAGGAGGCCATTCATATGCACCGCTCGGTCGATCTGCAGGACGAGAACTCGGACGACCTGGTCGGAGGGTCGCGAGCGATCGACGTCGCGAAGAGTGCGGGCGCGACGAACGCCGACGATCGCGAGCTGCTGTTCTTCTGCCCCGACGTGACCGACGCGAGCACGCTGAAGCGCGTGCAGCAGTTTGTCGACAACGGCTATCGCGTCACGGTGTTCGGCTTCCGCCGTAGCCGCTACAACAGCGAGTACCAGCCGACCTGGCCGCACGTCCCGCTCGGCCTCACGAGCGACGGCCGCTACGGTCAGCGCCTCGGGGCGCTGCTGCGCGCCATCCCGACGATCGTGGCCAACCGCCATCGCCTCAAGGGCGCCTCGGCCTACTATGCGCGCAACATCGACCAGCTCGTGCTGGCAATGCTGGCGCGCCTGCTGGTGTTCTCGCGCGCACCGCTCACCTACGAGGTGCTCGACATTCCACCGATCCTGATCCGCCGCGGCCTTGCGTCACGCGTCATCCGCGCCGTGGAGCGGCTGTGCCTGCGCCGCACGCGCCTGCTGGTGCTCTCCTCGCCCGGCTTCCACCGCGCCTTCTATCGCGAGGTGCAGCGCTATCGCGGCGACTGGTTCCTGCTCGAGAACAAGCTGCACCCCTCGATCTCGCGCCGCACGCCGGCGCTCCGTCGCGCGGTCGACGGAAGGCGGCCCTGGGTGGTCGGCTACTTCGGCCTGATCCGCGGCGAGGCGACGTTCGATCTCATCACGCGACTGGCCCGGCGCCTGCAGGGCCGCGTCGTGTTCAAGTTCCGCGGCGTCCTCACCACGGTCGGGCAGGCCAGGTTCGACGCGGCGCTCAGACGCCATCCCAACATCGCCTATGGCGGGCCCTACCTGCCGCATCAGGATCTCGAGGACATGTACGGCGAAGTCGACTTCGCCTGGGCGCTCGACCTCGAGCACACAGACCACAACTCGCGTTGGCTGATGCCCTGCCGCTTCTACGAAGCGGGCTTCTTCGGCGTGCCGTGCCTCGCCGTGCAGGGCTTCGAGGTCGGCTCGGTGCTGGAGCGCCACGGGCTCGGTTGGACCTTCGACATGCCGCTGGAGGACGCCATCGTGCGGTTCTTCGAGGAGCTGACGCCGGCGGAGTACGAGCGGGTGCGCGGCCGGTTGGCGGCCGCCCCCCGCAGCATGTTCGTGGCCGGCGAGGATGTCCGCCGCCTGTGCGGCCTGCTCGCCTAGGGCCAATCTACATTCAGGATTCCCACGGCGGTGAATGTGTGATTCATGG
>CAYQAY010000072.1:0-1074 GCA_964415585.1 uncultured Reyranella sp.
GCGTGGCTGAACATCTTCTTCCCGGCGACCGGCATGGTGGCCCTGAGGATCGTGCCGCTCGCCACTTTCTCGCTCCGGCGCGAGACGACGACGTAGAGATCGCGGCCGGCGAAGGCCAGGTTGGTGCAGAAGATGTCGTCGCCGCAATCGACATGGTGGGTGGGCCGGCCGAGGGGGTCGAAGCGCCAGGCCGTCGTGCTGGGATGGGCGATGACCAGGCCGCCCTCCTCGTCCAGCGCCAGGCCGTCGGGGCCGGCATGGCCGCCGCTCATCTGGATGAAGAGGCCGACCTTGCTCGCCGTGCCGTCGCCCATCAGCGGCAGGCGCCACACCGCGTTGCCGCGCGTCACGCCGACATAGAGCACGGTCTCGGCCTTGTTCATGACGAGTCCGTTGGGGCTGGGCACGGTGTTCACCAGCATCGTGAGCTTGCCCGCCGTGTCGTAGCGATAGACGCGGCCGGTGGGGTCGTGCAGGCCGGTCTGGCCCTGGTCGGTGAAGTAGAGATCGCCGTTGGCCGCAAAGAACAGGTCGTTGACGCCCTTGAAGCTCTCCGAGCCGCGCGTCTCGAGCAGCGGCGTGATCTTGCCGGTCGCGGGATCGAGCAGCACGACGCCGCGCCTGTAGTCGGTGACGAAGATGCGGCCATCCCGGTGGATCTTGAGGCCGTTCGGCCAGCCGTCGTACTCGGTGACCAGCGTCCACGCGCCCGCCGGGTCGATGCGGAAGATGCGCCCGAAGGGGATGTCGGTGACCCAGAGGTTGCCGGCGCGGTCGAAGCTCGGCCCTTCGAGGAAGGAGTCGAGGTGCTGGCCCGCCGCGTTGGCGTCGCCCCACGCGGTGCGGCCGGGCTTGCGGAACGTCTCCGGCAGCCGCGTGAACTCGGTCGCGGGAACGGGTTTGGTCAGTCCGTACATGAGGTCCCTCGTCGACAACAACCTCATGCTGAGGAGCCTCGCGGAGCGAGGCGTCTCGAAGCATGGGCTACAATCCCGCCTGCGGCCCATCCTTCGAGACGGCCCTGCGGGCCTCCTCAGGATGAGGTCTAACCGATCAGGCCGCCTTCACTTCGCG
>CAYQAY010000072.1:1174-6460 GCA_964415585.1 uncultured Reyranella sp.
TGCGGAGCTTGGCAGCGTCATCTCCATTCGCCTCGGGCTTTCTTCTGATAGGCCAATCCGTCGACTTCGCGATCCGCCCAAAGGCCGAACGCATCGCTTTCGCGCCATGCGCGTCGCCGCGCGAGATAGTCGTCGATAGCCTGCCGGATCAGCGCGGACCTCGGCTTCCGCTCGGCCTTGGCCAGCGCATCGAGCGCCTTGATCCTAGAGTCGGCCAGGTCGACGAGAATCCGCATGGGACACCTGAGTTTTCTGTCGACATCATACCTGGCGATGCATCGAGGGCCATCCGCCCATGTACATGGGCAGAAACGCCCGGCCCACCTCACCCTCCCCGCGCTTCGCGCGGGTCCCCTCCCTCTCCCCCCGCGATGCGCGGGCGGAGAGGGCGTCAGACGACGGTCAGCAGCTTCAGCTACGCCGCCTTCACTTCGCGTTCGGCCTTGAGGGCGCGGACGGTCTCGCGCAGCGCGTGGACGGTCTTCTCGATCTCGGCGCCGCCGTGCATCGCCGAGACGAAGCCGCCCGGCGCGCCCATCACGTCGACGCCGTGGGTCATCAGGCCCATGCGGATCTTGCCGGTGAGAGGCCCCGCGCCGCGCGCGCCCTTGAGCTTGGCGAACGGCACCTCGAGCGGATCGAAGGTCGCGGGATCGATCGGGTCGCCGAACGGGTTGGGATAGATCAGGAAGGTCGAGCTCTGGCCGTAGATGCCCCACGGCACGCCCTCCTTCACCAGCACCTCGGTCAGCGCGCGGCGCAGCTCGGCGGCCGTCCGGTTGGCCTTCTCCGCGAGATCCTCGTCGCGCACCAGCGACAGCGCCGTCACCGCGGCCGCGGCCGAGAGCGGGTTGGCGTTGTAGGTGCCGGGATGGAGGATGCGCTCGATCTTCTTCGCGGCGGTCGCGTCGTGGTCGATGCGGTCCATGATCTCCCGCCTGCCCGCGACCGCACCGCCCGGCAGGCCGCCGGCCACGATCTTGGCCTGGATGCAGAGGTCGGGCGTGAAGCCGAACGCCTTCTGCGCGCCGCCGGAGGACCAGCGATAGCCGGTGATGACCTCGTCCATCAGCATGACGACGCCCTTCTTCCTGGTGGCGTCGCGCACGGCCTGGATGAAGCCCGGCGGCAGCGGCGCCTGGCCCCACGAGGCGCCCGAGGGCTCGAACATGACAGCGGCGATGTCGTCCCGCTCCTCGATCAGCTTGACGACGGCGGCTACGTCGTCGCTCGGCATGACGATCGAGAGCGCGCTCACCTCCTGCGGCACCCCAGGCGTCGTGCCGCCGTCGTAGGTGGCGCCGGCGCCGGCCGTCACATTGTCGTGCCAGCCGTGGAAGTGGCCGATGAAGCGGACGATCCTGTCCTTGCCGGTGTGGGCGCGCGCCAGACGGATCGCCATGTGCGAAGCCTCGGTGCCCGACGCGGTGAAGCGCACCTTCTCGGCGCACGGCGTCAGCTCGCAGACCAGCTCGGCCCAGCGCACCTCCAGCTCGTGGCTGGAGCCGTAGTGCGTGCCGAGATCCATCTGGCGTTTCACCGCCTCGACGACGGCAGGATGCGAATGGCCCAGCAGCAGGGCGCCGTGGCCGCCGAAATAGTCGACGTATTCGTTGCCGTCGACGTCCCACTTGCGCGGGCCCTTCGCCCTGGCGATATGGATCGAATAGGGGTCGAGGTAGCGGGCATCGTGCGTGATGCCGCTCGGCAGCACCTTGCGCGCGCGCTCGAAGAGCGCGGCCGATCCGCCGGTGCGGGCGCGGTAGTCGGCCACGATGGCCGAATTGGTCGGCGACGGATCGTTGTTCTGCGCGGTCATGCCTGCCCTCAACCCAGCTAATGCCCGAGCATCGCTTGTCTCGCTTGTCCCGCCAAGGGCCGCGCGCGAAAGTCCCGCCTTCGCAGAGCGGAGGATGCCCTTGAACGCCAAGCCCCGTGGCCGCCAGTTCTTCAACAATCCCGGCCCGACCAACATTCCCGACCGCGTGCTGCGCGCCATGGACCGGCCCGTCCTCGATTTCATGTCGGAGGAGTTCCTGGCGATCCAGCACGCCTGCCATGCCGGCGTGAAGCGAGTGATGAAGACCGACCAGACGCTCTACATGTACACGGCGAGCGGCCACGGCGCGTGGGAGGCGGCGATCGCCAACCTGTTCTCGCCCGGCGAGACCGTGCTGATGATCGAGTCCGGCTACTTCTCCGAGAGCTGGACGCAGATGGCGACCAGCTTCGGCGTGAAGGTCGAGACGCTGGGCGCCGACTGGCGCCGGGGCGTCGACATCGCGAAGCTCGCGGAGCGGCTGGCGAAGGACAAGAACCACGAGATCAAGGCGGTGCTGGTGGTCCACAACGAGACGGCGACCGGCATGTTCATCCCGATCCAGGACGTGCGGCGCGCGCTCGACGAGACCCGGCACCCCGCCCTGCTGCTCTCGGACACCATCTCCTCGCTGGGCAGCCTCGACTACAGGATGGATGCCTGGGGCATCGACGTCACCGTCGGCGGCAGCCAGAAGGGCCTGATGCTGCCCACCGGCATGTCGATGACCGGCGTCAGCGACAAGGCGCTCGAGGTGGCGGCCCGCTCGAAGATGCCGCGCCACTACTTCAACTGGCAGATGATGAACGCGCGCAAGCCGCAGAGCTTCGTGGGCACCGCGCCGGTGCACCTGTTCTTCGGCCTGCAGGAGTCGCTGCGCATGATCGAGGAAGAGGGCCTCGACGCGGTGATCGCGCGCCACACGCGGCTGGGCGAAGCGACACGCGCGGCGGTGCGCGCCTGGGGCGCGGGCGGCAAGGGCCCGCAGCTCTTCTGCCAGGCCGAAGACCGGCTCTCGAACTCGGTGACGACGGTGATGATGCCCGAGGGCCACAGTTCCGACGGCATGCGCAAGGCCGCGGTCGAGCGCTTCAACCTGTCGCTGGGCGGCGGCCTCGGCCCGCTGATGGGCAAGGTGTTCCGCATCGGCCACATGGGCGACCTCAACGAGCCGATGCTGCTGGGCTGCCTCGCCACGACCGAGCTCGCGATGAAGACCGCCGGCGTGCCCTTCGCGCCGGGCGGCGTCGACGCCGCGATCCAGTCGCTGGCGGGTTAGACACTCCCCGTCGTCCCGACCGGAGCGAAGCGGAGTGGAGGGACCTTCTCTCTACAACAAGCCGCTAATCGTCGAGAGAAGGTCCCTCCGCTACGCCTCGCTGCGCTCGGCTCCGGTCGGGACGACGGATCTGGCCGTCAGAACGCCGGCGCCTTGCCGGCCATCGCCGCGACGAAGCGGGCGGGCGTGACGGCGGACAGGGCGGTGCCCTGGCGGACGGCGCCCTCGAGATTGACGCCGACCACGGGCTCGAACCGCGCGGTCGCCGGGTCGAAGGCGTAGAGCCGGCCCTCGGTCATGTTGAACCACCAGGCGTGCAGGACCAGCCCGCCCGCCGCCACCTTGTCGGCGATCCAGCGGAAGCTCATGAGGTTGCCGACGCTGTTCAGCACCGAGGCCTGCTCGACGGCGCGCGCCACCTCCTCGCGCGGCCGGTCCGCGAGCTCGCGGACCACGAGATCGCGCGTCTCCTGGGCGATGCTGGTCCAGGTCGCGAGATAGTCGTAGTCGGCGTAGGCACTGGCGCGGCCGTCGACCAGCGCGCCGATGCCGCCGCACAGCGCATGGCCCAGCACGACGATGTGCTCGACGCCGAGGCCGCGCACGGCGAACTCGATGGCGGCCGAGGTGCCGTGGTGGCGGGCGTCGGGCGGATACTGCGCCGGCGGCACCAGGGCCGCCACGTTGCGCACGGTGAAGATGTCGCCCGGCTGGGTCTGGGTCAGGATGCCGGGATCGACGCGGGCGTCGGCGCAGGCGACGATCAGGATCTTCGGCGCCTGGCCCTCGCTCGCCAGCTTCTCGAACAGGTCGAGATGCTCGCGGTAGTAGCCGAGGCGGAAGTCCGAGAACCCCTTGAGGAGCCTTCTGAGCGGCATCGATGTTCCTGACCCGGGAGGTTTGCGGCGAAGCGCGACATAGACGATGATGGCCGCCCGCTCAACCCCGTTCCCTCCTTCCTTTCCTCTGGCCATATGAATGAGCGCTGAACTTCTCTACGAAAAGCGCGGCGACGTCGGCTGGGTGACCTTCAACCGGCCGCAGGCGCGCAATGCGCTGACGTTCGCGATGTACGAAGGATTGGCCGAGATCTGCGCCCGTCTCGGCGAGACCGGCGAGGTCCGCGCGCTGGTGATCACCGGCGCCGGCGACAAGGCCTTCGCCGCCGGCACCGACATCGCCCAGTTCAGGAGCTTCGAGAGCGGCGAGGACGGCATCGCCTACGAGCGGAAGATCGACCGCATCGTGGGCGGGATCGAGGCCTGCGCCGTGCCGACCGTGGCGGCCGTGGCCGGGTTCTGCACCGGCGGCGGGGCGGCGATCGCCGCGGTCTGCGACTTCCGGATCGCCACGACGAGCGCGCAGTTCGGTTTCCCGATCGCCCGCACGCTGGGCAACTGCCTCTCCATGGCGAACTACGCAAGGCTGGTGGCGCTGCTGGGGCCGCAGCGGGTCAAGGAGATGCTGCTGCTGGCCAGGCTGATGGACGCGCCGTCGGCGCTGGCCTGCGGGCTGGTGAGCGAGCTGCTGCCGGACGTCGACGCCCTGCATGCGCGCGCCGGGGAGCTGGCCCGCACGCTCGCCGGCCACGCGCCGATCACGATGCGGGTCACCAAGGAGGCGCTGCGGCGGCTTCAGGCCCGGATGGGCGAGGAGAATATCGACGATCTCGTCCGACTGGCCTACGGTAGCGCCGACTTCCGCGAGGGCATGGCGGCCTTCCTGGAGAAGCGGGTGCCGAAATGGTCGGGCGCCTGACAGAGGAATGACCACGGAGGAATTGATGATCCGGATTGCCAAGATCGCCACGGTTCTCGGCCTGTGCGTTGCCGCCGCCGCCTGCCAGAACCCCAAGCAGGTGATCGCGAACAAGGAAGACATGATGATCGCGGCGGGCTTCAAGTTCGTGCCCGCGAACACGCCGCAGCGCCAGGCCGCGTTCAGGAACCTGCCGCCGCACAAGTTCTCGCGCGAGATCAAGAACGGCCAGGTGTTCTACGTCTATCCCGACCCGACGGTCTGCGTGTGCATCTATGTCGGCAGCCAGTCGGCCTACGCCACCTACCGCAACAACATGTTCCAGAAGAACCTGGCGGACGAACAGCAGATGACCGCCGACGAGAACGCGATGAACGACTGGGACTGGGGCCCCTGGGGCGGCTACCCGTATCCGGGCTGGTACTACTAG
>CAYQAY010000072.1:6560-25705 GCA_964415585.1 uncultured Reyranella sp.
TGGTCGATCATCCAGGCGAGCGGCCGCACGGGGTCGACGGCGCCGAGGCCGCCCTTCTGCTCGACGACGGTTTCGCCGTCGACCACCAGCTTCACGGGCTGGTTCGCCCAGTCGCGCGAGCTCCATTCCTTGAACGAGCTGCCCGCGACCAGCGCGTGGTTCATCTGATTGTCGGCCAGCAGCCATTCCGGATCGGCCGTCTCGAAGTCCGCGAGGCGCGTGTCGACGATCTCCATGCCGACGAAGGCATCGCCCACCGCGGCCAACGCCTCGTCGCGCGACACCGGCGTCCTGCGCGCGGCGATGTCGCGGGCGATGTGGAAGGAGATCTCCACTTCGACGCCGATCATGTGCATCGCCTTGCCGTCGAAGCGGGCGGGCGAGGCCGCGAGCGCGCCGGCGAGCAGCGGCGCGGGATTGGGCTCGGCGGTGGGCGTGCGGGCGCCGACCTTCCAGCCCGCCACGGGGCCCGTCGCCCGCGCGACGCCGTCCTGGATCGCGTAGACCGCAGCACGATCCGGCAGGGCGAAGGGCGGCGCCACCTGGGTGCCGGTGCGGCGCGCCTGCAGCAGGGCCTGGACCGCCCGGGAAACGTCGGTGGAAATGTCGGGGCTCATGCTAGGCTCCCGGGAAGCGAGAAGATCACCGGAGGAAACATGCCCTACGCCACGGGCCGCGTCATTCACGACGCCGACGCGCACATCATGGAAGTGCCCGGCTTCCTCGACGAGCATCTCGAGGCGAAGCACCGCGCGACGGTGACCGACGCCGTTCTCTTCCCGCGCCACGAGGGCTTCCACAGCACGCGGCTCAAGGCCGTGCCGAAGACCGATTTCGACGAGCGGGACATCATGCTCGCCAAGAACTGGGACGCGCTGGGCTCGTCGGTGCGCCAGGACCGGCCGCGGTCGATCGACCTGCTGGGCTTCGCCAGCCAGCTCATGTTCACGACGGCGCTGCTCAACTACTCCTCGGTGCTGGAAGGCAAGCGCGACGCCGACCTGGCCTATGCCGTGGCGCGGGCGCACACGCGGCACATGGTGGAGTTCTGCTCGATCGACCGCCGCCTGCTGCCGACCGGCTACGTGCCGCTGATCGACTTCGAGCGCACCGCGACGGCGGCGCGGGAGGCGATCGACATGGGCGCCAAGGCGCTGATGATCCCGTCGCGCTGCCCGGACGACCATTCGCCGAGCCATATCGGTTTCGATCCGCTGTGGGCGATCGCCCAGGAGGCCGGCCTGCCCATCGTGTTCCATGTCGGCGGCGGCGGGAAGCTGCTCGAGGACGCCTACTTCAACAACGGCCTGCCGCCGGTGCCCGACTTCCATGGCGGAGACGACAATTTCAAGTCGATCGACTACATGGCGATCGCCTATCCGGTGATGAAGACGCTGACGGCGCTGGTGGTCGATCGCGTGCTCGACCGCTTCCCGCGCCTGAAGTTCGGCGTGATCGAGCAGGGCGCCTCGTGGGCGCCGGGCTGGATGCGCAACATGGATAGCGCGCACAACGCCTTCTACAAGAACGAGGAGCGGCTGCAGAAGATGTCGCTCAGGCCCAGCGAGTTCGTGGTCCGGCAGGTGCGCATCACGCCCTATCCGCACGAGGATGCCGGCTGGATCATCGCCAACACGGGCGACGACGTCTGCCTCTTCTCCTCCGACTATCCGCATGTCGAGGGCGGACGCCATCCCATCAAGCGCTTCGAGGCCTCGATGGAGACGGCCGGCACGACCGAAGTGCAGAAGCAGAAGTTCTATTGCGACAACTTCATCGACCTGATGGGCAACGGCCTCGCGGCCGACCTGCGCCATCCGGCGCAGGTGGCGGCATGAAGACCTACTCGACCTTGCTGCAGGCGCAGGACGGCGCCGTGCGCACGATCACGACCAACCGGCCCGAGGTGCTGAACGCCCAGAGCCGGATCCTGCTCGAGGAACTGGACGACGCGTTCCTCTGCGCCGCTGACGATCCGTCCGTCAGGGTCATCATCCTGGCCGGCGCCGGCAGGCATTTCTCGGCGGGGCACGATCTCGGCAGCCCGCAGGAAATGGAGGACCAGAAGAAGACGCCGCTCGAGCCCGGCTTCCGGGGCGAGTATCGGCGGCTGTGGGAGCGCTTCTTCGAGAACACGATGCGCTGGCGCGACCTGCCGAAGCCCACCATCGCGCAGGTCCAAGGCTACTGCATCATGGGCGGCATGATGATCGCCTCGGCCTGCGACATCATCATCGCCAGCGAAGACGCGCAGTTCGCCGACCGTGCCGTGAAGTGGGGCGGCAGCCACGTGCAGTATTTCTCGATGCCCTGGGAGCTGGGCCCGCGCAAGACCAAGGAATATCTCTTCACCGGCGACTTCATCGGCGCCCGCGAGGCCGAGCGGTTGGGCCTGGTGAACCGCGTGGTGGCACGCGACCGGCTGGAGGCCGAGACCATGGCCTTTGCGCAGCGCGTGGCCGAGCGCGATCCCTATGCGCTGAAGCTCGCCAAGGCGTCGGTCAACGAGACCCAGGACGCGCAGGGCTGGCGGCAGGCGATGGAGAACGCCTTCAAGAACTACATGCTGACCATTCCCCACCGCATCGAGATGGGGACCTACGGCCCCGCGGCGCGCGAGAAGGCGCCGAAGGACCGTTTCGCCGTGCTGAACAAGAAGGCGGGCTAGGCGCGTGGGCGCGCAGAGCGGCCGGCGGCTGTTCGACAGCCATTGCCACATCATCGATCCCCGCTTCCCGGTCGTGGCCAACCACGGCTATGCACCGCCACCCTTCCCCCTCGAAGCCTATCTCGCGGCGGCTACCCCGCTCGGCGTGGTGGCGGGTGCCGTCGTATCCGGCTCGTTCCAGGCCGACGATCAGACCTATCTGGCGGACGCGCTGGCCCGGCTCGGCCCAGGCTGGACCGGCGTGACGCAGCTCCCTCACGACTGCCCCGACGCCGAGATCGCGCGCCTCGACGCACTGGGCGTGCGCGCGGTGCGCTTCAACCTGTTCCGCGGCCGGGTCGACGGGCTCGACGACATCGCCGCTCTGGCGACCCGCGTGCACGCTGTCGCCGGCTGGCATGCCGAAATCTACGCCGACGCCGCGGCTCTCGCGCCGCATGTCGACGTGCTGTCGAAGCTGCCCCAGCTTTCGATCGACCATCTCGGCATGACCGAAGCCGGCTTGCCCGTCCTGCTCGACCTGGTCGCGTCGGGCTGTAAGGTCAAGGCGACCGGCTTCGGCAGGGTCGGACTCGACGTGCCGGCGACGCTGGAAGCCATCGCGAGGAAGAGCCCGGCCGCGCTCGTGTTCGGCACCGATATGCCGTCGACGCGCGCGGCGCGGCCTTTCCGATCGGCCGACATCGACTTGGTGGAGCAAGTGCTCGGCGTGGACCTCGCGCGGAAGGCCTTCTGGGACAATCCCGTGGCACTCTACCGGGCCGGAGAACCCGCAGCGCCATGACGCCCAAGATGCCCTTTCCCTGGAGCGCCGGCTTCCGCACGCTCGACACCGAGCACGACTACCGGGTCGAGATCGACGGCGCCGTTCCAGCGGGGCTGCGCGGCACACTCTATCGCAACGGCTCGGGTCGCAACGACCTCGCCGGCGAGTGGTTTCCGCACTGGTTCGACGGCGACGGCATGATCTCGGCGATCCGTTTCACGGACGACGGCGTGCACTACCGGAACCGCTACGTCCGCACGCAGAACTATCTCGACGAGATGAAGGCCCGAAGGATCGTGCATCGCGGCTTCGGCAAGATGCGGCCGTACGGCGTTCTCGGGAACGCCTTCCGCCAGCCCGGTAACGTGTCCAACACCTCGGTCGTGATGGAGAACGGCAAACTGCTCTCGCTGTGGGAGGGCGGCCCACCCTGGGAGCTCGATCCGGCGACGCTCGAGACCAAGGGACTCGACGACCGCGGCGGCACGCTCAAGGCCTTCTCGGCACACCCCCGCATCGATCCCGAGACCGGCGAGCTGTTCAACTTCGGCATCGACTACGGGCCAAAGACGGTGCTCACGCCCTACCGGCTCGACCGCGGGATCGTGACCCGCCTGCCGCCGGTCACCCTGCCCTGGCCGGTCATGAACCACGACTTCGTTCTGACCGATCACCACCTGGCCTTCTGCATCGGGCCGATCCTGACGCGGCCGCTGAAGTTCTTGCTCGGGCTGGCGAGCTTCGACGACACGCTGCACTGGGAGGGCGGCAAGCCCACACTGCTGATCCTGGTGCCGCGCGACGGCCGAGGCGAGCCGCGCACCATCGAGATCGAGCCGTTCTTCCAGTTCCACTTCGCGAACGGCTTCGAGGAGGACGGCGCCGTCGTGCTCGACCTGGCGCGCTATCCCGACTACCTCACCGTCGGCCAGGCCCTGCGCGACTACTGGCGCTCGGAGTGGCCGGCCTCCGGACTGGCGACGCTGACACGGCTGCGGATCGACCTCTCGACCGGCAGGCTCGACAGGCGGACCTTCGATACCGGCACCGCCAACGAGTTCCCGCGCATCAATCCCGCCTGGACGGGGCGAAAGCACCGCTACGCCTACATCTCCTGCAATCCGGCCGACCGGACGAGCGGCCTGCAGCAGCAGCTCGCACGCATCGACTTCGAGACCGGCACAGTGACGCGGCACGATTTCGGTCCTGACGGCTACCCCGGCGAACCCATGTTCATCGCGACCGGCCCCGCCGAGGACGAGGGCGTCGTGGTGACGCTGGTATTCGACGCGTCGAGCCGCCTCACCTCGATCGTCGGGCTCGACGCGCGGGATCTCGCCTCGCGGCCTCTATTCACCGGCCGGCTGGCACACCACGTTCCGTTCTCGCTGCATGGCTATTTCGCCGCTCAGTAGTCGTAGACGTTGACGGCTTTGGCGATGATCGCCTGCAGGCCGCGCTCGAGCGCCTGTGCCGTGGCCTGATCCTTGATTCCGTACTCGGCCGCCAGCTTCTCGACAGGGTGGTGGCCGGCCCAGACGCGGCCGCGCTCGTCCTGCCAGACCGAGACGCGCAGCGGCAGGTCTAGAGAGATCGCCTGGCTCTCCTGCATCAGCTTCGTCCCGACCTTCGGATTGCCGAAGACGAGAACCTGGGTCGGCCGGAGTTCCATGCCGGCACGCCTGGCGTTGTCGCCATGGTCGAAGGTGGCGAACAGCGGCACGTCGCGCGCCTGAAGCACCGCCTTGAGGCGGGAGACGGTCTCCTCGACGGAGAACTTGCTCTCCTGCGTGAGAATGCCCTCGGAAGCCACGCCGGCGCCGAGGCCCGCCTTGTAGGAGTCGGCTATGTCGCGCGCCAGCCCGGTCAGGTCGAGGCCTTCCTTGTTCGCGAGCAGGGTCACGCAGACCAGGTCTTCGGCAGCGGTAAAGCGGCTGAGATAGGCACTGAAGCCCGGCGAGGAACCCTTGATTTCCATGAAGCCGGGATGACGCGAGAATTCCCATCCGGCCATCGCCGGCACGACCGCTCCGTTGGCCAGCCTCGTCGGCTTGTAGATCAGCGCACGGTTCTCCTCGCGTTTGACCAAGATCCCGCCGGCGAGCGCAATGTCCCAGGCGCTGATATCCTCGGCCGAGGACCAGAGACTGCCGAAGGCGAAGAGCGGCGTCGACGCTGCGGCATCGATCGCCGCGAGCTTGCCGTCGACCGTGCGATGACCGACCGCGGGTTCGACGGGATTGATGAACGGCACCTGCGACTTGAAGCGGCTGTGCGGCCGGTCAGTAGTTGCCTTGGTTGCGAAGTCCTCGGCGAACATCGTGGCGCGCAGTCCGAGCGGCTCGATCTGGTGGCGCGTCACGAAGTCACGGAAGGATATGCCGCTCGCGCGTTCGACCGCCATGCCGAGCAGCAGGAAGTTGGTGGCGCTGAGCCGCACCTCGGTGCCCGGCTCGAACAGCAGCGGCGCCGACGATACCAGTGCAAGCAGCGCAGCCGGCGGGCGACCGCGTCCGTCGCCGAACTCCTTGCTCGAGCGATAGTCAATGATGCCCGAGGCATGCTGCAGAAGATTGAAGATGGTGATCTTCGACCAGGCGGCCGGCAGGCCGGGAACGTGCTTGCCGACGGGATCGTTGATGTCGAGCTTGCCAGCCTCGTGGAGCTGGAAGACGGCGACGGCGGTGAACGCCTGAGTCAGCGGGCCGACATTCCACATCGTCCGGGTGGAGGCGAGCTCGTCATATGCAAGATTCGAACGGCCATAGCCTGCCGATCTCGGAATGTAAGGCGCCTGTACGATCGCCATCGAGAGGCCCGGCACGCCGTTCTTCTCCATGAACTCGGCAATGCGCTGGTCGATGAACTTGCCGCGCACCGACAGCGCCGGTTTGCCGCGCGTCGTCTGTTCGGACTGCGCGACGGCAGGAGCACCCAGCAGGCAGATAGCCATCGCGACCCTCAGCGCAGAAAGAATGGAGATAGTGCTCGGCATGCGGACTCCTTATGTCAAGGATGGCCAGCACACCCCCAAGAGGCAAGACAAGAAGCCGCTCGGCGCGAGCTTGGGGGCGTTCTCGAATTCGCGTGGAGCAGAATCTGACGCACCTTCAATCCAGACGGATATCGGCGTCGGCGATCAGCTTCTTCCAGATTTCGGTCTCGCGGGCAATGTGGGCGGCGGCGGCGGCCGTGGTCCCGCCCAGCGTCTCCATGCCCTGCTGGGCGTAGGCCGCCCGAACTTCGGGGGCGTTCAACGCCCGAGTGAGAAGCGTGTTGAGCGTCGCGATGACGTCGGGCGGAACTTTCGACGAGACCACGGCCGCATACCAGTTGGTGGCGGCGTAGCCAGGGAAGCCCAGTTCGGCAATGGTCGGTATTTCGGGATCGAACGGCGAGCGCTTCGCGCCGGTGACGGCGAGCGCCCGGATACGGCCCTCGCGCATGAAGCCGGTGGCGGTGGGTGCACTCGCGATCAGTGACGGTATGTGCCCTGCCAGCAAATCGTTCATGGCGGGCGCACCGCCGCGAAACGGAACATGGTTCAACCGCGCGCCGCTTCTGGCCTTCAAGAGTTCGCCGGCGAGATGGCCGGCGCTGCCGATGCCAGCGGTGCCGTAATCCATGCCTTCCGGCCGCCTTGCCAGATCGAGGTACGCCGCGAGCGTCTTGGCCGGAACGCTCGGATGAACAACAAGCACGTTCGAGAAATCAACTGCCAGACAGATCGGCGCAATATCGGTCCGCGGGTCGTAGCCTGCGTCCTTCATGGCATAGGGATTGACCGTCAGCATGCCCAGCGTGGCGAGCAGCACGGTGTGGCCGTCGGGCGGCGCGCGCAGCATCTCGCGAGTCGCGATGTTGCCGCCCGCACCAGGCTTGTTGTCGACCAGGACCGACAGGCCGGCGCTCTTGGTCAGCTCCTGGGCAAGCACGCGGGCCACGATGTCGCCGCCGCCGCCCGGGGCGAAGCCGACCAGCACCCTGAGTTGCTTGGAAGGGAACGACGGGGAGGAGAGCGACTGGGCGCGGGCCGCTGCAGGCAACAGGGGCAACAGCAGCCCCGCCGCCGCGGTCCGGATCAACGATCGCCGATACATCCGACCTGCCTCCCGCGTGTCCCCGCTCTCGTTGGACGATGTTCTCATCGTTCTTCTTCAATCCGAAGGCCTTCTTGTCGGTAACGTGCCTGCCGCGCCTGCCCACACCAGCGGAAGGGGCACTCGACGCTACCGGCATCATCAGGCGATGCCGCCAAAGCAAAAAAAGCCCACTGTCCGGAAGGGACAGTGGGCCGTTCTATTGGTTGCGGGGGAGCGCAACCAGCTTTACTTGCTTCTCCAAGCCGCCGCGTAGGTTCGTCTGAGAGCGGCAATGGTACTCGTCGCCCTGCTAAGCCCATTGTGCCGATCTCTTCGCTACTTCCGCCGAATGCCGCACAGGTCACTTCCGTCAATTTTCTCGACGTACGGCTTCGAGAGTCGCGAACCGAGCCTCGCCTCGGGCTCAACTCAATAGCTACTCGGAGTTCTTGGAGGTGTTCCAGTTCCCGGTGGTCTGAACGCGTGTGGCCCGCCGTGGTAGTGTACGCTAGGGTTTGACGGAACTTCCAGTATGTGTAAGTTAATAACTATCACTTACTGGAAGTTCCCACATGGCCCGTCCTGGTCGTTCTGCAGCAGAGGTCTTTACTTCTCGTGAGATCGCCGTAGCCGCTGGCCTACCCGCGCGTAACTTCGCGTTGCTTGTAGACCAGAACCTTGCCCCTCGCCCTTGCGGCGATGGATCGGGCAAGGCGGGTCACCGAACCTACAACGCCGCGGGCTTAGGGCATGCCGCCCTAATCGGTGCCTTGCATCTCGCCGGATTCGAGTTGCTGGTGTCCGCCCGGTTAGCGGCCGCATTTGCGGACGATTATGGGGCGAGCTATGGCAAGTTGCCCTCGAATCTCAATGCCTATCTCTACGGTGAATTGAATCCAGACAAAGGGCTACCTTGGGGCGCGATGCCGAATGATCTGCCCCTCGATTTTGAGCAAGACTATTGGCTGCACTATCTACTGCGCAACCGATCCACGATTTATCGGCGTGGGATTGCAATCCGAGGCGATTGCATCATCGAGATCGCCGACCACGCTTTTGTACTAACGCACTCCCTTGGAGTGAAAATCAAGATGCACTCCCCCGTGTCGCGAGAGGGCCTGCCGGCAAACCCTGACTACAGGATCGTCGGCCGTGGAACGTCTGCACGCATCGTCCCCATTCATGAGGAAGTCGATAGTCTCGACTTCCAGATCGACCCGCAATCTGCCGAGAAGATGCGGCAACTCGAACGTGAATATCTCGACGGTCGGAAAGACGCGGTGACGACCGTCCAAATCAATCTATCACTCGCGATCCGCAATGCCTTCGACCGCTTGCAGGATGATCGCGAGAAAAAGGCGGCTTAACGAACAGAAGAACCACCTCAGCCGTGCAGCTTGGGCAGGAACTCAAGGGGGGACAATGATCCTGACCGATAACGAGACGAAGGTCGATCTCCTGAACAATGAAGCGATCGCGGCAACGATCATCAAGCTGTTGCGCGACCGTCCAGACCAGCCTGTGACTGTCGGCGTCCACGGCGACTGGGGCGCCGGCAAGTCGAGCGTGTTGGAGATGATTGAGGCAGGCTTCGAAGGCGAAGCCAAGGTGTTATGCCTCAAATTCAACGGCTGGCGTTTCCAGGGTTTCGAGGATGCCAAGATCGCGCTCATCGAAGGCATCGTTACCGGACTGATCGAAAAGCGCCCCGCGCTTACCAAGGCGGGTGAGGCCGTCAAGGACGTCTTTCGCCGCATCGACTGGCTCAAAGTGGCGAAGAAGGCCGGCGGGCTCGCGTTCACGGCGTTCACGGGGATTCCGACCCCTGAGCAGATTCAGGCGATCGTTGGAACACTAGAGGGTGTTGTCGCCGATCCCGGGAAACTCGCCACGAAGGAGAATATCGAGGCTGCCATCGAGGGCGTAAAAGGCCTGTTGAAGCCGAAAGGCGACGGCGACTCGACCAATGTTCCTGAGGAAATCAGCGCGTTCCGAAAGGCCTTCGACGATCTCCTCGAGAAAGCCGGTGTCGATCAACTGATTGTCCTCATCGACGATCTCGATCGCTGCCTGCCCGATACGGCAATCGAAACCCTGGAGGCGGTGCGCCTCTTCGTCTTCACGTCTCGCACCGCGTTCGTGGTCGCCGCCGACGAGGCGATGATCGAATACGCGGTGCGCAAGCACTTTCCCGACCTGCCGGATACTACTGGGCCACAGACCTATGCCCGTAACTACCTCGAAAAGCTCATTCAGGTGCCCTTCCGAATTCCGGCGCTCGGCGATACGGAAACGCGCATCTACGTGACACTTCTTCTGATCGGCGCCGAGTTCGGAGAAAAGGATGCGGCGTTCAATGCGTTGATCGCCGTCGCCCGTGAACGGCTGAGACGCCCTTGGACGTCCGGCGCGCTCGATGCGGCGACTGTTAGAAGCGCCCTTGGAGACAAAGCTTCGCGGGCAAACAATGCCCTGGCGCTCAGCGATCAGATCGGGCCCATCCTGGCGAGCGGCACCAAGGGCAATCCACGTCAGATCAAACGCTTTCTCAACGCCCTCGTCTTGCGTCAACGTACCGCCGAAGCGCGAGGGTTCGGCGACGATGTTAAGCTGCCGGTTCTCGCCAAGCTCATGCTTGCCGAACGGTTTCTCCCCCGCGTCTTCGATCAAATCGCCGGAGTCGCTGCAGCCGCACCGGATGGCAAGTGCCCGGATCTGGCCGCACTGGAAGCGGCAGCGACCGCTCCGGAGGACGGGAAGGGTTCGATGAGATCCGATAAGGCCGACGCCAAAGCCGGCGATGCTGCGAAGGGCGCACCCAAGCTGGAAGCGGTGAAGCCGACTGAGAGTGCGCTGCTAGGCGAATGGCTTTCGTCGCCCGCCATCAAGGCTTGGGCGGCCGTCCCGAGCGCGATCGGAGGGGAGGATCTTCGCCCCTATCTCTTTGTCGCCAAGGATCGGAAGGATTATTTCGGGGCCGCCTCTGTGCTCGGTCATCTGGCTGCGGTGGTCGAACAACTCTTCGGCGGGAAATTCGCAGTACAGGGTCTTGAGAGTGACCTTAGGCGTTTGGCTTTGCCAGAGGCTGCGCAAGTCTTTGAAGCCGTGCGCGGTCGGATCGTCGGCGGAGACAGCTTCGACACCGAACCGCCTGGTACGGCAGGTTTAGCCGTCCTTGTGAAGGCCCATCCGACCCTTCAGGGCAATCTAGTCGACTTCCTCGAGGCGCTCCCGCGAGATCGCCTCGGGCCGTGGGCCTGTAGCGGCTGGGAAGGCGTGCTCAAGGATTCCGAAGCGACTCAACGTTTCGACCGCGTCCTCCAGGCCTGGGGCAAGGACGGGGGCGCGATGCTCAAGGCCGCCGCGACCGGCGTGCTCCGCACCCGCCAGGGAACGCGCTGATGGGCACGTCGAGCGCCTTCGGCGGACAAGGGGGTGGCACGCCCCTGGTTCCGAGTTGGCTCGGCGATAGCGGTGCCCCGCCAGCTGCGCCCGAGGGGCCTCCCCCTGACGGTGCGCCGCCAGACGCGCCACCCCCTGACGCGCCTGCGGATGGAACTCCGCCAGCAGGCGCTCCTCCGACTCCTCCGCCGCGCCCGCCCATACCGCCAGCGGCTGATCCCACACGGTTCTCGGCGGCCCGCAACAACTTCTCGCGCTTCGCCGGTTCCGGCGGCAATGACCGCCGAAGCCTCGGCCGCGCCGTGTCGCACTATGTGGGCTCTTCGTCAGGCGGAGCGCGAACCGCCGCAGTGCGCATGGGTTCCGCGCGCGGCGCCGGCAGCCGCCTCGTCGGTTTCCTGTCTGACGCGGTGGCACGCGGCGCCACCGAAGCGCTGCGTTCTCTCAATCTTGGTGCCCTCGCGGGCCGCCCAATCGAAGAGATCTTTATCGGCCTCGCGGACTATGTGTGCCCCGACGGCGGTTCGGTCGACGAAGGCATCGCGCGCGAAGCGTTCGTTGAAACCATAACCGACCTGGCCGGCGCCGGCATAACGGATCTGGACGGCCTTACGGCCGACCAGATGCAAACGGTGTTCGAACTCTATGCCACCAATGCGATCGAGGCGCGCCTGTGCAACGACATCGGCGCAAAGACCATCACTTTGCCGTCGGACAGTCGTGAGGCCGCGCGCGTCCAGGCACAACTCAATGACTTCATCCGGCGTGGGGTCGCCGACGCTCTGACCGCCGCTCGTGTTGAGACCACCGCTTTGACGCCTGATCGCGCGCTGCAATTCGTCGGGCGCATCTACGAACAGGCGTTTGGGATATTGCAGATAATGGGTGATGCCGAAGCGGAGGCCCCATGAGACGACACGTCATCATAGGCCGATACGGCCCTGGCGACCGCGGTCGTCTTCCTCTTGGAGAGGGCGAAGTCGAAACGCGCCTAGACCTGGTCGCTGGCGAGCGCACATTGGACCATGGCATTGGCCGCGCGCTCGTCGACCTGAAGCGACTTGGCGTGCACCCTTCCGAGATCGGCTTGGACGTCCTGGTCTTGGCCGCACATGTCCATGCCGCGGATACCCGCATTTCGCGAGGGAGCGAGTCTCAAGACGGGTGGACGCGCGAGATCCGGCTCGTCGTTCCGGTCTCCGACACCGTTCGTTGGACAGGCGTTGCGCGGACCTTCGTTCGGATGCTGAACTTCCTCACCGGCGACCGCTGGTCGTTGTCGTTTCGCGCTCGCCCTCAGCGCTTTACGACGATCACGCCCACACGCCCTGCGCGCCTGATCGGCCCACCCTTCGACGATCTCGCACTCTTCTCCGGCGGCCTGGACAGCCTCATTGGAGCGATCGACGCGCTTGAAGCTGGTCGCACACCACTACTCTTGAGCCATGCAGGCGAAGGGGCGACCAGCGATGCGCAATCCACTATCTTCGAGAAGCTCAAGACGCACTATAACGGTCGCGCGTTCGATCGCCTGCGTCTTTGGATGGCGTTCCCCGACGGCTTCGTCAGGAGCTCGAGCGGAGAAAACACGACACGCGGCAGATCCTTTCTCTTCTTCGCCCTCGGAATATTCGTCGGTAGCGGTCTCGACAACCCTTTCGTGCTGAAGGTCCCCGAGAACGGCTTTATCGCGGTTAACGTGCCGCTCGATCCGTTGCGCCTCGGCGCGCTGAGCACACGTACCACCCATCCCTTCTACATCGCCCGCTGGAACGAAGCGCTGCAAGGCCTTGGTCTCGATGGCCGGATCGAGAATCCCTATTGGGACAAGACCAAGGGCGAGATGGTCGCGGCATGTACCAATGGCGAGCTGCTACGCGAGCTCGCGCCATCCTCGCTTTCCTGCGCGTCCCCGACGAAAGGCCGATGGCAAGGATTCGGCATCCAGCATTGCGGCTATTGCTTGCCCTGCCTCATCAGGCGAGCGGCGCTCGAAGCTGGGCTGCATCCCGATCCAGATCCGACGGTCTACACAATAGACAATCTCACTGCTCGTACCCTCGATACGCGCCAATCCGAGGGTGTTCAGATTCGCTCCTTCCAACTCGCCATTGAACGCCTCCGCGCTAGGCCCGGTCTGGCTCCGATCCTGATCCACAAGCCTGGGCCTCTCTTCGACGAGTCCCCCGCCCGTCAAGCCGCCATCGCCGGTGTTTATCGACGCGGGCTCGAAGAGGTTGGCGCCCTGCTGAGGGGCGTGAGGACACAGCCAGGATGACAGAGACCCATCAAGTGGGTGGCGTGGATTTCCACTGCCATCTCGATCTCTATCCCGATCATGAAGCCGCGATCGCGCGAGCCGAGGCAGCACGGGTCTATACCCTGACGGTCACCACCACGCCCAAAGCATGGCCACGCAACAATGACCTGACGCGTGGCACCCACTATGTACGAGCCGCTCTCGGCCTGCATCCGCAACTCGTCGCCGAGCGCGCCAGCGAACTGTCTTTATGGGAGCAGCACCTTCCCGAAACTCGATATGTCGGGGAAGTCGGCCTCGATGCCGGCCCGCGCTTTTTCAAATCGCTTGAGGCGCAGATGCGTGTCTTTCGTCACGTCTTGGAGAGGTGCGCCGAAGCGGGGGGTAAAATTCTTACTGTCCATAGTGTGAGGAGCGTTCCCAGAGTCTTGGACATGGTCGAACGACATCTGCCGCAGGATCGTGGTGCAATCGTGCTGCACTGGTTTACAGGCACCAGCAGCGAGGCACGGCGTGCCGCCGCATTGGGATGCTACTTCTCAGTCAATGCGCAAATGATTCGCTCCGAGCGGGGCCGTGCACTTGTGGCCGATCTCCCGTTGAATCGTATTCTGACGGAAACCGATGGCCCCTTCACCCAGGTCGACGGCCGCCCCGCGGAGCCAGCGGATGTGCGAGCGGCGGTCACGGCGATTGCTGGCGCTCGCAACCTGCCTAAGGAAGCGGTCACCGGAGCGATCCACACCAACCTCCAGTCGCTATTGCGTGGACATTAGTCACCGGCATCGTTGCCTCCCGCGGGACGCTCGAACGGTTCATCTCTACAACATGGTCAGCGACGAGGTTCAAGCCAGGGAGAGGTCCGGCCCCGTTCAGGGTCATTTTTGGCCACGAACTTCGCGGCATCGACATGAGGCAAAGGAGTCGCGCCAAACAGCCGGAACACCTTTGCCAACGCCTCGATCAAGAATGCCTCCTGCGCATCAGCGGACCAGTCTCGCAGGGTGCGATCGAAGCGGAGTTCTGGACGGCGCGCCGGCGGACGGGCCGCCTGATGCCAGCCACCAGGAAACTGGACATCGTCGAAGCCCGTGAAGCCGACTTCCGCCCGGCGTACCGGCAGGGCACCGAAATGATCAAGAATGAAGTTGGCTCGGCGCAAGACGGACGCCCAGGCGCGGAACACCATGGCAAGGTCGACACCACGTTTGTGGGAACCACTGTAGGTGACGATAGGCGACCCCGTGGCCATCCAGAACTCGCCGGTATCCTCGAAGTACATCGTCACGTCCTCGCTCTCGCGCGGAGCGTTCATCGCCGACGAAATCCAGTAACGCACGTAACCCTCTTTCGTGGGTCCGAAATCGCCGCTCGACTGATGGGTTGGTGCGTCGGGCGCAATGCCGGCGTCGAGACGGCTGATCGTGCTCACGTCTGGCGGCTCGGCTTTCCAGCCGCCGGGGATTACCCGAAGATAAGCTCTGGGCCCTGCCGGAATAATCACCGGCGTCCAAAGGGTCCGGGCAAACGAGTCCTGGTGAGAGAAGCCCTTGTCGGCCCCTTCCCACAGGGATGGTTCGTCGGCTTTGGCCGGCGTGCCTGGAATGGGCCGCGCGGCAGCCTCATCCTCCAAGTGCTGGTCGAGATTGGTCCGGATCGCGGCGGTCAGGTCGCCGATCAGGACCTTGCGAGCACTCTCTCGAGCTTTGCCGTCGGCCATCTCCGCCAGCGTGTAGCAGAGCACGCGGCGCCCTCGGATATCGAACGGCAGGTCGGCCGGTTTGTAACCACTCGCCGTGTTCAGCACGTAGATTTGACGCGCCCATCCGGGCTTGTTCAGTGACCACCCGAGTTCAATCATCACGTTGGCGTTGGGCAGCCCCTTGCCGTCTGCGGTCTTAGCAATCGGAGTTACGTCAGCGACGAAGACGGCGCTGTTGGCAATCTTGTCCATCAATACCGGAACGATCTCGGCCGCGCCGGGCACACCCTTCGTATCATGATCGAGGGCCGGGCGATCGGCATCCTCCAACTCGTATTCGCCGGCCAGGGCGGCAACAGCCGCCTCAAGCGCGGCCTTGATAAAGTGGCGGTTGGTTTTGCCCGGCGAATCATCCTGCCAGGACCAGAAAACTTTCATGGCGCTCCCCTGCGCCGGACCTTCTATTTCCCCCGATCGGCCGACGCTTCCATTATATAGGCGGTGACGCTCACGTCATCCAGATGCCATCCGCCGACGGACTGGCGACGCGAGCTAGTCTTTTGGCGAACCAGCCTCGTCCAGCATCGCGTCTATCTCGTCAGGGCTAAGCCTTTAGGTATGCGGCACGTTTACAAGGTGCATCGCCCACCTGCCGCTGATCGAAGAGATGGCGGCCTTGCGTCTTGCCTCGTCCGGCTCATTGAAGATGTCGGCGATGCCATGCCTCTTGAGTTCGGTGCTGGCGATTTGCTCCATCGATTCGATCGTCGCCTGCTTCTGGTGACGCTCGATCATCGCGACCACGCGCGTCTGGAAGCGCGCGTGGTCGTCATCGATCTCAGGCGCTTCCAGCCAGCTCGAGTCAATCTCAATGCCAGCGGCGACGGCTTCGGACCACTCGCTTGGCTTAAGCGGATTCGAGACCAGACCTGTCTTGAGATTCGGGCGACCACCCTGGTCAGCAAGGACGATCTGCCATCCCATCATGTTGTAAAGCGTGAAATGAGCAACGACGCGGCCTTCGGCGTCGCTTCGCGCGTAGATCAAGTTGAAGAAGTCGCCGAAACGCGCGGCCAGTTCATTGGCGCCGGGAACCAAGCGGTAGTCCTGGCTTGTTCTGTCGTGCAGGAACTGATCGTCGCCAACGAGGACGAAATGCCGGGCAGCGGCGTAGGACGGCGATTTTACGTCCTCGTTGCCGGCAACTGTCGCCCAAAGCTCAAGGCAGGACTTTGCCATCGAGCGAACAGCATCGGGGCCACCAAACAGCAGGTCATGGCGAATCGGGTCCGGCCGTTTCCAGGTCATCGTTCCCTGACCGGTCTTAAGCAGTTCGCGAACCTTCTCCTCGGTGGTGTTCAGCTTGGCTGCGATATGCGGGACCAGTTCGGCGAGGTGCTCGGGCGACCGCGCATTGACCTGGAGAATCGTCTGCCCATCCGCACGCTTGGTCATCGCAAAGGGCTGCGCGACCTGCTCGAACTTGCCATTCTGCCGAACGTTGAAGATCTCCTGCCCGGCTGGCACGCGCCGCAGCATGGGCGGCGGCTTTCCTGCGCCCGATTCGAGTTGAAGCATGTTGCGGACGACCGAAACCTGGTCAGTCAGCGTCTTGTCGATCGAACTGCCGAATTCGCCGTTGTGGTGGTCGCAAACGAGGCTACGCGAGGTCCTCCGGCCACCGAGCGCGTTGAGCAGGATATGTTCGGGCTTGGTGACAGGGCCAAGCTCACTATCGCAGAAGATGCATCGGGTGGGCAGAGGCGGCGTTTTCGGTGGACTCATTCACAGAAAATAGTGCCTGGCGCCCCTCCTGCAAGTTGTGCGCTGCCCCCAGGCGTCACCCGGCTTGCGGACTTGGCGGACTGGGTGAGTACCCATAGCCCCTTTTTGAGCGCCATTCATTCAGGCAGACCCCAATCCCGCGCTGCGTCGTTACGCCGATTCTCTGCTTCTGGCGGCATCCGGCCTGTCGTCCGTGGCTGGCCATCCGAGCCGGTCCACTGAAATTGCACCGCCCAACCAGTATTCTTACCTGAGTTCGTCTTGTAGCCAGCAATTGTCTTGGAGACTGCAATGCCAGCTAGCATCATCACGCCCGGGCCCTTGCCAAAATTCTTGATGAAAACCGCATCAATGAGATGCTGGTCAGTCAAATCGCTCTCGGCTATCAACGAAGAGTCTCCGATCGCTCTCTCGCGTCTTAGCCGTTCAGAGATCTCTTTCCTAAGCTCTTCTCTCTTTGCCAGATATTCTTCCGCCCTTGGCGCATTCACGGGCTTCTTTCCTCTCCGCATTGGCAGACGGCCGTTCCTATATGCTGCCAGTATAGACGCTGCTGCATCGGGCCCTAAGACAACAACGGTATCGAGGAAGCTCCGATTGCGAGCGTGGATGTCAGCTTTCTCCTTGTTGCTCAGCAGATCACCTTGGAGCACGACTGCGCGTGCCTTACGCGTCATGACACCCGGCAGGTCGTTGAGGAAGTCGGTGAGAGAACGCACGGACCAAAGCCCCCTTCACTGTCTGGCGCTTAGTGCTATCGCGTTACTTCCCGCGGGCAGCGCGGGATCAAGCTCCTCCTGTTCAAGCGCCTTTGCCTCATCTGTACAAAGCCAGCGCGCGAGTTCGCCGACATCACCGGGCCTGGTGGCGAGCCGTTGTAGGCCTTGGCGCGATTGCAACGACGTCCCCTTCTCCAAGGCAAGTTGTGACTGCATTTGATGTAGCTGCACGGGGATGCCGAATGCGTCCTCGAGATGCGCGGCAATGCGAACACCACCAGCATCAATATCCCCCCAATGATAGATGGGAGCATGGGTGATGGTCCGCGCCGCTTTCACCAGATGCACCATGCTCGAAAGAACGTCTCGCGCCGGAAATCCGTCGGTCAGTAAGGCGAGATAGCACCCCCCGATCTCCGTGCAGTAGCGCCAGAAACTGGTCGGGTTCTCGATGGTGATGATGTAGTCGACTGGCTTCATCAACGTTGCTTGCTGGGCCGCTGCCCATGGCAAGCCAATGAACATCTCCCCTGTTCCCTCGATCGTAAGGGCGTCGGACGACAAGCGCAGTGGGCCCTTCACCTGAAGGAGGTGAGCCCGCCGGACGATGCCGGAGGCCTCCAGAATTTCCCGTGACTCGTCACCAGCCAGTCTCGCGTTCCGCCGCTTGAGCAGTTGGGCGACACGGCCTTCGGATCGCTCCAAAGCCTTGCTATCTTTCACGGCGCGACGGGAAAAAGTTCGATGATCGACGTCGCGCCCTGCAAGATGGACGATCCCATGAGCCAACCGCATTACCGTGATGAAAGTGTCCGCTTGGGTGGGCGAAAGGCCAAGATAGCTCTTATTGCTCCTCCAGGCTGCAATCGCCTCACGCTCCACCTCCGCAAAAAACGGATCTTCCAAAATATCGGGGATCGTCTCGCCGATTCTCCGGCGCGCCACGTCGGCAATCTCGCCGGCCGGTGAACGCACAAGGAATCGGTACAATTTGTCTGCGTCGACAAGCCGAACGCGCGCGAACTCGCCGGTGAAACGACCGAGCCGCGCCTGTTCAAGGGCGATCCCGCCTGCCCGCTCCGCATCGTGCAGGACACGATGAAACTCGTCTTGCGCAGCCGGCCCGCCGATCCGGGTGTAGTCGATCGTTTGAGTGATATCGCGCGCGCGCGCTCGCGGTGCCTCGAAGCGGTCGAGCAACAGGTTTAGCAGCCCTTCACCGGTAAGCCCCCTACTCGGCTGCATCTTCGCGTTCACGCTGGACACGCTCCTCGAAGAAGGAACGCGGCTTATGCATGGGGTTCTCCCCACGCAGGAGCTCATGGGCGGCGGGATGGAAATGCTGAGGGGTAGCCTGAATGGCGCGGCCGCGACGAATGATGGAAATCAGGGTATCGAACGTCTCCTGATAGAGCGCCTGATGGGTCTTCGGTGCGGCCATGACAAGCTGGAGCCCCAGGCTGTGGTAGAACCGGATGATCTTGTAGATGTTGTCCGGATCGAGCTTCTCGAACGCTTCGTCCATGAGCAGAAGCGCCGATTGCGGCGGTGCCTCTTTGGAACCACCGAGATGGTTGTGGTAGGCCGACGCCGACGCGACACCGAGACAAATGTAGAAGGGCACGAACTTCTGGCCACCGCTGGCCTTGCCCCGCCGCTGCTCGAGATCAGAGATCTTGCGATAGCCGTTGTCCGGATCACAGATGTCGATACTGAAGCGAAAGTAGTTCCGATAGTCCGCCAATTCATGTAGCCGGCGGC
>CAYQAY010000073.1:0-25330 GCA_964415585.1 uncultured Reyranella sp.
CATCAAACTCGCCAGCGCAATCATATGGTTACGTTGAATGTCGATTCAGCCTAGGTCGGTTGCTCAGACCAGCTCGGCGCCGAGTTCCTGGCAGATGCGACGGAAGGCCTTGACCGAGCGCGAGGTCGCGTTGCGCGCGTCGGCCGGGCAGTGGGTCTCGATGCAGGCCAGGACCTCCTTGGGCGGCCGCTCGGCTTTCGCGACCTCGCCCAGCAGGCGACGGAGTTCGTCGGCCCAGGGAATGTCGCCGTCACCCAACGGTACGGTCTTTCGGGCCCTGGTATCGCGATCCTTGAGATGGATCTGGTCGACCCGCGCGGCGACGGCAGCGATGTCGGCGTCGGATGGCGGTTTGTCGATCGCCCAGGCGTTGCCGATGTCGACCAGCGGACGGATCCAGTTGCCGAGCGGATTGGGAGATGTCGCCTCGATGAGCGACGTGAAGAACTGGGCGAGGTCGCCGATCGTGGCCATGTTGCAGACCGGTTCGTTCTCGATCTCGACCGTCATCGAATAGGTCGCCGCGAGGTCCATCAGGCGCTCGTAGGCGCCGAACAGGTCGCTCGGCTTGTAGCCCTCGTAGGTGAGGTAGCTGAACACGCGGATGCGCTCGGCGCCCAGCACGACGGCCATGTCGAAGGCGTGGACCAATGGATCGTCGGCGGGGCAGTCCGCGGGGTCGAACGCGAAGTCGACCTTGCCGCCGGCCGACGCCTTGCCGGGGGCCTGCCATTTCAGCAGCGGCGAGACCAGCGTCGGCACGGTGAGCCCGGCCTTCTCGATGGTGCGGGCGATGGCCCCCGCCTCGTCGAGCGTCATTCCCAGCAGGTTGCGGCCGCCCAGCGTACGCATGTCGAGGCGCGTGACCTCGTGCTCGTGGCAGAACGAGATCATCTCCTCGAGGGAGGGACCGATCTCGTCGCCGATGACGGCGAGTGCGAGACGAGGAAAGGTGGGCGGGGCCAGGGACGACATGGCCGAGAACCTACTCTAAAGTCGGTGTGCCAAGCGAGGGAGATGGCATGAGCGACGAAACGGCGATCTTCGTGGGCGCGAGCGCCGCCGACCAGTATCTCCTGCTGAAGTACGCCAACCGCCACGGCCTGATCGCGGGCGCCACCGGCACCGGCAAGACCGTCACCCTGCAGACCATCGCCGAAGGCTTCTCGGCCTACGGCGTGCCGGTGTTCATGGCCGACGTGAAGGGCGACCTCTCGGGCGTCAGCCAAGCCGGCGGCGACAACCCGCGCGCCCTGGAGCGCGCCAAGCAGCTCGGCATCGAGGCCTATACCGGCCGCGCCTTCCCGACCATCTTCTGGGACCTGTTCGGCGAGAAGGGTCACCCGATCCGCACGACGGTGAGCGAGGTCGGGCCGGTCCTGCTGGCGCGCCTGCTGCAGCTCAACGAGACGCAGGAAGGCGTGCTGAACATCGTGTTCAAGATCGCCGACCAGCAGGGGCTGCTGCTGCTCGACTTCAAGGATCTGCAGGCTCTGCTGCAATGGGTCGCGGAGAACGCCGGCAAGCTCACGACCGAGTACGGCAACGTGAGCAAGCAGTCGGTCGGCACCATCCAGCGCCAGCTCCTGACGCTCGAACAGCAGGGCGGCGAACGCTTCTTCGGCGAGCCGGCGCTCGTGCTCGCCGACATGATCCGCTGCGATCCCAGCGGGCTCGGCACGATCAACGTGCTGGCGGCCGACCGGCTGATGCAGAGCCCGCGCCTCTACGCCACGTTCCTCCTGTGGCTGCTGTCGGAGCTCTTCGAGTCGCTTCCCGAGGTCGGCGATCTCGACAAGCCGAAGTTCGTGTTCTTCTTCGACGAGGCGCATCTCCTGTTCGACGACGCGCCCAAGGCGCTGCTGACCAAGATCGAGCAGGTGGTGCGGCTGATCCGTTCCAAGGGCGTCGGCGTCTACTTCATCACCCAGAACCCGCTCGACGTGCCGGAGTCAGTGCTGGGCCAGCTCGGCAACCGGGTGCAGCACGCGCTGCGCGCTTTCACGCCGCGCGACCAGAAGGCGGTCAAGGTGGCGGCCGAGACGTTCCGCCCCAACAAGGCGTTCGACGCGGCACAGGCGATCACCGAGCTCGGCGTCGGCGAGGCGCTGCTTTCCTTCCTCGACGCCAAGGGCGTGCCCTTCCCGGTCGAGCGCTGCTTCATCGCGCCGCCTCAGGGCCGCATCGGTCCGGCCAGGCCGGAGGAGCGCGCCGCCGTCATCAAGGCGAGCCCGCTCGGCGCCAAGTACGACAAGACGGTTGATCGTGCCTCGGCCTACGAGACGCTGACCGGCCGCGTGGCGCCCGCGGCCGAGGCCGCGCCCGCTTCCGCGGGACCGGCGAAACGTCGCGGCCAGTACGGCTCGGTGCCACCCACGACTCCCGCGACGTCCGGTCCGTGGGGGCCGCGGTCGCCGACACCGCCGCCGGTCGAACGGCCCGTGCCGCCCGCCGAGCCCAGGCCCGAGCCGCGGCTCAAGAAGGCGCAGCCGCCGGCGCCGACGCCCGAACCCCGGCAGCCGCGTGCGCCCGCGGGACGCCAGCGCGATTCGGTCGGAGTGACGGTGGCGAAGGCCGCGGGCCGCAGCATGGCGACCATTGCCGCGCGCGAGGCGGCCAAGGCGGTGTTCGGCAAGGGCAAGGCCGCGAGCATCGGCGCCACCGTCGGCGGCGCCATTCTGCGCGGCGCGCTGGGATCTATTTTGCGCTAGGGGGGCCTGCGCTAGCGACCGGCTTCAGGCCAGCCGGTCGAGTTCCTTCACGATCGCGTCGCCCATTTCCTGGGTGCCGACCTTCTTCGTGCCCTCGGTATTGCCGACCATCAGGTCGCCGGTGCGATAGCCTGCCTTCAGGACGTTCTCGACGGCGAGCTCGACCAGGTCGGCGTCTTTGCCGAGGTCGAACGAGTAGCGCAGCATCATCGCGTAGCTGAGCGTCTGGGCGATCGGGTTGGCCAAGCCCTTGCCCGCGATGTCGGGCGCGCTGCCGTGGATCGGCTCGTAGAGCGCCTTGCGGCGGCCGGTCGCGTCGGGAGCGCCGAGCGAGGCGGAGGGCAGGAGGCCGAGGGAGCCGGTCAACATCGAAGCCTCGTCCGACAGGATGTCGCCGAACAGGTTGTCGGTGACGATCACGTCGAACTCCTTGGGCGCGCGGAGGAGCTGCATGGCGAGCGCGTCGGCGTACATGTGCTCGAGCTTCACGTCGGCGTACTTCTCCTTGTGCAGCTTGGTCGCCTCCTCGCGCCACAGCACGCCGGTGTGCATGACATTGGCCTTTTCCGAGGAGAGAACCTTGTTCTTGCGTTTGCGTGCCAGCTCGAAGGCGACGGCGCAGACGCGGCGGATCTCGCCCACCGTGTAGCGCTGGGTGTCGAAGGCCTCGACCTCGCCTTGGGCGTTGGTCTGGCGGCCGCGCGGCTCGCCGAAATAGACGCCGCTGGTCAGCTCGCGGATGATCATGATGTCGAGACCCTTGACGATCTCGGGCTTCAGCGAGCTCGCGTCGACCAGCGCGTCGAACACCTTGGCGGGACGCAGGTTGGCGAAGAGGTCCATCTCCTTGCGCAGGCGCAGCAGGCCGCGTTCGGGCTTCTTGCTGAAGTCGGCGGTGTCCCACTTCGGGCCGCCGACCGAGCCGAACAGCACCGCATCGGCCTCGAGCGCGTTCTTCATGGCGTCGTCGGTGAGCGGCGTGTCGTGCTTGTCGAGCGAAGCGCCGCCGACCAGATCTTCATTGATGTCGAAGCCGATCGCCCGCTTCCTGCCCATCCACGCGATGATCTTGCGGACTTCGTTCATGACCTCGGGGCCGATGCCGTCGCCGGGCAGCACCAGGAGATTGCGATTCGACGCCATTGCCGTGCTTCTCTTTTCTTCAGCCGTAGTAGGGGATCAGGACGCGCCGTGCAGCCAGGGCTGGGCCTCGGCCTGCTTGCGCTCGAAGTCGTCGATCTCCGACTTCTTCTCCATGGTGAGACCGATATCGTCGAGGCCCTCGAGCAGGCACTTCTTGCGGAAGGCGTCGATCTCGAAACGGACGGTGCCGCCGTCAGGACCCTTGATCTCCTGCTTCTCGAGGTCGACCTCGATGATGGCATTGGAGCCGCGGCTCGCATCGTCCATCAGCTTGGCGATGATCTCCTTGGAGACCTTGATCGGCAGGATGCCGTTCTTGAAGCAGTTGTTGTAGAAGATGTCGGCGAAGTCCTCGGAGATGATACAGCGGATGCCGAAGTCGAGCAGCGCCCACGGCGCGTGCTCGCGGCTCGAGCCGCAGCCGAAATTGGGCCCCGCCACGAGAATCTTGGCGTTCTGATAGGCCGGCTGGTCGAGGACGAAGTCCTTCTTCTGGCCATCCGCCGTCCAGCGCATCTCGTAGAACAGGCCGTCCTTCAGGCCGGTGCGCTTGATGGTCTTCAGGAACTGCTTGGGAATGATCATGTCGGTGTCGACATTGACCATCGGCAGCGGCGCCGCGACGCCGCGGAGCGTCGTGAACTTCTCCATGAGACCTCCCGGAAAGGCCGGAATAAACGGGCTTTCCGGCCCCGGGTCAAGGTGCCCGAATCGGGCGGTTTCGACCCCTCAGCGGACCTTGATGACCAGGGTGCTGGCGATCATGTCGTGCAGGCCGCGCTTGCGGTCGGTGAAGGCGATCATGATGAAGCCGATGCAGAGGATGACGGCCGAGACGATCTTGGCGAAGTAGCGGCCGGTGGCGTTCGGGAAGGAGAGGCGCTGGCCGTCGTTGGTCACCACCCGGAGCCCCATGGCCATCTTGCCGACCGTGGCGCCTCGTTCGGAACTTTCCATCAGGGCGAAGTAGAGCCAGCCCACCACCAGCGAGGTCAGGTTCAGCATCGGGTTGAAGCCGGAGGCATTCTCGATGTCCATCGGATTGACGCCGACGACGGCGGCGACAGCCCAGAACACCAGGCTGAGCAGGATGGCGTCGATGACGTAGGCGACGAAGCGGATCCAGAAGCCGCCATAGGCGACGCCGCCGCCGGCGGGTCGGGCATCCCAGACCGGCGGAGGGGGCGGAGCGGCGGGACCTGAATTCGGAACGCTTGCCATGCGGTCTCTCCTAGGGGATCGGGGGGAGGAATTCTATCACATCCGCCGCGCATGGACCCGGCAGCGATCGAAAACGGGCGGTGCATCGCTGCACCGCCCGTCGTTCATGCCGTATGAAAGCGGCCGTTGCCGCCCGCCGTCACTGATAGTCGCGAACGTCGGCGAGCGTACCCTTGATCGCGGCAGCCGCCGCCATTGCGGGGCTCATGAGATGTGTGCGACCGCCGCGGCCCTGGCGGCCCTCGAAGTTGCGGTTCGAGGTCGAGGCGCAACGCTCACCCGGCGCGAGCCGGTCGGCGTTCATGGCCAGGCACATCGAGCAGCCCTGGATGCGCCATTCGAAGCCCGCCTCGAGGAAGATCTTGTCGAGACCTTCCCGCTCGGCCTCGGCCTTCACCAGGCCGGAGCCAGGGACCACCATCGCCGAGACACCGGCGGCGACCTTGCGGCCCCTGGCGATCTCGGCGGCGGCGCGCAGGTCCTCTATGCGGCCATTGGTGCACGAGCCGATGAACACGCGCTGGATCGGCACGTCGACGAGCCTGGTGCCGGGCGTCAGGCCCATGTAGGCGAGCGAGCGCGCCCATGCCTCGCGGCGGTTCTCGTCCGGTGCGTCGGCCGGATCGGGCACCACGTCGGTAATCGGCAGCGCGTCCTGCGGGCTGGTGCCCCAGGTCACCATCGGCGGGATGTCCGAGGCATTGAGGTCGATCTGAGTGTCGAACACCGCGCCCTTGTCGGACGGCAGGCGGCGCCACTGGCCGAGGGCCAGGTCCCACGCGCCGCCCTTGGGCGAATGCGGACGCCCCTCGAGATACTTGAAGGTCACGTCGTCCGGCGCGATGAGGCCTGCGCGCGCGCCGGCCTCGATCGACATGTTGCAGACCGTCATGCGGCCTTCCATCGTGAGCTCGCGGATGGCGCGGCCGGCATACTCGATCACGTAGCCGGTGCCGCCGGCCGTGCCGAGCTTGCCGATGATGGCGAGGATCACGTCCTTGGCCGTGACGCCGAGCGGCAGGCTGCCCTCGACGGCGACGCGCATGTTCTTCGCCGGCTTCTGGATCAGCGTCTGCGTGGCGAGCACATGCTCGACCTCGGAGGTGCCGATGCCAAAGGCCAGCGCGCCGAAGGCTCCATGGGTGGAGGTGTGGCTGTCGCCGCACACGATCGTCATGCCCGGCAGTGTCAGGCCCTGCTCGGGACCCATCACGTGGACGATGCCGCGGCGCGGATCCTCCATGCCGAAGTAGGGCACGTGGAAATCGGCGACGTTCTTCTCGAGCGTCTCGATCTGCACGCGCGACTCCTCGTCCATGTCGCCGGCGGCGACCGGCAGGGTCGAGGTGTTGTGGTCGGCGACCGCGATGGTGGCGTCGGGACGACGTACCGGCCGGTTCGCCATGCGCAGACCCTCGAAGGCCTGCGGGCTCGTCACCTCGTGCACGAGGTGACGATCGACGTAGATGACGCAGGTGCCGTCGTCCTGGCGATGGACGACGTGGCTGTCCCAGATCTTTTCGAACAGGGTCCGCGGCAGAGCCGGAGGTGGCGGCGGCGTGGCCGACTTCTTGCGGAACGCCATGTTGCGCCTACTTCTTGCCGCCGCCCTTGGCGGCGCGGATGGTCTTCTCTTCCTTGGGCTTTTCCTTCTTGAGCTTCTCGCGGCGCGGCGTCTTGTTCTCCGCCTGCTCGGCGATCAGCTCGCGCTGGGCCTCGGTGTCCTCGGCGATGCGGCTCGCCTTGCCACGCAGGTCACGCAGGTAATAGAGCTTGGCGCGGCGCACGACGCCCTTGCGGACGACTTCGATTTCCCAGATGCCCGGGCTGTAGAGCGGAAACACGCGCTCGACGCCTTCGCCGAACGAGATCTTGCGCACGGTGAACGACGAGTTGATGCCGTCGTTCTTGCGGCCGATGCACAGGCCCTCGTAGACCTGGATGCGCTCGCGGTTACCTTCCTGCACCTTCACATGCACCTTGAGCGTGTCGCCCGGCTCGAAGCGCGGCACCGGCCGCTCGGCCGTCACCTTGTCCATCTGGGCCTGGCCCAGCGTATCGAGAATGTTCATCGCATCCATCCTTTCGTCACTTCTCGTCGTTCCCCGCGGTCCGCCGGCCTGCCCAAAGATCGGGTCGCCGCCGCCGCGTGATCTCTTCCCGCCGCTCCATCCGCCACCGGGCGACCTTGCCGTGGTGGCCCGAGACCAGGACCTCGGGCACGTGCCGCTCGGTTCCGTCCGGGCCGGCCCAGGTCGCGGGCCGGGTGTAGTGCGGGTACTCCAGTAGTCCGTCCTCGAAACTCTCCTCGCTCGCCGATTCGGCCGCGCCCATCACGCCGGGCAGCAGCCTCACGCAGCAGTCCATCACCGCCATGGCCGCGATCTCGCCGCCCGAAAGCACGAAATCGCCGACCGAGATCTCCTCCAGCGCGTGGGCCTCGATGACCCTCTCGTCCACGCCTTCGAACCGTCCGCACACCAGCAGCACGCCCGGTCCCTCGGCCAGCTCCCGGCCGCGCGCCTGGCTGAACGGCGCGCCGCGCGGCGAGAGCAGGACCTTCGGCACTTCCGGCACCCCCGGTGCCCGGGCGGCCGCCTCGATCGCGTCCGACAGCACGTCGGGCTTCATCACCATGCCGGCACCGCCCCCGAAGGGGGCATCGTCCACCGTGCCATGGCGGTCCCTGGCGAACCGCCTGATGTCGACCGCCTCCAGCGACCACAACCCTTCCTTCAACGCCCGGCCGGCCAGGCTCTCGCCCAGCGGCCCCGGGAACATCTCCGGGAAGATCGTCAGCGCCGTTGCGCGCCACACGTTACTCCTCCGCCTCCTTCGCCGGGCCTCCCGCCAGCAAACCTGCCGGCGGATCGACCGTCACCTTGCCGCCCGGGACATCGACGTCGGGCACCGCCTCGTCGGTGAAGGGCAGCATCACCGAATGCCTCGATGCGCTGCCTCCCGACACTTCCATCGTCGTACCGCCGCCGAAATCGTGGAAGGCCATGACCTTCCCCCAATCCCGGCCGTCCCGGCCGACCGCGGCGAGACCGATGAGGTCCGCCTCGTACCACTCCCGCTCGCCCGTCGCCGGCAGCCGCTCGCGCTCCACGTAGAGCCGCAAACCTCTCACTGCCTCGGCCGCCGTCCGATCGGCTACGCCCTCGATCCGTGCCAGCACCGCGCCCTTGACCGAACTCAGTGCCTCGACCCGGTACGTCTTCTTCCCCGTCTCGTCCGACAGCTCGCCGTAGGAGGCGATGGCCATCGGGTCCTCGGTGAAGCTCCTGATGCGCACCAGCCCGCGTACGCCGTGCGGCGCCGCGACGACGCCCAGCAGGACGCGGCCCTGCGTCATCAGGTGGCCGCGGCCTCCGCGGCGGGTTCAGCAGCGGGAGCCGGCGCCGCGGCAGCGGCGGCCTCGGCCTTCATGCGCTCCTGCGCCTTGGCGCGGGGCTGGCTCTTCTTGGTCTGCTCGCGGCGCTCGCGCGGCTTCATCATCTCGGCCTGCGACAGGAACTTGGCGACGCGGTCCGACGGCTGCGCGCCGACCTTCAGCCAGTGCGCGATGCGCTCCTTGTCGAGCGTGATGCGCTGGGCATGGTCCTTGGGCAGCAGCGGGTTGTAGGTCCCGAGCTTCTCGATGAAGCGGCCGTCGCGCGGGCTGCGCGAGTCGGCCACGACGATGTGGAAGAACGGCCGCTTCTTGGCGCCGTGCCGGGTCATGCGGATTGCGAGCATTCTCTAGATCCTCTCTTTCGATTCGTCCGATACGTCTTGCGTTTCTCTCGACCTTCAGCGCGGAAATCCCGGCGGCATTCCCATGCCTCCGAGGCTGCGCATGAATCCCTTTTCGCCGAGCTTGTTCACCCGCTTCATCATCTTGAGCATGTCGGCGTGCTGCTTGAGCAGCTTGTTGACGTCCTGCACCTGCACGCCCGAGCCCTTGGCGATGCGCTTCTTGCGCGAGGCGTGGATCAGGTCGGGGTTGCGCCGCTCCTTGGGTGTCATCGCGAGGATGACGGCTTCCTGGCGCTTGAGCTGGGTCTCGTCGATCTTGGCCTTCGACATCGCTGCCTTGGCCTGCATGGCGCCCGGGAGCATGCCCATCAGGCCCTGGAGACCGCCCATCTTGCGGAGCTGGCGGAGCTGGCTCAGCAGGTCGTCCATGTCGAACTGGCCCTTGCGTACCTTGGCCGCGAGCTTTTCGGCGTCTTCCTTCTCGATCGTCTCGGCGGCGCGCTCGACCAGCGAGACGATGTCGCCCATGCCGAGGATGCGGCCGGCGATGCGGTCGGGATGAAACGGCTCGAGCTGGTCGAACTTCTCGCCGACGCCGATCAGCTTCACCGGGCGGCCGGTGACGGCGCGCATCGAGAGCGCCGCGCCGCCGCGGGCATCGCCGTCGACGCGGGTCAGCACGATGCCGGTGACGGCGAGCCGCTCGTTGAACGCCTTGGCGACGTTGACGGCATCCTGGCCGGTCATGGCGTCGGCTACGAGCAGCGTCTCCTTCGGACGGGCGAGATCGGAGATCTGCTTGACCTCCGTCATCAGCTCCTCGTCGATGGCGAGGCGGCCCGCCGTGTCGAGGATCAGGACGTCGAAACCTTCGCGCTTGGCGGTCTCGAGCGCGCGCCGCGTGATGGCGAGCGGCATCTCGAGCGGCACGATGGGCAGTGTCGGCACGCCCGTCTGCTCGCCCAGCACCTTGAGCTGCTGCTGCGCGGCGGGACGGCGCGTGTCGAGCGAGGCCATCATGACCTTGCGGCGTGTCGAGAAGGTGCCGCCGAACATCTCGGCCGCCATGCCCTGCGGGCCCTGGCTGAGGCGGTAGGCGATCTTGGCCGACGAGGTGGTCTTGCCCGAACCCTGCAGGCCGACCATCAGGATCACGACCGGCGGGACGGCGCCGAGGTCGAGGTCGGCGACGGTGCCGCCCAGCATCTCGACCAGATGGTCGTTGACGATCTTGACGACCATCTGGCCCGGCGTGACCGAGCGGATGACGTCGGCGCCGATCGCCTTGGGCCGAACCTCGTCGATGAACTGGCGGACGACCGGGAGCGCGACGTCGGCCTCGAGCAGCGCGGTCCGGACCTCGCGCAGGGCCGCGTCGACATCGGCCTCGGAAAGCGCCCCGCGCCCCCGCAGCTTGTCGAATACGTCGCCCAGACGTTTGCTCAGACCTTCGAACATCGCCGTCCAAAAACTCCGTTCGCCCAAACGAAAATCGCGCCGATGCGCGAACCTTCGCGGATCAGCGGAGCTCCCCCTCTCAGGCAACCAAGGGCGGGGGAACCATGTAAATCGGCACGACCGATTGAGCGGCCGGGGTATAAGCCTTGGTGCGGAAGGAGTCAAAACCCCGTGGGCGAACCGCCTAACTCATTGTACCAGAAGGATTTATATCCCGTCCCTGGCTGGTCGGTCCTGCTCTTCCTGGCTGCCGCGGCGGCCATCGGCGGGCCGGCGATCCTGTATCTGCCCGACAAGAGCATGCTGTCGCTGCTTGCCGCCTTCTTCGTCACCGGTCTCGTTGCCGTGGCGATCTCGGTCGCGCCGCTCGGCCTACCGGCGGGGCTTCAGGCTCTCGGCATCCGTGCCGCTGGTCGGCGGATCATCGTGCTGGGCGTCGTCGTAACGACGCTCCTGTCCTTTGCCGTCAGCCAGCTCGGCATCCAGCCGGAGGGGATGCGTCAGGTCACCGATTCGGTACGCAACCCGGCCGTGCTCGTGCCGACCCTGCTGGTGCTGGCGGTCCTGGCGCCGCTCGTGGAAGAGCTGGTCTTCCGCGGCCTCCTCTACGGCTGGGTCGCGGGTCGCTGGGGCGGGCTCGCGGCCCTGCTGGTGAGCTCGCTCGCCTTCGCCGCCGCGCACTACGAACCGGCGCACATCGTCCTGGTCGCGCCGCTCGGCCTGTGGTTCGGCTGGCTGCGCTGGCGCACCGGCTCGCTGTTGCCCAGCATCGTGGCGCACACGATCAACAACGGGCTCGCCGTCGCGGGCGCCGCCTTCCTCGGCGGGACCTGATCAGGAGGCGAGCTTGCGCTCGACGAAGTCGAGTCGGTCCTGGCCCCAGAAGATCTCCTTGTCGATGACGAAGGAGGGCGCGCCGAAGACGCCCTGCGAGATCGCGTACTGCGTGTAGGACTCCCGCTTCTCGGCCATGCCGGGCGCTTCGCTCGACTTCATGATGAGGTCGGCGTCGAGTCCGCAGCTCTTGAGGATCTCGCGAAGCGTGGCCGGATCGCCCGTGTTCTTCTCCTCGGCCCACAGCGCCTTCAGCACCGCATGGGCGAGCCTGATCGCGTCTGGCATGCGGCCGAGCTCACGCAGCGCGATGACGCACTTCGCCGCCGGCACTTCGTTGGCCGGAAAGTACTTGGGTTCGAGCGTGAGCGGCACACCCAGATGATCGCGCCAGCGCTTCAGCTCCATCATGCGGTAGGCCTGGCGCTGCGGTGCGCGCTTGGGCAGCGGCAGGCCGCCCGACACCGCGAACACCGAGCCGAAGTCGACCGGCCAGATCGAGACATGGGCGTTGTGCTTCTTGGCCATGGCATCGAAGCGCATGGAGCCGAGATAGGTCCATGGCGAGTTCAGCGAGACGTAGTAGTCGATATGCTTGGGCATGGGTCCCTCCCCGAGGCCGACTGTGGCGCAAAGTCCGTCGATGCGCCATCTTCGCGGCGTGCCGGACAAAGCCATTGCGATCACCGGCGGCGACGCCGCCTACTTCGACCTGATGCGCGATTGCATCGGCTCGCTGCATGCGACGGCGGAAGGCCGCACGATGGCGCTCGGCGTTCTGGATTGCGGGCTCACCGAAGAGCAGCGCGCCTGGTGCCGAGAGCGCGGCGCGCTGCTGGTCGTGCCGGAGTGGGACTTCGACTTTCCCGGCCGAGAGCGGCTGAAGGACGGCTACAAGGCGCTGACGGCGCGGCCCTTCCTGCCACGCTACTTCCCGGGCTTCGACCTCTATCTCTGGATCGACGGCGATTGCTGGGTCCAGCAGGGCGACGCACTCGCGTTGTTCCTCGCGGCAGCGCGCACAGGCAAGCTCGCCGTGGCACCGGAGATCCACCGCTCGATGCGCCACTACCGTCATGCCTGGACCGAATTCTCGACGGTCAACGGCGCCGCCTTCGAATCGTGCTTCGACAAGTCGACGGCCGACCGGCTGGTGCGCTATCCGCTGATCAACGCCGGCGTCTTTGCCCTCGGGGCCGAAGCGCCGCACTGGAGGGGTTGGGGCGACCTGCTGGGCGAGGCGTTGCAACGCTCGACCGACATGACCGATCAGATCGTGCTCAACGTGCTGGTCTACGATCACGGCTTCGCCTGCGAGCCGCTGCCCAGCCGGTATAACTGGCCGGTGCACCACGCGACGCCGGCCTGGGATTCCGGCCGCGGCCTGTTCGTCGAGCCGGCCATGCCCTACGAGGCGCTCGGCATCCTGCACCTCACGATCTACTCGAAGCGGTTGGCCACCCTAGACGTGCTCGAAGTGGGCGGCGAGCATGCCGGGCGGTTCCGGCCCCGCTCGTTGCGTTGGACCGGTCGAACGGCCATATAGCCCGCCATGACAGGGACGCCGTTCTTCAAGATGCACGGGCTGGGCAACGACTTCGTCGTGCTCGACGCGCGCGACGGTGCGCTGTCGCTGTCGACCCGTGGCCGCCGCGCCATTGCCGACCGTCGGCTGGGCGTAGGGTGCGACCAGCTCATCGTGCTGGAACCGCCGACCGAGCGCGATGCCGACGTCTTCATGCGCATCTACAATCCCGACGGCACGGAGGCCGGTGCCTGCGGCAATGCCACGCGCTGCGTCGCCTGGCTGGTGATGGACGAGCGCCGGTCCGACCAGGTCACGGTGCAGACGATCGCCGGCCTCCTGGAATCCCAGAAGACCGGCCAAGGCGGCAACGGCCTGCCGGTCATCACGGTCGACATGGGCCCGGCGCGCTTGGACTGGCGCGACATCCCGGTCGCCAGGGCCTGTGACACCAACCACATGCCGGTCGGCCTCGGCCCACTCCAGGACCCGGTCGGCACCAACATGGGCAACCCCCACGCCACCTTCTTCGTCGAGAATCTCGACGCCATCGCGATCTCCGAGCTTGGGCCGAAGCTGGAAACAGACCGTTTTTTTCCGGAGCGCGCCAACATCGGCGTGGCGCAGCTCGTCGGTCGGAACAAGGTGCGGCTGCGTGTCTGGGAGCGCGGCGCGGGGCTGACGCTCGCCTGCGGTTCCGGCGCCTGCGCTGCAGGTGTCGCGGCGGCGCGGCGCGGCCTCACGGGTCGCAAGGTCGACATCGTCATGGAGCATGGCACGCTCGGCATCGAGTGGCTGCGCGACGACCATGTGACGATGACTGGCGGCATCTCGCTCGCCTACAAGGGCGAGCTCGATCGCTCGCTGCTTTCCTGAGGTGTCGCGGTGAGCGAGTCGGAACCGGAAAACAAGGGCTGGTTTGCGCGGTTTCGCTCGCGCGGAACCCCTGTCGTCGAGACGCCCAAGCCGGTCGAGCCCAGGGTCGGGAATCCCGAGCCGGCGGTACCAGCCGCAGCGGCCGAGCCCGACACGGCGCATGCCGGACCGGTCGCCGAGACAGTTGTCGAGGGGGAGCAGAAGGGTTGGCTGTCGCGGCTGCGCGACGGGCTCTCCAAGTCGACCAAGCGGGTCACCGAGAGCATCACCGGCCTCTTCACCAAGAAGAAGCTGGACCAGCAGACGCTGAACGATCTCGAGGATGCGCTGATCCAGGCCGATCTCGGCGTCGGTGTCGCGGCGCGCCTGGTCGAGAAGCTCGGCAAGGAGCGCTTCGGCAAGGAAGTCACCGACGAGGAGGTGCGCGCGGCCTTCGCCGACGACATCGCCGAGATCCTGCTGCCGGTCGCCGTCCCTCTCGCCATCGATGGTGCGCGCAAGCCGCACGTCGTACTGGTGGTCGGCGTCAACGGTAGCGGCAAGACCACGACCATCGCCAAGCTCGCCAACCTTTACAAAGGCGAGGGTCGCAAGGTCATGCTGGCGGCGGGCGACACGTTCCGCGCCGCCGCCGTCGAGCAGCTCAAGGTGTGGGGCGACCGTGCGGGCGTGCCCGTCGTCTCCAAGGACACCGGCGCCGACGCGGCGGGGCTGGCCTACGAGGCGCTGGAGCGCGCGAAGGCCGAGAAGTGCGACGTGCTGCTGATCGACACCGCCGGCCGCCTGCACAACAAGACCAACCTGATGGAAGAGCTCGCCAAGATCGTGCGCGTGCTCGCCAAGCTCGATCCCGAGGCGCCGCATTCCTGCCTGCTGGTGCTCGACGCCACCACCGGCCAGAATGCCCACGCCCAGGTGGAGACCTTTAGGACCATGTCGCCGGTCGACGCGCTCGTTCTCACGAAGCTCGACGGCAGCGCCAAGGGCGGCGTGCTGGTCGCATTGGCCGAGAAGTTCAAGCTGCCGGTCGTTGCCATCGGCATCGGGGAGGGGATCGACGATCTTCGGCCCTTCGAGGCGCGGGCCTTCGCGCGCGGATTGATGGGGTTGCCGGCATGAGCACGGAGAAGGCCGAGGAGAACGGCGCGCGCAAGCTCTACGCCACGGCGCTCGAACTGGGGCCGCTGATCCTGTTCTTCATCGCCAACGGCCGCTGGGGTATCTACTGGGGTACCGCCGTGTTCATCGTCGCGACGGCGATCGCGCTGCCCTGCTACCGCTGGCTGGAGAAGCGCTGGCCGGTGATGCCGCTGGTCGGCGGCTTCTTCGTGCTGGTGTTCGGCGGCCTCACCATCTGGCTGCAGGACGAGACCTTCATCAAGCTGAAGCCGACCATCGTGAACTGCCTGTTCGGTGCGATCCTCGGCGGCGGCCTGCTGCTCTTCAGGAAGCCGCTGCTGAAGCCGCTGTTCGGCGCGGCGTTCCGGTTGACCGACGAGGGCTGGTATCGGCTCACGTTGCGCTGGACGGTGTTCTTCTTCGTGTTGGCGGCAGTCAACGAGGTGATGTGGCGGAACTTTCCGACCGACACCTGGATCGCCAGCAAGATGTTCCTGAGCTTCCCGCTGACGCTCGTCTTCGCCTTCCTGCAGATCCCGCTGCTGAAGCGTCACTGGGACGGCGACGACAATCCCTTCGCGCGCGGAAGCTAGGCCGGTGGTGCGATCAGCGGCAATCTGGGGAAATAGGTCCGGTAACGTGACACGTCGTGCGTGAGCACGCGATAGCCGCGAATGGCGGCGTGGGCGCCGATGTAGAAGTCCGGAGCGGCGACGCCTTGCTGCCCGACCGTCGCGGATAAGCGAGGTAGGCTTTGCCCGCGAGAAACGCGGCTTCGTAGGGCAGCGCCTCACGCTCGAAAATCGAGGCCGGCAGCGCATCGTCGAGTTCTTCGATGCGCGCGAAGCCGACCGATGCCTTGCCGTAGACGATCGGATTGATGACCAGGCGCGATCCGTCCGCCACCCGTTCGAGCGCCGAGCTCGATCATGCCAGCCATCGGCTGTCCTCGGTCAGGATGTCGAGCAGGACGTTGCTGTCGACCAGGACGTCGGACATCACCGTCGCGTCAGCGCCATGATCTCGTCGGTGGTCGGCCGGCCCGTGGAGCGGCCTCGCATGTGTGCAACCAGCCGCGCGCCACGACTGTCCTTCCGACGGTCAGCCCGAACGATCCGCACGGTCTTTCCGGCGTAGAGGAAATCGACGTCGGTATGCGGCAGCAAGCCGGCACGTTCGCGGATTTCCTGCGGGATGGTGACCTGGCCCTTGGAGGTGATGCGCATCGGAATGTCCTTGCTCTTACTGGCAAGGGCAATACCAGCCGCAGGCGACTTAAAGGCGGCGCAGCGGGCTCTACATGCCTTCCGGCTTGCGCGGCGGCCACATACGGGCGAGGTCGCCCGTCGGGTTGGAATAGGTCGCGAAGTCGGCCCTGCCTCGCGACTCGTGGAAGTGCGCGAGCGCCCACACAACCGTCGGGAAAGCGAGCTGATCCCACGGAATGTCGGCCCAGTCGACCAACGCCACGTCCGCACTCTCCGGGCCGGCTGCGATATCGGCGGTGACGAGCCGTGCGCGATACATGATCTGCACCTGGCCGATTCGCGCGACGCTGTACATGGCGAGCAGTCGGTCGATCTCGATGGTGGCGCAGGCTTCCTCCCGGGCTTCGCGTTGGGCGGCCTGTTCGGTGGTCTCGCCGAGTTCCATGTAGCCCGCAGGCAGAGTCCAGAAGCCCTTGCGCGGCTCGATGGCGCGCTTGGCGAGTAGGATCTTGTCTTGCCAGGTACAGACCGCGCCGGCGACGACCTTGGGGTTCTGATAGTGGATGAATTCGCAGCGGCCGCACACCAGCCGCTCGCGGTTGTCGCCCTCGGGGATGCGCTTCTCGAAATGCTCCGGTGGATCCCACGGGAGCCGCGGGCGATCGGGTACGGTCGGGCCGGTCATGGGCCCGAGTCCTACGCCGCCCGGATCAGGGCCGCAACGCCGGGCAGCGCCTTGCCCTCCATCCATTCGAGGAACGCGCCACCGGCGGTCGAGACGTAGGAGAACTTCTCCTCGACGCCCGCTGCCGCCAGGGCCGCCACCGTATCGCCGCCGCCGGCGACCGAGAGCAGCTTGCCGGCGCCGGTGAGCTGTGCGGCTTCCCGGGCGACCGCGACGGTGCCGGCATCGAACGGTTTCAGCTCGAAGGCGCCGAGCGGGCCGTTCCACACCACGGTGGCGCACTGCGCGAGCTCCTTCCGGTAGAGCTCGATCGACTTCGGCCCGACATCGAGGATCATCTGGTCTTCGGGGCAGGCGTCGGCGGCGACGACCTTGCTGGCGGCCTCGGCCTTGAAATCACCCGCGACCACGACGTCGACCGGCAACAGCACCCGGCACTTGGCGGCCTCGGCCTTCTCCAGGATGTCGAGCGCGGTGGCGGCCAAGTCCTTTTCGGCGAGCGACTTGCCGACCTTGATGCCTTGCGCGCTCAGGAAGGTGTTGGCCATGCCGCCGCCGATGATCAGCTTGTCGGTCTTGCCGACGAGGTTGCCCAGCAGGTCGAGCTTGGTCGAGACCTTGGCGCCGCCGACGATGGCGCAGACCGGACGCTTCGGGTTGCCCAGCGCCTTGTCGAGCGCCTCGAGTTCGGCCTGCATGAGGCGGCCGGCGGCGGCCGGCAGCCGGTTAGCGAGCCCCTCGGTGGAGGCGTGGGCGCGATGCGCTGCCGAGAAGGCGTCGTTCACATAGACGTCGCCCAGCAGCGAGAGCCTGTCGATGAAGCCCGCTTCGTTCTTCTCCTCCTCCTTGTGGAAGCGGAGGTTCTCGAGCAGCAGCACGTCGCCCGGCTTCATCGCCTTGACGGCTTCTTCGGCGAGCGGGCCGACGCAGTCCTCGGCGAAGGCAACCGACTTGCCGAGCGCTTTCTCCAGCGGCTCGACCAGCGGACGCAGTGTCATTTCCGGCACGCGCTTGCCGTCGGGCCGGCCGAAATGGCTGAGCACGATCACCCTGGCGCCCTTGGCCGCCAGCTCCTTGAGCGTGGGCGCGGCGCGCTCGATGCGCGTGGCGTCGGTCACCTTGCCCGCCTTCATCGGCACGTTGAGGTCGACGCGCACCAGCACGCGCTTGCCGGCCATGTCGATGGAGTCGATCGTCTTGAAGGTGCTCTTGGGCATGAACTCGCTTTCGATGTGTCGAGGGGCGTCTAGCGTTTCCGGATCACGAACACCAGCACCTCGCCATCGCGCGTCGAGGAGACGAGCTCGTGGCCGGTCTGGCGGCAATAGGCCGGGAAGTCGGCTTCGGCGGCGGGATCGGTGGCGCGCACGGTGAGCAGGCCACCGACCTCGAGCTCGCGCAGCTTGCGGTTGGCGCGCAGCACGGGCAACGGACAGAGCAGCCCCGTCGCATCGTATTCGAGCGTGTCGGTCATTGTGGGCGATAGTACTTCATCGCCTCGGGCAGCCAGCGGCGAATGTCGGAGATGCGCGTGCCGTCGGAGGGGTGTGTGCTCAGCCATTCGGCCTGCCGCTGGCCGGTGCCGGCGGCCCGCATGCGCTCCCAGAGGCTCACCGCCTCGCGCGGGTCGTAGCCCGCCAGCGCCATCAGCACGAGGCCGATGCGGTCGGCTTCCGATTCCTGGGCACGCGACATCGGCAGCAGGTAGCCCACCGTGGCGCCGGCGCCCAGCGCGGCCATCATGGCCGGAAGATAGGTGCGGCTGCGCCCGGTCACCGTGGCCGACAGGGCGACCGCAGCGGCGGCGGTGCCCACGGACGCCACCATCTGGTCGCTCATGCGCTCCGCCCCGTGCCGCGCCAGCGCATGCGCTACTTCATGGGCGACCACGACGGCCAGTCCCGCCTCTGTCCGGGTGATCGGCAGGATGCCGGTATAGACCACGATCTTGCCGCCCGGCAGGCAGAATGCATTGGGCTCGTTTTTGTCGACGGTCTTGAACTCCCAGCGAAAGCGCGGCGCCCGCCACAGCTCGCCCGGCGGCCGCTCGGCCGCGGCGGCGATGCGGCGGCCGACCTTCTCGACCAGAGTACTTGTCTGCGCGTCGCGCGACAGGTTCTCCCTGCTCAGCACTTCGCGATAGGCCTGCTGGCCCATCTGGCGCTCCTCGCTCTCGCTCACCAGCATCATCTGGGAGCGACCCGAGACTGGCGCTGTTTCGCAGGCGGCGAGCAGGAAGACGAGCCCGCACAGCGTCGGAAGAATGCGCAGCAGAGCGTGCATGCGGCGAAGTCTAGAGGCCGGGTGGGGTGCGGTCGAGAGTGCGCCGCGGTGACCGTTGCTGTAAGGTCCGCGCAACGAACGAAGACCGGATTTGATCGCCAACCGACATTCTGCCGCCGGCGACGAGCACTTCGCGGCCGGCCGTTTCAATGAGGCGATGGCTGCCTACCGCCGTGCACTCGCCGCTGATCCGCGCGATGCGCAGGCCCGCACGGGTCTCGATGCCATCCTCGAACGTGCGCGGACGACGCAGCCCAACCCGCAGCTTCGCGAGCTGCTGCTCGAGGCGTACGCCGACGAGGGGGCGAACTGGGATGCGGTCGGCTGGGGCGCCGCCAATCAAATTGCGGTCGGCTGGCCGGCCGACGAGTCGATCGGGACGCTGGCGCAGGATCGTCTGCTGCACGAGTTCCTGCGGAAGTCTCTGAATCGCGATGCCGCACTGGAGCGCAAGCTCGTGAAGCTGCGTGCCGCTGTTGCTGCTGCGCCACCGTCGCCTGAGGTCGATGAGCTTGCCGCGTCGCTCGCCGAGCAGGCGTGGCTGAACGAATACATCTGGCCCGACGATCCGGCGGTGACCGTACCGGCGAAGGCCGCGATGTTCCGCGCGCCCGCCGAGCCGCGGCCCGAACAGGTCGAGGAGCGTGCACTCGCGGCCGCGATCCCCGAGATCGCGCCGATCACCGACGCGGTCTCACAGTCGGTTGCGGCGATGTACGAAGCCAATCCCTATCCGCGCTGGACGCATCTCGCGCGACGGCCACAGGTCGATGTGCGCGCCGCCCTTCTGCGCGACTTTCCGCACGCCGATCCCGTCGACTTCGGCAGTGGCCCGCTGCAGGTGCTGATGCCCGGCGCGGGAACCGGGCAGCACCCGCTGACGGTGGCCTCGTCGTATGCGGACGCCCAGGTGACCGGCATCGACCTCTCCCGCGCCAGCCTCGCCTACGGCAAGCGCATGGCGGCGCGTCACGGCATCGCCAACATCGAGCTCCTGCGCGGCGACATCCTCGACCTGCCGAAGCTCGGTCGCACCTTCGATCATGCCGAATGCGTGGGTGTGCTGCATCACATGGCCGAGCCGAAGGCAGGCCTGCTCGCCATCGCCTCGGTACTACGGCCCGGCGCCTTCCTGCGCCTCGGCCTCTACGGCGAGCATGCGCGTGCCATCGTCGTGAAGGCGCGGCGCGACATCGAGGCGGCGCGCCTGCCCGCGACACTCGACGGCATTCGCGAGTTCCGGCGCAGGATCATGAGCGGCGAGTGGCGACGGCTGCGTCCGCTGCAGGAGTGGGAGGATTTCTGGAGTGCGAGTCTCCTGCGCGATCTCTGTTTCCACGTGCAGGAGCATCGCTTCACGATCGCGCGCCTGCGGACCTTCCTCGACGGCAGCGGGCTGCGCTTCCTGGGCTTCGAGTTCAACGTCGGTGCCTCGCAACGCGCCGACGCCGGCGCCGGCCCGCTCGCGCTCTATGCGTCGCGCTTCCGCAACGAGCGCACGATGGCCGACCTCGGGAACTGGGAGCAGCTCGAACGCGAGAAGTCCGGCCTGTTCCCCGGCTACGCCTTCGTCTGCCAGAAGCTCTAGTCGAAGAAGCCTAGTCGAAGAAGTTGGGTCCGCCGCGGCGCTTCAACTCGTGGCCGGCATCGTGGCCCATCGCGGCGGCGTCGGACGCCTTGCCGCGCCGTTCCGTCGCGATCACCTCGGACCCGTCCGGTCGGGCGATCAGGCCGCGCAGGTGGAGATCGTCGCCGTTCAGCACGGCATGGCCCGCGATCGGCGTGCGGCAGGAGCCGTCGAGCACCGCCAGCATCGCATGCTCGGCGCGCACGCAGGTCGCCGTCGCGCCATGATCGATGGCGGCCAGCCAGCCGCGTGTCCGCGCGTCGTCGTCGCGCGCCTCGATGCAGACCGCGCCCTGGCCGACGGCCGGAAGCATGTCCTCGTGCGGCACCGGCGTGCCGACATGGCCCATGCCCAGCCGCTTCAGCCCCGCCAGTGCCAGCAGGGTCGCCGCCACGACGCCGGCCTCGCGCTTGGCGAGACGCGTCTCGACATTGCCGCGGAGCGTCACGATCTCGAGGTCGGGCCGCTTGTGCAGCAGCAACGCGCGGCGGCGCAGGGCCGAGGTACCGACGATGGCGCCCCGCGGCAGGTCCTCGATGCGCGTCACGTCGCCCGCGATCAGCACGTCGCGCGTGTCCTCGCGCGGCAGGAAGGCGGAAATGGCGAGGCCGGACGGCTGCGCCGTCGGCATGTCCTTCATGCTGTGCACGGCGGCGTCGATGCGCCCGGCGAGAAGGGCCTCCTCGATCTCCTTCACGAACAGGCCCTTGCCGCCGGCTTCCGAGAGCGGCCGATCCTGGATCGCGTCGCCGGTGGTCTTGATGGCCACGATCTCGATCGCACCCTCGGCGGAAAGCGCAGGCACCGCGCGGGCGAGCGCGTCGCGCACCAGGCCGGTCTGGGTGAGGGCGAGCCGGCTGCCGCGCGTGCCGAGCCGGAGGAGGGGAGACGCCATGGCGCTGCTCTAGCGCAGGCCGGGCGGCGACGCTAGAAGACGCCCATGCGCGTGCTGGGCATCGAAACGAGCTGCGACGAGACCGCCGTCGCCGTGGTCGAGGGACCGCCGGGCACGGGGCCCGGCGACATGAGGCCGGTGGGCCGCATCCTGTCGAACGTGATCTACAGCCAGCTTGCCGAGCATCGCCGCTTCGGCGGGGTCGTGCCCGAGATCGCGGCCCGCGCCCACCTGGAGCGCATCGACGGGCTGGTCGCGCAGGCGCTGGCGGATGCGGGCCTCGACCTTTCCGACCTCGACGGCATCGCCGCGACCGGCGGCCCAGGCCTGATCGGCGGCGTCATGGTCGGCGTGATGACCGCCAAGGCGCTGGCCTTCGCGCACGACAAGCCTTTCCTCGCCATCAACCATCTCGAAGGCCACGCGCTCACGGTGCGGCTGACCGAGGCGGTCGAGTTTCCCTTCCTGCTGCTGCTGGTCTCCGGGGGCCATTGCCAGCTCCTCACGGTCCGTGGGCCCGGCGACTTCATGCGCCTCGGTACGACCATCGACGATGCGGTCGGCGAATGCTTCGACAAGACCGCCAAACTGCTGGGCCTCGGCTTCCCCGGCGGACCCGCCGTCGAGACGGCGGCCGCGGGCGGCGATCCGCAGCGTTTCGCCCTGCCGCGGCCGATGTGGCGCAAGCCCGGCTGCGATTTCTCCTTCTCCGGCCTCAAGACGGCCGTACGGCAAACCGTCGAGAAGCTGCCGGCGGGCGATGCACGCGCCATCGCCGATCTCTGCGCCTCCTTCCAGCGCACCGTGGGCGACGTGCTGGCCGACCGTTGCGCCAATGCGCTGGCGATGGCGCCGGCACCGACGCTGGTGGTGGCGGGCGGCGTCGCGGCCAACCTCTATCTCCGCACACGGCTCGAAGAAGTCGCGGCGGCCAACGGCGCGCGGCTGGTGGCGCCGCCGGTGAAGCTCTGCACCGACAATGGCGCCATGATTGCCTGGGCGGGCGTCGAGCGGCTCAGGCTCGGCCGCACCGACGATCTCGATTTCCGTCCCCGTCCGCGCTGGCCGCTCGACCCCGACGCCGCCGTTCGCGTGTAGAATGCCGGCATGAGCAACCAGCTCGCCTTCGACACGGTCGCCACCTTCGCCACTCCCCTCCTGGTGGTCGACCTGCCCGACGGGCCGCAGCTCAACGCCGCGCTGGTGCCGGTGCTCCTGAAGCGCGAGCGCGAACAGCCCAGCAAGTCGCACAGCACGCTCGGCGGCTGGCAATCGACCTGGGACGTCGACAAGTGGGCGGGCGCGCCGGCCATCAAGCTGCTGGCGATCGGCCGCAACATCGCCAACCGCGCCACCACCGACCGCGCCGGCCAGCCTGTCGCCATCGTGTGGCAGGCCAACATGTGGGCCAACATCAACCGCTCGGGCCACGGCAACGAGTTCCATTCCCATCCCGGCGCCTTCTGGTCGGGCGTCTACTATGTCGACGACGGTGGCATCGCGGCCGACCCGTCGCTGGGCGGCGAGCTCGAGTTCATGGACCCCCGCGGGCCCGCACCGGCCATGTACGCGCCGCATCTCGCCTTCGCGTTGCCGGGCGGCCTCTCGGTCGGCACCAACCAGACGATTTCGCCCAGGGCCGGACGGCTGGTGATGTTCCCGTCCTGGGTGTTGCACCAGGTCCGGCCCTATCGCGGCACGGCGCAGCGCATCTCCATCGCCTTCAATCTCGGCCTGTGAGTTCGCGCGTGTCTGACGTCCATCACATCGGCGTGGTCGGCGGCGGCGCCTGGGGCACCGCGCTGGCCTGTCTGGCGCGCCGCGCCACGCGCCGCGTCACGCTGTGGTCGCGCGATCCGGCGGTCTCGGCCTCGATCGTCCACAAGCGCAGCAATCCCGTTTACCTGCCGGGCCAGGTGCTGGAGCCCGGCATCGAGATCGCCTTCGCGCTGGCCTCGCTTGAGGCCTGCGACGCGATCCTGCTCGCCTGTCCCGCGCAGGCGGTGCGCACCGTCGCGGCCGGCCTGCCGGGCGCCTCGCCTGTGGTGATCTGCGCCAAGGGCATCGAGACCGCGACTGGGCTGCTGATGCCCGAGGTGCTGGCCGAGGTGATGCCGAACCGGCCCTTCGCCATGCTGTCGGGCCCGAGCTTCGCGGAGGAGGCGGTGCAGGGCCTGCCGACCGCCGTCAGCATCGCGACGTCCGATCCCTCGCTCGGACGCGACCTCGCTGCCGCGCTGGCCGCCGGCACCTTCCGGCCCTACTGGACCGACGACGTGACCGGCGTGTCGCTGGGCGGCGCCGTCAAGAACGTGCTGGCGATTGCCGCCGGCATCGTCGAGGGTCGCGGTCTCGGCCACAACGCCGCCGCCGCCCTGGTCACGCGCGGCTTCGCCGAGATGGCGCGGCTCGGCAGCGCCATGGGCGCGCGGATCGAGACGCTGACCGGGCTCGCAGGGTTGGGCGATCTGGTGCTGACCTGCCACGGCCCGCTGTCGCGCAACCGCTCGCTGGGCGTGGCGCTGGGCAAGGGCATGACGCTGGCGGCCTACATGGAAGGCCGCCGCCAGGTGGTCGAGGGGGCGGCCACTGCGCCGGCCGTCCTGGCGCGGGCCGGCAAGCTCGACATCGAGATGCCGATCTGCGCCGCGGTCGATGCTATCCTGCACCGCGGTGCCGACCTCGACGAGGCGATCCGCGCGCTGCTGGCGCGTCCGCTGCGTCGCGAAGGGCAATGAAGAAGTAGGGGGAGCGTCATGGCGTACTGGCTCATCAAGTCCGAGCCCTCGGCCTATTCGTGGCAGCAGTTCGTGGCCGACAGGAAGACGTCGTGGACCGGCGTGCGCAACGCCCAGGCCGCCATCAACCTAAAGGCCATGAAGCCCGGCGACCGCTGCTTCTTCTATCATTCGAACGAGGGCAAGGAGATCGTGGGCATCGCCGAGGTCGTGAAGGCGGCCTATCCCGATCCCACCGACAAGGACGGCAAGGCCGTCACCGTCGACGTGAAGCCGGTCGGCCCGGTCAAGACGCCGGTGACGCTCGCCGCCATCAAGGCCGAGCCGAAGCTGAGGGATTTCGGCCTGGTCCGCCAGTCGCGCCTCTCGGTCGTGCCGGTGAGCGCCGAACAGTGGAAGCTCATCGAGAAGATGGCCAAGTAGTCGACCCGTGATCGACAACACCCGCGGCATCGTCGCGATGCTGGCGTCGGTCGTCGTCTTCATCTTCAACGACGCACTCATCAAGCTCGCCGCCGAGACCGTGCCCTCGGTGCAGGCGATCGGCGTGCGCGGCGTCTTCGCGACCCTGTGGTGCGGACTCGCGCTTCTGGCGACCGGTGCCTGGCGCAGGATCTCCTACGCGGTCCATCCCAGGGTCATGCTGCGCGGCGGGCTGGAGGCGGGGGCAGCCATCATCTACCTGATCGCGCTGTTCCAGATTCCCTTCGCCATCGCCTCGGCGGTCAATCTCTCGACGCCGCTGATCCTGACGGTGCTCGCCGTGCTGATCCTCAAGGAGGACGTGCGCTGGCGGCGCTGGACCGCGGTCGGCGTCGGCTTCCTGGGCGTGCTGCTGGTGATCCAGCCGCGGCCGGGCGACGTCAACATGTGGACCTGGGTGGCGCTCGCCGGAACAATCCTCGGCGCCTTCCGCGACATCATCGCGCGCCACCTGCCGCCAGCCGCGCCGACGCTCGTCGTGTCGTTCACCACGGCGATCACGGTGGCCGCGGTCGGCTGCATCTGGGCATTGGTCGAGGGCTGGCAGCCGATCGATCCTCGGGCCTGGGGCTATATCGTCGCCTCGTCGCTGCTGCTGGCGATCGGCTATCAGTTCCTGGTGATCGCGCTGCGCTCGGGCGGCGAGATCTCCGTCATGGGCTCGTTCCGCTATTCCTCGATCCTGTGGGCGCTCGGCATCGGCTGGGTCGTGTGGGGCGAGGTGCCCAATACGCTCGCCTTCGCCGGCATCGCCGTGATCGTGGGCTCCGGCCTCTACATCCT
>CAYQAY010000074.1:0-24746 GCA_964415585.1 uncultured Reyranella sp.
GCGGAGAGGATCGAGTAGTCGGCCGGGTGGTAGACGGTGTTGGCGAGGCCGAGGAAGGCGTAGGCGATGACGAAGGTCCAGTAGCCGGGCAGCAGCGCCGCCGCGACGATGGCCAGCGCGCCGAGCACCAGCCCGCCGGTCAGCATCGCGCGCGGGCCGATCCGGTCGACCAGGAAGCCGGCCGGCGTCTGCAGCAGCGCCGAGGCGACGTTGAACGCCGTCAGCGCCAGGCCGATCTGGATGTAGCTGACGCCGAACGCCTCGCGCACCTCGCCGAACAGCGGCGGCAGCAACATGATGTGGACGTGGCTGACGAAATGGGCGATCGCGATCAGCGCGACGACCCTGAACTCGCGCCGCTTCTGCCGGTCGGGGCCGGCCTCGCTCGCCGGGATGGCGAAAGGATCACTCGTCGACGACATCGACGCCCAGGGTCCCGATTCCGGAGATCTCGACCTCGACCTTGTCGCCCGTCTTCATCCAGAGCGGCGGCGTGCGGCCGGCCCCGACGCCGTCCGGCGTGCCGGTGGCGATGATGTCGCCGGGCTCCAGCCAGGTCACGGTCGAGAGATATTCGATGATGGTGGCGACGTCGAAGATCATGTGATCCGTCGTGTCGTGCTGCACCACGTTGCCGTTCAGCCGCGTCGTGAGCTCGAGCCGCTGCGGATCGGCGATCACGTCGGCCGTCACCATCCAGGGCCCCAGCGGGCCGGTGGCGGGGAAGTTCTTGCCGGCCGTCACCGACTGCTTCTGGAAGTCGCGCACGCTGCCGTCGAAGAAGCAGGTGTAGCCCGCGATCACCGACAGCGCGCCGGCGCGCGGCACGTGCCGGCAGCGCTCGCCGATCACGACCGCCAGCTCGCCCTCGAAGTCGAAGGCGATCGAGGCGCGCGGCCGCACGATGCTGCCGCCGTGGCCGACCAGCGTGTTGTGGAGCCGCGAGAAGACGCTGGGCACGGTCGGCAGCTCGCGGCCGACCTCGCCGACGTGGCTCGCATAGTTGAGGCCGACGCAGAGGATCTTCTCGGGATCGGGAATGGTCGGCAGCAGCTCGACATCGTCGAACGTCACATCCGGCGCGACACCCTTGGTGGTCGCCGCCAGCTCACCCAGCGCTTTGGCGGCGATCGCGGCGCGCAGGCTCGGCCAGCGCCCGCCGGTGCGCGCCGACAGATCGACGATGCCGCCGTCCACGGCCGCGCCGAACTTGTGCGCGCCCGCATGGCGAAAGCTGACCAACCGCATGGGGAGCGACCCTAGGGCGATCCGAGCAGCTTCGAAAGACCCTTGGAAAGATTGACGCTGTCGACCGGCGCGGGCTTCGCAAGTGCACCATGCGCGGCCTTGACCGGCTTCTGCTTGGCGAGACCCTCGGCCATCGAGATGGCGCAGGCAACCCCGTCGAGAAGAGGGGCATCGACCTGGTCCTTGAGCTTGGCTGCGAGGCCGGCGAGCCCCGCACCGCCCAGGATCACGACGTCGGCCCCGTCTTCCTTGACGCAGGCATTGCAGCCTTTGGCCAGCAGCGCCATTGCGGCCTTCGGATCGCGCGCGATGTCGGCGCCGGTCGGCGCGACGGTGCGCACCGAGGCGAGCCGCGAGGTGAGGCCATGGCTCGCGACGAACTCCTCGAGCATCGACTGCCAGCGCTCGCCACCGGTGACGATCGAGAAGCGGTGCCCGATCGAGCAGGCCTGCAGGATGGATGCCTCGGCCATGCCGACCACGGGCACCGGGCTCACCTCTTTCAGCGCGGCCAGACCGGGGTCGCCGAAGCAGGCGAGCACGACGGCGTCCCTGGCCTGCCGGTCGTTGGCGAAGGCGTCGAGCGCGGCGTGGCCTGCGACGGCGTAGGCGGCGCGTGAGGCGATGTAGCGAGGGCCGAAAGCACCAGTGATCGCGCGCAAAGTCGTGCCTTTCGCGGCGAACCGCTTCGCCGTCTTGAGCACGAGGTCGGTGATCGACCGCGTCGTGTTGGGATTGATGAGCAGGATGCGGGTCACGTCTGCATGACCTCCTTCAACCGCGCGGCATCGTGGTTCTCGCCGATCGACATGGCGCAGATGCGCGAGATGTGGGTGAGCGGCAGGCCGGTTTCCCTCGCCCAGGCGTTGATCTGCTCCTGCGCCAGCCGCATGTCCTTCTTCGAGGTGCCCTTTTCGCTGATCGGCACGCCGGCGTCGCGCAGGCAGAGCATCAGGTCGTTGGTCAGGATGAAGGAGTCGCGGCCGAGGAAACGCAGCAGGTACTGGCAGGTGTTGCCGCCCAGCCGCGAGCCGCGCTTGGCCAGCACTTCCATCAGCCCGATCTGGTCGTCGGCCGGCCAGGCCGCGAGGAATTTGCCGAAGCTGCCGTGTTCGGCGGCGATGTCGCTCACGAACCTGGCGTTCTCGCGCACCGACTTGATCTTCTGCGGGTTGCGCACGATGCGCTTGTCCGAGGCGAGCCCGTGCCAGAACTCGGCCGGCTGGAAGAGCAGCCGCTTGGGGTTGAAGCCGAGGAACGCCGCCTCGAAGCCCGGCCATTTCTGGTCGATCACGCTCCACACGAACCCCGCCGAGAAGACGCGGCGCGCCATCTCGGCGAGCACGCGGTCGTCACCGAGCTTGGCCAGAGCCTTGTTGTCCCGCTTCCTGGGCAGGAGCGTCGCCAGCACCTTCTCGCCGCCCTTGCGCTTGGCCGCGCGCTCGCGGATGCGTTTGAAAGGAACCCGCGCCACCTCAACTACTCCAGCCAGCCGTCGAAGAAGTCGAACACGCTCGCCTTGAAAAGCGGATGGCCGATACACGAGAAGTGGTCGCAGCCCGGCAGGGTCACTGCCCTGGCGCCGGGAATGGCCTCGGCCAATCCCTGCGGCGGACCGGCGAGCTGGTCGCGGGCGCCAGCGACGACGAGCGTCGGGCGGCGAATCGCCATCAGTGAATCGCGTGCGAGCGGCGTCCGCGCGCCGCGCGAGCAGGCGGCCAGCGCCAGCCGGTCCTCCTTCTGCTCGTCGGCGAAGTGGCGGAAGCTCCGGAGCATCGGATCGGAGATCGCGTCCGGGTTCTCGGCTTCCATGGCCGCAGCCATGGCGCCTTCCTCGCGCGGCGGATCGAACATTCTTGCACCCACACCCGCCACTACGAGGTGGTCGATGCGGCCGGAGTCGGCGAGGGCGGCGGTGAGCGCGATGTGCGAGCCCATGGAGAAGCCTAGAACGTGGGCGCGCTCGACGCCGGCATGGTCCATCAATGCAAACAGGTCGCGCGCCATCGCCTCGCGGTCATACTTGGCGGGATCGTGCGGCTTGGCGCTCTCGCCGTGGCCACGATTGTCGAGGGCGAAGCCGCGCAGGCCCTTGGCCGCGATGGCGTCGTACCAGCCCATGCGCTTCCAGTTCTCATGGCGGTTCGCCGAAAAGCCGTGGACCAGCACGATCGCCCTGCGGGCATCCGCGGGACCGAATGCGTCGTAGGCGAGGGCAAGCCCGTCGGACGTGAACTGAGCCATGACTTTCCCTAACCCGGGCCATGAATGCCGACAAGGTTGATCGGCCGCGCCAAGTGTCGGACAACCGACCAAACAAGAGGAAACGCATGAGCGGACACGGCCAAGAACGCGGAAAGATCGGGAAGACCGTCCAGGATTCCCAGCCCCACTGGCCGCAGACTCCGAAGCGTCCGGAGGGCGCCCCCAACATCCTGGTGATTCTGTTCGATGATGTCGGCTTCTCCGACTTCGGCTGCTATGGTTCACCGATCCACACGCCCCACATCGACGCGATCGCAGGCCGCGGGCTGCGCTACACGGGCTTCCATACGACGGCGATGTGCTCGACCACGCGAGCGGCACTTCTGACCGGCCGCAATCATCATTCGGTGGGCGTCGGCTGCCTCGCCAACTTCGACTCGGGGTTTCCGGGATATCGCGGCAAGATCTCGAAAGAGGCCGGCACCATCGCCGAGATGCTGCGCCCCCACGGCTATCGCAACTACATGCTGGGCAAATGGCACGTCACGCCGCTCACCGAGTCGGGCGCCACGGGCCCGTTCGACGGCTGGCCGCTCGGCCGCGGGTTCGACCGCTACTACGGCTTCATGGATGCCGAGACCGACCAGTACGCGCCCGAGCTGGTGCGCGACAACACGCCGGTCGATCCGCCGGGCACCTTCGCCACCGGCTATCACCTGACGTCGGATCTGGTCGACCAGGCGATCCGCTACCTTGCCGATCATGTCGGCGACAATGCCGAGACGCCGTGGCTGACATGGCTGGCCTTCGGGGCCTGCCATGCGCCGCACCAGGCGCCGTTCGACCTGATCTCGAAATACGACGCGGTCTTCGCCGATGGCTGGGACGTCGAGCGCGAGCGCCGGTTGGCGCGGCAGATCAAGCTCGGCATCGTGCCGATGGGAACGCGCCTGCCACCGCGCAACGACGTGGTGCGTCCGTGGGCCGAAGTCGCCGAACCGGAGCGCCGCTTGTTCACGCGCCTGCAGGCGGCCTATGCCGCCATGCTCGAGCACGCCGACCAGCATATCGGTCGGCTTGTGAGTTTCCTCGAGGCGTCGGGCCAGCTCGACGACACGCTGGTGATCGTCATGTCCGACAACGGCGCCAGCCAGGAAGGCGGGCCGTTCGGCATGGTGAACGCCATGGGTCCGTACAATCTCCGCCGCGAGACGCTCGACGAGAAGGTCGCCCGCATCGAGGATATCGGCGGGCCCGACACGCACTCCAACTTCCCGCTGGGTTGGGCGATGGCCGCCAATACGCCGCTGCGCCGCTACAAGCAGAACACGCATGGCGGCGGCATCCGTGACCCGCTGGTCATGGCCTGGACCAAGGGCATCGCCGCGAAAGGCGAGCTGCGCCACCAGTTCTGCCACGCCTCCGATCTGGTGCCGACGCTGCTCGACGTCGTGGGCGTGAAGCCGCCCAAGATCGTGAACGGCGTGAAGCAGATGCCGCTCGAAGGCACCAGCTTCGCGCGCAGCCTGTCAGCCAAGCGCGCGCGCTCCAAGAAGAAGCCGCAGTATTTCGAGATGTTCGGGCATCGCGGCCTGGTGCAGGACGGCTGGAAGGCCGTGTCGTTCCACCCGCCGGGCAGCGACTTCGAGAAGGACAGGTGGGAACTCTACCACCTCGAGAAGGACTTCAACGAGGTCGACGATCTCGCAGAGAAGGAGCCCGAGCGACTGAAGGCGATGATCGCGGAGTGGTGGCGTCAGGCCGAGCGGAACAAGGTGCTGCCGCTCGACGACCGCTTCCAGCAGCGCTTCGGCGACAATGCCAAGCGCTTCCACGGCCCGCGCAAGCGCTTCGTCTTCCATGCCGGCATGGGCCATGTGCCGACCGACGTGGCGCCTGACGTGCGCAACCGCACCTATACGATCGAGGCCGACGCCCATGTCGACGGCGCAATGACCGAGGGCGTGCTGATCGCCCATGGCGACGCCACCACGGGCTACTCCCTCTACATGAAGGACGGCAAGCTCTGCTACGACATGAACATCGGCGGCGAGCACCATTTGATCGTCTCCGACCGTCCAGTGCCGGCCGGCAACCGCCGCCTCGGCATGCGCATGCGGCGCAACCAGGGCCGCAACATTGCGACGCTGCTGATCGACGGCGAAGCCGCCGGCAGCTTCGACACCCAGAACGGGTTCGTGAGCTTCATCTCCTGGTCGGGACTCGATATAGGGCGCGACCGGTCGAGCCCGGTCTCGCACTACGAGGCGCCGTTCCCCTTCACCGGCAAGCTGCGCAAGGTCACCGTCCTGATGGACGACGACCAGCAGCTCGACGTCCAGGTGGCGGCCACGGCGGCGCTGGCGCGAGAGTGACCGCAATGCCCCAGAAGGCGGGCACGCCGGCGGGAATCGACAGCCCCTACGCCTGGCGGCTGGCGATCGTGTCGATGCTCTGCGTCGCGCTCGGCGGCGGCGGCATCTACCTGCCGATGGTCGGGCTGAAGGAGATCGCCGCCGACTTCGGCGACCAGCGCGCCGTGCCGTCCTTCGCCTACATGGTGGGCTTCTTCGGCATGGGCGTCGGTGGCGTCTTCATGGGCTGGCTGGCCGACCGGACCAGCCCGCGGGTGCCGCTGTTCATCGCCGGCGTCTCGATCGCGCTGGGCGGGTTCGCGGCCTCGGCCGGCGGCGAGTTCGCACTCTATCTCGGTTATGCGGTCTTGCTGGGCTTCCTCGGCAACGCCGGCACCTTCACACCGGCGATGAACAACGTGCAGGGCTGGTTCGAGCGTCACCGCAACACCGCCGTCGCCATCATCTCCGTCGGTCCGGCGATCTCCGGTTCGGTCTGGCCACAGATCTATCGCGTGCTGCTGCCCGAGATCGGCTGGAGACAGGCTCTGGTCGTCTACGGCCTCGTGGCGGGCCTGCTGTTGCTGCTCGGCGCGCTCTATGTGCGGCCGGCGCCGATCCTGCGCGGACCGGGCGGGCGGCGGAAGGAAGAGAAGGTGCCGCTGCCGCTGCCCTCGCCGGCCATCATGGTGCTGCTGTCGCTGGCGGGCTTCTGCTGCTGTGCGGCCATGGCGATTCCGTTCGTGCACATGGTCGCCTTCTGCGGCGACCTCGGCTATCCCGCAGCGCGTGGAGCCGAGGCGGTGTCGCTGGTGCTGCTGTCGGCCATCGTGGCGACCTTCGTGATGGCGCGGCTCGCCCAGCGCGTCGGGCCGCTGCCGGTCAGCCTGCTCTGTTCAGTGATCCAGATCGGCTCGCTGGTAGGCTTCCTCTACGTGCGGGACATCAATGGCATCTACGCGCTGTCGCTGCTGCACGGTATCCCGTTCATCGCCATTGTCCAGGGCTATGCATTGAACCTGCGCTTCCTCTACGGCCCGACCATCGCCGGCTGGCGGCTCGGTGTGGTGATGCTGTTCGCCATGGCCGGCATGGCGGCGGGCGGCTGGCTGGGCGGCTTCATCTTCGATGCGACGCTCTCCTACATCTCGGCCTTCCAGTCGGCGCTGGCCTTCAACCTGCTCAACCTGATGCTGCTGGGCATCCTCTACTTCGCACAGCAGCGGCGGACAGCGGCCGGCCTGCCGGTGTAGGTTCAGCGAACCGGAGGACGGGCATGAACCACGATCGCGAGGACAGGCACGACGATGGGCACGATCATGACCACGGCGCCTCGGACATGGCGCTGCGCGTCAAGGCGCTGGAGACTCTGCTGGTCGAGAAGGGCCTGGTCGATCCGGCAGCGCTCGATGCCATCGTCGAAGCCTACGAGACCCAGATCGGCCCACGCAACGGCGCACGTGTCGTGGCTCGCGCCTGGACCGACCCCGACTACAAGGTGCGCCTGATGAGCGACGCCACCGCCGCCATCGCCGAGATGGGCTTCTCGGGCGCGCAGGGCGAGCACATGGTGGTGGTCGAGAACACGCCGGACACGCACAACCTCGTCGTCTGCACGCTCTGTTCCTGCTACCCGTGGCCGGTCCTCGGTCTGCCGCCGGTCTGGTACAAGTCGTCGGCCTTCCGCTCGCGGGCAGTGATCGATCCGCGCGGCGTCTTGCGCGAGTTCGGCCTCTCGCTGCCCGACGAGGTCGCCGTGCGCGTCTGGGATTCGACGGCCGAGATTCGCTATCTCGTTCTGCCCGAGCGGCCGGCCGGGACGGAGAACTTGAATGCCGAGCAGCTCGCTGAACTGGTGACCCGCGACTCGATGGTCGGGACAGCCAAGGTGACGGCATGAACGGCGTACACGACATGGGCGGCATGCAGGGCTTCGGCCCGGTGCAACCTGAAGCCAATGAGCCCGTCTTCCACGCACCTTGGGAAGGTCGCGTGCTGGCGCTGCGCCGCGCCGCGGGCGCCTGGCGGCGCTGGAACATCGACTTCGGCCGGCACACGATCGAGACGCTGCCGCCCGCCGACTACGTTCGCATGAGTTACTACGAGAAGTGGTTCGCCTCGACCATCAAGCTGGTGGTGAGTGCCGGCCTCGTCACGCAGGAGGAAGTCGAGACGGGCCGTCCCGCGGCGGGCTCCAGGCGCGAGACGCCGCCGCTGACGCCGGACAAGGTCATGCCGATCATCAAGGCCGGCGGTCCGACTTCGCGCGAGACCAGTGCGAGGCCGCGCTTCGTCGACGGTGCCGCCGTACGTGCCCGAAACATCAACCCGGCCGGCCACACGCGCCTGCCGCGCTACGTGCGCGGCCGACGCGGCGTGATCGAGTGTCATCATGGTGCGCACGTCTTCCCCGATTCCAACTCGAGGTTCGAGGGCGAGAAGCCGCAGTATCTCTACACGGTGCGCTTCGCGGCACGCGAGCTGTGGGGAGAGAGCACCAACCCGCGCGACACCGTGCACCTCGATCTCTGGGAAGAGTATCTCGATCCGGTCTAGTCGGCCTTGATGCCGGACTCCGCGATCGCCTTGCCCCAGCGGGCGTATTCGGCCTTGAGGAACTTGTCGAAGTCGGCGGTCGTGCTGGGTTTGGGAAGAGTGCCGACGGCCAGGAACTTGTCCTGCACGGATTTGCTGCGCACGATCTTCTGCAGTGCCGTCGCCAGCCGGTCCACCGTTTCGCGCGGCGTGCCGGTGGGCAGCAGCATGCCGAGCCATGCATTGGCTTCGAAGCCCGGAAACCCCTGCTCGGCGATGGTCGGCGTGTCGGGGAAGAACGGCAGGCGCTCGAGGCTGCCCACCGCGATCAGGCGCAGGCGGCCCGCCTCGACATGCGGGCGCGTCACGGCCACGGTGTCGAGCGCCACCTGCACGTTACCCGCGATCAGGTCATTCATGGCCGGGGCGCTTCCCTGATAGGGGACGTGCAGGATCTTGATCCCGGCGGTGCGCTTCAGCTCCTCCATCGCGACATGGCTCACCGTGCTGTTGCCCGACGAGGAGTGCGAGAGCTTGTCGGGATTGGCTTTGGCATAGGCGATCAGCTCGGGCAGCGACCTGACCGGCAGAGACGGATTGACGACCAGGGCGAGCGGCAGGTCGCCGACCCGGCCGACCGGCTCGAAGCTCTTCAGCGTGTCGTAGGTCACGTTCTTGTAGAGATGCGGCGCCATCACCAACGCAGCCATCGCCGAGATCAGCACCGTCGAGCCGTCGGGCGTCGCCCGCGCCACCTGGCCCAGCGCGATGCTGCCGCCCTGGCCCGGCTTGTTCTCGACGATGAAGGTCTCACCGAGCTCCTCTTTCAGCGCGTCGGCGACGATGCGGGAGACCAGGTCGATGCCCTGACCTGGCGGGAAGCCGACCACGATCCTGGCGACCTTGCCCTGCGCCGCCGCCGGCAGCGGTGCGAGGGCGGCAAGCGACAAAGCTGCGAAATGGCGTCTCAGCATATGATCCTCCCTAGATGACCTTGCGGTCCCTGAGCGCCGCGATCTCCGCCGCGGACAGTCCCAGGCCGCCATAGACTTCCTCGTTGTGCTGGCCGATCGCCGGGCCGGCCGCGCGCACCCGTCCCGGCGTCTCGGAGAAGCGCGGTACCACGCCCTGCATGCGCACCGGACCCAGCTCGCCGTCGGGCACGCTGACGATCGCGTCGCGCGCCTTGATCTGCGGATCGTCGAACACGTCGGCGATGTCGTAGATCGGCGAGAAGCCGACCTCGTGGCGGGCAAAGGCCTCGCGTAGCTCGGCGAGCGTGAGCTTGCCGATGGTCGCGCCCACGATCCTGTCGAGCTCGCGATGGTTCTTCACGCGGGCGGGATTGGTGGCGAAGCGCGCGTCCTCCAAGAGATGCTTGAGGTCGAGCGCCGCGCAGAGGCGCACGAATATGCTCTGCGTGGAAGCTGCGATCGAGGCCCACTTGTCGTCGGCGGTGCGGTAGACGTTGCCGGGTGCGGCGTACTGGCTGCGGTTGCCCGAGCGGGTGCGCACGACGCCGAGCTGGTCGTACTCGATCGCCAGGAACTCGAGCGTGCGCAGCATCGCCTCGGTGGCCGAGCAATCGATCTCCTGACCGCGGCGGTCGGGGTTGCGCGCGAGGTCGTGCAGGGCGGACAGGATGCCGACCGCGCCGAACAGGCCCGCGACGGCGTCGGAGATCGGATAGCCGAGATGCAGCGGGCGGCCGTCCTCCTCCCCGCAGATCTGCGTGAAGCCGCTCATCGCCTCGAAGATGCGGGCGAAGCCCGGCCGCTCGGCATAGGGGCCGTCCTGCCCGAAGCCGGTGACGCGCAGGATGGTGAGCCGTGGATTGATCTCCTGCAGCCAGGCCCGCGTGATCCCCCAGCCGTCGAGAGTGCCCGGCCGGAAGTTCTCGACCAGTACGTCGGCATGGGCCACCAGCCGGGCGAACAACGCGCGGCCCTCCTCGCGGCGGAGGTCGAGGGTGACGCCCTTCTTGTTGCGGTTGGTGACCTTCCACCAGAGCGGTACGCCGTCCTTGTGCGGCGCCAGCGCACGCAGCGAGTCGCCGATGCCCGGCATCTCGACCTTCACGATTTCGGCGCCGTAGTCGCCCAGCAGACCGGCCGCGAACGGCCCGGCCACCACCGTCGAAATGTCGAGAATGCGCAGGCCGGCCAGCGGGCCGGCGGGCTTGTCTTCGGTCATCGGTTCGTTTCCTCGCGGTCGACTTTAGGGGACTGAGCCAGCATGCAGAATGCTCAAGGCAGCTAAACTAGGTTTGCGGGATATGGATGGCGACGAGAATGCGCCGGTCAGGCACACTCGGTCGCGATGATGCTTTCCGACAACGCGACGCTCCGGGCGCTCGCCTGGATGACCGCCTGTGGCGTTCTGTTCGGCATCCTCAACATGCTGCAGAAACTTCTGACGCATCAGCTCCACCCGCCGCAGGTCGTCTGCCTGCGGTACTTCGTGGGCTCGATGCTGCTGCTGCCGTTCGTGATCTTGGGCGGCTGGGAACGCTACCGGCCGCGCCGGCCCTCGCTACATGCCTGGCGCGGCGTCTTCCATGTCGCCGGCTCGCTGATCTGGTTCTCGGTGATCCCCTTCGTCAGTCTGGCCGAGGCCTCGGCCATCGGTTTCACCGGGCCGATCTTCATGATGCTGGGCGCCACGCTGTTCTTCGGCGAACGCATGTACGGCGCACGCTGGGCCGCTGTGCTGATCGCCTTCGGCGGCGTGCTGGTCGTGCTCTGGCCGGGACTGGTCCACGCCGACATCGCCTCGATCTCGACGATATGGATGCTCGTCTCCTCGCCGCTGTTCGCGGCGTCGTTCCTGCTGTCCAAGGTGCTCACCCGCTACGACCGGCCTGAGGCGATCGTGTTCTGGCTGGGCGTCGTGATCTGCACATTCAGCCTGCCGTTCGCCGTCGTGGCGCTCGAATGGCCGCTGCGGGTCGCTTGGGAATGGCCGACCGCGATGCAGTGGGCGCTGCTCGGAACCTGTGGCATCGTGGGCTCGACGGCGCACTACTGCATGACGCGGGCCTACCGCATCGCCGACGTTTCGGCCGTGCAGTCGGTGCGCTTCCTCGACCTGGTTTGGGCGTCCGTGTTCGGCTTTCTGATGTTCGCGCATCTGCCCACCATCTGGGCACTGGCCGGCGGCAGCATCATCTGCGCCGCCACGCTCTGGATCGCCCGCTACGAGGCACGTCATCCGCAGGAGGCAAAGGCATGAGCGGCGAATTGTGGCGTCTCACGGCGGTCGAGGCCGTCGCCCGGCTGAAGAAGAGGGAGATCACGCCTCTGGACCTGATCGACGCTTCGGCCAGGCGCATCGCCGAGGTCGAGCCCGCAGTGAACGCCTTGCCGACGCTCTGCCTCGACCGGGCACGCGATCACGCCAAGCGCATCATGGCGGGTGGTGACTCTTGCGAAGCCGCTGGCGAAGCAGGCTGGCTGGCGGGCCTGCCGGTCTCGATCAAGGACCTGACAGACGTCGGCGGCGTGCGCACGACCTACGGCTCGCCGATCTTTGCCGACCACGTGCCGGCCAAGTCTCATCCGCTGGTCGAGCGTATCGAGCGCAAGGGCGGCATCGTCGTGGCCAAGTCCAACACGCCGGAGTTCGGCGCCGGCGGCTCGACGTTCAACGAGGTGTTCGGTCGCACCCGCAATCCCTGGAACACGTCGCTTACCTGCGGCGGCTCGACCGGGGGTGGCTCGGTGTCGGTGGCGACCGGCGAGGTCTGGCTGGCGCACGGCTCCGACCATGGTGGCTCGCTGCGCCGTCCCGGCACCTATTGTTCGACCGTCGGCATCCGGCCGTCGGCCGGTCGTGTGACGCGCGGCACGTCGAACAACCTCTATTCACCGCAGTCGGTGCAGGGTCCGATGGCGCGCAACGTCGCCGACCTGGCACTTTTCCTCGATGCGATGGCAGGCTTCTGCCCGCACGACGCCATGACCTTCGACGCGCCGGCGGTGTCGTTCAGCGCGGCGGTCGCCGAGCCCGTGGCGCCCAAACGCGTGGCGATCAGCATGGATTTCGGCGGCCGCTTCGAGCTCGACCGGGAGATCCGCGAGATCTGCGTGCGGGAAGCGCAACGCTTCGAGGAGCTGGGCTGCATCGTCGAAGAGGCCTCCCCCGACTTCGGTCCGGTCGACGAGGTATTCATGGCGCTGCGCGGCCAGCAGTTCGTGGTCGACCGCGAGCTGCAGCTCGAGACGCATCGTGACAAGATCAAGCCCGACATCATCTGGAACACAGAGCTCGGCCTGAAGCAGACCGCGAGCCGGCTCGCCTGGGCCGAGCGCGAGCGGGCGGCGCTCTACCGGCGCATGCGCGAGTTCTTCCTGACCTACGACCTGTTCGTGACGCCGGGTGCGCCGACGGCGGCGTTCGACGTGAACCTGAGGGCACCCGAGACGATCGCCGGCAAGAAGCTGGACAACTATATGTCGGGTTCGACCTTGAACTCGGCCATCACTGTGACGGGCAGCCCGGCGATCGCCGTGCCCTGCGGGTTCGACAGCTTCGGTCGCCCGGTCGGGTTGCAGCTCGTGGGCAAGCCCCGGGGCGAGGCGGCGCTGTTGCAGGCCGCCCTGCTCTACGAGAGGCTGCAGGGCCTCGACCGGCTGCTGCCCATCGACCCCAAGCCCGGAACCGTGCCACCATCCGTGCCCTGAACGGGGGAGGCGCAGATGCGGGTCGTCATTACCGGCGCGAGCCGCGGCATCGGTCGCGCGACGGCGGTCAAGCTGGCCGCCGACGGCGCCTATGCCATGACGCTCTGCGACGTGGCCTACCTGGACGAGCTCGAGGCACTCGCCAAGGAGCTCCGGACCTCCGGTTGCAAGGTCCAGACCCTGAAGGCAGACATGGCCAAGCCGGCGGCGCCCGCCAAGGTGATCGCGGCCGCCGCGAAATTCATGGGCGGCATCGACGCGATCGTGGGCAATGCCGGCATCACCGCACCGGGCAGGCTCGCCGATCTCGATCTCGCGACCTGGGACCGGGTCTTCGACATCAATCTGCGGGCCAACTGGCTGCTGGCCAAGGCCGCCTATCCGCACCTCAGGCGCTCCAGGGGCGCGGTCGTGATGCTGGCCTCGATGGCCGGCAAGGTGCCGCAGCTTCCGAGCGGCGCCTACAGCCCGTCCAAGGCGGCGCTGATCATGCTGACCGAGATGATGGCGCAGGAATGGGCGCCCGACGGCATTCGCGCCAACGCCGTCTGCCCGGGCTTCGTGCACACGTCGATGACCGAGTCGATCTACAGCAAGGCGGCGCTGGCGCGCGGCCGATCCAGGATGGTGCCGCTCGGGCGCATCGCCAAGCCGGGCGACATCGCCGACGTCATCGCCTTCCTGCTCGGCCCGCAGGCGAGCTACATCACCGGCCAGGCGCTGCTGGTCGATGGCGGTCTCGTTCGGTCTGTGCTCAACCATGTTCCCGGAGTCGCGGCGACGCCCAAAGCCAAGTGAAGAAGACCGTCGAAAGGGAGTGAGATGAAGGCTTCGCTCTTCTATCTGCCGAGCATCGGCAGCCGCGCGGAGATCGAGGCCGGCATGGCCGGCATGCGTCCCGAGCTCTACCAACGCATGCTGAAGGAGCTAGGCGAGCAGATTCGCATGGCCGACGATCTCGGCTACGATTCGGTGAGCTTCACCGAGCACCACTTCCACATCGAAGGCTTCGAGATCTCCAACAATCCGGTGCTGCTCGATCTCTACTTCGCGATGCAGACCAAACGCATCCGGGTGGGGCAGCTCGGCATCGTGCTGCCGGCCGCCAACCCGATCCGTGTCGCCGAGGACATCGCGATGCTGGACCACATGACCGGCGGTCGCGCCAATGCCGGCTTCGCGCGCGGCTACCAGCGGCGCTGGGTGGACATCATGGCGCAGCAGACCCACGGCATCCACGGAGCACTGCCAAATCAGCACGACGAGATCGACAACGCCAACCGGCTGGCATTCGAGGAGAATTTCCAGATCGTCAAGAAGTGCTGGACCGAGGAGATGCTTACGCACGACGGCAAGTTCTGGAAGATTCCGGCGGGGCCGACGCCGTGGACGCTCGATACGACGGAAAAGTGGGGCAAGGGTGTCGAGAACGGAATCCTGAAGTCGGTGGGTGTGGTGCCGAAGCCGCTGCAGAAGCCGCATCCGCCGCTTTTCCAGCCCTTTGCCAGCTCCGAGAACACCGTCCGCTTCTGCGCCAAGGAGGGCGTGACGCCGATCCTGCCGCCGATGCATCCGTTCCACGAGGACAAGCTCTATTCAGTCTATGCCGAGGTCTCCGGCAAGCCCAAGGGCCAGGGGACCGGCGTGCTGCGCGATGTCGTGATCGCCGACAGTGACGAGGAGGCGATGGCGCTATGGCGGGATTCCGGCCAGTTTTCCGGCCGCGCCTGGTTCGAGCCGTTCGGTTTCCGCAAGGGCATGGCCGATCCCAAGACCGGCAAGTTCCCCACGCCGGAGGAAGTCGTCGCTCAGGGCTATGCCTATGTGGGCACCGTCGACACTGTCCTGCACGGCATGGAAGCCCAGCAGAGGCGCCAGCCCGTCGACTGGGTGTTCTGCTACACGTACAACAGCCTGGTGCCGCATCCGGCCCTCATGAAATCGATCGAGACCTTCTGGACCCGGGTGATGCCGCGCTTCCGTTAGTGCGCTGGCGCTTCGCGGCTGGCTGGACCCGCGCCCATCGGCGGGCCAAACTCGGCTCAACGAACAAGGGAGCCGTCATGAACCGCTGGGTCGGATCGCTGCTCGCCCTGCTGGCTGCCGCCGGTCTGGGCGTCGTCGCCGAAGCGCAGACCGCCACCATCAAGCCCGCCATCGTCTACAGCACGGGCGGCAAGTTCGACAAGTCCTTCAACGAAGGCGTCTTCGAAGGCGCGGAGCGCTTCAAGAAAGAAACCAACATCGCGGCGGCCGAGTTCGAGCCCAGCAACGAGACGCAGTTCGAGCAGGCGCTGCGCCGCTTCGCGCAGCGCGGCCAGGACCCGATCGTCGCCGTGGGCTTCTCGCAGGCCGTGGCGCTCGGCAAGGTCGCCAAGGAATTCCCCAATATCCACTTCACCATCATCGACAGCGTGGTCGACCTGCCCAACGTGCAGTCGGTGGTGTTCAAGGAGCAGGAGGGCTCGTTCCTGGTCGGCGTGCTGGCGGCGGAAGCCTCCAAGACCGGCAAGATCGGCTTCGTGGGCGGCATGGATATCCCGCTGGTCCGCAAGTTCCAGTGCGGCTTCGAGCAGGGCATCAAGTACGCCAACCCCAATGCCGAGCTGATCACCAACATGACGGGGACGACGCCGGCCGCCTGGAACGATCCCGGTCGCGGTGCCGAGCTCGCCAAAGGCCAGTTCGACCGCGGCGTCGACGTCGTCTATGCCGCGGCGGGCTCGACCGGGCTCGGCATCCTCCAGGCCGCCAAGGATCGCGGCAAGCTCGGCATCGGCGTCGACTCCAACCAGAACCACCTGCATCCCGGCAATATGCTGACCTCGATGCTGAAGCGTGTCGACCTCGCCACCTACAACAGTTTCAAGGCGGCGCAGGCAGGCCAATGGAAGGGCGGCGTGCAGGTGCTCGGCCTCAAGGAGGGCGGAGTCGACTGGGCGCTCGACAAGGACAACGAGAAACTGGTCACGCCAGCGATGAAGGCGAAGGTCGATGCCGCCAAGGCTGACATCCTCTCGGGCAAGATCGTCGTCCACGACTACATGAGCAGCAATTCGTGCAAGCGCTGACGCCCGACGCTGCCATCGAGCTTCGGGAGATCGACAAGTCGTTCGGCAGCGTGCACGCCGTGCGTGGCGTGTCGCTCAGGATCGCGAAAGGTTCCATCACGGGCATCGTCGGCGAAAACGGCGCCGGCAAGTCGACCCTGATGAGCATCCTCTACGGTCTCTATCGCGCCGATGCCGGCGAGATCCTGATCGAAGGCAGGGCCGTCGACATGGCGAGCCCGCGCGATGCGATCGGCCACGGCATTGGCATGGTCCACCAGCATTTCATGCTGGTCGACACCTTCACGGTGCTGGAGAATCTCATCCTGGGCGCCGAGGGTGGGCCTTTGCTGGCCGGCGGGCTGGCGGCTGCGCGCGCGGAGCTGGCACGGCTCGCCCGCGAATACGGGCTCGCGGTCGATCCCGACGCGCGCATCGCCGACCTCTCGGTGGGCGAACAGCAAAGGGTGGAGATCCTCAAGGTCCTTTTCCGCGGCGCGCGAATCCTCGTCCTCGACGAGCCGAGCGCCGTGCTGACGCCTCAGGAGACCGACCGGCTGCTCGGGATCCTGGGCGCGCTGCGCGACCGCGGCGTCACCGTGATCCTGATCACCCACAAGCTGCGCGAGATCATGGCCGCGACCGATCGCGTGGTCGTCATGCGCCGCGGCGAGGTGGTGGCTGAAAGGCTGACGGCAAAGACCGATGCTGCGGAACTCGCCGAGCTGATGGTCGGTCGCAAGGTCCATCTCGATCTCGACAAGGCGGCCTCGAGGCGCGGCGACTCGAGGCTCGCGGTCCGGCGCCTGTCGCTGGTCGACGGTCGTGGCGTGCGGCTGCTCGACGACGTGTCGCTCGAGGTGCGGGCAGGGGAGATCGTCGGCATCGCCGGCGTTTCGGGCAACGGCCAGACCGAGCTGTTGCAGGTCCTCTCCGGCATCCGCCGTCCGACCGGCGGCACCATCGAAGTCTGCGGCCGTGCAGTCGACGCGGCCCATCCCGTCGATCCGGCCGAGATGCGCGCATTGGGCCTGGCTCACGTGCCGGAGGACAGGCTGAGGCAGGGCCTGGTGCCGGCCTTCCTTGCCTCGGAGACCTCCATTCTGGGCTACCAGGACCGGCCGCCTTTCTGCCGGAACTACCTGCTCGACGGGCCGGCGGTCGGTCGGCACTGCGCCGAACTCATGGAGCGCTTCGACGTACGGCCGCGCACGCCGGGCCTGCGCTCCTCGCATTTCTCCGGCGGCAACCAGCAGAAGCTGATCCTGGCGCGCGAGATGGCGCGCGAACCCAAGGTGCTGCTGGTCGGCCAGCCGACGCGCGGTGTCGATATCGGCGCCATCGAGTTCATCCGTCGCGAGCTGGTGAGGAGCCGCGACGCAGGCTGTGCCGTGCTTGTGGTCTCGGCCGAGCTCGACGAGATCCTGTCGCTTGCAGACCGTGTCCTCGTGATGTTCGCCGGTCGCATCGTCGGAGAGGTCGCTGTGGCGGACGCCGACGAACGTACGCTTGGCCTCATGATGTCGGGTGCCAGAGCGGCATGAGCGCGCCGCGCCGTCCGCTGCCCGGCTGGGTCGAGATCGGCGTGCTGCCGTTGGTCAACATCGCGCTGGCCTTCCTGGTGGTCGGTTTCATCGTACAGGTCATCGGCGTCGATCCCTTGCGGGCGCTCCGGTTGTTGGTGGTGGGCGCGGTCGGCTCGTCGGAGTCGATCGGCTATACGCTCTACTACGCCACCAACTTCATGTTCACCGGCCTGGCCGTCGCGGTCGCTTTCCACGCCGGCCTGTTCAACATCGGCGGCGAAGGGCAGGCCTACATCGGCGGGCTGGGCTGCGGGCTCGCGGTATTGGCGCTCGATCGCTGGCTGCCAGCGCCGCTGATGATCCTGCTGGCGATCCTCGCTTCCGCGGCGTTCGGCGCCGCCTGGGCCGCGGTTCCGGCCTGGATGCAGGCGTGGCGCGGCAGCCACATCGTCATCACCACCATCATGTTCAACTTCGTGGCCTCGGCGCTGATGGTCTACCTGATGGTGAACGTGCTGATCGCGCCGAGTTCGATGACGCCGCAGAGCCGCGGCTTTGCCGACTCGGCGTCGATCCCGTCGATGCAGGAGGCGCTTTCGTGGTTCGGCATCTCCGTCGCCCAGTCGGCGCTCAACCTGTCGTTGGTGCTGGCGCTGTTTTCCTGCGCAGGGGTCTGGGTGTTCCTGTGGCATACGCCGTGGGGCTATGCACTGCGCACCATGGGCCAGAACGCCGAGGCGGCGGTCTATGCCGGCACCAGCATCAAGCGCATGACGATGCTGGCCATGTGCCTCTCGGGAGCGCTGGCGGGCGGCGTGGCTGTCAACGAGCTGCTGGGCGTCCATCATCGACTCGTGCTCGACTTCCCTGCAGGCTACGGCTTCACCGGCATCGCCGTGGCCCTGATGGGGCGCGGCCATCCGTTGGGCATCGTGCTGGCGGCGCTGCTGTTCGGCGCCCTGCAGCAGGGCGGCGCCGAGCTGTCCTTCGAGATTCCCAAGATCACGCGCGAGATGGTCATCGTGATCCAGGGCCTGGTGATCCTGTTCTCCGGCGCGCTGGTCCACCTGCCGCGGCCATGGCTGCAGGCGCTGTTCGCGCGGAAGGCCTGACGTGGAGGAGGCGCTCACCTTCGTCACCCTGACGTTGGCTGCGACCTTGCGCGTGGCGACGCCGCTGGTGCTCTGCGCCATGGGCGGCCTGTTCTCCGAGAAGAGCGGTATCATCGATGTCGGGCTCGAGGGCAAGATGCTGATGGCGGCCTTCTTCGCCGCCGCGACGGCGTCACTCACCGATTCGGCCTGGGCCGGCGTTGCGGCCGCGATCGTGGCGGCCGAGACGCTCGCCTTGCTGCACGGCTTCGCCTGCATCACCCATCGCGGCAACCAGGTGGTGAGCGGCGTCGCCCTCAACATCCTGGCGGTGGGCCTCACCGTGGTGCTCGGCACGGCCTGGTTCGCGCGCGGCGGGCAGACGCCGCCGCTCGCCGGACCGGAACGCCTGCAGCCGCTCTTCTTCCCGAATGCCGGCGACAACATCCTGGTCTACCTCGCCCTGCTCTCGGTGCCCTTCACCTGGTGGCTGATCGAGCGCACGCGCTTCGGGCTGCGGTTGCGCGCCGTCGGCGAGATGCCGCTGGCGGTCGATGCCGCCGGCGTCTCGGTGGCATGGCTGCGCTATCGCGCCGTGCTGCTCTGCGGCCTGTTCGCGGGCCTTGCGGGCGCCTATCTTTCGATCGCCCAGAATGCCGGCTTCAGTCGCGACATGACGGCCGGGCAGGGCTTCATCGCGCTCGCCGCCATCATTTTCGGCCGCTGGCGGCCGCTGCCGGCCTTCGGCGCGTGTCTGATCTTCGGCCTGCTCGACGCCGTGGCGATCCGCCTGCAGGGGGTGAAGCTGCCGGCGCTCGGCGAAGTTCCAGTGCAACTGATCCAGGCCCTGCCCTATCTTCTCACCCTGTTCCTGCTGGCCGGCTTCATCGGCCGCGCGGTGGCGCCCCGGGCCGCCGGCGTACCCTACGAGAAGGAGCATTGAGGTGGACGACCTGCTCCGACTGGCGAAGCAGATGAGGGGGCGGGCGCATGCACCCTATTCGAGGTTCCAGGTCGGCGCCGCATTGCGCGCCGCGGACGGCTCGATCCACGGCGGCTGCAACGTCGAGAACGCAGCCTACCCGCAAGGCCTCTGTGCCGAGGCCGGAGCTATCGCTGCCATGGTCGCGGCCGGACAGACCCGCATCCTCGAATGCCTGGTGGTCGGTGCCGGCCCGGAGGTCATAACGCCGTGCGGCGGCTGCCGCCAGAAGCTCAGAGAGTTCGCGGCAGACGACATGAAGATCCATCTCTGCGGTCCCGACGGGCTGCAGCGCACCGTCACCCTGGGCGAGCTGTTGCCGCTGTCGTTCGGTCCGCGGCATGTGGGCGGGTCATGAACGACGTGATCTCCAAGGCGGCCCCCGGCTTCAGGCCGAAGGTCGCCGTGATCCTGGGCTCCGGCCTCGGTGGCTTCGTCGAGGAGGTGAAGCAGGTCGCGGCGATCCCCTACGGCGAACTGCCGGACTTCCCCGAGACCCGCGTCAGCAGCCATGCCGGGCGTCTGGTGCTTGGCCATATCGGCCCGACCCCGGTCGCCGTGCTGCAGGGACGGGCGCACTACTACGAGCGCGGACGGATCGACGAGATGCGTGCGCCGATCCGCACTCTGGCGGGGCTTGGCTGTGAGACCGTGCTGCAGACCAACGCCGCCGGCAGCCTGCGTCTCGACATGCCGCCCGGATCGGTCATGGCGATCAGCGACCACATCAATTTCACCGGCCAGAACCCGCTGTTCGGGATCGATTCGGGCAGCGGTCGCTTCGTCGACATGATCGACGCCTACGATCCCGCGCTCCGCAAGCGGCTCCTCGAAGCGGCGCGGGTGGCCGACGTCGTCTGCCATGAGGGCGTCTACATCTTCTTCAGCGGACCGAGTTTCGAGACGCCGGCCGAGATCAACGCCGCCCGTGTCCTGGGCGCCGATGCGGTCGGCATGTCGACGGCGCCGGAAACCATCCTGGCGCGCCATGCCGGCATGAAGGTCGTGGCGCTCTCGCTGATGACAAACTATGCGGCGGGGCTGGTGCCGGGCGCGCTGGGGCACGACCACACGATCGCCGTCGCGAGTGCCGCATCCGGCAGCGTGGCGCGCCTGCTGCGCACCTTCCTGGAGCGCTACGGGTAGACGCCATGCTGCCGCAGGAGATCATCCGTCGGAAGCGCGACGGCCATGAGCTGACGGCCGAGGAGATCGGCTTCATGGTGCGCGGCATCCACGACGGCAGCCTGAGCGAGGGCCAGGTTGCCGCCTTCGCTATGGCCGTGTTCTTCCGCGGCATGACCGCGCCGGAGCGCGTTGCGCTGACGTTGGGACTGGCGCGATCCGGCATCATGCTCGACTGGAGCGACCTTCACCTCCCAGGACCGGTGATCGACAAGCATTCGAGCGGCGGCGTGGGCGATAAGGTGAGCCTGATGCTGGCGCCGATCGCGGCGGCGTGTGGCGCATTCGTGCCGATGATATCCGGCCGCGGCCTCGGCCATACCGGCGGCACCCTCGACAAGCTCTCCTCGATCTCGGGCTACAACGTGCAGCCCGACATCGAGACCTTTCGCAGGGTCGTGCACAAGGTTGGCTGCGCGGTGATCGGCCAGACCGACGATCTCGCCCCGGCCGACCGCCGGCTCTACGCGACGCGCGACGTGACCGGCAGCGTCGAGTCGATCCCACTGCTCGTGAGCTCGATCCTCAGCAAGAAGATCGCCGCGGGACTCGACGGGCTAGTGATGGATGTGAAGTGCGGCTCCGGCGCGTTCTGCGACACCGAGGAGATGGCGCGCGACCTGGCACGCAGCCTGGTCGACGTCGCCAATCAAGCGGGCCTGCCGACGGTGGCGCTGATCACCGACATGGACAGCGTGCTGGGGCGTAACGTCGGCAACGCGCTGGAGGTCGCCGAGACGGTGGCCTACCTGACCGGGAGCGGCGTCCGCGAGCCGCGCCTGCACGAGGTCACGATGGCGCTGGCCGGCGAGATGCTGGCGCTCGGCAAGCTGGTGCCCGATGCCGCCGCGGGCCGGGCACGGGCCGAGGCGGCGCTGGCCGACGGCCGCGCCGCCGAGACGTTCGCCCGGATGGTCTCGGCCCTGGGTGGTCCGGACGACCTCCTGGAGCACCCGGCGCGTTACCTGCCGCCGGCGCCGGTGATCCGCGCCTGCACCGCCGAGCGCTCGGGCCATGTCGTGAGCATGAATGCCCGCCAGGTCGGCATCGCCGTGGTGGCGCTGGGCGGCGGGAGGTCCCACGCGGACGACGCGATCGATCCCACGGTCGGCCTCACCGACGTGATCGACGTCGGCGCGCAGGTGCGCGCCGGCAGTCCGTTGTGCGTCGTGCATGCCGCGAGCGACGCGGCGGCGGAGGAGGCGATCGACCTGGTGCGGCGCGCCATCCGCATCGGAGATGCCCCGCCGCCACACAGGCGTGTGATCATGGAGCGGCTGGCATGACGGCGGTCGACCTCGCGGCCTACGCGCGCGACGGCTTCCTCGTGCTGGAGGGATTCGTGCCGCCAGCGGAGTGCGATGCGCTGCAGGCGCGAGCGGCGGAGCTGGTGGCCGACTTCGAGCCGGGCCCCACACATACGGCATTCTCGACGCGCGACCAGCGTCATGCGGGCGATCGCTATTTCCGCGAGTCGGGCGGCGCAGTGCACTTCTTCGCGGAAGAAGGTGTGCCAGACCGGCTGAACAAGATCGGTCATGCCCTGCACGATCTCGACCCGGTGTTCGACCGCTTTTCGCGCCATCGTCGCATCGCCGATCTTGCCCGCCTGCTCGGATTGGTCGAACCGCTGCTGCTGCAGTCGATGTACCTCTTCAAGCACGCTCGGGTCGGCGCCGAGGTCGACTGGCACCAGGACGCGACCTATCTCAGGACCGATCCGCCGAGCGTTACCGGCTTCTGGTTTGCCCTCGACGATGCCGACCGCGACAATGGCTGCCTGATGGCCCTGCCGGGAGCGCATCGCGGGCCGCTGCGGAAGTGGTTCGGATACCAGCGTGACGAGCTGGTGACCCGTACCCTCGATGTTGCACCGTGGCCTGAGGCAGAACCGGTGGCCCTGGAGTGTCGACGCGGCACCCTGATCGTCCTGCATGGGCTGCTGCCGCACGCCAGCGCCGCCAACCGCTCGCCACGGCCGCGGCATGCCTATGCCTTGCACCTGATCGACGGACGTGCGGAGTATGCGGCCGACAACTGGCTACGACGCCCCGACCTGCCGCTGCGAGGCTTCTGAGTGATTCCCAAGGCTGAAATCCACTGCCATCTCGAAGGGTCGATCCCGCCGGCCCTGGCGCGCGAGCTGGCGCTCCGCAACGGGATCGAGCTGCCGGCCAAGCTGTTCGACAACCGCGGCACCTATGCCTGGACCGACTTCTGGAGCTTCCTCGACGCCTACGATCGCGTCTGCACGGCGCTGAAGACGGCACGCGACTTCGGCGACGTCATCCACTCCTACCTCGCCGGCGCGGCGCGCGAGGGTGCCGTTTATGTCGAGATGTTCTGTTCGCCGGAGCGGCCGGCGGCGCTCGGCATCTCCTACGCAAACTGGCTGGCGGCGCTGGCCGACGGCATCGACCGCGCCCAGCGCGAGTACGGCATCGTGGGGCGCATCATCGTCGTCTGTATCCGCCATCTCGGGCCCGAGCGGGCACTCGCGATGGTCGAGGCGATGGTCGCCACGCCGCATCCCTATGTCGTCGGCTTCGGCATGGGCGGCGACGAGGCCAAGTTCGCGCCCATCGACTTCGCGCCCGCCTACCGGATGGCGCACGAGCATGGCTACGGCTGCACCATCCATGCCGGCGAGGTGGTGGGCCCGGAGAGCGTATGGGCGGCGATCCGCGACCTGCCGGTGACCCGGATCGGCCACGGCGTGCGTTCGGCCGACGATCCGGCCCTGATGGCGGAGCTGGCGCGCCGCGGCATCTTCCTGGAGGTCTGCCCGGGCAGCAACATTGCACTCGGCCTGTATCCCGACCGCGCCTCGCACCCCCTCCATCGGTTGATCGAGGCGGGTGTCCGCGTCACGCTCAACTCCGACGATCCGCCTTTCTTCCATACGACGCTCGGCCTGGAATACGAGTTGGCCGGGCTGGACGAGACGGAACTTCGTGCCATCGCGCGCACGACCATCGAGGCCTCGTTCGCCGACGAGGCGAACAAGCAGCGGCTGCTGAAGGGGATGACGCCATGATCGCACGCAAAGCCCTGGTTCTCGCCGCCGTCCTGGCGGCCTTCTCCGGCACCGCATCGCGGGCGCAGGACGCCGTCCCGGCGAGCGACATGCTGCTGGCGACGCTGTGGACGCAGCGCGCCGTCGAGTACAGGGCCAACGCGCTCACGGTGTTCGCCCTGGCGCGCATCCGCCTCGACGAGGCCCTGGCCGACAAAAGCTGGACGGCGGCGCCCGGCGAGCAGAAGGGCGACTACCAGAACCTGCCGCCGGCGATGATCCTCGACGTCGACGAGACCCTGATCGACAATTCTCGCTACCAGGTGTGGATGCTGAAGAACAACCAGAGCTTCAGCACCAGGACGTGGAACGAGTTCTGTGCCGCGCAGATCTCGATGGCGATCCCCGGTGCGGTCGAGTTCGCGAAGTACGCCGACTCGAGGGGCGTGAAGATCTTCTACATCACCAACCGCGACGCCGTGACCGAGAAGGACACGCGCGAGAACATGCAGAAGCTCGGCTTCCCGATGGGCGGGAACGTCGACACGTTCCTGATGCAGAACGAGCAGCCCGGCTGGGGTGGCGCCAAAGGCTCGCGCCGCGCCGTAGTGACCAAGGACCATCGCGTGGTACTGAACATCGGCGACAATCTCGGCGACTTCGACGATCGCTATCGCGGCAGCGAGGCCGACCGTCTCAAAGCTTTTGAAGAGACGAAGGCCTACTGGGGCCGGCAATGGCTGATGATCGCCAACCCGACCTACGGGTCGTTCGACACTGCGCCTTTCGGCCACGACTTCAAGAAGCCGCGCGAGGAGCAGCGCAAGGCCAAATGGGATGTGCTCGAGGGCTGGTCCGGCCCGAAATAGGGC
>CAYQAY010000075.1:0-15733 GCA_964415585.1 uncultured Reyranella sp.
ACCGTGCGCACGGCGCGGTCGGCGGCGTGGAAGACGAAGGAGCGCAGCGGATCGCGCGCCGGCTGCATCAGCGGATGAGCGAGGTCGACCAGCACGATGTCGGCAGCCATGCCGGGTCCCAGCGCGCCGATATCGTCGCGGCCGAGCGCCTTGGCCCCGCCGAAGGTCGCCGCCTCAAAGGCGCCGGCCGTGTCGAGGCTCCTGATGTCCTCGCTCATCAGGCGGCCGGCGACGATGGCGAGCCGCATCTCCTCGATGAGATTGTGCGGGGCGCAGTCGGTGCCGAGGCCGACATTGACGCCGCGCGCGCGGTAGCGGCCGACATGGTCCATGGCGAGGCCGTAGCGCGCGAAGGGCTGCGGGCAGTGCGCGACCGAGGCGCCCGCCTCGGCGATCAGGTCGAGGTCCCTGGCCGTGTGCCAGCGGATCTGCGGATGGTCGTCGAGCAGGATGCAGTGCGCCAGGATCGAGTCCGGTTTCATCAGGCCCTGCTGCGCGGCCCACTGGATCGGCGTCATGTTGTGGCGGCGGATCATCTCGCGCACCTCGACCACCGACTGGCAGATGTGGGTCGAGAAGCGCCGGCCGGCATCGTCGGCGTGCTTGCGGCCGGCGGCGAACAGCTCGGGCGTCACCGTGTCGATCTGCGCGGGGAACACCATGGCGTCGAGCCGGCGCGAATTGTGCGACTCGGCGTCGTCCATCACCTTCTTGGCCTTCTCGAACTGCGCGAGACCGGCGGCCTCGTCCCACTTCCAGGTGACGGTCTGCGGCGAGGCCATGCCCCAGCGCGCCGAGGCGAAGGTGGGCGCCGCATAGAAGCGCATGCCGCTCTCGGCCATCGTCTCGAGCCAGCCGTCGAAGGGCACGGTGACGTCGACGGCCGTCGTCGTGCCGGCGCGCATCATCTCGGAATAGGCCAGCGTCGCGGCGCCCTGGCGGCCGTCCTCGCCGAGACGGAACGCCTGCAGGCGCTCCATCAGGCCGGTCATCTGCTGCTCCGGCACACCATGATCCTCGCGGACGCCGCGGTAGCCCGGTTCGGTCGAGGGATGGGAGTGGATGTTGATCAGCCCCGGCAGGGCCAGGAACCCCTTGCCGTCGATCGTCTCCTCGTCCGGCCCCGACGGCCGCGCGCCCGCCGGTGTGATCTCGACGATGCGGCCGTCCTTCAGATGAAGGTCGAGGTCTCGCCTGTAAACATGCCTGCGCGCTGAGCCATCGCGGACCACCGCCCAGGAGACGTTGCGGATCGAGGTCGGTCGGGAGGTCATGGGGTGGGGCTCCTGCGGGGCACGCCTGTTGCATAGGCTGCGCACAGGGACGATAGAATCGGGACAACGGGAGAACAAGGAGGCAGGTCATGCGTAACATGAAGTGGGTGCTCGCCGCCGCGACGGTGGCGCTGTTCTCGGTGTCGGCACAAGCGCAGACGCTGAAGGTCGTCAAACACTCGGACGTCAAGATCGTCGACCCGATCTGGACGACCGCCTACATCGTGCGCAACCACGGCTACATGATCTACGACACGCTGCTGGCGCTGGACGACAAGCTCGTCCTCAAGCCGCAGATGCTCGAAGGCTGGAAGGTGAGCGACGACAGGCTCACCTATACCTTCACCCTGCGCGACGGCCTGAAGTTCCACGACGGCGCGCCGGTCACGTCGGAGGACTGCATCGCCTCGGTCAGGCGCTGGGCCTCGCGCGACGCGATGGGCCAGAAGCTCATGACGTTCGTGAAGGAGCTGAAGGCCGTCGACGACAGGACCTTCACCCTCGCCCTCACAGAACCCTACGGTCTCGTGCTCGAGTCGCTGGGCAAGCCCAGCTCCAACGTGCCGTTCATCATGCCCAAGCGCGTCGCCGAGACGCCGGGCAACACCCAGATCAAGGAGTTCGTCGGCTCCGGCCCGTTCGTCTTCCGCGCCGACCTGTGGCGGCCGGGCGAGAAGACGGTCTACGAGAAGTTCAAGGACTACAAGCCGCGGCCCGAGCCCGCCTCCGGTCTGGCCGGCGGCAAGAACGTCCATGTCGACAGGGTCGAGTGGATCAACATTACCGACGCGCAGACCGCTGCGAACGCCCTGCTGACCGGCGAGATCGACATCCTGGAGCAGCCGTTGCACGAGCTGCATCCGATCCTGGAGAAGGACAAGAACGTCGAGCTGTTCGACTACAACGTGCTCGGCAGCCAGTACAGCTTCCGCTTCAATGTCCTGCACAAGCCATTCGACAATCCCCGGATCCGCCAGGCCGTGTTCTACGCGCTTAACCAGAAGGACATCCTTCTGGCGGCGGTCAACGACCCGAGATACTTCAAGGAGTGCAAGGCGATCTTCATCTGCGGCACGCCCTACGCGACCGACAAGGGCTTCGAGGACAAGCTCACCTCGAACTTCGCCAAGTCGAAGGAGATCCTGAAGCAGGAAGGCTACGACGGCACGCCGGTCGTGCTGCTGTTCGCCACCGACACCAACACCGGCCGCCTCACTCCGATCGTGAAGTCGCTGCTCGAGCGCGGCGGCTTCGTCGTCGACATGCAGGCGATGGACTGGCAGACGGTGCTGTCCCGTCGCTCGCGCAAGGAGCCGCTGAACACCGGCGGCTGGAGCGGCTTCATGACCTCGTGGGTGTCGGCCGACCTGCTCGATCCGATCGTGTCGGCTTTCGTGGGCGCGGCCTGCGACAAGGCCGCGATCGGCTGGCCGTGCGATGCCAGGCTCGAGGAGCTGCGCGACGCCTTCGCCAAGACGACCGACCCCGCCAAGCGCAAGGAGCTCGCCGAGGCCGTCCAGGTGCGCGAGTCGGAGTATCCGACCTTCGTCCATCTCGGGCAGTTCAACGTGCCGCTCGCCAAGCGCCGGAACGTCACCGGGATGCTGGCCGCACCCGTGCCGGTCTTCTGGAACGTCAAGAAGGAGTAGCGCTCAGCCGAGTTCGAGGCTGGTGACGCCGTAGAGACCGGCATAGTCGACCTGGGGGTCCGCGCCCGTGTACATGCGCGCGGTCTCGAAGGAGGGCTTCAGCCCCAGCCGCGCTGCCATCGCCACGGCTTCCTTGTTGCGGTCGGGTACGTCGATGGCGATCGCCTGCGCGCCGGTCCTGGCCGCCAGCGCCCCGACCAGCCCTTCGGCGATCTCGGGGGCTGCCGCGTAGAGCGGACCCACGCGCGATGACGTCTTGCAGGCGCGCATCACGGCAAAGCCTGCGATCTCACCGCCTTTCAGCGCGACCATCGAAGCCCGCTCCGGCAGCGAGATCCACGCGGCGAGAAAGGAATCCCGCGCCTCGGGGAAGAAGCGGCGGTCGTAGGCGGCGAGCCTGTCGAAGCCGATCGAACGTGCATCGACGAAGGTGACGCCCGGCGCCGACTCCGCGGCGGGCGCCGGTCCCTCCTGGCGGATATTGTTCCAGCAAAGCCGGAAGCCCGACTTCTTGTAATTGTCCTGCTGGGCCACGACGCCGTCGAGCCCGACGTTGCGGCCCTGCAGGCGCGCCATGCCGGCGCGCCAGACCTGGATGCCGTAGCCTTTCCCGCGGATCGGCGGGCGGGCAATATAGAAGCCCAGGAAGCCGAAGCCGGCTCCGTACTTCACGACGGAAATGCAGGCCTGCGCTTCGCCGTCGAGGCGACCGATCAGGAACGCAGCCGGATCGGCGGCAAAGAACGCATGGGCGTCGGTGTTGCCCGGGTTCCAGCCCTCGTCGCCGGCCCACGAGGCCATGCGTTGCACGTCGTCGGCGCTGCCGACAGAGATTTCGAAGCTCATCGGCGCGGAGACTACTCCGCCGCCTTGGCCGTGGCTGCGAAAAAGCGGTTCTCCGGCCTCGGCAGGCCGAGATTCTCGCGCAGCGTAGTGCCCTCGTATCCAGTGCGGAAGATGCCGCGGCGCTGCAGCTCGGGCACGACCTTGTCGACGAAATCGTCCAGCCCGCCCGGCAGGTAGGGGAACATGACATTGAAGCCGTCGCACGCGTTCGTCAGCAGCCACTCTTCCATCTGGTCGGCGATGATCCGGGGCGTGCCCACCATGCCGAGCCCGCCATAGCCGCCCAGGCGGCCGGCGATCTGGCGCACGGTCAGGTTCTCGCGCCTGCCGAGCTCGATCACGCGGTCGCGGCCGCTCTTGCTGGCCTGCGTCTCGGGAATGTCGTCGGGCAGCGGCTTGTCGGGATCGAGCTTGCGGGCATCGATGCCCAGCGCGATCGAGACCGCGGCGATGCCGCTGTCGTAACTCACCAGGCTGTCGAGCCGCAGGCGCTTCTCCCGCGCCTCCTCGAGTGTGTCCCCCACGACGACGAAGGCGCCCGGCAGGATCTTGATGTGGTCGGGATTGCGGCCGATCTTCGCCGTACGGCCCTTCACGTCTGCATAGAACTCCTGGGCACTCTCGATGGGTCCGCCGGCCGCGAAGACCATCTCGGCAGTCTCGGCCGCGAGCTGACGGCCGGCATCGGAGGCGCCGGCCTGCACCACGACGGGCCAGCCCTGGACCGGCCGCGCGATGTTGAGCGGCCCGCGTACCTTCAGGTACTTACCCTTGTGATCCAGCACATGCATCCGCGCCGGGTCGAAATAGACGCCGCTCTCCACGTCGCGGATGAAGGCGTCGTCGGCCCACGAATCCCAGAGACCGGTCACGACGTCGAAGAACTCGCGGGCGCGCGCGTAGCGCTCGGCATGGGGCATCTGGTCGTCCATGCCGAAGTTCAGCGCGGCGTCGGGGTTGGACGTCGTCACCAGGTTCCAGCCGGCGCGGCCCTCGCTGATATGGTCGAGCGAGGCGAAGCGGCGGGCGATCGTGTAGGCCGGCTCGAAGGTCGTCGAAGCCGTCGCGATCAACCCGAGATGCCTGGTCGCCATCGCGAGCGCCGGCAGGAGCGTCAACGGATCGAACGAGGTGACCGTGGCACTCCTCTTCAGCGCCTCCATCGGCATGTTCAGCACGGCCAGGTGATCGGCCATGAAGAAGGCGTCGAACTTGCCGCGCTCCAGCGTCTGCGCGTACTTCACCAGCGCCTTGAGGTTGAAGTTGGCGTCCGGCGTGCCGCCAGGATAGCGCCAGGCGGCGGTATGGATGCTGACGGGGCGCATGAAGGCGCCGAGGCGGAGCTGACGTCTCTGGGTCATGAAGCGATATCTTGCCCGGGGCGACCGGACCGGCAAGACCTACCCGGACGACAAGAACTAATTCGACGGATAATTTCTGCCGGTCACCCGATCGGCGGATGCTTCTTGTCCGTACCGGCGGCGCGTTCCCAGGCGCGCGCCACGGCGAAGATCGTCGCCTCGTCGAAATAGCGACCGACGAACTGCACCGACATCGGCATGCCGCCCGAGGAGAGGCCGGACATCATGGCGAGGGCGGGATGGCCGGTGGTGTTGAACGGCGTTCGTGCCTGGCGCGGATAGGTCCGCTCGACCTCGGCCGGATCGTCGATGCGGCAGGCCGGGTCCATCGAGCTGGCGCACAGCAGCACGTCGACCTCTCGCAACACCGCCTCGACGGCAGCGATCATCTCCAGCCGGCGGCGGCTCGCCAGCACATAGTCGCCGGCACCCATGAAGGCGCCAGGCATCAGGCGGCGGCGCGAAAGCCTGCCGTAGTCGCCCGGGCGCTCGCCGAGCCACGGCGCGTGGATCGACCAGGCCTCGCTCTGCAGGATCACTCGGTTCACCGCGCCGAACTCGCCAAGCGTCGGCAGAGCGACGTCGCAGACTTCCGCACCTTCCTTCTGCAGAGTCCCGGCGACGTTCTCCAAAGCAGTCGCTACTTCGGGATGAGCCGGTGTGTCGATCTCGTGGAAGTGGCGCACGAAGCCTATGCGCAGGCCGCGAATGCTGCGCTCGACACCCTTCGAGTAGTAGCCCTGCGCGGCGGCGGCGCTGCCGGGATCCAGCGGGTCGTGGCCCGCGATCGCTGCCAGCATCAGCGCGTTGTCGGCGACGGTGCGGGTCATCGGCCCGACGTGATCGAGCGTGAAGGACAGTGGAAAGACGCCGCGACGCGACACCAGCCCGTAGGTGGGCTTGAGGCCGACGATGCCGCAGCAGCTCGCCGGGTTGCGCACGCTGCCGCCGGTGTCGGTGCCCAGCGCCATCGGGAACAGACCTGCGGCGACGCCGGAACCCGAGCCCGACGAGGAGCCGCCGGGGTGATGGTCGGTGTTCCAGGGATTGCGGGCGGGCGGCCACGGCAGGTCGAAGCTCGGTCCGCCGATCGCGAACTCGTGCGTCGAAAGCTTGCCCAGCACGATGGCGCCGGCGCCGCGCAGCCTCTCGACGCAGACCGCGTCGGCCGTCGCCATATGATCTGCGCGCACCTTGGAATGGCAGGTCGTAGGGAGTCCCGCCACGTCGATGATGTCCTTTATGCCGACCGGCACACCGTGCAGCGGGCCGCGCAGGCGTCCGGCCATCGCTTCGGTTTCGGCCGCTTGTGCGGCCTGCAGGGCGGCCTCGCCGTCAACGCGGATGAAGGCGTTTAGCTTGGGATCGAGGCGGCCGATACGATCGAGCAGCGCTCTTGTGAGATCGACCGGCGAGAGCTTCTTGGCGGCGATGGTGCGGGCGGCCTCTCCGACCGGCATCCAGTGAAGCTCGCTCACAGGCCGGCCCCCGCCTTCATGGGCGGCCACGGCTCGACGGCCGGATCGGAGGGGCGCCTGATGCGCGAGGCGACATCAGCCGCCTGCCTCGCGGCCGCTTCGACGTCGTCCGGAAACTCGGCCAGCGCCTTGGCAAGGCCCGAGCGGCGGGCCAGCAACTCGATCAATGCCTTGTCCATGCGCTCGCCTCTCCTATGGGCCGAGGCGGGTGTAGGTCCCCAGTCCCGGCGGTACTTTGTGCCAGGCGCGCCCAGATTTCATCTGCTGAACGCCGTATGCATAGAGGGCTTGCATGTAGCGCTGGTCGAACTCGCCGTCCTTGGGAGAAGAAAAATCCGTGCCGATGAAGGCGAGGCTGTAGTCGACCTTGTCGCGCTGCGTAACGAAGTAGGTCCTGAGCACGTCGTTGTAGCCGCTGGCCGCCAGCATCGCGACGATTGCGCGGCCGGCGATGGTGATGGTCCGGCGTTCGGCCATCGCATAGTCCGGATCGAGACGCGCGTTGCGGATGATGTAGGCATAACGCTTGCGCTCGTAGCCGGTCCGGCTGATGTCGATCGACGGTGGATAGAGGAAGAGCTGGGCGATCGCACCGCCGTCGACATGCAGCTCCTGGAATTTCTTGCCGTCGATCTCGACATCGATCAGCACCGGCTGGAAGGCGCCGGGGATCGCAGCCGAGGCCCGCAGGATCTTGCGGAAGAGATCGAGTGCACCCGGCTTGCCGCTGGCGGCGATGGCGCCAATGTTCCAGATGACCGGCCGCTGCGAGTCGAGGTCGGTCGTGCCGATCATCAGCAGGCGACCCTTCATGTACTCCGCTGCGATCGCCGCCATCAGCTTCTCGTCGGCGTATTGGGCGATCACTTCCGACAGCGGCGTCGTGTCCGCCATGGCGTCGTCGTAGAGCGCGGCCAGAATGCCCCTCTTCTTGTAGACCCTCTCGGGCGTCATGGTCGTGTAAACGTCGCGCAGGGCAACGTCGTAGGCCGGCCCGAGGAAGGCGAAGGGCGCGATCAGAGCGCCAGTGGAGACACCAGTCACGATCTTGAACGACGGCCGCGTGCCGAGCTCGGTCCAGCCGTTGATCAGTCCGGAGCCGAAGGCACCATTGTCGCCGCCACCCGACACCGCAAGGAAGTGAGCGGGCGGCAGGCGTGCGACCGATCGCGGGTCGAGCGGCAGGCCGTGAGCGGCGAGCTCACGGCGAGACGCGAGCAGGCCTTCCTCGACCATCGGGCCGGGATCGGCATCGGCATAGAAGCGCGCGTTCGGGATGCCCAGTGGCAAGGCCTTGGTGGTGTCCGTGCGCGGCACCGCGGGCCCACGATCCGGATGCGAACACGCAGCCACCAGCAGCGCTGCGATCAGCGCCAGAAACTTCGTCATTGCCCTCTCCCCGCTCCTTCGGCGCTACTTCGGTGTCCCGGCGCCGGGCTGATTCGAAGCATACATGTAGCTGCGGATCCGCCACACGCCCTGCTCGCTGCGGAAGACCACCAGCTCGCCGAATGAATTTGACGACTCCGCGCCGGTCGCCAGGACCTTGATCCGGCCCTTCGAGGTCGAACGCAACCAGGCCATGTCGCCTGCCACTTCCGCCTCCTGGATCTCGAACGCGAGATCGACCTTCAGCGTAGCGAAGACCTGACGATAGGCGGCCCGCAAGGCGTCGCGCCCGACGACCGCCGGCATGTCCTCGCGCATGAAGACGCCGTTCGACGCATAGAGCGCGACCAGCGCTTCGACGTTGTTGGAGCGCAGCGCCGAGGCGTAGCGCTCCATGATAGAGACGAGTTGCGCAGGATCGCCGGCCGGCTGGGCGGTTGCCCCCGTGGCGACCAGGGTCACGGCCGCAACGGCAATCAGATCGCGACGCGATGGCTTCTTCATCTTACCTCTCCCAGATACGGACGATCAGTCGAGTTGTAGCGCCATCGCCTTGAGGTAAGCGGTCTCCGGCAGGCCGGGATGCACGGGATGGTCGAGGGCGGCACCCGAGCTGCGCAGGATGCGTCCGGTCCGCTCGGCGTCGCGCAGGCCGCGCCGTACCTGCTCGGCGAAGGTCGGCAGGTCGACCAGATGCGAGCACGACGCCACGAAGAAGAAGCCGCCCTTGGTCACCAGCGGTGCCGCCAGCCGTACCAGCTTGCGATAGCCCTGAGCCCCGGTCTTGAGATCCTTGCGACTCTTCACGAAGGCCGGCGGATCGCAGATCACGACGTCGTAGCCGCGGCTCTTCTGCTTCTCCAGCGCGTCGAACGCCTCGCTCTTCTCGAAGCCCACGATCTTGTCGACGCCGTTCAATGCCGCCGCCTGCTTCGCGGAGTCCAGTGCCGCAGCCGAACGGTCGATGCAGGTCACGGACCTGGCGCCGCGATGCGCGGCCAGCACGCCGAAGCCGCCGCTGTAACTGTAGACGTCGAGGACCCGCGCGTCCTTGGAGAGGCCTGCCACGAAACGCCGGTTGTCGCGCTGGTCGTAGAACCAGCCGGTCTTTTGACCGCCCGACAGGTCGGCCACGAAGCGGGCGTCGTTCTCGATGAGCTCGATGCTGCCCGCCTCTCCCTTGGCCGCCACGACCTCGCGCTTAAGGCCTTCGAGCTCGCGCACTGGCGAGTCGTTCTTGAGCACGATGATCTTGGGCTGGAACTCCGCCTCGAGCGCTTCGAGCAGGATCGGCGTCAGCGCATCCATGCCAGCACTGTTCACTTGCACGACAAAAGCATCGCCGAAGCGATCGACGATGACCCCCGGCAGGCCGTCGGCCTCGGCGTGGATCAGGCGGTAGTACGGCACGCCGACCAGGCGATCGCGTAGCGCGGCGGCCTGCGTGAGACGCCGGCCGAGGAACAAGGCATCGACCGTCGCTTCCGGATTGGTGCTGAGCACGCGCGCAGCGATCAGCGAATGCGGATTGAAAGTGACGAGAGCCAGCGCTTCGCCGCCGGGCGCGCGCAAGGTCGCGAGCGTGCCCGGCGGCAACGCCTTGGTCTCGGCATCCATCAGGATCTCGTTGGAGAAGGCCCAGGGATGGCCGGCGCGCACACGACGGTCCTCGCCGGCGCGCAGCAGAACGGTGGGCAGCTTCTTCTGGGCCAATTCCTACTCTCCTCGGGCGACGCCGTCGCGCCGCGGATCGGCGGCGCCCTGCCATCCGTCCCCGGTGCGCCGGATGGCGGCCAACCCGCCTTCGTGCCGGCGGACTTGTACTTCATGGCCCAGACCGCGCAAGGCGTCGGCCTGCTTGGCCCTTGGAGTATCACGCTCCAGTTCTGTCGTGCCGTTACGGTTGATGAGCCGCGGCTGGGCAAGGGCCGCCTCGGCCGACAGGTTCCAGTCGAGCATGCCCAGCAGGGCCTGCAGCACATCGCCGATGATGCGGGAGCCGCCGGCCGAACCCAGCGCCGCCACCACCCTGTCGTCGCGGTCGAGCACGAAGGTCGGTGACATCGACGAGCGCGGCCGCTTGCCCGGCTGGACCCGGTTGGCGACCGGCTTGCCGTTCGCCTCGGGTTCGGCCGAGAAGTCGGTCAGCTCGTTGTTCAGCAGAACGCCGCGTACCATGATCTGCGCACCGAACGGCGCCTCGATGGTGGTGGTGAAGCTGACGGCGTTGCCCCAGCGGTCGACGATGCTGATGTGACTGGTACCGCGTTCGACGTAGCCCGGCGGCACGCCAGGGCCGACCTTGCCCATGCTACGGACGGGCGACATCAGTGTCCGACGCTCGGCGAGATAGGAGGGCGACAGCATTCCCGCGACCGGTACGTCGACGAAGGCGGGGTCGGCGACGTAGCGGTCGCGATCGGCGAAGGCGAGCCGACTCGCCTCGGCGACGAGATGCAAGGCACGAAGGCTGTCGGGGGTGTCGTGCCAGATCTCGAACGGTTCGAGCAACGTCAGCGCCTGCAGGATCGCAATGCCGCCCGACGAAGGGGGCGGCATGCCGCAGACCGTCCAGATTCGATAGGGGCCGCAGACCGCCTCGCGCCGGATCGGGCGGTAGTCGGCAAGATCGGCAAGCGAGAGCGTGCCCGGCCGCACGTGGCCGCGCACGCGATCGACCATCTCCGCGGCCATGGCGCCCCGGTAGAACGCGTGGATGCCCCGCTGGGCGACCGCCAGCATCGTGGCGGCAAGCTCCGGATTGGCCAAGCGATCGCCGATCTTCTTCGCCGATCCGTCGGCGTTGAAATAGGTCGCGCGGATCGCAGGCTCCTCGCGCAGCGTCGGCATCCGCGCGAGCCAGGTCGCGAGCCGCGGCGACACCGTGAAGCCGTCACGCGCCACAGCGATGGCCGGAGCGAACAGTTCGCCCCAGGCGAGCTTGCCGTGCTTCTTGTGCGCCATTTCGAGCATTGCCAGCAGGCCCGGCACGCCGACCGAGATGCCGGACGCGACGGCCTGCTCATAGCCGAGCGGCTTGCCCGACCCATCGAGGAACATGGCCGGCGTCGCGTCAGCCGGCGCCGTTTCTCGGCCGTCATAGGCGACAATGGCTTTCGTTGCAGCGTCGTAGTGCAGCAGAAAGCCGCCGCCGCCGATGCCGGACGCGTGCGGCTCCACGACGCCCAGCATCATCTGCACCGCGATGGCGGCATCGAGGGCCGAGCCTCCGCGACGCAGCACCTCGAGCCCCGCCTCGACTGCCTGCGGATGCGCCGCCGCCACCATCGACTGCGGTGCCGCGACGGTCGCCGGCGCGCGACCGACCGCCAGGGCGATCAGCCCGACGATGAACAGACGGCGCAGGTTCATGCGCGACGCGCCACGATGAAGAGCCGACGGAACGGGAAGATCGTGATGCCGTCGGCTCGTGTCGGATAGGCCCTGGCCGTAAGCGCGGCGTAGGTCTCGTAGAACTGCGTGCGCTCCGGTTCGGCCAGCAGATCGAGGAAGGGACGCAGGCCGGTGCTCGAGGTGAACTGCGCCACCGGATCCTTGCCCGTGAGCGCTTGCTGGTAGATCGTCTCCCAGATCTCCAGGTCGGAACAGAGCGGCTTCAGTACGTCATAGTAGGCCGCGGGCTCGAGCACCGGCCGGATAGTTCGTACATCGGTGAGCTTGTCGCGCCACGGCCCCGCCTCGGCCGCGGTGCGCATCAGCGCATGCGACGGCGCTTCGTGGTTGCGCGGCATCTGGATCGCGAGCTGGCCGCCCGAGGGCAGCAGCTTCAGTAGACCGGGGAACATGTCGATATGTCCCTCCAGCCAGTGATAGGCGGCGTTGCTGTAGAGGATGCCGGGCGGCTTGCCCGGCCTGAAATGCGCGAGGTCGCCGAGGCTGAACGTGATACGCGGGTCGGGCGTCTGGCTGCGCGCCTTGGCGAGCATTTCCTCCGACGAATCGATGCCCACGATCTCGGCCGTCGGGAATCGCTCGGCGAGAATGCGTGAGATGTTGCCCGCGCCGCAGCCGAGATCGTAGACCGCGTGGCCGGGCCGTGCGGCATTTGCAGGATCGAGCCGGCCCATGAGGTCGAGCGCCGGACGCACGCGATGGTCCGCGAACTTGAGATAAAGGTTCGCATCCCATTTGCTGGTACCCGAATCGGGGTTGGCGGATTGCGCCTCCACCTCACTTCTCCTCGAATGCCGCGTCGACCGGCACGCGGTAGGCAGTCGCGATCTGGTTGCCCTTCTGCGCAGCGAGGACCACGGCCACGAGTTCTCCCAACATCTCCTCGCTCATGCCCTTCTGGCGCGCCATGGTGCCGTGCGACGCGATGCAGTAGTCGCAGCGGTTGGCGAGGCTCACGGCGAGATAGATCATCTCCTTGGTGAGCGCATCGAGCTTGCCAGGCGCCATCACCGCCTTCATCTCGGCCGCGAAACGCTCCATCGTATCTGGATGGCGCGCCAGCGCCTTCCAGACATTGTTGATCTTCGCGGGATCGATGCCGCGCGCCGTCGCAATGCCGTCGACGACGGCCTTCGCCTGTGGGCTCATGTCGTTGTACTCGATAAGCTTGGCCACGGATTGCTCTCCCAAAAGAAAAGGCCGGCGTCGCCGCCGGCCCATCCTAGCCCTCCCCGGGCGATCAATACATGTGCTGGCCGCCGTTGATCGACAGCGTCGAGCCGGTAATGAAGCCCGCATCGTCGGCGACGAGAAACATCACGCCACGACCGATCTCTTCCGCCTTGCCGAGACGACCAACCGGGATCTTGGCGACGATCTTCTCCAGCACGTTGGCCGGCACGGCCGAGACCATGTCCGTGTCGGTGTAACCCGGCGCAATTGCGTTCACGGTGATGCCCTTGGCCGCGCCCTCCTGCGCCAGCGCCTTGGTGAAGCCGTGGATGCCCGACTTGGCGGCGGCATAGTTCACCTGGCCATACTGGCCGCCCTGGCCGTTGATCGAGCCGATATTGACGATGCGGCCGAAGCCACGCGCGTTCATGCCGTCCCACACGGCCTTGCACATGTTGAAGCAGGAGCCGAGGTTGGTATCGATCACGGCGTCCCACATGTCGCGCGTCAGCCGGCGCATCGTGGAGTCGCGCGTGATGCCGGCGTTGTTCACCAGCACGTCGACCGGCCCGAGATCCTTCTCGATCTGCCCGACCGCCGCCTGGCAGGCGGCGAAGTCGCCGACGTCGAACTTGTAGACGTTGATGCCGGTCTCGGCCTTGAACTTCTGCGCCGCGGCGTCGTTGCCGGCATAGGTGGCGGCGACCTTGTAGCCCTTGTCCTTCAGCATCCGGGAGATGGCGGCGCCGATGCCACGCGTTCCGCCCGTCACGATTGCTACCCGTCCGGCCATTGTTTCCTCCCTGTTAGGACGCCAGCCCACTCTAGCCGGTTATCCCCTGCTGCGGGCAAGCGTCAGAATTGGCCGTCGCCGCCGGATAGAGGGCCTGAACGGCCGGTCGTAGAACGGCAATCATGAAGCCCTTCACCGCCCTGCTTGGCGCCGCCGCCGGAACCCACGCCGCCGACCAGCTGGCACTCGCCACCCTGCCGCTGACCGCGACCCTAGTCCTGGGTGCCGGCCCAGACCTCCTGGGACTGCTGGTCGCGGCCCAAAGTGCCGCCTGGCTGCTTGTCTCGCTGCCGGCCGGCGCCTGGATCGACCGCATCCCGCGTCGCCGCATGCTGATCCTTGCCCTGGCGCTCGGCCTGCTGGCGTCGATCGTGGCGGTCGTGGCGGCCGCGACGGGGCTGGCGTTCCTGCTGGGCCTCGCGGCCATCGCCGGTGCCTCGGGCACGGTCGTCTATGTGCTCACGTCAGTCTCGCTGCTGCCGAGCCTGGTCACCTCCGAGGATCTGCCGAAGTCCAATGCACGGCTTGAGCTCGCCCGCGCCCTGGTCAGCCTCGCCGCACCCTTTGCCGCCGGGCTGCTCGCGCAGCACCTCTCGCCGACCTGGGGCTACGTCATGGCGGCCTTTGGCGCGGCCCTCGCGCTCGGCTGCGTGCTCGCCCTGCCGCACGGTGCCGCGCCCGCCGGCGGCACCCGCTCGTCGCTGATCGAGGCGATCCGCATCGGGACAGCCTTCGTCGTGCACCACGAGCTACTACGCAGCATCAGCCTCTGCGCGATCTTCTGGAACTTCGCCTTTACCGCCCTGCTCGCCATCTGGGCACCCCTTGCGCTCGGCACGCTGGACCTCGACCCGACCCGCATGGGCCTTGCCCAGTCCGCCTATGGCGCGGGGCTTGTGCTGGGCGCCGTGGTTGCGCCGATCGTCTCGCGTGATCTGCCGCCCTTCTTGACGCTGATCTTCGGACCGGCCGCGTCGGTTCTCGCGGCCATCCTGTTCCTCACCGCCTCGGCTGCCGACAGCAGCTTTCTGTTCTCGGCCGTCGGCTTCTTCCTCGTCGGTTTCGGCCCCATGCTGTGGCTGATCTGCCAGACCACGGTGCGGCAGCTCGTCACCCCGACTCCGCTGATGGGCCGCGTCAACGCGACCGTGCAGACCGCAATCTATGGCGTACGGCCCTTGGGGGCGCTGGCCGGCGGGTTCGTCGCGGCACATGCCGGCCTTCAGGCGGCACTGTTCCTGATCGCCGCTTCTTTCGTGCTGTCGACGCTGGTCATCGTGCTTTCACCCCTCGGCCGGTTGCGCGTCATGCCGGCCGCTTGACCCTGAGGCCTGTCCGTCGGACCTTGGCGGTGGAGGTCGTCGAATGATGAAGTTTCTCGGTGCCGCTTTACTGGCGCTGTCTGTCGGTGCCTGCCAGCCGGGCCAGGGGTTCCAGTCCGAGCAGACCAAGGCCTACGGCACGAACTTTCCGGTCGCCAAGGACGGCATGGCGGCGGTCTACATCGTCCGCGACGTGGCGCCGGCCGATGCGCCGGCCATCGGCATCACCCGAAGCCGCACACCGGTCGGCAGCCTGCCAGGCTCTTCCTGGATGCGCCTCGACCTGCCGCCCGATCCTTACGACCTCAGAGCCTACGGCACCCAGGAGAGCACCGAGCTGATCATCACCGTGGTCGCTGGCGAAACCCGTTTCCTGCTCGCGCAGCCGAAAGGCAACAACGACGCCGAGCTGTTGTGGTTGTCCTGGGAAGACGGCCGCCGCCTCGTACGCCAAGGCCAGCAGGTCGGCACGTACACGTCCTACTGAAGTAGCGGAAGTCGCCTTCGCCGCTCAACGCGACATGAGCGGCGGCGGCGGCGTCGAGACCGGAAACGCGGCCATCGGTGCTGCGGCCACCGGGCCTAGCGACTGCGGACCTAGCGACGCACGAATCGCAGGCCGGTAGATGGCGCGCGCTTCGGCGGCTCCCCCTACCGCCTTCACCACATCATAGCTGCCGACACGTCCCAGGGCTGAATACACGATGGGGACGGCAAGCGCCAACGTGAGGGCGATCATCGCGGTTGCCGGCACCAGCGAGCGCCAGCGTCGCGGCCAGGGCAATCTCGTAGTCATGACCGAAGTCTAGGGACCTCGACCGATCGACTCAAGCGCAGCCCGGCCGCGCTTCAATGCGAAAGGGCCGGTCCCACGGGCCGGCCCCTCGTCTTCCGTCTCTCCCGCACGATCAGTCGCGCTGTACGCACATGGCAATGCCCATGCCACCGCCGATGCAGAGCGTGGCAAGGCCCTTCTTGGCGTCGCGCTTCTGCATCTCGTAGAGCAGCGTCGTCAGCACGCGCGCGCCCGAGGC
>CAYQAY010000075.1:15833-24556 GCA_964415585.1 uncultured Reyranella sp.
CGTCGCGCTTCTGCATCTCGTAGAGCAGCGTCGTCAGCACGCGCGCGCCCGAGGCCCCGATCGGATGGCCGAGCGCGATCGCGCCGCCGTTGACGTTGAGCTTGGACTCGTCGAGGCCGAGCTGCTTGCCGACCGCGACGGCCTGCGCCGCGAACGCCTCGTTGGCCTCGACGAGGTCGAGATCCTTGACCGACCAACCGGCCTTCTTGAGCGCGGCCTGCGAGGCGGTCACCGGGCCGATGCCCATGATCGACGGATCGACGCCGGTGGTCGCCCACGACACGATCCTGGCGAGCGGCTTGATGCCACGCTTCTTGGCTTCGTCGGCGCTCATCAGCACGAGCGCCGCCGCACCGTCGTTGATACCGGACGCGTTGCCCGCCGTGACCGAGCCGCCTTCCTTGGTGAACGCCGGACGCAGCTTTCCGAGCGCCTCGACCGTCGTGCCGTGGCGCGGGAACTCGTCGGTGTCGACCACGACCTCGCCCTTGCGCGTCTTCACCGTGACCGGGACGATCTCGTCCTTGAAGCGGCCTGACTTCTGCGCGGCCTCGGCCTTGTTCTGCGACGACGCGGCGAACGCATCCTGCTCGGCGCGCGTGATCTGGAACTTCTGCGCGACGTTCTCGGCGGTGTTGCCCATGTGATAGCCGTGGAAGGCGTCCCACAGGCCGTCCTTCAGCATGGTGTCGACCATCTTGAGCTCGCCCATCTTGGTACCGTCGCGCATGTGCGCGGCGTGCGGCGCCTGGCTCATGCTCTCCTGGCCGCCGACCACCATGATCGAGGCGTCGCCGTTGCGGATCGCCTGCCAGCCGAAGGCGACGGCGCGCAGGCCGGAGCCGCAGAGCTGGTTGATGCCGAGCGCGGTCTTCTCGACCGGAATGCCCGAGTTGACGGCGGCCTGACGCGCCGGGTTCTGGCCCTGACCCGCGCTCAGGATCTGGCCCATGATGACTTCGTCGACTTCCTCGGGCTTCACTTTGGCGCGCTCCAGCGCACCCTTGATCGCGACCTTGCCGAGATCGTGCGCGGGCACCGCGCTGAACGCACCGTTGAACGAACCGATCGGCGTGCGCGCCGCGCTCGCGATGACGATTTCCGTAGCCATGAGTCCCTCCTTGCGGGCCGCCCTCGCCGCCATTTACAGGCCGGCGGCACGGCTCGGCAAGGACCCTCGCTGCGCTGCAGGGGTCGCCTTCATTCCGAACAGCGGCCGTACCCAGCGCCACGGGCGCACCAGCCCTGCGTAAATCAGCCACGTGCCGAGAAATGTCACGGCCACAGCCAGCATGAAGCCGGCGGCCGGCGGCGTGCCGAGCCGCAACAGCCAGTAGACCGCAATCACGGTCACGGTCTGATGCAGGATGTAGAACGGATAGACCGCTTCGGTCGCCTCCGCGAGGAACGCCGGGTGCATGGTCAGGTAGCGATGCGCGAAGCCCACTATCGCGAACAGCCAGGCCATGGTGTTGATCGCCGAGAGGAGCGCAAAGGCAGGCCGCACCTCGGGCGGAATCGCGGGCCTCACGGTACCCTGGAAGAAGCCGAAATAGAGCGCGGCGTAAGCGACAATGCCGACAACGAGTGAAAGCAGTCTCTGTCGTTGAAGCGCGTTCAGCAGGTCGGTCGAGCCGAAGATGAAGGCGCCGTAGAGCAGTAGGATGCCGTACGAGACCAGGCCGTGCCAGTCACCGACCAGACCATTGATGTTGTACGAAACGGGCGCCAGCCACAAAGCCGATGCGGCGAGCGGCAGCACCATCAGCCACTGCAGGCCGAAGCGCGTAGCGATGCGTCCAGCGTTCTCCAGCGCTTCTCGTCCGTTTGCCGAGCGCGCCCACAGGAAGACCGGCAGAAGAACGAGCGTCAGCACCAGCACGTAGGCCAGGAACCAGAGATGGTGCCAGCTCAGATTGCCGTCGGGGTAGGCGCCGCCGACGAAGGCCTGCGGCAGCCAGTCGACGAACGAGCCGGTGAACTGGCCGCGATAGAGGCGCTCCAGGTAGACTTGCGGCGGCACGATCACCAGCATGCCGAAGGCGAGGGGCAGGAGAAGCCGCTTCAGGCGGTCGGTCACGAAAGCACCGGAGCTCCGGTCGCCCAGCGCCAGCATGATTGCAGCCCCCGAGACCAGGAACAGCAGCGGCATGCGCCAGCGGTTTATGAACCGCATGACCTCGCGCAGCCATTCCATGCTGTCGGGGCTGGTGACGTGCCAGCTCCAGCCCGACCAGGCCATGCCGGCGTGGTAGAGGATCAGCAGGCCGAAGGCGAGGACGCGCAGCCAGTCGAGATCGGCGCGGCGGACATTCATGAGGGCACCTCGGGGCTTCGTTGAAGACGCCACGGTGGTACACGCCAAGGCATTGAATCAGCGTCGATTTGTGACGACCGGCGATCCGGATGGGACGACCGGCGGCCTCAGCTTTTGACCGGGACCAGCGCCTCGAACCGCTGCCGGTAGCGGCGGCTGAGGTTGACCTCGGCGCCGTCCCGAAGGCGGATGCGCCAGTCACCGCTCACCCAGGGTGTCACCTCGACCACGCGGGCGATGTTCACCAGGTGCGATTTGTGCACGCGCACGAAACGTTTGGGGTCGAGCTCGCCCTCGAGCTTCGTCAGCGACGAGCGGATCTCGAGCAGCTCACCTCCGACATGCAGCACGGCGTAGTTGCCCGACGCCTCCACCCAGTCGATGTCGGCTACGTCGACCATGATCTCCCTGCCGCGCCGGCGGACGGCGAAGCGCTCGGGCAGAGTCCCGCCCGGGCTCGACACGGGCGCAGCGACCGACTTGCGGCCGAGCAGGTGCTCCAGGATGAGCACGCCGCCACTCAGCATGGCGTAGGAGATGACGTCCTTGGCGAACTCGTAGCCCAGTCGCTCGGCCGTCACGGGGAAGCTGTACGCCTCGCCCACGATGGCGTTGAACCAGAGCAGCCTGAGCGCCGCCATGCCCAACGTATGCAGGATGCTGTACGGCACGACGCCCAGGACATGGATCGCGATGTTTCGTGGGCCATCTGTGACCGGCCATCGCCGGTGCAGCCAGTAGATCGCGGGCAGCAGCGCCGCCACGACGATGTGGCTGGCACCCTCCAGGGCGACGGCGCGGCCGACGCTCATCTCGACGCCGCGCCGGCCGGCATCGGCGATCTCCACCGGCACGCGCGCCGCCATCGAGATTGCAAGCGCGGCCGCCCAGATCGCCGGCAGGCGCCAGTCGATCGGCCGGCCGTTCTTTGGCCTCATATCGCCCGGAGCCAGTCGATCAGCGGCGTCCAGCAGAGGTCGCGGGCGCGACCGCTCACCACCATGCCGATATGGCCGAGCGGCAGGTCGAGGCGCGTTGCGTTCTTCAGCCCCTTCACGGGATCGGCGAGTGCCGCAGCCGAGAGTGGCGGCACGATGCGGTCGCCCGACGGGATCATGACCAGCGACGGCACCTTGATCTTCGCAGGCACGATGCGCCGATCGCCGACCACCCATTTGCCCTCGCCCGGCGTGTTGTCGCCGTACCAGCCGACCAGGCATTCGCGCGCCGTGGGGCCCGCGAGCGGTGCGCCGTCGTTCAGCCAATCCTCCAGCAGCACGAACTCCTTTGCACCGTCACCCTGCTGGTCCATGCCGAGGAAGCGGCCGAATTTCTTCACCGCCAACCAGGGATCGAGTGACCAGAAGAGCGTCTGGAGGATATCGACCGGCAGCTCGCCGACGCGGTCGGCCACCTGCGCGAGCAGCGGCCCGACCGAGAGCAGGAAAGCGTGCCCGGTGCGGTCGGCATGGAAATCCCAAGGCGCCGCCAGCAGCGCGAGCCCCGCGACGCGGCGCGGCCGGCGGGCCGCCAAGGCGACGGTGAGTGTGCCGCCCATGCAGTAGCCCATCACCGCCGGCGCGCGCCGCGCCCGTTTCGTCAGGAAGGCGAGCACACGTTCCAGACGTGCGACGTAGGCCGTCGTGTCGAAGCGCCGCTCCCCGGCGTCCGGCGTGCCCCAGTCGACGAGGTAGGGCCGCAGCCCCTGTGCCGCCATGGCGCGCAGCAGGCTCTTCTCCGCCGTGAGATCGAGGACTTCCCAGCGGTTGATCAGCGACGGCACGACCAGCACGGCGCGCGCGCCACGGGCGCGGGCCGTGCGATGCGTGGCGCCGTAATCGAGCAGTCGCGTGTTGCCCTCGCTCCACACGGAGGGCGGGTTCTCGAGCGACCGGTGCGCCTCGTGCCGACGATAGGCGAGCACGCCGTCGGCCAGCCGCGCCATGCGGCGCGCGATCTCGCGCTGCAGGGCCGGCTCGAAACCTGCGGTGCCGGTTCGCGCTTCGAGGGCGGCGATCTCCGGCAGCAGCGCCGCGATCGCCTCAGGCGCCGGCGAGCTTGGATTCGAGCTCGGCGATCCTTGCTTCCAGAGCTTCAATGCGCTTTCGCAGCTCGCCCACGTCATCAGGGCCGTTCCCAGATGCAGCGGCAGCGGACGGGGACCAAGTCGTGGCTGCATTTGGAACTCCTTGCATCGCGGAGGCGACCTGCGCGTTCGCGGCCGCGAACAGCCGGGCGATCTGCTCGGTCACGGCCTGGTCCGAGGCGAGCCCGGAAAGCTGGCTCTGCCAGAGGTCGAGATAGCGTCGGGCGAGCTTGTCGAAGTCGGCCGGGGCGTCGTCGTTTTCGGGGGCCATGGCCGACTATAGCGCATCGCCGCGCGGACGCCGCTTTCGCAGGCGCAAAGCCCGTCTTGTCGCACTGCGGCATCGGCGCTAAGGTGACCGATCCCGAGTAAACGGGCGTTCACGGCGCGCGGGGGCTGGAGGAGCGAAGCGTAATGGCCGATCAGGCAGTACCCGAGGGCGGACCCAAACCCGCGCCGGTGGTCATCAAGAAGTACGCGAACCGACGGCTCTACAACACGGCGACGTCCGCTTACGTGACGCTCGAGCATCTCTCCCAGATGGTCAAGGACAAGACCGACTTCGTCGTCTACGACGCCAAGACCGGCGACGAGATCACGCGCTCCGTTCTGACCCAGATCATCTTCGAGGAGGAGAGCAAGGGCGGGCAGACGCTGCTGCCGATCCCGTTCCTGCGCCAACTCATCTCGTTCTACGGCGACAGCCTGCAGGGCGTGGTGCCGCAGTATCTCGAGATGTCGATGACGCAGTTCGCGCGCAACCAGGACCAGATGCGCCGCTACCTGCAGAATGCCTTCGGCTTCAACCCGTTCCAGCAGTTCGAGTCGATGGGCAAACAGAACATGGCGCTGTTCGAGAACGCCATGCGCATGTTCAATCCGTTCGGCACGCCGCCCGGCGGCCAGACCACGCCCAAGCCGCCCGCCGCCGCCAACGGCCAGGAGCCGCCGAAGTCCGAGACCGCAGCGGCGCCGGCCAACGATGCGGCGATCGACGACCTCAAGCGCAAGCTCGACGAGCTGCAGGCCCAGCTCTCGGAGCTCGGCAAGAAGTCCTGACGCCGTGAACGCGCCGCCGTCCTCGATGGCGCGCCGCGTCGTGTCGCCCTGCATCGGCATCTGCACCCTCGACCGCAAGTCGGGCTTCTGCCTCGGCTGCAAGCGCACCATCGAGGAGATCGGCCGCTGGCAGCTCCTCGACGACGACGCCCGTCAGGCGATCCTCGACCAGCTCCCCGGCCGCGCCTTCTAGGCGCGCTTTTCGGCACACTCATCGTGCCACGCGCTGTTCCGCTGCTTGTGCCACGAATTGCGATCAAGTCGTTGAGGCGACAGGGAAATCCCGCCCCGACGGCGTGTGCCACCGTGACCGTCCGCGACGCCTCATGGGTGTGCCGCCGCTCGGAGCGGTCAATCCACGAAAAACGCCTGCCGGGTCTTCCCGCAGGCGTCTCCCATGGTAGGCTTTTTCCTAGCACAAACCTGCTGAACCTGCAACTGCCTGCAAGCCCTCCTAGCGGCCCTTGAAGGCCGGCTTGCGCTTCTCGCGGAACGCCGAGGTGCCTTCCCTGTAGTCCTCGGTCAGGCTGGTCAGCACGTTCTGGTCGGCGTCCATGTGGCTGCCGAGATCGTCGAGCGCATGGGCGAGGCGGTTCACCGTCGCCTTGGTCATGCGCACCGGGATCGGCGGCTGGCGCGCGACGCGTTCGGCGAAGTCCATCGCCGCGGCGAAAGCCCGGCCGTCCTCCACGACGTTCTCCACCAGGCCCCAGTCCAATGCCTCCTTCGCGCCGATGCGGTCCGACGCCAGGATGACGGCCTGCTTGGTGCGCGCCGGGCCCATCAGCGCCAGCATGCGCGGGATCGAGCCCCAGCTCATGTTCATGCCCAGCTCGACCTCGGGGATGCGGAAGTGCGCGCTCTTCCCGCAGGTGCGGAAGTCGAGCGACACGACCAGCGCCGCACCGCCGCCGATGCAGTGGCCCTCGATCGCCGCGATGGTGACCTGGTCCATGTCCTGCCAGGCCCTGCACATCCTGGGGCCGAGCCGCTGGCGGTGGATGCGCTCGCCGACCGACAGGCCGTCGCGCGCCCGTCCCTCGGGATCCTTGAGGTCGAAGCCGGCCGAGAAGGCCTTCGCCGAACCGGTGAGGATCACCACCGTGGTTTCGAGATCGTCCTCGAACGCGCGCGGCACGTCGCGCAGCTCGCGCATCGCCTGCTGGGAGAGCGCATTGACGTTGTCGCCGCGGTCGAAACGCACCACGGCGATGCGCCCGTCGGGCCCGAGCCCCTTCTCGATCTTCACGAGCTTGCGTTCCATCGCGGCCGTTCCTCCGTCTTTCGGCGCGACCCTAGCGCCTCGCCTTTACAAGCGCGAGGTGCTTCGCTTCACTGCCTGCCATGTCGAAATCGATCGGATCCATCGCGCTCGAACGGCGCGTCGATACGCTGTTCGCCCGCTACACCATGCCGGGCTCACCGGGCGCCGTCGTCGCCGTCATGCAGGCGGGCGACGTCATGCTCTGCAAGGGCTATGGCCTCGCCAGCATCGAGCTCGGCGTGCCGATCGGCCCCAGGACGCGCTTCCGTGTCGCCTCTGTGAGCAAGCAGTTCACGGTGAGCGCCGCACTGATGCTGGCGGCCGAGGGCAAGCTCGACCTCGGAGCGCCACCGCACAGGTATTTGCCCGAGCTGAAGAAGCTGCCGGTCACGATCGACCAGATGATGCGCAACTGCAGCGGCCTGCCCGATTTCCTCGAGCTGCTGCGGCTGGGCGGCCACGGCCTCGACCGGCCGGCGAAGGCCGCCGATCTCGCCGCCGCCTGCGCGCGCAACGGCCACCTCAACTTCGCGCCGAACAGCCGCTTCCTCTACAGCAACACCAACTTCCTGCTGCTCGGCCTGATCGTCGAGAAGCTCGCGAGGAAGAAGCTGGGCGAGTTCCTCGCCGAGCGCATCTTCCGGCCGCTCGGCATGACCTCGACCGCGCTCGTCGCCGAGATCGACGCGGTGATCCCGGGCCTGGCGACCGGCTACCTGGGCGACGCCGCGTCGGGCTTCCGCCGCGCCGCGCATGCCTATCCGCAGGGCGGCGAAGGCGGCCTCACCTCGACCGTCGAGGACCTCTTGATCTGGAGCAGGCATTTCGACCAGCCGACGCTCGCGCCCAAGACGCTGCCGGCGCAGCTCGCCGCGGTCTCGCCGCTCGCCGGCGGCCACGCCAACAAATATCGCCGCGGCGTGCAGGCCGACGAGCTGCGCGGCCTCGCCACCATCGGCCATGGCGGCCTGTGGCCGGGCTTCCGCACCGAGTTCCTGCGCGTGCCCGAGGCCGACCTGACGGTCGTGGTGATCGCCAACCTCGGCAGCATCGACCCATGGCGACAGGCGCGCGCCATCGCGACGCTCGCGCTCGAAGGCCACAGGAAGCTGAAGCCCGCGCCGGCGCCGATCGCCGAGGCCGAGATCAAGCCGCTGGCGGGAAGCTGGTTCAATGCCCAGGAGCCCTCGCTGTTCGACCTTGCCTGGAAGAACGGCGAGGCGACCGTGACGCAGAACGGCCTGCCTTTCGCGCTGGGACGCCGCGCCGACGGCTGGCTGGCCGCCGAACGCGGCTCCTTCGAGTTCGCGATGAGGCCCGGCGCGAAAGGCACGGTGCGCGTCGACCTCGGCGCCGGCCGCGTGCTCACCTTCAAGAAGCTCGGCAAACGCAAGGCCGTGCCGGCCGCACTCGCCGGCACCTACGCGTCGGCCGACAGCGGCGCGACGTGGAAGATCGAGAAGACGGGAGGAAAGTGGGCCGCCACTGTCGGCGGTCCGCTGATCGCCGGCGCCCACTGGCCGATCGAAGGCATCGACGCCGACACGGTCGAGATCGTCTCGCCCGGCGGCTGGATCAGCGTGACCCAGCTCGCCCATCTGGTGCGCGACCGCGCCGGAAAGGTGGTCGCGCTCGAGGTCTCGACCGGCCGCATCAAGAAGATGCGGTTCGAGCGGATTTAGCTCTTCAAGCTCCTCTCCCCCGCTTGGGCAGGGCTATCGCATATGCTTCCTTCCGTCGTCTCGACCGGAGCGCGCAGCGCGTAGCGGAGAGACCTCGCTTCAACGGCAACGGCTTCTATTGGGGAGAGAAGGTCCTTCGACTACGCCGCCCTCCGGGCGTCTCCGCTCAGGACGACAGCGAGGTCCAAATGCGATCACCCTGCCCACTTGGGGGAGAGGAACATGAAGGAAGAACTCAACGAAAAGGGATCGCGTACATGAGGCCGCCCTGCGTCCACAGCGCGTTCTGGCCGCGCTCCAGCTTGAGCGGCGTGG
>CAYQAY010000076.1:0-20807 GCA_964415585.1 uncultured Reyranella sp.
TCTCGTAGGTGCCCTGCACGATGCCCTGGCTGCCGATGTAGATCCACGAGCCGGCGGTCATCTGGCCGTACATCATGAGGCCCTTGCGATCGAGCTCGTTGAAATGCTCCCAAGTGGCCCAGCGCGGCACGAGGTTGGAGTTGGCGATCAGCACGCGCGGCGCGTCGGCATGGGTGCGGAAGACGCCCACCGGCTTTCCCGACTGCACCAGCAGCGTCTCCTCGGGACCGAGCTTGCGGAGAGAGTCGACGATGCGGTCGAAGGCGCCCCAATCGCGCGCGGCGCGACCGATACCGCCGTAGACGACCAGCTCGCCCGGCTTCTCGGCGACGTCGGGATCGACGTTGTTCATCAGCATGCGCAGCGGCGCCTCGGTGAGCCAGCTCTGCGCCGAGATCTGGGTGCCGCGCGGGGCGCGCACGATGCGGGCGTTGTCCAGTCGGTTCATGCCGAGAGCCTCCGGTCCAGGGCGGGCAGGTAGTCGCTGCCCACCGTAGATACGATCGTACCGTTCGCCACCAGCGCCGTCGCCTTCTCCATGTCGGGATGGAAGTGGCGGTCATCCTCGAGATGCGGTACCTGGCAGCGCAGCAGCTCGCGCACCGCCTCGAGCGGCTTGCTCGACGCGAGCGGGCGGTGGAAGTCGCAGCCCTGTGCCGCGGCCAGCAGCTCGATGCCCACGATGCTGCAGCCGTTCGCCGCCATGTCGAGCAGGCGGCGTGCGCCGTGCGCGGCCATCGAAACGTGATCCTCCTGGTTGGCGGAGGTCGGGATGGAGTCGACGCTGGCAGGATAGGCGCGCTGCTTGTTCTCCGAGGTCAGCGCGGCGGCCGTCACCTGCGGGATCATGAAGCCCGAGTTGAGGCCGGGCCGCGGCGTCAGGAACGCCGGCAGGCCCGAGAGCGCGGCATCGACCAGCATGGCGATGCGCCGCTCGGCCAGCGAGCCGATCTCGCAGATCGCGAGCGCGATGATGTCGGCGGCGAAGGCGACCGGCTCGGCGTGGAAGTTGCCGCCCGACAGCACCTCGCCAGTGTCGGCGAAGACCAGCGGATTGTCGGTGACGCCATTGGCCTCCGTCGCAAGCGTGTCGGCGGCCTGGTGGAGGATGTCGAGGGCGGCGCCCATGACCTGCGGCTGGCACCGCAGGCAGTACGGATCCTGCACGCGCTCGTCTCCCGAGAGATGCGACGCGCGGATGGCGGAGCCCACCATCAGCCTGCGTAGCGCTTCGGCCGCATCGATCTGGCCCTGGTGGCGACGAAGGCGATGGATTCGTGGATCGAACGGCGCGTCGGAGCCGCGCGCGGCATCGGTCGACATAGCGCCGGTCACGAGGGCGGCGCCGAACAAATTCTCCGCTTCGAACAAGCCTGCCAATGCATAGGCCGTCGAGAACTGCGTGCCGTTGAGAAGCGCCAGTCCTTCTTTCGGACCGAGCTGCAGCGGCTTCAGGCCGAGGTCGGACAACGCGCGCTCTGCCGGGACGATCCTGCCGTCGACGTGGAAGGATCCCACGCCGATCATGGCGGCGCTCATGTGCGCCAGCGGCGCGAGGTCGCCCGAAGCGCCGACCGACCCCTGGCAGGGTACGACCGGCGTAAGCCCGTGGGCGAGCAGCGCCTCGAGCAGTCGCACCGTCGCGCGCCGTACGCCCGACGCGCCTTGCGCGAGGCTTGCGAGCTTGAGCGCCATCATCAGCCGCGTCACGGCCACAGGCATCGGCACACCGGCCCCCGCAGCATGGGAGAGCACGATGTTGCGTTGCAGCTTCTCCAGGTCAGCGGCCTCGATGCGCACGCTGGCGAGTTTGCCGAAACCCGTGTTCACGCCATAGACCGGCTGGCCCCTGGCGAGCACCGCGGTTATGGCGCGTGCCGATCTGCCGACCTGCTCGAACGCAGCGGGGTCGAGCGAGACCGAGGCGCCGCGATAGATGTCGCGCCACGCCGCCAGCGGCACTGAACCGGGTGACAGAACGACCGACGCCATGCGCCCCTCCACACTCGCCGACAACATTGACGACTCGGCCGGACGAAAGCCAGCCGATGCCATGGTGCATAAAGTGTCGGGATCGAACGTGGTGCCCCCGGTCGGACTCGAACCAACACTTCCGTGAGGAAACCTGATTTTGAGTCAGGCGCGTCTACCAATTCCGCCACGGGGGCACGCTGTCGTGCGGGCGGAATAAAGCCGATGGGCGGAACGCGGTCAACGCTTGCGAGCGGTCCTGTCGTCCGGTCTTATTCGGCCGCCATGCATCCCTACCTCCACGCCCAGAAGACCCCCGACAAGCCCGCCTTCATCATGGCCGGCTCCGGCGAGACGGTGACCTATCGCCAGCTCGACGAGCAGTCCAACCGCATCGCGCAGCTTTTCCGCTCGCTCGGGCTCAAGCCCCGCGACCACATCGCGATCTTCCTGGAGAACAACCCGCGCTTCTTCGAGATCTGCTGGGGCGCCCAGCGCTCCGGCCTGATCTATACAGCGATCAGCTCCCGGCTGACGGCCGCTGAGGTCGACTACATTGTGGGCGACTGCGGCGCCAGGCTGTTCGTGACGTCGAAGTACCTCGCCGAGAAGGCCGCCGAGCTGGCGCCACTCCTGAAGGGCGTCGCCAACCGCTACATGATCGACGGCACGATCGCGGGCTACCAATCGTGGGAAGAGGCGGTCGCAATGCTTCCGGCGACACCGATCGCCGACCAGACGTCGGGCCACGACATGCTCTATTCGTCGGGCACGACGGGTCGGCCGAAGGGCGTGATGCCGGTCGTCGAGCCGCAGCCGATCGACTACGACAATCCCCTGCTCGCCATCAGCCGCAAGCTCTACGGCATCGACGACAAGACGATCTATCTCTCTCCGGCGCCGCTCTATCACGCAGCCCCGCTGCGCTTCAACATGAGCGTCATGCGGCTCGGGGGCACCTCGGTGATCATGGAGAACTTCGACGCCGAGGAATTCCTGAGACTGGTGCCCAAGCACAAGGTCACGCATACCCAGGTCGTGCCGACCATGTTCGTGCGGTTCCTGAAGCTGCCCGAGGAGGTGCGCGCGAAGTACGACATGTCCTCGCTCAGGACGGCGATCCACGCCGCCGCGCCCTGCCCGATTCCCACCAAGGAGGCCATGATCAAGTGGTGGGGTCCGATCATCTGGGAATACTATGGCGGCACCGAAGGAAACGGCCTCACCATGTGCAACTCCAAGGAGTGGATGGCGCACAAGGGTACGGTCGGCAGGGCGATCGTCGGCAAGCTCAAGATATGCGACGACGAGGGCAACGAGCTGCCGACCGGTGAGTCGGGCACCGTGTATTTCGCCGAGGGACGCCCGTTCGAGTACCACAACGACCCGAAGAAGACGGCGGAGTCGCGCCACCCCAAGGGTTGGACCACCCTGGGCGACGTCGGCTACGTCGACGCCGACGGCTTCCTGCACCTCACCGACCGCAAGGCGTTCATGATCATCTCCGGCGGCGTGAACATCTACCCGCAGGAATGCGAGAACCTCCTGATCGACCATCCGAAAGTCATGGACTGCGCCGTGTTCGGGGTGCCCAACGCCGACTTCGGCGAGGAAGTGAAGGCGGTCGTGCAGCCGCGCGACATGGCGGACGCCGGGCCGGCGCTCGCCGAGGAGCTGATCGCCTACTGCAAGCAGCACCTCTCGGCCATCAAGTGTCCGCGCACTGTGGATTTCCAGGCCGAGCTGCCGCGCCATCCCACGGGCAAGCTCTACAAGCGCCTGCTGCGCGACCGCTACTGGCAGGGCCACGGCAGCAAGATCTAGGCTTCACTCCCCTAGACTCGACCAGTTAACTGGTTATATGGTTAGCCTCTCGACCGGGAGGCTGGCCATGACCGCGGAACTACGCGCCCTGAACGCGCGCTTCATCCACAATTTCATCACCAACGATGTGCCCTCGCACGATGCGATCCTGCACGAGGGCTTCATCTGCATCACGCCGGCGGGCGCCCGCGTCGGTCGCGCCGACTATCTCGAGGCCTGGGCGACAGGTTTCGATCCCGACCGCATCCCCTACTTCGACTATCGCGACGAGAAGATCGACGTGTTCGGCGACACCGCGCTGCTGCGGTCGACCAACAAGAGCATCCGCGTGGTCGATGGCGTCGAGACCACTGGCATGACCATGTACACCGATACCTATGTTCGCGAGGGCGGCAATTGGAAGTGCATCCAGGCACAGATCACGCCGGTCGCGCCGGCCAACCAACCGCCCGACGAAACCATCGTCCGCAAGTACGTCAGAGGGCGCGTCGAACCGTGCTAAGGGTGGCCCCCGAAAGGGAGTTCCACCATGAAGGCAGCTGTCGTCACCGAGCAGGGAGTCCAGTACAAGGACGTGCCCAAGCCCGCCCCAAAGGCCGGCGAGATCCTGATCAGGGTGAAGGCGGCGTCGCTCAACCGCGCCGATCTCGCGGTGGCGTCCGGCCATCGCCACGGCACGATCGGCGGTCCCGGCACGATCGTCGGCCTCGAATGCGCCGGTGAGATCGAGGCGATCGGCGCCGAAGTGAAGGACTTCAAGCCGGGCGACCGCGTCATGAGCTCGGCGGCCGGCGGCTTCGCCGAGTATGCCGTCGCCGACGCCGGTCGCGCCCACAAGATTCCGGCCAACAACATGAGCTACGAGCAGGCCGCCTGCATGCCGGTCGCCGTGCAGACAATGCACAACGCGCTGGCCGGCGCCGGCCGCCTCAAGAAGGGCGAGAGCGTGCTGATCCAGGGCGCCAGCTCCGGCGTCGGCCTGCTCGGCATGCAGATCGCCAAGCACATGGGCGCTTCGGTCGTGATGGGCACCTCGACCAACGACGGCCGCCGCGCGCGACTCAAGGAGTTCGGCTGCGACCTGGCGCTCGACACGCGCGACCCGAAGTGGCCGGAGAAGGTCAAGGAGGCGACCGGCGGCAAGGGCGTCGACCTGATCGTCGACCAGGTTTCGGGCGGCGTGATGGACCAGAACATGGAGGCGGCCGCCATCCTCGGCCGCATCGTCAACGTCGGCCGCCTCGGCGGCATGAAGGGCGAGTTCAACTTCGACCTGCACGCGCTGAAGCGCATCGACTATATCGGCGTCACCTTCCGCACGCGCTCGCCGGAGGAGGTCCGCGCCATCGTGGCCGCCGCCCGCAAGGACCTGTGGCCGGCCATCGAGGCCGGCAAGCTCAGCCTGCCGATCGACAAGACCTTCCCTCTGAGCGAGGCGGCCGAAGCGCTCGGTCACATGAAGGCCAATGCCCATTTCGGCAAGATCGTCCTGGTCGTCTGAGAGGCACAGCATGAAAGCCGCGTACATAGAGAAGTTCGGCGGACCGGAGGTCCTGACGTTCGGCGATCTCCCCGATCCCGTCGCCGGGCCGGGCCAGGTCGTCGTCGAGACGATGGCAGCCAGCATCAACGGCGCCGACGCGAAGGTCTGCGCCGGCGAGTATCCCGGGCAGCCCCGCTTTCCCCTGATCCTGGGACGCGACTTCTCCGGCGTCGTCGCCGCCCTGGGCGATGGCGTGTCTGATCTGCGTACCGGCGACGAGGTGTTCGGCGTCCTGGAGACGGGCCGCGATGGCACCTATGTCGAAAAGCTGGCGGTTGGCGCGGCCATCGTTGCGAAGAAGCCGGCGACGCTCACGCATGTCGAAGCTGCCGCCCTGGCACTCATCGGCCTCACGGCCCTGTGCACCATCGAGAACGCTCTGAAGCTGCAGAAGGGCGAGACGATCCTGATCCAGGGCGGCGCGGGCGGCGTGGCGAGCTTCGCCATCCAACTCGCCAAGCACCTCGGTGCCCATGTCATCACCACGGCAAGCGCTGCCAACGCGCCATATCTGTACGAGATCGGAGCCGATCGGGTGATCGACTACAACTCGACCGACTTCACCACGGCGGTAAACGACTGCGACGCGGTGTTCGACACCGTGGGCGGCGACGTCGCGATACGGTCGTTCTCTGTCCTGAAACCCGGTGGACGGGCGGCCTTCATCGCGTCGGGTGCCCAAGCCCCCAAGCCCGACCGCGGCGATGTCACCGCCTTGCGGCCCGCCGTTCCCCGCACCCGCGCGCACCTGGAACGCATCGTCGAGCTTCATCGCATCGGGGCCGTCCGCGTGCCGCCGATCACCGAGTTCAGCCTGTCCCGGGCGGCGGACGCGCTGCGGGTCAGTGCCGGCCGTCACCTCAAGGGCAAGCTGGTCCTCAAAGTGCGGTGAGCGGCGCTTGCGCGCGGGAAGGCCAGCGCCCATTTTGGGAGGATCGTCGTCTGAGGACAGAAGGCAGTATCGCATGAGCAAGTCGATCAACCATCTCGCCACCGCCGACGGCCTGTTCTACGGCAAGGGCGGGTTGGACCCGCGCAAGACCGCGAAGATGGTCGACGAGGCACTGGCCGGCTGCGACGACGGCGAGCTGTTCCTGGAATACGTACAGAGCGAAAGCCTGTCGTTCGACGACGGCAAGCTGAAGAGCGCGTCGTTCGACACCTCGCAGGGCTTCGGCCTGCGCTCGGTGGCGGGCGACGTCACCGGTTTCGCCCACGCCTCGGCGCTCGACGAGCAGGCGCTGAAGCGCGCGGTCGGCACGGTGAAGGCGGTGCGCTCGGGCAAAGGCGGCAAGTCCGACGAGTCGCCCCTTGGAGCTCCTCGGGGCACCAACCGGCTGCTCTACGCCGACGACAATCCGATCGATGGCGTGCCTTTCGCCAGAAAGGTGGCGTTGCTACAGGAGATCGATGCCTATGTGCGCGGCAAGGAGCCCAAGGCCCGCCAAGTCTCGGTCTCGCTGTCGGGTTCCTGGCAGGTCGTCGAGATCGTCCGTGCCGGCGGCTGGCGCGCAGCCGACGTGCGGCCGCTGGTGCGGCTCAACGTCAGCGTCGTCTGCGCCGACGGCACGCGCATGGAGGCCGGCAGCACCGGCAGCGGGCGGCGAGCGGCCTACGGCAACATCTTCACGCCGGACTACTGGCAAAAGGAAGCCGACGAGGCGATCCGCCAGGCGCTGGTGAACCTGAAGTCGGTCGATGCGCCGGCCGGCGAGATGCCGGTCGTGCTCGGTGCCGGCTGGTCGGGCGTGCTGTGGCACGAGGCGGTCGGCCACGGGCTCGAAGGCGACTTCCACCGCAAGAAGACTTCGATGTTCACCCATCTGATGGGCGAGATGGTGGCGTCCAAGGGTGTCACCGTCGTCGACGACGGCACCATGGCCGACCGTCGCGGCTCGCTCACCATCGACGACGAGGGCACACCGACGCAGCGCAACGTGCTGATCGAGGACGGGCGGCTGGTCGGCCTGATGCAGGACCGCATGAACGCCCGCCTCATGGGCGTGAAGCCGACCGGCAACGGCCGCCGACAGGGCCACGCTTATGCGCCGATGCCGCGCATGACCAACACGATCATGCTCGGCGGGGACAAGGATCCGCGGGAAATCATCAGCTCCGTGAAGAAGGGCCTCTACTGCGCCAACTTCGGCGGCGGCCAGGTCGACATCGTCTCGGGCAAGTTCGTGTTCAGCGTGACCGAAGGCTACATGATCGAGAACGGCAAGCTCGGCGCGCCGGTGAAGGGCGCTACATTGATCGGCGCCGGATCCGACGCGCTGACACGCGTCGGCATGATCGGCAACGACATGTCGCTCGATCCCGGCATCGGTACCTGCGGCAAGGACGGACAGGGCGTGCCAGTGGGCGTCGGCCAGCCGACGTTGCGCATCGACGCGCTGACGGTCGGCGGCACGGCGACCTGATCAGGACCTTGAGTAGAGACCTTTCGACTCGGCCAGGGTGACCGCGATCGACTCGATCGCGTCCAGCGTCGGCGTGTCGATGCCGACGCTGCGCCCGAAGGCGATCGGCGCCCGCACGATCGCCTCGATCTCCATCGGGCGGCCGAGCTCGTAGTCCTGCAGGATCGACGGGCGATGGTCGGGATAGACGCGCTTCTCGCCGTAGCGCGTGTCGGGATGGTCGTCGAGATGCACGCCATTTGCGGCCGCAACGGCCAGCGCCTCGGCATGGGCACGGCGCGCCAGGCGGTTGATCATCGGCGTCTTCTGGATGGTCGTCGGTTGGCCCAGGATCAGGCAGAGCGTCGATCCGGTCAGGTTGGCCATCAGCTTGTGCCAGATGTCGTAGCGAATGTCCTTGCTGGCCGGCGAGGCAATGCCGGCGGCGATCAGCGTCCTGCGCAGCGCCTCGATGCGGGGCGACTGGCGGTCGTCGATCTCGCCGACCCAGAGCGTGTTGCGGTCCGGCGAGATGTTGTGGATCACGCCGGGTTCGATCACGTGGTTCGACGTGGTGATCACGCCGCCCAGCGCACGATCGAAGCCGACCGCCTTCGCGAGCGCTCCGCCGGGATCGAGCCGCGACAGATCCGGCGCCGCAGGCCGGTCCTTGCCGAGCCCCTGCCCGTACCACCAAGGAATGCCGTTCTGGGCGAAGACCACCGGCGTCTCGGGACCGAGCAGCGGCGCCACATTTGCCGCCAGGTCGCCGAGGCTCGAAGCCTTGAGCGTGGAGATGACGACATCCTGCGGGCCGAGATCGGCGGGCCGATCGCTCGCCTTCACCTCGGCGACGACGGTTCTGTCGCCGGTTCGCAGGGTGAGGCCGCGAGCCTTTATCGCCTCGAGGTGCGCGCCACGCGCCACGACCGACACGTCGTTCCCGGCATCGGCCAGGCGCGTCGCGAAGTTGCCGCCGATCGCGCCGGCGCCATAAACGCAGATTCTCATTCTCAGGTCGTCCGCGTCTCGGCGAATCGAAGCGAATCGAGGAAGCGCCTGGCCGCGGCCTTCGTGACCTCGTCGTTCTTGGCAGTCACGAGCAGACGGTAGAGACGATCCTTCACGATATAGGTCCGCATCATCACCACCGCGCCCTGCGCATCGGCGATGTCGAGCGCGTAGCCGTCCCAGCCCTGCAGGGTCACCGGCTCGTCAGCCACGTACCTGAACGTGGCGCGTGGAAAGGCCTTCTCCGCCTCGCCGCGGCCCAGTTCCTTTGCCATCAGCTTACTGTCCTTGTCGGAAAACCAGCCGGGGGCGTAGTCGACATAGTCGAAGTCGAACATCTCGCCGTCGAGCTTGGACGCCCAGGCGACACGCTCGCCAGCGTGGCCCTTCTCCTTCTCGGAGGCGACGGTCTTCTGCGCCGGCGCCGGCATCTCCAGCCGGAAGCGCAGGTCCGGCGACACGACGGTCTGCCATCGATCTGCAGGCAATGTCTGCGCATGCGCCGCGGCGGGTGCGGCCATCAGGGCAAGCACGAAAGCACGACGCTTCATGCCGCCGGCACCAGCTCCTTGCGGCCCGACCAGTCCCAGGCGAGCCCCGTTCGCGAAATGCCGAGCAGCAACCCATGAAGTTCCTTGGGATGCACCCAGCCGCCATCCGGATCGGTCACAGGATCGGAACCACGCGGCGTGTAGCGCGCATTGGCGTCGAGCAGACGCTGGCGCACGTTCGGCCAATCGTGGACCTCGACGTAGCACATGTAGAGCGAGTCGCCGTGCTTGTGGGCGAAGCGGCCCATGGCATGGACGTTGTCGGTGACCTGGCTCAACTCGATACGGTCCAGCCGGTTCGGCGGATCGAACAAGGTGAGCGTGCCGATGTAACCGAACCGCTCGCTGCCGATCTCGCTGAAGCGCGACGGATCCAAGCCGAACAGGCCGGCATAGACCGCGGCGACGCGGCGCCAGTCGCTGATCAGCGTGTTGGTGGTCTCGTAGAGGAACGACACCGGACCGATCCGCCGCCGGTACGTGCTCTCGGAGATCACGATGGGCAGACCGAAGGTGGCGTCGGACGAGAGGTAGAGTTGCCCGGCGTCACGATCGTAGGAGACGCCGAGACCTTCCCAGCGCTTCACCATGCTGTCGAGATCGGCTGTGCAGTAGCCCGCCGTCATCAGCCCCTCGCCACGACGGCTAAGGAAGTCCTGGGTCAGGCCGGCGCCATCGGCCTCGCAGAGTTCGAACTCGCTTTCGCCGACGGCCAAAATCGTGCGCCTGGCCGAGAGGTGGCGGCTGTGGTCGTGCCGCGAGACCTGGCTGCCGAGAAGTTGATTGAAGCGCTGTGCCGCCTTGGCGGCGTCGTGCACGGCGATCTGGACGCGGTCGCAACGGTCGAGCATGGCCCGACCTTACCTCAGTAGGCGTAGTCGCGGAACAGCGCCGCGAAGGACCCTTTCCATTCGCCCTTCCACTTGGCGAGAAGCTCGTCGGCCGGCGCCTGACCGCTCGCCACCGCACGGTCGAGCGGCGCGAGATAGGTGGTCTCGTCGTTGCCCTCGCCGTCCACCCGCTTGCGGGCGCGCAAGCCGGCGTGAGCGATCTCGACGACCTCGCACGCCAGCTCCGAGAGCACGCGGCCGCGAAACATGGTCGACAGCCCGGTCTTCGGCGTCTCAGAGCGGAGGAAATCGTGATCGACGACGGTCCAGTCCTTGACGAGGTCCCAGGCGGCGTCGAGCGCGGTCTGGTCGTAGAGCAGCCCGACCCACAGGGCCGGCAGCGCGTTCAGCGCGCCTAACGGGCCCGAATCCGCGCCGCGCATCTCGAGGTAGCGCTTCAGCCGCACCTCCGGAAACGCGGTGGTGACGTGGTCGGCCCAATCGTTGATGGTCGGCAGCTCGCCCGGCCGCGCCGGCAGCTTGCCCTTCAGGAAGTCCTTGAAGCTCTGGCCGGAGGCGTCGATGTACTTGCCGTCGCGGTAGACGAAGTACATCGGCACGTCGAGCATGTAGTCGGCGTAGCGCTCGAAGCCGAAGCCGTCCTCGAACACGAAGGGCAGCATGCCGCAGCGGTCGGGGTCGGTGTCGGTCCAGATGTGGCTGCGGTAGCTCTTGAAGCCCGCATCCTTGCCTTCCTTGAACGGCGAGTTGGCGAACAGCGCGGTGGCGATCGGCTGCAGCGCCAGCGAGACGCGGAACTTCTTCACCATGTCGGCTTCGGACTCGAAGTCGAGATTGGTCTGCACGGTGCAGGTGCGCAGCATCATGTCGAGGCCGAGCTTGCCCTTCTTGGGCATGTACTCGCGCATGATCTTGTAGCGCCCCTTGGGCATCCAGTGCATGTCCTCGCGCGTCCATTCCGGCGCGAAACCGAGGCCGATGAAAGAGGCGCCGATTTCGCCGGCGACCTGCTTCACCTCGGCGAGGTGCTGGGCGTTTTCCTCGGACGTCTCGTGCAAGGTCTCGAGTGGCGCACCCGACAGCTCGAACTGCCCGCCCGGCTCCAGTGTGATGTTGGCCTTGCCGCGCAACAGGGCGATCGGGTTGTTGCCCTCGACCACGGGCTCCCAGCCGAACCGCGTCAGGCCTTCCAGCATGGCGCGGATGCCGGTCGCGCCGTCATAGGGCAGCGGCTTCAGGGTCCTGGTGTCATAGCCGAATTTCTCGTGCTCGGTGCCCATGCGCCAGGCGGCGCGGGGCTTGTTGCCGGCAGCGAAGTACTCGACCAGCTGCCGCCGATTTTCGATCGGCGCGCCGCCGCCCGACGGAGGTGCGGACATTCGATCTCTACTCCCTGAGCGCCCCGCCGCCTTCCAAGGGCCGGGAGCGGCGCGGTCGCATGAGCAATTCTCACGCGAGCCTGCGTCTGGTTCATCTTGTTCGAGTCCCCCTCTCCCACATCGCCGGGGGCCTGCGCAAGCGCTCAGACGGTAACCTTTGATGTGCGATAATCGGCGGCGAGTCGCGGGGTCGGGCGTCGCCAGTCGCCGACCAGTGCCTGCCAGCAGGCCAGCGCCGCGAGGGCCGCGGTGTCGGCCCTGAGGATGCGCGGCCCGAGTCCTACAGACGTTACATTCTTTATGCGACGCAGTGCCTCCAGCTCGGTTTCCGCGAAGCCCCCTTCCGGTCCGATGACGATGGCCCACGGCGCCTCGCGCGATTCGTTGTCGAGCGCACCAAGCACCTCGGCGATCGGCGGACCGCCGCCGGTCTCGTCGCACATCAGCAGGCGGCGCTCCGCGGGCCAGCCGTCGAGCAGCCGCCCCAGGTCGATCGGCTCGCGGACCTCGGGCACGGTCAGCCGCTCCGTCTGCTCTGCCGCCTCGATCGCGTTGGCGCGCAGCCGGCCGACGTTCACGCGCTCCACCGCAGTGTGCTGCGTGACCACCGGCTGCAGCAGCGAGGCGCCGAGCTCGGTCGCCTTCTCGGCGATGTAGTCGATGCGGGCGCGCTTCACCGGCGCGAAGCAGAGCCATACATCGGGCTCCGATTCCTGCGGCCGCGTGCGCTCTGCGATCTGGGCGGCAGCCCCCTTCTTGCCGTGCGCGGAGAGAGACGCATGCCACTCGCCATCGCGGCCGTTGAACAGCAGTAGCGGCGCGCCGTCGGGCCGCCGCATGACTTTGCGCAGGTAGTGAGCCTGGGCGTCGTCGAGCGGCACTTCCCGGCCGGCGGCAAGGTCTGCCTCGACGAAGAGACGCGCGACGTTCATGGAGTTTCCCGGCACATCGCTGCATGATGCCGTCATGACCGCCGACCGGACAACCGGGCACACCGACATCAACCACCAGCACTGGACGCTGCGCTTCCTGCCACCCTGGGCACGGCCCTACGGGAGACTGGCGCGCTGGGACCGGCCGATCGGCATCTGGCTGCTGTTGTTTCCCTGCTGGTGGTCGCTGGCGCTGGCCGCGGCGCCTGACTGGGGGCGGCTCGCCGGGCTGATGGCGCTGTTCGCTCTGGGCGCGCTCGCCATGCGTGGGGCGGGCTGCACCTGGAACGACATCCTCGATCGCAAGGTCGACGCCCAGGTCGAGCGAACCCGCAACCGGCCGCTGCCCTCGGGCGAGGTCAAACTGCACCAGGCGCTGATCTGGATGGCCCTGCAGGGCGCGGTCGGCGCGGCTGTCCTCTTCAAGCTCAACAAGTTCGCCGGCGGCATTGCGCTGCTCTCCCTCTTGCTGGTCGCGATCTATCCCGCGATGAAGCGCCTCACCTCCTGGCCGCAGTTCGTGTTGGGGCTGGCCTTCAACTGGGGCGCGCTGGTCGGCTACGCGGCGGTCAAGGAGAGCCTCTCGCTCGGCGCCGTCGCACTCTATTTCGGCGGCGTCGCCTGGACGCTGGTCTACGACACGATCTACGCCATGCAGGACCAGCGCGACGATGCGGTGATCGGCGTGCGCTCCACCGCGCGGCGCTTTGCCAGGGCACCCAGAGTCTGGCTCGCCCTGTTCGCCCTGGTGACGCTGGGCTTCTGGGCGGGGGCCGGCTTCCTCGCGGGCCTCGGCATCGGCTATTTCGCCCTATTGGGCGTCATCGCCGCCTACTTCGCCTGGCTGGTCGCCTTCGTGAAGCCCGGCGATCCCGCCGACTGCCTGATGCGCTTCAAGTCCAACGCCCTGGTGGGCTGGCTGCTGCTCGCCGCCCTCGTCGTCGACCATCTGCGCTAGCCGGATGGCGCGCCTGCCCGCGGATCCCGAGGGGTTCATCGTCAGGAACACCTCGCTCGAGACCCCGGCCATGGTGCCGGAGTTCAAGCTGTGGCTCGCCACCGAATATGTGCCCATCTGGCAGGCGACCGAGGCCTGGCTGGAGGCACAGAACGTCGACCCGCCCTACTGGGCCTTCTGCTGGCCGGGCGGCCAGGCAGTGGCGCGCTACCTGCTCGATCATCCGACCTTGGTCGAAGGCAAGCGCGTGATCGACTTCGCGGCGGGCTCGGGCGTCTCCTCGATGGCTGCCGCCAAGGCCGGCGCCGCGTCCGTGATCGCCAACGACATCGACGTTCTGTCGCTAGTCGCCGCCCGCCTCAACGCCAAGGCCAATGGGCTGGCCATTGGGACCAGCAGTGAGGACTGGCTGGCCGGTCCGGATGGAGGCCCCGACGCCGACGTGGTGATTGCCGGCGACGTCTGCTACGAGCGCGAGATGTCGGTACGAACGCTGGCCTGGTTGCGCAGCCATGCGGCCAGGGGCAGGCTGGTGCTGCTGGGCGACCCCGGCCGCAACTACTTCAGCGCGCAGGGCCTCGAGGAGCGTGCCCGCTACGACATCCCGACCTCACTGCAGCTCGAGAATCGCGGCATGCGCGAAACAGTGGTGTGGCGGGTGTTGCCTGTCGATTGAGCAGCACGCAACAATACCTTCTCTGTTCTTTCACAGAGCATTCGGGCTAGATGACTGCAATGCCCCCTAAAGCACCAAAGTCAACGATAAAGCCTTCCGATTTCGCGTCCCTCTACGAAGGCTTCAACGCCCCGGTTTCGCGGTTCGACTGTGGACGCAAGTGCGCGCCCCTGAACGGCGGCGAGCCGGTGTGCTGCTCGACCGAGAACGCCGTGCCGGTCGTCCACAAGGTCGAGTTCGATCTACTGAAGACGCGCACCGACCTGTGGTCCAGGTTCAAGCCCTACGACTACGCGACCAAGCAGATCGTCGAGGAGCTGACTCCCGACTGCATGGCGATCCATTGCAAGGGCGCACGTCATTGCGAGCGCGACAACCGCACGATCGCCTGCCGCGGCTTCCCCTTCTATCCCTATATCACCCGCGAGCGGCAGTTCGTCGGCATCGGCACCTACTGGGTGTTCGAGGATCGCTGCTGGATGATGTCCAACCTCGAGATCGTCGACGCCGGGTTCGTGAAGGAATTCATCGCGACCTACGAGGCGCTGTTCATAAAGGACCACAGCGAGTTCACGACCTATGTCGACTTCTCCGCCTCCGCCCGCCGCGTCCATTCGCGCTGGAAGCGCGAGATCCCGCTGCTCGGCCGCAGCGGCGAGCTTCTGATCGTGACGCCCTCGACCGGCGAGATCCGGCCGGGCCGCAAGAAGGACTTTCCCAAGGTCGCCCCCTTCAGCTCCGAGAAGGCGTATCGTGAGGCGGTGAAGGAAGCCGGCGGCGAAGTTCCCAAGGAAGGGCTGCGCGCCGCCTGAACAGGGGTGCCGTGTCGTTCCTCAACCGCCGTCGCATCGCCTGGGCGTTGCTGCTGCTCTCGCCCGCGATGTTCTCCGTGAACATGCTGATGGCGCGCTACGCGACTTTCGTACCGCCCAACGCGCTGGCGCTCGGCCGCTGGTTCCTGGTCGCCGCCCTCCTCCTGCCCTTCGTCTGGCCACGCCTCGTCCGTCATCGCGACGCCCTGGCGCGCGAATGGCCCGACCTGCTGATGCTGGGCGCGCTCGGCATGTGGATCTGCGGCGCCTGGGTCTATGTCGGCGGCCGCACCACGCCCGCGCTCAACATCGGCCTGATCTACGCCGCCTCGCCGATCCTGGTCGTGCTGCTGGGCCGCCTGCTCTATCGCGAAAGGCTGACGTTCGCCCGCATCGCCGGCATCGCGCTCTGCCTCGCCGGCGTCGCGGCGGTGTTCGCGAAGGGCCGCGTCGGCAATCTCCTCTCCATGCATTTTACCGAGGGCGACCTCTGGATCGCGGCGGCCTCGGCCTGTTGGGGCCTCTACTCCGTGCTGCTGAAGCACCGGCCGAGCGCGCTGGACCCGTTGACCCGGCTCTGCGCGGTCTCCTTTGCCGGCTCGCTGGTGCTGCTGCCCTTCGCGATCGGCGAGGCGATCCTGTGGGTGGGACCCGACTTCGGCGACTGGAAGACATGGACCGTCTGGATCGTGCTGGCGATCATCCCCGGCGTCGGTGCCTATGGCGCTTTCGGCTACTGCGTGCGCGAGCTCGGCCCGTCGGTCACCAGCATCTCGATGTATCTCGGCCCGCTCTATGTCGGCCTGCTGGCCTGGGCAACGCTTGGCGAGACGCCGCACTGGTACCATCTTGTGGGGACCGCGCTGGTGCTGCCCGGCCTGTTCCTCGCCACCCGCCCCCCTGCGAAAGGAGCCTGACATGTTGCGTTCGGTCGTCGCCCTTCTCGTCCTGCTGCTCGCCCTGCCCGCCGCTGCGGGAGACGAGATCGGCTCGGTCGGTTACCGATTCAAGTGGCTGGGGCCCAACGACAAGATCGTGGTCGAGGCGTTCGACGACCCCGATATCCCGGGCATCACCTGCTACATCTCCCGCGCCCGCACCGGCGGCCTCAAGGGCGCTTTCGGCCTCGCCGAGGATCCCCCCTACGCCTCGATCTCCTGCCACCAGGTCGGCCCGGTCGACGTCGCCCGCGCCGAGAAGGTCAAGAGCCCGCACGAGGTCTTCAGCGAGCGCGCCTCGCTGATCTTCAAGACCACCCAGGTGGTGCGCTTCTACGATCCCAAGCGGCGCGCCTTGGTCTATCTGACCTACACCGACCGCGTGATCGAGGGCAGCCCGCAGAACTCGATCACCGTCGTGCCGCTGGGCCTGCGCTGACGCCGTTTTTCGGCACACTCTTTGTGCCACGCCGTGTCCCGCTGCCTGTGCCGTAAACCGAGCGCAACCGTCTGATCCGGTTATGAAATCCCGCCCCGATCGGCCGTGCCACCGGCGCCGGACTCGCGGCGGGACGGGTGTGCCGCGGATTGCGACGAAAAACGCCCGCCGGATCTCTCCGCGGGCGTCCCCCATCGTAGGGTTTTTCCTAGCACAAACCTGCTGAACCTGCAAATGCTTGCACTGCCTGCAAGAGAAGGAAACCCGATGCCCCGTCCGCAACCCACCTGGCGTTCCCTGATGTTCGTGCCGGTGCTGGCCGAGCGCTTCGTCGCCAAGGCCCATACGCGCGGTGCCGACGCGATCATCCTCGACCTCGAGGATTCGATCACCCCGGCCAACAAGACGGCCGCCCGCGAAGCCGTTGCGGCGGCCGTGCCGCGGGTCTCGCAGGCCGGCGCCGACGTCGTGGTGCGCATCAACCGGCCGCTCGATCTGGCGGTGCCCGATATCGCCGCATCGGTGATGCCCGGCGTCTCGGCGCTGATGCTGCCCAAGGTCATGGGCGCCCAGCATGTCCGCCTGCTGGCCGAGCTGGTCAGCGACCGCGAGGCCGCCCTCGGCATGGAACCCGGCCATACGCGCTTCCTCGTCCTGATAGAGGAGCCGGCGGCCCTGCCGCACCTCTTCGCCATCGCCCGCGAGCCGCGCATGGCCGGCATGTCGGTGGGCGGCGAGGACATGGCGACCGAGCTCGGCGCCACGCCCTCGGCCGACTCGATGTACGTCTTCGCCATGCAGGGCCTCGCCGCCTGCCGCGCCGCCGGCATCCTGCCGATGGGCTCGATGGGCCAGCTCGCCAACATCGCCGACCTCGACTCCTATCGGGCCGGCCTGAAGCGCGGCCGGGCGCTGGGCTTCACCACCGCGACCTGCATCCATCCCGCGCATGTGCCGATCATCAACGAGGAGTATGGCGCCTCGGACGCCGAGCTCGATCACGCCCGTCGCCTGCTCGAGGCCTTCGATGCGGCTGTGGCCGCCGGCGAAGGCGCCGTCGCCTTCGAGGGCAAGATGATCGACCTGCCCATCGCCGTGCGCGCGCGGCGGCTGCTGGAGCGCGCCGCCTCCTGGAAGAACGTACCCGCGGGTCAGCCGTAGAGGAACGTCCCCAGAAGCACCCATCGACCCGCGCCGGGCCTGCCGACGAGCGGCGTGGTGTAGTGCCAGAACGGCAGGCGGTAGGCCGTCACGGCGGCGGGCTTGGCCACCGACACGATCTCGCCGAAATGGCCGGCGCGGCTGTAGACCAGCCACTGATGCGTGACCCCCGGCCCGCACAGGCCGAGATGCAGGTCGATGTAGCCGCCCTTCGCATCCTCGTTCTCGGGATGGTGGTCGTTGTGAGGGCCGGCATAGTCGCCCGGCCCGTAGCGCAGCACCTGCAGGCCCCAGCCCGACGACAGCCTGCGGCCGGCCAGCGCCTCGGCGAAGGCGCGGAAGCTCTTAGACCGCATCATGCGCACCAGGCCGATGCGCTCGGCCGCCTTGTAACCTGCCTCGCGGCGGCTCTCGAAGTAGATCGTGCCGGCGCGGCTGGTCTTGGGCAGCAGCTCGCCGTAGTCGTGGCGCATGCCGGAGATCGTCTCGGGCGGGATCGGCCGTTCCATGCGTTCCAGAGTCGATGTGAGTTCGGCTTCGAGCGTGCGGCGCAGGCGGCCCGCCTTGGTGCGATCGAGCAGGTCGTCGGCCGCCAGGAAGCGCGTCCGCGGATCGGCGAGCGCGCCGCAGAGCGCGTGCGTGCCGGCCAGCACCTTGCGGCCGGCGCGGCTCAACAGGTCCTCGAACTCGGCAGGTATGGCAGGCACGGTGCTCACGGAAGATTTCGTTCAGCTTCGGCGATCCACTCGCGATCGGCCGGGTCGAGCTCGTTCACGCGCCGTCCATAGGTCTTTACGGCTTCACGAAAGGCATCCTCGGCAAGGCGGGGCTCACCTCTGGCTTTCATCAGAAGGCCGTAGCGGACCTGAGCCTCCGGCCCAAGGGCGTAGCCGATCAGCGACCGATACTCGGTCGCGGCCTCACCGAATCGGCCCAGCATTTCCAGCGACCGGGCATAGATCATGTGTCCATCCCGCGACTGGTATCCTTCATTATCCCGCTGCAACGCATCGAGAGCGTCGAGAGAACCCTGAAAATCGCCCTTGCCGAAAAGAGCTCGTGAGAGACCTATGAGCAGAGCCGGATCCGTCGCATGAGGCCCCGTCAGGGCGGACCTGTAGAGCCGTATCGCATCATCCCATTGCTCGCGCTTGATGCACTCTTCCGCAACGAAACGTTTGTTGTCAGCCGATTCGACCGTCTCGAGGTTGGTTGCGTGCTCGCGGAGCATGCGGTCCGGGTCGACCTTGTCGATAACTGCCTTGATTGCGACCTGCCCCGTGCGGCTCTGCCGCGCTGCCGGCAGCACTTCCAGCAACAGATACGCCACCGAGCCGATACCGGGCAGCAGGATGAGGATCATCAGCCAATAGTTGATCCTGCCCGTCTTGATGGCGTGGAAAATACAGCCGAAGTAGAGGAGCGCACCCAACAAACCGAATATCGGCATGTCTCGTCCGTATGGTTTGCCTGCATCTACCACATCTTCGGGTTGTATTGAAGACGTTTGCTTCCCGTTCCCTGGAACCTTAATCAACGACATGCCATACGCCTCGCTTCGGGACTTCATCGATCGGCTGGAGAAAAGTGGCCGCCTCGTGCGCGTGACGGCGCCGGTCTCGCCGGTGCTGGAGATGACCGAGATCCAGACGCGGCTGCTGGCCGAGCAAGGGCCTGCAGTGCTGTTCGAGAACGTCGTCGGCACAGATGGAAAGCCGATGGGCATGCCGGTGCTGGTCAACCTGTTCGGCACGGTCGAGCGCGTGGCCTGGGGCATGGACCGCGACCCCGGCCAGCTTCGCGCCGTCGGCGAGACGCTCGCCTTTCTGCGCCAGCCCGAGCCGCCGGGCGGCTGGCGCGAGGCGCTCGACATGCTGCCGATGCTGCGCACCGTGATGGCGATGAAGCCCAGGACGGTCGGCAGCGCGCCCTGCCAGGAGATCGTTCTCACCGGCGACGAGATCGACCTCGGCAAGCTCCCCATCCAGACCTGCTGGCCGGGCGAGCCCGCGCCGCTCATCACCTGGCCGCTGATCGTCACGCAGGGGCCCAACCCGCCCAACTCCAAGGGGGGCGACAAGCAGGACAGTTTCAACCTCGGCATCTACCGCCTGCAGGTGACGGGCAAGAACACGACCCTGATGCGCTGGCTGAAGCACCGCGGCGGGGCGCAGCATCACCAGCGCTGGAAGGGCGCGGGCAAGCGCGAGCCGCTGCCGGTGGCCGCCGTGATCGGCGCCGATCCCGGCACCATCCTGGCCGCCGTCACGCCGGTGCCCGATACCTTGTCGGAATACCAGTTCGCGGGCCTGCTGCGCGGCAAGAAGGTCGAGCTGGTCGATTGCAAGACTGTGCCGCTCAAGGTTCCCGCCGAGGCCGAGATCGTGCTCGAGGGCCACGTCAGCCTGGACGATTACGGCGACGAGGGCCCCTACGGCGACCACACCGGCTACTACAACAGCATCGAGCGGTTCCCGGTCTTCACCATCAGCGCGATCACGATGCGCAAGAAGCCGATCTACCTCTCGACCTTCACCGGCCGGCCGCCCGACGAGCCGTCGGTGCTGGGCGAAGCGCTCAACGAGGTGTTCATCCCCCTCTTCCAGCAGCAGTTCCCCGAGATCGTCGATTTCTGGCTGCCGCCCGAGGGCTGCAGCTATCGCATCGCCGTCGTGTCGATGAAGAAAGCCTACGCCGGCCACGCCAAGCGCGTGATGATGGGCGTGTGGAGCTACCTCCGGCAGTTCATGTACACCAAGTGGGTGATCGTGGTGGATGCCGACATCGACGCCCGCAACTGGAAGGACGTGATGTGGGCGCTGTCGACCCGCATGGACCCGGCGCGCGACATCACCGTCATCGAGAACACGCCGATCGACTATCTCGACTTCGCCTCGCCCGTCTCCGGCCTCGGCTCCAAGATCGGCCTCGACGCGACCGACAAGTTCCCCGGCGAGACCAACCGCGAATGGGGCCGCCAGATCCGGATGGACCAGGCGGTGATCGACAAGGTCGACGCGATGTGGGGCGAGCTGGGACTGCCCGGCAGCGGCAAGAAGATCTGGCGATGACGAAGGAGAGCGGACGATGATCACCGGTGGCTGTCACTGCGGCGCGGTCCGATACCAGGCCGAAGGCCAGGCGCTCACCCACGCGCTGTGTCACTGCACGGATTGCCGGCGCCACGCCGGCGCGCCGATGGTCGGCTGGACGATGTATCCGAAAGACGCGGTCACGGTGACCAAGGGCACGCCAAAGGTCTACGCGTCGTCGGCCAACGGCCGGCGCCATTTCTGCCCCGACTGCGGCACCGGTCTCTTCTTCGAGAATGCCGAGATACTGCCGGGCATCGTCGACAT
>CAYQAY010000076.1:20907-23737 GCA_964415585.1 uncultured Reyranella sp.
ATGTAAACTTCCTTAACATGAGCTGGAAGAAGCGGGATCGCGAGGAGCGCGGCTACCACCACGGCAATCTGCGCGAGGCGCTGATTCAGGCCGCGCGTGACCTCATCAAGGAGAAGGGTCCTGCAGGCTTCACTTTCGCCGACGCCGCGCGCTCGGCGGGCGTCAGCCCGGCCGCGCCCTACCGCCACTTCCGCGATCGCGACGCCCTGCTGGCCGACGTGGCCCGCGAGGGCTTCCAGCGCTTCGAGGCGATGCTCTCGACCGGCTGGGCTGGCGGCAAGCCCGACCCGATCACCGCCTTCCACAACATCGGCCGTGCCTACCTCGCCTTCGTGCGCGCCGAACCCGCCTACTACACAGCGATGTTCGAGTCGGGCCTGTCGCCCGACCTGAACGCCGAACTGCGCGCCGCGGCCGACCGCTCCTTCGCGGTGCTCCGCTCGGCCGTCGACCAGCTCGTCACCCTGCTCCCCGCCGGCAAACGGCCGCCGGCCCTGATGATGAGCCTGCACATCTGGGCCATGGCGCACGGCACGGCTTCGCTGTTCGGCCGTGGCGACGGCGGCCGCCGCCCATTGCCCATGACGGCCGAGGAATTGCTGGAGTCCCAGGTACTCATCTATCTGCAGGGGCTGGGTTTTCCCCAAAATGCGTGACGACCCCTTGACTCGAGGGGCCGGAGACATCAATGTAAATGTCGTTAACATTTACATCGTTAACAGCAGTCAAAAGGGGGTCCTATGGGCCTGATCGAAAAAATCGACGACCTCGGCAAGCCGGCATGGATCGCCCTGGTGGTCCTGAGCTTCATCCTGTTCTGGCCCATCGGCGTCGCCCTTCTCGTCTACCTGAAATGGAGTGGCCGCATGTTTTGCTCGAAGCACTATGGGCATTGGGACATGCCCGACCGCCAGCAGGCGCGTGAAGAATACCGCGCGCGCCGCCAGCAGATGCGCGAGGAATGGCGAGACTGGAAGCGTCGCCATCGCTGGGGCCGCCCGGCCTCGAGCGGCAACGTCGCCTTCGACGAATATCGCGAGGAGACGATCCGCCGCCTCGACGAGGAGCAGCGCGAATTCCGCGACTTCCTCGACAAGCTGCGCGCCGCGAAGGATCGCGCCGAGTTCGACCAGTTCATGGCCGACCGTCGCAACCGTCCGGCGACCGAGCCGCCCCCCGCGCCCTCGGCCGCCTGATCGCAGCCCCCGACCATGCGATCGACGCCTGCGGCTCGCGCCGCGGGCGTTTTTCGTCCGGGGTCTTCGTCGGGGGTCAGTAGTCGAGCTTCATGGGCAGGCGATGCGCGACCGCCCGCTCCACCAGGTCGGAAAGCACGGCAAAGCCATAGCGGGCGCACGACTCCAGCGAAGCGTCCGACGGCGGCGGGTTCTGTCCCCATCGAGAGATCGCCGTGGCGGTCGCCTTCCAGGTGGCGCCGTTCAGCTCGCCGAGCTGGCGGCGCAGCATCGTCGAGGATCCCATCACGAGGCGCCGGCCATCGACGTCCCCGCCTTCGAAGGTGAACTCGAACCCGCCGGGCAGCCACAGCTCCACGTTTCGCACGAGATGGGAGAAGCGCGAGCGGAAACCCTCGGCGTTGGAGCGAACCAGCGCCAGGTCGTTGTCCCATTCCTCCGGCAGGGCATCGGGCAGGCGCAGCGCCGGATGCTCGGCATAGGCCGCCCAGAGTACCAGCGATCCGAAGCCGTCCCAGCCCGGGCGCCCCGTGAAGTAGGGCGCTTCCGGCGACTCGTCCCAGTCGAGCGGAGCGACGACCCGGTCGCCGAGCGACCGCGCCAACGCCTTTCGCCAAGCGGTCATCGCGAGGCGGGTGCGCTCCACCTCCTCGTCGGTCGTCGCGGGACGATCCGGTCCGGCTCGAGCGCCGCGCTCACGAGCCGCACGCTCTGAGACGTTCTCCCACCCGCCGGCGTAGTACCGCGTGAGGGACCCGACATACACGTCGAGAGCCATGAAGAGGGGGCTTCCTTTCCGATACCGGGCGCTCGGGCGCCTCTGCCACTTGCAGTTGATCTACACGGACAAACCACCCGTGCAAACACACAATTGCAAATAGCTCGGAGCCCCGGATGCAGGGCCACGGTCGGCCGCCTCCCCAACCCTCGCGCGAACAACCGTCGCGTGTAGCTCACTGCGGCTCGAGGTTCAGGTCCTTCACCAGCTTGATCCAGACCGGTCCCTGCTCGGCCATGAACTTTTCGAAGAAGACGTGGTCCTGGGCCGCCTGGTCGATGCCGAACGTGTCGAGGATCTTCTGGATGCGTTCGCTCTTGCCGGCTTCGACCATCATGTCCGAGAGCTTGAGCACGACATCCCTCGGGATCGCCGCCGGGCCGACCAGGCAGATGAAGCCCTGGACCTGGAAGGCGATGTCGGTGAGGCCCTGCTCGTAGAAGGTAGGAACGTCGGGCAGCTTCTTCATGCGCGTCTTGGTCGGCACGGCGATCGCCCGGCCGTTGCCCGACTGCAGCACGCCCGAAGCCGCGGCATAGCTGCCGGTACCGCCCTGGATCGCCCCCGAACCGACGTCGATCCACATCGGCGCCTCGCCGCGATAGTGCACCGGCTGCATCTCGAGTTTGTAGTGCCGGTTCAGCGCTTCGACGGCGACGTGGCTGTAGGAGCCGGCGCCGTAGGTGCCGAGACTGGTCTTGTTGGCGCGCGCATAGTCGGCAAGCTCGGCGAGGTTCTTGATCGGATACTTGGTGTTCACGATCAGCGGCAGGTGGCCCGCGTCCATCCAGGAGATCAGCGCGAAATCCTTGTCGGGATCGTAGGGCAGCTTCTTGAACAGCACCTTGTTCATGAT
>CAYQAY010000077.1:0-23186 GCA_964415585.1 uncultured Reyranella sp.
GTTCGCCGTCGAGTCGTACAACGGCGACCGGCCGGCGCTGGGGCTCGACCATCCGCTGATGGAGAAGCTGGCGGCGATGAAGGTCGACCTCGATATCGACCTCTACGTCCTGTAGCGGTTCGCCTTCCGCTTCGATTCCGCTCGGCACAGGTCGGGCGGGATCGCGTCACCGGACAGTGCAGAAGGCCATCGCCACGTTCATGCCGACGTGAGAATTTTCCGGGCAGGGTCGGCCGTGCGGCGCGGCTAGAGTGCCGCCATGAAGCTCTATTCCGGTCCGCTCAGCATGTTCGGCGCCAAGGCCGAGATCGCGCTCCACGAGAAGGGCATCGCCTTCGAGCTGGAGATGGTGCCCTTCGCGATGAAGACGCTCTACGAGCCCAGGCATCCCGAGGTGCTGCGCATGAACCCCAAGCGCCAGGTGCCGGTGCTCATCGACGGAGATCTGGAGATCTTCGATTCGACGCAGATCTTCGAGTATCTCGAATCGCTGAAGCGCGATCCCGCGCTGTGGCCGTCCGAGCCCAGGGCGCGGGCCCGCGCGCGGCTGCTGGAGCACAAGTCGGACGAGGTCTACTTCCCGCACATCGTGCGGCTGATGGGCGATCCCGGGGCGCCGGGCGCGCACGATGCGGCCGCGCGCTTCTACGGGGAGATGGAGCGGACGCTGGGCGACGGGGCGTGGCTCGCGGGCCCCTACACCTACGCCGACATCGCCTTCTACATGGCGCAGCTCTTCGGCGAGCGCCTGGGCGCGCCGATCCCGGTGTCGCATGCCAGGCTCCACGCGTGGCGCGACCGCATGAGCGCGCGTCCGGCGGTGCAGAAGGTCGCCGGAGCGATGGGGCGCTGGCTGCTCTCGATCGGCCGCTCGCTGCCGCCGTTCATGGCCAGGCTGGGGCTGCCGGTGTGACCCAGGTCGCGACAAGGGTTCTGTTTCTTCCCGGCGCCGGCGGGTCGGCGGAGTTCTGGGGGCCGGTGGCGTCGGCGCTGCCCGATGCCTGGCCGAAGGAGCATTTCGGCTGGCCGGGGCTGGGCGACCAGCCGCACGATCCGGCGGTGACGGGCCTCGACGATCTGGTGGCCATGGTGGCGGCGAAGATGGACGGGCCGGTCGACCTCGTGGCGCAGTCGATGGGCGGCGTGATCGCCGCGCGCCTCGCCCTCGAGAAGCCGGCGCTGGTGCGGCGCCTCGTGCTCTGCGCGACGTCGGGCGGCGTCGACATGACGGGGCTGGGCGCCGCCGACTGGCGCGCGGACTATCGCCGGTCCTTCCCGCAGGCGGCCGGGTGGATTACCGCGCCGCGTGCTTCGGCGCCTTTGCCGGTCGAGAAGATCTCGTCGCCGACCTTGCTGATCTGGGGCGACGCCGACCCGATCAGCCCGCTCGCGGTGGGCGAGCATCTGGCGGCGCGGCTGCCGGACGCCCGCCTCGAGGTGGTGGCCGGCGGCGACCACGATCTGGCGCGCATCCATGCCGGCCATGTCGCGCGCCTGATCGCCCGGAACCTCGGCTGAATTCCGGCCGGGATTTCTGGACACCATTTCTGGACAGGTGGCGAATTCTGGACAGTCGCTGTCCAGAAATGCCGGAAAAGTCGTTTGGAATCAGCGGGCCGATTTCTGGACACCGATTTCTGGACAGCGCAGGCGTCCAGAAATGGTCACGGCTTGACGGTCTTCTGCAGCACCTGCTCGTAGACCTGCAGGATCGCCGAGCTGTCGTTGCCGCCCAGCCCCATGCGGCGCGCCATGCGCTGCAGGTTGTGGGTCGCCGAGCCCAGCGGCAGCGGCACGTCGAGCTCGTCCGCGAGCTCCATCGCGAGGTGCAGGTCCTTGTGCGCGAGGTTCAACGCGAAGGAGGGCGGCGAGAACCGGCCGGCCAGCGCCCGCTCGGAGAAGGACTTGAAGGCGTTGGAGTTGCCGCTCGAGGTCGAGATGACCTGGGCGAGCTTGTGCGGATCGAGGCCCGCGCTGACGCCCAGCATCATGCCCTCGGCCGCGGCGGCGGCGTTGCAGAAGGCCATCATGTTGTTGCAGAGCTTGGCCACCGTGCCGGTGCCGAGCGGGCCCATGTGGATCACGTTGGCGCTGAACGACTGCAGCACCGGCAGCGCGTCGTCGAACACCTTCTTGTCGCCGCCCACCATGATGGCGATGGTCGCGGCCTCCGCCCCCACCGTGCCGCCGCTCACCGGCGCGTCGAGCATGGCGATCCCCTTGGCGGCCATCGCCGCGCCGATCTTCTTCACCATCGAGGGCGCGTTGGTCGAGAGGTCGATGTAGGTCTGGCCCCTGCCGATGTTGGCCAGGATGCCGCCGTCGCCCAGCGCCACCGCCTCGACGTCCCGGGGCATCGGCAGCGAGGTCATGACGATGTCCATGCCCCTGGTCGCCTCGGCGACCGAGCCGGCGGCCGCGGCACCGAGATCGGTGCAGCTCTTCACGGCGGCCGGGTTCAGGTCGAACACCGTGACCGAATGGTTGCTGCGCTTGATGATGTTGCGGCACATGGGGCCGCCCATGTTGCCGACGCCGATGTATCCGACCTTCAAGGCATCCTCCCGGGAAAAACCGTCGGCCGGACTATACGACAGAAACACCGGTCCCTTGCTATAAGGAGGGCGACACCGGGAGGAACGACGCCTCATGGCGCAGAACAAGCTGCATCCGATTCCCCATCCGCCGCGCACGCCGGTGCTGGGCAACATGCTCACCGTCGACGGCGACGCGCCGATCCAGGCGCTGATGCGCATCGCGCGCGAGCAGGGGCCGATCTTCTGGCTCGACATGATGGGCACGCCGCTGGTCGTCGTCTCCGGCGCCGATCTGGTGGCCGAGCTGTGCGACGAGAGCCGCTTCGACAAGGCGGTGCGCGGCTCGCTGCGCCGGGTGCGCATGCTGGGCGGCGACGCGCTGTTCACCGCCGAGACGCAGGAGCCCAACTGGCAGAAGGCGCACAACATCCTGCTGCCGACCTTCGCGCATCGCATGATGCAGACCTATCACGAAGGCATGCTCGACATCGCCGACCAGCTCGTCACCAAGTGGGAACGGCTGAACGCCGACGAGGAGATCGACGTGGTGCGCGACATGACCGCGCTCACGCTCGACACGATCGGCCTGTGCGGCTTCAACTACCGCTTCAACTCGTTCTACCGCAGCGACAACCATCCCTATGTCGAGTCGCTGGTACGGGCGCTCGAAGCCGTCATGAAGATGCGCGGCCTGCCGCTCGAGGACATCACCCAGCGCAAGAGCCGCAAGAAGCTCGAGCAGGATGTCGGCTTCATGAACGGCATCGCCGACCGCATCATCCGCGAGCGTCGCGAAGTGCCGGCCGACGACACCGCCAAGCCAGACCTGCTGGGCTTCATGCTGAGCGGCCAGGACAAGCAGACCGGCGAGCGGCTCGACGACGTCAACATCCGCTACCAGATGAACACCTTCCTGATCGCCGGCCACGAGACGACGAGCGGGATGCTGTCGTTTGCGATCTACTTCCTGCTGAACAACCCGCATGTCCTGCAGAAGGCCTACGAGGAGGTCGATCGCGTGCTGGGCCGCGACGTCAACGCCAAGCCCACGGCGCAGCAGGTCAACCAGCTCGTCTATATCGGCCAGATCCTGAAGGAGTCGCTGCGGCTGTGGCCGACCGCGCCGGCCTTCGGCCTCTACCCGTACCAGAACGAGACGATCGGCGGGAAATACAAGCTCCGCAAGCGCACCTTCGTCACCGTGCTGACGGCGATGCTCCATCGCGACAAGTCGGTATGGGGACCGCAGGCCGAGGTCTTCAACCCGGACAATTTCGCGCCCGAGCGCGAGGCCAAGATGCCGCCGCACGCCTTCAAGCCGTTCGGCAACGGCCAGCGCGCCTGCATCGGCCGCCAGTTCGCGATGACCGAGGCGACGCTGGTGATCGGCATGATCCTGCAGCGCTTCCGGCTGGTCGACCACACGCGTTACCAGCTCAAGATCAAGGAGTCGCTCACCATCAAGCCCGACGGCCTGGTGATGCGCGTCCGCCTGCGGCCCGACGTGGTGCGTGGCAGCGGCGCGTCGGTTTCGGTCGCGAAGCCTGCGCCGCGCAAGGCGCCGAAGAAGGCGGCGGCCAGCCATGGCGGCAAGCTCGCCGTCCTGTTCGGCTCCAACATGGGCACGGCCGAGGAGCTGGCGCGCTCGATTGCCGAGGATGCCGAGGCGGCGGGCTTTGCGACCACACTCGCGAGCCTCGACGACATGGCAGGCAAGCTGCCGACCGAGGGCGCGGTCGCCATCGTCTGCGCCTCCTACAACGGCGGGCCGCCCGACAATGCCGGGCAGTTCATCAAGGCACTGCAGGGAGCACCGGCCGATGCGCTGAAGGGCGTCCGCTTCACGGTCTTCGGCTGCGGCAACCGCGACTGGGCCTCGACCTACCAGTCGATCCCGCGCCAGCTCGACGAGCTGATGGCGGCCAGGGGCGCCGAACGCATCCATGCGCGCGGCGAGGGCGACGCGCGCGAGGATCTCGACGGCAACTTCCAGGACTGGTACGGGCCGATGCTGCCGGCCGTTGCAGACAAGCTCGGCATCAAGATCGATCTCGAGGCGGGGGCCGCGCAGGAGCCGCTCTACCAGGTCCAGCCGATCGACAAGCCGCCGGCCAATCCGATCATCGGCGGCCATGGCGCGCTGCCGATGCAGGTGCTGGCCAACCGCGAGCTGCAGAACACCGCCACTTCGGGCCGCAGTACGCGTCACATCGAGGTGCTGCTGCCGGACGGCGTGAGCTACCGCGCCGGTGACCATCTCAGCATCGTGCCGCAGAACGGCGCGGCGCTGGTCGAGCGCGCGGTGCGCCGCTTCGGCTTCGCGCCCGGCGCCCATGTGTTGCTGACTGCCCCGGAAGGGCGTCGCGCCGCGCTGCCGGTGGGCGAGGCGATCTCCGTCCACCGCCTGCTCTCGGACTATCTCGAGCTGCAGCTTCCCGCGACGCGCAAGCAGATCCAGGCGATGGCGCAGAACACGCGCTGCCCCTTCACGCGGCCCAAGCTCGAGGCACTGCTGGAAGAGGAGGGCTTCCGCGCCGAGGTGCTGGCCAAGCGCAAGTCGGTCCTCGATCTCCTCGAGGAGTACCCGGCCTGCGAGCTGCCATTCGCCGCGTTCATCGAGATGATGCCGCTGATGACGCCGCGCTATTACTCGATCTCGTCCTCGCCCATCGCCGACGGTGCGCGCTGCTCGATCACGGTTGCCGTCGTCGAGGGACCGGCGCGGTCGGGCACGGGTGTCTATCACGGCGTCTGCTCCAACCACCTCTCACGCCTGGCCGCTGGCGGGACCGTCCAGGCTTTCGTGAAAGAGACCAAAGTCGGCTTCCGCCTGCCCGTCGATCCGGCGGCGCCGATCATCATGATTGGCCCCGGCACCGGCCTGGCGCCTTTCCGCGGATTCCTGCGTGAGCGCGCCGCGCTCAAGGCGCAGGGCCGCACACTTGGTCCGGCGCTGCTGTTCTTCGGTTGCCGCCACCCGGATCAGGACTACATCTATGCCGATGAGCTGAAGGAGCAGGCCGACGCCGGCAACGTCGATCTCGCCGTCGCGTTCTCGCGTCATGAAGGAAAGAAGGCCTATGTGCAGGACCTCCTGAAGGAGAAGGCCGAGAAGGTGTCGACGCTGCTCGACCAGGGTGCGATCGTCTATGTGTGCGGAGACGGTGGCCGCATGGAGCCCGACGTGAAGCGGGCGTTGATCGCCATGCATCGCGACAAGACCGGCGCCGGTGAGGCGGCGGGCGACGCGTGGATGGCCAGGCTTGCGGCCGACAATCGCTACGTGCTGGACGTGTGGGCGAGCAGCTGAACGGATCCCTGACCGCGCGCGACGCCGAACGCGCCCGGGCACTCAGGCGGATCAAGCTCACCGCAACCCTGCTGCTCGTGGCGACGGCGGTACTGTTCATCGTCGCCCGGCACTTCGAGCCGCACCATTGGGCCTGGGGCTATGTCGCCGCCTTTGCCGCGGCGGCGACCGTCGGCGGGCTGGCCGACTGGTATGCGATCGTGGCGCTGTTCCGCCGGCCCCTCGGCCTGCCGATCCCGCACACCGCCATCGTGCCGCGCAATCACCATCGCATCGCCGAAAACCTGGGCGAGTTCATCGAGACGAACTTCCTGGCGCCCGGGCCTGTCGAGGCACGTCTGCGCGACGTCGATTTCGCGGCCCTCGTCTCGGAGTGGCTGAGCGACCGCGAGCGATCGGCGGCGCTGGCGGGATTCGTGATGCGACTGGTGCCGCAGGCACTCGCCTCGATCGACCAATCGGGTCTCAAGGGGTTCATCGGCCAGCGGGTCATGGCCGAGCTGCAGCGCATCGAACTCGCTCCGCTGGCGGCCGGGCTCCTGAGCGCGGTGACCGAGAAGGGCCGGCATCAGCGGCTGCTCGACGAGCTTTTGGGTGCTCTGGAGAAGGTGCTGGTGAACGAGGAGACGCTGGCCGCCCTGCGCGAGAAGATCCGACAGGAGCTGCCGGCATTGTTCAACCTCTATCGTGCGGACGCTTACCTCCTGCGCAAGATCGTTGCCTCGACCACAGCCTTCATCCAGGAAGCGCGGGCGGAGAAGGACCATCCTCTCCGTCGCGAGTTCGACAGCTTCGTCTCGGGCTTCATCGACCGGCTGCGCCATTCACAGTCCTTCGCGCGCCGCGCGGAGACCCTGAAGCGCGACCTGCTGGCTCGCCAGGAGATCGCGACCGTAGCGGAGGGTGCCTGGGAGAGCCTGCGGACGTTCCTCGAGCAGGATGCGCGTGGCGAGGACAGCCAGATCCGCCGCCAGCTCGAGGTCATGCTGGTCGACGTCGGTGGCCAGCTCGCGCGCGACCCAGCGGTCCGCGCCGAGATCAACCGCGGCATGGTGCGGGTTCTCGCCGACTTCGTGCAGAGCCAGAAGAGTGGCGTCGGCCTTTTCATCGCCGATCAGGTGAAGTCCTGGGACATCGACGTGCTGATCGGTCGCATCGAGCTCACGGTTGGACGCGATCTGCAATATATCCGTTTCAATGGTGCCATGATCGGCGGCTTGGCCGGATTGGCCTTGCATGCGCTGGAGCAGGGGTTGAAGCTACGCTTCTAGATCACAGGAGGTTCAAATGGCCGATGCACCACAGAACTTCACCGACATGTTCAAGAAGCTGGGCGAGCAGTTCAAGGTGCCCGCGTTCGACATGTCCAGGATCATGGAACATCACCAGAAGAACATGGATGCCATGGCCCGTTCATGGCAGGCGATGGCGGGTGGCGCCAACGACATCGCCAGGAAGCAGCGCGAGATCTTCGAGGCGACAATCAAGGACATCACCGAGATGGCGCAGAGCTACCAGCCCGGCGGAAACCCGCAGGACGTGATGACCAAGCAGGCCGAGTTCGCCAAGAAGGCGATGGAAGCCGCAATCGCCAACACGCGCGACATCGCGGAACTGGTGCAGAAGTCGAGCACCGAGGCGTTCAAGATCGTGCAGGAGCGGATGAAGGAGTCTTACGACGAGATCCGCACGAGCGTGGAGAAGAAGTAGCTCCTGTAGCGCAATCCGTTCAGCTTGAATCGAGCTGAACGGATTGCGTCACATGACAATGCAGTGGAATTGGTGCGTTTCCGACCTGATGGAACCGCCCGCGGTTCCATCAGGTCGAAAGCCGCTCTACGGCCGCTTCCAGTCGGGGAAGACGACACTCTTCCAACCCGACCGGTCGAACTTCTTCCACTTGCCTTCGGGCTGCGCGAGGCGGTCGGCGACGGCATAGACGGCCGCCGGATGATGGCCGAGCCCGCAATGGCTGCCGTAGACCTCGATGTTTTCGACATGCTCGCCTTCGACATTGAGACAGGTCTGCCAAGCGCAGATGCCGTCTGTGCGGCTGAAGACCGACGTGGTCGGGACGGGCGGCGGGTCGGCAAGCGGCCCTGCGATGTGCTGGTCGCGATCGTCGACCCTCTGGCCTGAGGCCAACTCGTAGACCCGCCAGGCGTTGGTGGCCTTCGGGCTGCCCGTGAACGGGCTTCCGAGGCTGATCACCGAGCGGACCTTGTCGGGGCGGCGCTTGGCGAGCTGGCGGGCGTAGATGCCACCCAGGCTCCAGCCCACCAGGCTGATCTTGCGCTGCCCGTATCGCTCGAAGAGCTCGTCGACGCGGTCGAGCATACCGTCCTCGATGCCCTCTCGCAGGCCGAGGTTCCGGCCTTGATCCCAACCGTGCGCCGCATAGCCTTGTGCGTTCAGGAACGAGCGCAAGGGGCGGGTCGAGAGATCGCTGGCAAGGAGCCCCGGAAGGACAAGCACGGGATGACCGTCGCCGCGCGGTGCGGCGGCGAGCCACGGGCGCAGCAGCATGAACGCACCGAGTTCCTGCAAGGCGCGACCTTCGAGGAACAGCAGCGCTCGCGAGGGGGGACGCAGCGCTTCAGCGGCAGCCGTCATGAGGCCTCCTTGTTCGTTTCGATGAGGGTCCCACATATCGGATTCGGGCGGAAGTGTTTCAATTGCCCACGATCGCTTTCCTGAGTTCCTTGGCGGAGTCCACAAGATAGTCACCGAGCTTGCCGACGTCGGGTACGGCACGTCGGTCGGCCGTCAAACCGAAGTTCAGCGCATCCATGTAGCTCTGCACGGTGATGTTGAGTGCCGCTCCGTGCGCCGGGATCGACACGGGATGGAGTGCCGTCACCTTGGCTCCGGCGCAGTAGAGCGCCATCGGCGGACCGGGCACGTTGGAGATGGTGACGTTCATCGGCATCGGCAGCTTGTCGGCGAGGCCGCTGCGTCCATAGACCAGCATCACGAGTTGCAGCAGGATCGGCGCGCCGACGAAGGCGAAGTCCTGCGGGACTGCGTCCCGGAACGTGCCGGCGATCTGCTTGGACTCGGTCGACGACTTCACGATCGCCTTCAGCCGTTCCGCCGGATCGGCAAGGTCCGTTGCGAGCTGGCAGAGCATTCCGGAAACCTGGTTGTTCTGCCGCGTGTCGCCCGGCTCGCGCAGGCTGATCGGCACGCCTGCGATCAGCGGCTTGTCGGGAAGCTGGCCTTTCTCTTGCAGGTAGCGGCGGATCGCGCCGCTGCACACCGCCATCACCACGTCGTTCAGTTTGGCGCCGCTCGCCTTGGCGATCACCTTGGCGTCGGAAAGCGAGATCGTGCGGGCGGCATAGCTTCGCTCGCGTGTGATCGTGGCATTGAACGGCGTCCTGGGCGCGCTGAGCGTCGGGAGCTGCGTCGCCAGGCTTTGCAGGGTGCCCAACGCCTTCGGCACCTCGCCCGGCTTGCCGAGGAAGGCGTTGGTCATGGATGTCATGATGTCGGGTGCGGCCTGCAGGAGCTTCATCTGCTGGCGCATCATGTTGCCCATGATGTCCGCGATGCCCTTCACCGGATCGACCGCGGTGGGCGAGACCGGGGCGCTCGCCGTCGAGGCGGGCTTTGGGGGCGGCGGTCCGACGTCCCGCGGCGTCGCGCTCACATCGTACAGCGCCTTGTTGATCGCCATGCCGGCGCCGCCGTCGATCGCGGCGTGATGGACCTTCGAGTAGAGGACGCCCTGACCGCTGGCGAGGCCGGTGATGACGTAGAATTGCCAGAGCGGCCGGCTGCGATCGAGCGTATTGGCGTGGAGGCGCGATATCACCTCCTCCAGCTGCTCCTCGGTGCCGGGAGAGGGGAGTGCGGTTTCGCGCAGGTGATAGTCGAGATCGATCTCGGGCTCGTCGACCCAGCCGGGATGGTCGAGGTCATAGAGCGACGGTGCCAGGCGCTTCGAAAAGATCGGAATGGTGTGCAGGCGGCTTTCGAAGAACTTGCGGAAGTGCTGGTAGAAGCTGCCTTCGAAGCCGGGCGGCAGCTCGAAATAGGTGAGCCCGGCCACATGCATCGGCGTCTCGGGCGTCTCCAGATAGAGGAACGACGCATCGATTCCGGAAAGCTGCTGCTGTTCCATTTGGCGTCCTCCCGCAGTCCGCCCGTGTTCTTGTTGTCCCACTGTCCTCCGGCGGGCTTCACGAAGGCAAGGGGGCCGGCATTCGCAAATGTTTAAATCATTGATATATATGAATAATCTATTTTTCTTCCTGCAGTGCACAAATTTATGTTGCAATGCACCATGAGGGCCCCATATACGCATGGTCACCGCGTAGAGCATTCAACCGACACCAGCTCAGGAACCGACCCATGACCACCAACACCACCTCCATCGACAACGTCATCGAGCACGCCACCGAGACCACCAAGGCGGCCGGCGAGCGCGTCCGCGAGTTCGCCCAGACCGGCGTCCGCAAGGCCACCGAGGGCTTCGAACAGATCAGCAAGGCCGCGCAGACCGCGTCCGAGCAGCTCAACGTCCAGGCCACCCAGGCCCGCGACAACGCCGCCAAGGCCGGCCTGAAGATCCTCGAAGTCGCCAAGGAAGACGCCGACGCCGGCTTCGCCGCCATGCGCGACCTGCTCGCCGCCAAGTCGCCGCTCGAGGCGTTCGACGTCTCGACCAAGTATTGGCGTGGCCGCCTCGAGGCCCGCATCGCCCAGGCGCAGGATCTCGGCGCGTTCGTCCGCAAGGCCGCCGATGACGCCGTCCGCCCCGTCCAGGAGCGCATCGAGAAGTTCGCCAAGGCCGCTGCCTAAGCGACATCCGTTCCGGCAAGAAGGCCCGTCCGCGAGGATGGGCCTTTTTTCGTTTCGGGCGCTATTGTCGGTGCGAGCAATTGCGGGGGAGCGACATGGACCGGTTCTGGCTCAAGAGTTATCCGGCGGGCGTGCCCGCCGACATCGACCCCTCGGCCTATCCGAGTGTCGTCTCGTTGTTCGAAGAAACCTTCTCGAAGCACCGCGACATGCGTGCCTATGTCTGCATGGACAAGGCGCTCACCTTCGGCGAGATCGACACGCTGTCTGCCGCGCTGGGCGCGTGGTTGCAGGGGCGCGGCCTGAAACGCGGAGATCGCGTGGCCATCATGATGCCGAACATCCTGCAGTACCCGGTGGCGGTCGCCGCTGTCCTGCGCGCCGGTTTCATCGCGGTCAACGTCAACCCGCTCTACACCGCGCGCGAGCTCGAGCATCAGCTCAAGGATTCCGGCGCCCAAGCCATCATCATCCTCGAGAACTTCGCCACGACACTGCAGCAGGTGATCGACCATACGGCGGTGAAGCACGTCGTCGTCGCCTCGATGGGCGACCTGCTGGGATTTCCCAAGGGGCCGGTCGTCAACCTGGTCGTGCGGCATGTGCGCAAGATGGTGCCGACCTGGTCGCTGCCGGGACATGCGAAGTTCAACGATGCACTGAGTGCGGGCCGCGGCATGACTCTCGACAAGCCGCAACTCGGCCCCGACGACGTCGCCGTGTTGCAGTACACCGGCGGCACGACCGGCGTCTCCAAGGGCGCGACGCTCCTTCATCGGACGCTTGTCTCGAACCTGCTTGCCTCCGAGGCCTGGATGCAGCCGGGGCTGAAGCGCCGGAAAGTCTCCGGCCAGCTCACCATCGTCTGCGCCCTGCCGCTCTATCACGTATTCGCCTTCGTCACCTGCGGCCTGCTCGGCATGCGCACCGGCGCGCTCAACATCCTGATCCCCAACCCGCGTGACCTGCCGGCCACGATCAAGGATCTTGCCAAGCACAAGCTCAATGTCTTCCCGGCGGTGAACACGCTGTTCAACGGCCTCGCCAACAACGCCGACTTCGCGAAGCTCGATTTCTCCGAACTTGTCATCTCGAACGGCGGAGGCATGGCGGTCCAGGAGGCAGTCGCCAAGAAGTGGCTGGCCATCACCGGCTGCCCGATCTGCGAAGGCTATGGCCTCAGCGAGACCTCGTCGGGCATCACCTGCAACCCGACCGATTCGGAGGCCTATACCGGCACGATCGGCCTGCCGTTGCCCAACGTCGAGATCCGCATCCTGGATGATGCCGGCAAGGACGTGGCGCTGGGGGAAGCGGGCGAGATCGCGATTCGCGGCCCGCAGGTCATGCGCGATTACTGGCAGCAGCCCGAGGAGACGGCGAAAGTCATGACGCCAGACGGCTTCTTCAAGTCCGGCGACGTCGGCATCATGGACGCGCGGGGCTACGTGAAGATCGTGGATCGCAAGAAGGACATGATCCTGGTGTCCGGATTCAACGTCTATCCCAATGAAGTCGAAGCGGTCGTGGCGGCGCATCCCGGCGTACTGGAGTGCGCGGCGATCGGCGTGCCCGACGCAAACTCCGGCGAGGCGGTGATGCTGTTCGTGGTCAGGAAGGATCCGAGCCTGACGAAGGAGGCGCTGACCGAGTACTGCCACCGCGAACTTACCGGTTACAAGCGGCCCAAGCACATCGAGTTCAGGACCGAACTTCCCAAGACCAACGTGGGCAAGATTCTGCGGCGCGAGCCGCGCGATGCTGTCGTCAAGAAGGCGGCCTGATTTCAGCAGGGAGCCTGCAACCGCCGGCGGCCTTCGACGTTCAGCCTCCACGAAATTTTCCGAGGAGGCTGTTCATGTTCCCGACGAAGTTTCTGGTCGCAGTGGCCGCGGGCCTTACGGCCGCCGCCTGCACCAGCACGACGACGACCTACGAGCGGCCGGCTGCCTACCGCGTTTCCGGCTCCGAGCAGGCCTGCCTAGACTACGGCTTCGTAGCCGGTACCGACGCCTACAACCGCTGCGTCTCGCGCGAGGCGGCAGCCCGCTCTCAGGGCCGGGTCCCCGTCACCTACACGGCAGCTAGCCTCGAGGCCGATGCCCGCAACGCCTGCTACTCTTACGGTCTGACGCCGGGCTCGTCGATGTACAATCGCTGCGTGGGCCGTGAAATCGACGCCCGCCGCTACCGTGACCAAGCCTACTATCCTGCCACCACTACAACCTACTATGCGTCGGGGTATCCTGCCTCGACGACCACGGTGACCTACGCGCCGACCCCCGCCTATGCTCCCGCCGTGACCCCGCCGGCTGGCGTCGAGGCCTTCCGCGACGAGTACGGTTTCCGCTATGATGGTCAGGGAAACAGGCTCGACCGCTACGGCAACATCATCAGCCCGCAGTCGACCACACCGTGAGGGGGCTCAATGGCTGCGAGACGTCTGGTTGCCGCGGTGCTCGGCGCATCGATGCTCGCTGCCTGTGACCCACTTCCCCAGCCGCTCTATGGCGAAACGACGCCGCCCGCCGCCTATCGCACGCAGCCGGGCGGCGCCCGCATCGACAACGAAGGCGTCCAGCTCGATCCCGAAGGCTACCGCGTCGACAAGAGTGGCGCGCGCATTGGAATAATCGACGTGCCGGCGAAGACGGCCGGCGACAACTCGAACGCCGTCGCGGGGTATTTCATCAGCAATACCGGACAGAATGCGCCTGGCCGCGTTGCCGTGCCCAGCGAGGGTGCCGGTTCGGGCGTGGGTTCGGGCCCCGGCAGCATGAACCTGCCGACGCCGTCGCAGATGCCGCAGCAGGCACCGATCGCGCCGGCACCGGCCAACGTCCCGCCGCCGGCCGGCTACCGATAGGTCTCGACCGCTACTCGATCTTCACGCCGGCTGCCTTGATGATCGGCGCCCACTTGGCGAGTTCGTCCTTGATGAACGTCGCCGTCCGCTCGGGCGTGGTGTCGGTCGTGGGCACGGCCGCGATCTTCTCCAGAGATTCGATGAAGGCCTTGTCGGCAATGACCTTGCGAGTGGCGGCGTCGATCGCCTGAACGGCGTCTGCAGGAGCGCCGGCCGGCGCCAGGATAAGGTTGAACGTATAGGCCTCGTAACCCGGCACGCCCGCCTCGATGATCGTCGGGATGTCGGGCGCCGCCGGCGTGCGCACGGAATGGGCGAAACCCAGGATACGGACGCGCCCGCTGCGATGGAGCTGCAGCGAGGTGCTCATGGTCTCGAACATCCAGGCGACGTTGCCGGCCATCATGTCCTGGAGTGCCGGCATCGAGCCGCGGTAGGGGACGTGCTCGACGTTCATGCCGCCGACCGATGCCTTGAGATACTCGCCGGCGAGGTGCGTGATGCCGCCCATGCCCGACGACCCGTAGGAGTATTTTCCCGGGTTCTTCTTCATCAGGTCGACGAGCCCCATCAACGTCTCGGGCATCGACGGATGGGCGACCAGCACCAGCGGGTTGACGCAGATCGAGGAGACCGGCGTGAAGTCCTTGACCGGGTCGTAGGGCGGCTTGGCGAAGGCCGTCGGATTGATCGCATGCGTCGAGGAGGTCGCGAAGAGGAGGGTGTAGCCGTCCGGCTTGGCGTTCTTCACCTCGACGGCGCCGATCGATCCTGCGGCACCGGCCTTGTTGTCGACCAGCACGTTCTGGCCGAGCACGCCCGTCAGCTTCTCGGCCGTCATCCGTCCGATGATGTCCGTTGGTCCGGCCGGCGGGAACGGGATCACGAGTCGGATCGGCTGTGCCGGATACTTGGCCTGCGCGCGGGCGATCGATGGTGCTGCGAGCACGGCGGTGCCCGCGGCCAGCAGGTGACGGCGTTTCATTGTCTTTCCTCCCAAGTCGGCGTGCTGCCTTGGTACGACACTAGCCGACCGTGCCTGACCCGCCAACGACCCGTCGCCCGCTTCGCGCCGGGCCCGAGCGGGCCCTGGCTCGCCTCTCGGGTCATGCCTCCCGAGCATCCGTTGCCGCCGACCGTCATTTGCGCGGCAGGAACCCATCGTATAAACAGGCGTGATGTCGCAACTCTTTCTCTCCGGCGCCGCCTGCGCGCGATGTATCGAGGTCTGAGGCCCGTCCGGGCCCGGTAGCCTGCGGTCGCATCTCAGTCGGGAGATAAAGGGGCGATGTCCCTCGTCGTTTACAACACGCTGTCGCGCGAGAAGGAGCCGTTCGTTCCGCTCGAGGGGAGCCATGTGCGCCTCTATGTCTGCGGTCCGACGGTCTACGACTACGTGCATATCGGCAACGCGCGGCCCGTCGTCGTTTTCGACGTGCTCTACCGGCTGCTGCAGCGGCGCTATCCGAAGGTGACGTATGTCCGCAACATAACGGACATCGACGACCGCATCATCGTACGCGCCGCCGAGAACAGGGAGAGCATCGAGGCGCTGACGACGCGCACGGGCGCGGCCTACCAGGGCGACATGGCGCGCCTCGGCGCGCTGCCGCCCAGTGCGGAGCCGCGCGCCACCGAGTATGTCGGCCAGATGGTCGCGCTGATCGAACGCCTGGTCGCGCGCGGCCATGCCTACGCCGCCGAAGGCCACGTCCTTTTCAGCGTGCCCAGCATGGAGGACTATGGCCGGCTGTCGCGCCGCTCGCGCGACGAGCTGATCGCCGGCGCCCGCGTCGAGGTCGCGCCCTACAAGAAGGACCCGGCCGACTTCGTGCTGTGGAAGCCGTCGACCGACGCCCAGCCGGGATGGCCCAGCCCGTGGGGCCGCGGCCGTCCGGGCTGGCACATCGAGTGCTCGGCGATGAGCGGCTCGCTGCTGGGAGAGACCTTCGACATCCATGCGGGCGGCCTCGACCTGATCTTCCCGCACCACGAGAACGAGATCGCTCAGAGCCGCAGCGCGTTCGGTCACGCCATCATGGCGAAGTACTGGATGCACAACGGCTTCCTGAACATCTCGGGCGAGAAGATGAGCAAGTCGCTCGGCAACTTCTTCACCGTGCACGAACTGCTCGACCAGTATCCCGGCGAGGTCATCCGCTTCCTGCTGCTGTCGGCGCACTACCGCCAGCCGCTCGACTTCACCCACGATGGCCTCGTCCAGGCCAAGGCCACGCTCGACCGCTGGTACGGCGCGCTGCGCGGCAAGGCGCTGGCGCCGGTCGCGATCCCGCAGGCTGTGGAGGAGGCGCTGTCCGACGACATCAACACGCCGCTCGCCATTAGCGCGCTTCACCGGCTCCGCGATCCCTCGGCGCTGAAGGCGGGCGCGGCGGCACTCGGCCTGTTGCAGCAGGATGCCGAGGCGTGGTTCCGCTGGACGCCCGCCGCGGCGGGCGACGGTCCGTCGGATGCCGAGATCGAGGCGGCGATCGCCGCACGCCAGGCGGCGCGCAAGGCGAAGGACTTCAAGGAGTCCGACCGTATCCGCGACGACCTCAAGTCCCGGGGCGTGATCCTGGAGGACGGGCCGACGGGCACGAGCTGGAAGCGCGGCTGACCGGCGCCTCGCTCGACGCCTTCGGTCGGGCCGGGCATATAGATCGCGAACTCTTTCCGCGGAGGCCGGTTCATGGGCGAAGACTGGGTCGATCTCGGCAGTGCCGAAGCCCTGGCGCGGCGTCCGCTGCAGCGCGTGAAGGCGGGCGACGTGCCGATCGCGCTGTCCTGCATCGACGGGGCCTTCGCCGCCGTGCATGGCGCTTGCAATCATGTGGGCGGCCCGCTGGGCGAGGGCACGCTCGAGGGAGACTACATCGTCTGCCCGTGGCACCACTGGAAGTTCCACCGGCAGACCGGCATCGGCGAAGGAGGCTTCGAGACGGACAGGATTCCGGCCTACCCGGTCAAGGTCGAGAACGGACGCGTGCTGATCAATCTCAAGGCGGCGACCAAGCGCAGCAGGGCTCCGCACGATCCCCATCCGCTGGCGCGTGCCGTTCAGCGCGCCGAAGGCCCGGTTCGCGTCGCGGGACTTTCGACGACGGCGATGGAGAAGGGGGCGCCGCGCTATTCCGGGTCCGACCACCTGCTGGAGTCGGCGCTCGCGGCTGCCGGCGCGCAAGGCTGCGAGACCCAGTTGATCAGGCTCGGCCAGCTCAAGTTCAGAACCTGCGAGGGTTTCTACTCCAAGGCGGCGCGCGCCTGCACCTGGCCCTGTTCAATCACCCAGATGGACGACACCGACGAGATGACGGCGGTGTACGAGGCGCTCGTCCATTGGGCGGACGTCGTGCTGGTCGCGACGCCGATCCGCTGGGGCCAAGCCTCCTCGCTCTACTTCAAGATGGCGGAGCGCCTGAACTGCGTGCAGAACCAGGTGACGACGCACGACCGGGTGCTGATCCGGAACAAGGTTGCCGGGTTCATCATCGTCGGTGGCCAGGACAACGTGCAGGGCGTGGCAGGCCAGATGCTCGGCTTCTTCGCCGAACTGGGGTTCCACTTCCCGCAGTTCCCCTACGTCGCCCATTCGCGTGGATGGACGGCGGAGGACATGGAGAACAACATGGCCTCCGTGCGCGACTCGAAGGAGTTGCACGCCGGCGCGGGCCAGCTCGCCCTCCGGGCGGTGGAACTGGCCCGTCGGCTGCTTGCCACAGATCCGGCGACGACAGTGGAGCGTGGCGGGCGCAAGGCGCACCGCCTCGTCGCTCGTATCCAGCCAGTCTGAATTCTCGGGCCGGACAGGAGCCTTGACGTCGATCTGTATTTAACATATTTGTTAAATATGGATGCTCTCTCCCAGACCTTCTCCGCCCTTGCCGATCCGACGCGACGGGCGATCCTCGCCCGTCTCGCGACCGGCGCCGCGACGGTCGGCGAGCTCGCCGAGCCGTTCGACATGTCGCTGCCCGCGGTGTCGCGGCATCTCAAGGTGCTGACGGAGGCGGGCCTCATCGAACGCTCGACCGAAGCGCAGTGGCGGCGCTGCGCGCTGCGCGGCGAGGGCTTCCGGGCGGCTGCCGGCTGGATCGAGTTCTACCGGAAGTTCTGGGAACAGCGGTTCGATCGACTCGACGAATTCCTGAAGCGGACCGATCCCGAAACGACGAAAGGAAAAACCCGTGCCCGACGCAAGACTTGACGATCGCACCCTCCATCTCAGCCGCATCTTCGACGCCTCGCGCGAGCGCGTGTTCGATGCCTGGGCGAGGCAGGACCACTTCGTCCAGTGGATGTGCCCGCCGGGCGTCGACATCACGCTCTGCGAGATCGACGTGCGCCCGGGCGGCGCCTGGCGCATCGACGGTCGCAATGCCGACGGCGACTTCTCGATGTCGGGTATCTATCTCGAGGTCGTGCGGTCCGAACGCCTCGTCTTCACATGGGCGCACCATGCCGACGGCCATTGTTCTGGCCCGCGCGGCCACGAGACCACCGTGCGCGTCGAGCTGCGCGCGCTGGGCCACCGCACCGAGCTCACCCTCGTCCACGGCCCGTTCGCCGACGAATCCAGCTTCGGCGGTCACCGGAGAGGCTGGACAGGCTCTTTCGACAAGCTCGAGGCTTTCATCAGGAGGACCGCATGACCGCTCATCCCGTCGTCTCCCATCGGGAATGGATCGGTGCGCGAAAGGCGCTGCTCGCGAGAGAGAAGGAGTTCACGCGGCTGCGCGACGAACTCGCGCGCGAGCGCCGTGCGTTGCCCTGGGTGAAGGTCGAGAAGGACTACGTGTTCGACGCGCCCGAGGGCCGTGTCTCGCTGGCCGACCTGTTCGGCGGCTGCAGCCAGCTCGTAGTCTATCATTTCATGCTGGGCCCGGACTGGAAGGAGGGCTGTCCGAGCTGCTCCTTCTGGGCCGACAACTTCGACGGCATCGACGTCCATCTAGCCCACCGCGACACCGCGCTTGTCGCGATCTCGCGCGGACCGCTCGCCAGCCTCGAGGCCTACAGGAAGCGCATGGGCTGGACGTTCCGCTGGGTGTCGTCGGCCGGCAGCGATTTCAACTTCGACTTCGGCGTCTCGCGGCGGCCGGGCGAGAAGACCCTCGACTACAATTTCGGCACCCTGCAAGTGACAGGCGAAGAGATGCCAGGCCTCAGCGCGTTCCGGCACGCCGAGGACGGCACGATCTACCGGACCTATTCGACCTACGGCCGGGGCGTTGACATGGTGAACGGCGCCTACCAACTCCTGGACCTGACGTCGAAGGGCCGCGACGAGGAGGGGCTGCCCTGGCCGATGGCCTGGCTGAAGCGGCACGACGCATATTGAAGCAGGAGTCCGCCATGACGCACACGGCTACCTGGAACGGCAAGGTGATAGCCCGCAGCGCCGAGACGCGCGAAGCGGACGGCTACCGCTACTTCCCGCGCGAGTCCGTGAAGATGGACTTGCTCAGGATCTCGCCCAGGACGGCGAAGGACCTCCAGTGTCCGCACGGCGTGCAGTTCTTTGACCTGGTCGAGGGCGGCAAGATCAGTTCGCGCGCCGCCTGGTCCTACGAGGCACCGCAACGGCGCCTGAAGCCGGTCGATCGCTGGATCGGCTTCTGGGAGGATGTGAGCGTCGCCTGACGCGCAAAAGAAAACGGCCGGCGAATGCCGGCCGTTCCGCTTTGGATGAAGGCTCGCGTCAGCGCGCCGGCGAGATCGCCGTGATCATCAGCGGGGTCGTCATGCCGATCACGACGTCGCCCACCTTGATCTTCTTCAGCATGTCCTGCTTGGCGATCGTGTTCGCCGCGTAGGTGCGGACCGCGCCGCCGCGACCGTCGATCACCTGCACGGTGTTCTTGGCGAGGTCGACGCCGACCACCGTCAGCGTGAAGCGGCCGGCCTCGACGTCGGTCTGGTTCGGCGTGGCGGCCATCTGGTCCTTGCGGGCGAGCTGCGAGCCCGGGCCTTTCTGGCGCAGGTTCAGCATGGTGATGACCTCGGAGTAGGTCACGTTGGCCATCGAACCGTCGTTGATCGCGGCGAGGTTGCCGGCATTGTCGGCAACCGGAAGGATGACGAGCTGGCCGGTCGGTGAGGTGAACGCGACCGTCCTGCTCTCGGGGTCGACCGTCTCGATCTTGACGCGCTGCGTGACCGTGTCGCTGAACGCCACGCCCTCGCGCGGCACCGCGGTCACCTGGGCCGATGCCTGCCCGGGGAGGCTCGTCCCGACCGCCAGAACTGCCGCGACCAGAGAGAAACCCGCAACCAGCTTCGTCGAACGGATCGTCATTGCCGTGTACCTCGTGAAACCCTTAACGCGCCGGACAATAGCGATCCGAAGCGCCGACGCAACCTCGAAGGCCGCGCCCGGAGCGCGCAATCACGCGGATTTCAGCCGAGATGGGCCAGGATGGCCTTCGCGACGGCGTCTGGTCGGTCGAGATAGGCCAGATGCCCGGCGCCGGCGATGGTCTCGGCCCGGCTCGAGCCGTTGATCCCGCTCTTGAACCTGTCCGCATAGCTCGGCGGCAGGATGCCGTCGCGCTCGCCCCACAGGATCAGGGTCGGCGCCTCGATCAGGCCGAGACGCTTCTCGAGCCGCGTATTGCCGAGCGGCCAGAAGGCGCGGGCGGCAGCCTCCGAGGCGCGCGTCATCTCGATCGGCCACTCGACCGAGTTGGCACCGTCGGGCGGCGCCACCAGCGCGTCCCAGTTGGCGCCGTCGGCGCACATCGCACCCGGCAGCTCGTTCTTGCGCAACGCCCACGGATCGGCCGCCGGCTCCTTGTCGTCGAACAGCCCGAACGGAGCGATCAGCACCAGCCTGCGGACCTTTTGCGGGAAGATCGCGGCCATCTCGGCGGCGAAGGCGCCGCCGACCGACGCGCCCACCAGATCGGCGCCGGCAAGTCCTGCCTTGTCGACGAGCTGCCGCACCGCCAGCACCCAGTCGAGATGGGTGTCGAGCTCGGTGTGTCCGGTCGCGCCGGGATAGCCGGGTAGAGACGGCGCGATCACCGTATGCGTCTCGGCCAGCCGGTCGAGGAAGGGCAGCCAGCGCGGCAGGCCGCCGAGCCCCGCGAGGAAGCCGAGCTTCGGTCCGCTTCCCTTTGTCCAGACGCGGCACGGATGGCCGTTCACGTCGACCGTCGTCGTGGCCGGGGGCGTCGTCGTCGGTCCGGACACCGGCCTACTCCGCGGCGACGGTCTGCGGACGGAACGCCGGGATTTCCGCGCGCTGCGACTTGGCCATCGGCTTGGGCCACCACTTGTGTTCCCAATCGGCGAACAGGTCCTTCACCTTCGGCATCACCTTCTCGGCGAACAGCCGCGTGTTGTACTTGGTGGTGTCCTTGCTCATGTTCCCGTACTGCAGCAGCAGCATCAGGTTGCCGACGTTGAGGCTGGTGCCGACGTGGCGGATCTGCTCCGCCACCTCGTCGGGCGAGCCGATCAGCACGTAACCGCCGTCGACGATATCCTTCATGTTGGTCGCCTTGAGCGCCGCCTTGGTCGCCGGGTTGGCGACGTCGGCCGCCTTGCTCACCATGCTCTGGATGCCGGCGCGCTGGGTGGCCTCGGTCGTGTAGCCCGGCGGCGTGGCGAAGCGCGGATCGATGTGCAGGCAGCGGCCGTAGAAGTACTCGGCAGGCTCCGTGTAGAGATCGAGCGCCTGCTGGCGGCTTTCGGCGACGCCCACGAACTGCAGGAAGCCGGCGCGGTAGGGATTCCGGTCCTTGCCGAGCTTTTCCATCTCCTTCCAGAAACCCTGCATCGTGTGCAGGCCGGCCTTGTAGCCGTAGTAGGAGAGGTAGCAGTAGACGTAGTCCATCTCCGCGCACCACCGCCAGGTCTCGACCGAGCCGCCGCCCGGGATCCAGATCGGTGGATGCGGATCGTTCTGGATGGGACGCGGCCAGATGTTGACGTAGCGCTGCTGGTTGTAGCGGCCGTTGAAGGCGAAGGTGTCCTTCTCGGTCCACGCCTTCTTCACGAGATCGTGCGCCTCGTAGTAGCGCTCGCGCAACAGGCTGGGGTTCTGGCCGTAGGCGTAGCAGGTGTCCATCGGCGAGCCGACCGGAAACCCCGCGATCAGGCGGCCGCCGGAGATGCAGTCGATCATCGCGAACTCTTCGGCGACGCGCGTCGGCGGATTGTAGAGGGCGAGCGAGTTCCCCATGACGCAGATCGTCGTGTCGGTGGTGCGGCGCGCCAGCGACGAGGCGATCAGGTTGGGCGAGGGCATCAGGCCGTAGCCGTTGTTGTGATGCTCGTTCACGCACACGGCGTCGAAGCCGAGCTCGGCGGCGTGCTCGAGCTCGTCCATGAAGTCGTTATACATGTGATGCGCGCGTTTGGGGTCGAACAGCGAGGAATGGATGTCGACCCACACGCTGGGGTGCTTCCGGTTGAAGTCGGCGGGAAGCTCCGTGTACGGCATGAGGTGGAACCACATGAGCTTCATGGCGTCGTCTCCCTGAACCCGGACCACTCGCGGTAAACGGTCGTTTATCTCCCGAGCCTGCCCCCGGTTGTGCCTGTGTGCAATGTGGGATTTCCGCAGGCTATGGGTAATTTTGTTGTTTTTCCCCTGAGTCAATCTTTCTGATTAGTATTTTGTGCGTTGCAATCTCGCGCGCGCAGCAATAGCTTCGCTGCGTTGCAGGAGGCCTAGCCATGTCCGTTGTCGCGTTCGCACCCCGTCAGCATCCGACGGCGAACCAGCCCAAGAAAGATCTCTACGAGATCGGCGAAATTCCGCCGCTCGGTCATGTGCCGAAGAGCATGTACGCCTGGGTCATCCGGCGCGAACGTCACGGCCCGCCCGAGCAGTCCATGCAGCTCGAGGTCGTGCCGACCCACGCGATCGGCGAGGACGAGGTGCTGGTTCTCGTGATGGCGGCCGGCGTCAACTACAACGGCGTGTGGGCGGGCCTCGGCCTGCCGATCTCGCCGTTCGACGGACACAAGCAGCCGTTCCACATCGCCGGCTCCGACGCCTCGGGCATCGTCTGGGCGGTCGGCGCCAAGGTGAAGCGCTGGAAGGTCGGCGACGAGGTCGTCATCCACTGCAACCAGGACGACGGCGACGACGAGGAGTGCAACGGCGGCGATCCGATGTTCTCCACCAGCCAGCGCATCTGGGGCTACGAGACGCCTGACGGTTCGTTCGCGCAGTTCTGCAAGGTGCAGGCGCGACAGCTCATGCGCCGGCCGCAGCATCTCACCTGGGAGGAGGGCGCGTCCTACACGCTCACCCTCGCCACGGCTTACCGCATGCTGTTCGGCCATCGCCCGCACATCCTGCGCCCCGGCCACAACGTGCTGGTGTGGGGCGCCGCGGGCGGCCTCGGCTCTATGGCGATCCAGCTCATCGCCACCGCCGGCGCCAACGCCATCGGCGTGATCTCCGATCCGTCCAAGAAGGACTTCGTGATGAGCCTCGGCGCCAAGGGCGTCATCAACCGCAACGACTTCGACTGCTGGGGCCAGCTCCCCGACGTCGACGACCAGGCGGGCTATGCCGAGTACATGAAGAAGTGTCGCAAGTTCGGCGCGGCGATCTGGGAACATACCGGCAAGGGCAACGACGTGGACTTCGTGTTCGAGCATCCCGGCGAGCAGACCTTCCCGGTCTCCTGCTTCGTCGTGAAGCGCG
>CAYQAY010000078.1:0-22448 GCA_964415585.1 uncultured Reyranella sp.
CCGGCGGGCTTTTTCGTGTCCGCCCGTCAGGTCACCCCTTCAGCTCCAGGAGCCCGAAATGTCCCAGCCCGTCCGCCGCAACTCCGTTCGCCGCCCCCTCCGCCAGCGCGTCACCGCCGCGTCGCCCACGCCCGCAAAGCTCGCCACGTTCCTGCGCCACCTCGAGGAGAGCGGCTCGGTGAGCCTCGCCGCCGAGCGCACCGGCATCGCCCGCAACACCGTCTACGAGAGGCGCAAGGCCGATCCCGCCTTCGCCCTGGGCTGGCGCCGGGCGGTCGCGATGGCGGCCGAGGCGCTGCGCGACGCCGCCGTCGCCCGCGCCCTGGGCGGTGACGACCGCCTGCTGATGTTCCTGCTGCGCACGTACCGGCCGGAGATCTTCGGCCGGACGTCTTCGGCCGCAGGTCGACGCCCCGGGGCGCGCGCATGACCTTTCGGCGAACGAGTCCGAACACGACGAACACCCGCGGACAGACCCGGACTTCGCGTGTCCTTTTCGGCGTCGCCGGAAGGCCCGGTTTACCGGCGTTTTTCCGCAGGCCGTTTCCGAAAGAACGCGTTTCGAGCGGATTCGGAGAGGATCGCGGGCGGTTCGGCGTTACTTCGCGTCGGCCGCGACCTGGACCTTGATCATCTTGTCGGCCGGCGCCGCGACGGCGCCCGAGCCCGGCGCGCCCTTCTTGATCTTGTCGACGAACTCCATGCCCGACGTCACCTTGCCCCAAACGGTGTACTGGCCGTCGAGGAAGTTCGAGTCCTTGAACACGATGAAGAACTGGCTGCGCGCGCTGTTGGGGTCGTTGGTGCGGGCCATCGAGACGGCGCCGCGGGTGTGCGGCTCCTTGCTGAACTCGGCCTTGAGCGGGCTGCCCATGCCGCCCATGCCGGTGCCGTCGGGGTCGCCGGTCTGCGCCATGAAGCCGTCGATCACGCGGTGGAAGACGACGCCGTCGTACTTGCCCTCGCGCGCCAGCTTCTTGATCTGCGCGACGTGGGCGGGGGCGAGGTCGGGGCGCATCTCGATCACGACGCGGCCGTCCTTGAGGTCGATGTAGAGGGTGTTTTCCTTGTCCATGGCGGCGGCGCCTCCTGCGAACGCGAGAATAAGGGCGAGGATCGGCGTCAGAACGGCGAGACGCATGACGTTTTCCTTCGGGCAATGCCACGGTCTGGCGTGGCGGGGGCGGACCTTATAGAGTGCCGGCATAGTCGCAAGTCATTACTTCAAGCGGATTGATCGATGACCGCCCCGAGCGGCGGGGACCGGGGCGGCGATGCCTCGTCCCCCCCGAGTTCCGTCCTCGAACGTCCCCGCTCGGCGCCCGCCGTCTCCGGCCGCGCGCGGGTGCTGCAGGAAACGTGGGCCGCGTTCTGCGCGGAGAGGGGCGACGCCGTGCGCGCGTCCATCGACGCCAGCCGGTCGCCGCCCGAGATCGCCTATGCGATCGGCGAGACCGTGCACAACTATTTCCGCACGCGCGGCCTCACGCTGACGAGCTTCGAGCTGCGCCGCCTGGTCGCCGAGTTGCTGGACGGACGCCCGCCCGACGCCGACGCGCCGGAGCCTGCCCTGGTGACGTTCGAGCGCGAGCCCGATCGCGCACCGGCCGCGGACAGCCGATGGACGGGCGACGAGGCGGCGCCCGCGGCCGAGGTTCCGTCCGACGATGCCGTCTTCCGCGGCCCACCCTCGGCGCTGGTGACGGTGTCGGCGCGGCCCACGCCGCAGGCCCCGAGCGAGCCTTGCCGCGTCGGACCGATCGATCGCCTGTGGGCCGACCGGACCGTGGGGGCGGTGTTCGTCCATGGTCCGAAGTCGGTCTGGATCGAGCGCGCCGGCGTGGTCGGGCCGGCCGCCGAGACGTTCCGCGACCGGGCGCATCTGCTCGAGCTGGTCGGTCGGCTGGCGCGCCCGACGGCCGATGGCGTCGTCGCGTTCCGGCTGCGCGACGGCAGCGAGGGCACGGTGGTGTTTCCGCCCGCCGCGCCGGACGGGCCGGTCGTGGTCCTGCGGCGCGGCGAGCCGGGTCTGGCGACCGTCGACCGGCTGGTCGCGGCGGGCGTCGTCGATCGCGCCATCGCCGACCTGCTGCGCATGGCGACGCGCGCCCGGCTCGACATCGCGGTGATCGGCCCCGAGGGCGCGGGCAAGACGGCGCTGCTGGCGGCCCTGCTGCGCGATGCCGCGCCGTCGCGCCGTGTGCTGAGCCTCGCGCGCCATCGCGACTTCCGCTGGCCCCTGCCCGGCAAGATCGAGCTGGTCGCCTCGGAAGCTCAGTTCGCCGCGCTCGCGGCGGCGGCGCTGCAGTTTCAGCCCGATCTCGTGGTCGTGGAGTCCGTGCGCGCCGAAGACAGGCCTGCCGTGGAGAAGCTGCTCGGCCGGCCGGGCCGCGGCACGGTGGTCGCGCTGGCGAGGGGGCTTCCGGAACCGCCGGTCGATCTGGTGGTGCGCCTCGGCCGGGCCGGCGACGGCCTGTTCCGCGCGGTTTCCGTCGAGGATGCGGCCGGCGCCCAGCTCTTCGCGTACCGGGACGGCGGGTTTCGTCGCGGAACGGCCGTTCCCACCTTCGCCGAGGCCCTGCGACGCGCGGGCTTCGGCGACGCGCTGCGGACGGTCCTCGGCTGAAACGGCTGCGACCGGCCGCCACATACCGGCCTGGGTCGAAAACCCGTTACGACCCACGGCTATATCTGGTACTAACCCGTTTGAAATGCGGGGGATTTTGCGGATCGGAAATTCCGCGGGATCGAACCCGCCGAGGGGACGGATGCATGGTCGGTAAGCGCGTGTTGGGCATTCCGGGGCTTCTGGTCGCGATCGCCGGGTTCGGCTTCGCGGGCAGCGCCCAGGCGCAGAAAGTCATCGGCGTGCCGCATGACTGGCAGCTTAACTTTCCGCCGCCCTACACGCCGATCATGGAGCGGGTCGAATCGCTCCACGACCTGCTGCTGGTGATCATCACCCTGATTTCGATCTTCGTGCTCGTGCTGCTGGTTTACGCGATGTGGCGCTTCCACGCCTCGCGCAATCCGGTCGCTTCCACGACGACGCACCACACCGGTCTCGAGATCGCCTGGACGATCATCCCCATCCTCATTCTCGTCCTGATCGCGGTCCCGTCCTTCCGCCTGCTCTACTACAGCGACAAGGCGACCGACGCGGCCTTCACCGTCAAGGTGACGGGCCATCAGTGGTACTGGTCCTACGGTTACCCCGACCAGGGCGACTTCAAGGTCGAGAGCCGCATCCTGAGCGAGGCCGAGCGGGCCAAGCTCAAGCCCAACCAGCCGCGCCTGATGGCGGTGGACGAGGAGATGGTGATTCCCGTGAACACCGTCGTCCGCATCATCGGCACCGCCGAGGGCGGCAGCATGCACGGCTGGACCGTGCCCGGCTTCGGCATCAAGAAGACCGTGATCCCCGGGCGCCTCAACGAGGGCTGGATCAGCGTCAAGGAAGAGGGCATCTACTTCGGCCAGTGCTCGCAGATCTGCGGCATGAACCACACCTACATGCCCATCGCCGTGCGCGTGGTCTCGAAGGCCGACTTCGACAAGTGGGTCGCCGACAAGAAGAAGGCCGCCGGGCTGTCGCCCGGGACCGACGTCGCTTCCGCCAATCCCGCCACCCGCTAAGCGCTTCTCCGCAGGAGACTACAATGGCCACCGCGTACGGCGCCGCCCACAGCCACCACGACGACCATCACACGCCGACCGGCATCAAGCGTTGGCTGTACAGCACCAACCACAAGGACATCGGCACGATGTACCTTGTGTTCTCGATCTTCGCGGCGCTGATCGGCGCGAGCTTCTCGGTCTACATGCGCCTCGAGCTCATGCAGCCGGGCGTGCAGTACTTCAACGGCGCCGACGGCACGCCGGACGGCCACTTCTGGAATACCGTCGTGACGGCGCACGGCCTGATCATGGTGTTCTTCGTGGTCATGCCGGCGCTGATCGGCGGCTTCGGCAACTGGTTCGTGCCGCTGATGATCGGAGCGCCCGACATGGCGTTCCCGCGCATGAACAACATCAGCTTCTGGCTGCTGCCGCCCGCGTTCATCCTGCTGCTGATGTCGGCCGTGATCGGCGGCGGCGTGGGCACCGGCTGGACGATCTATCCGCCGCTCACGATCAACCAGGGTGCGGGGATGGATCTCGCGATCTTCTCGCTGCACATCGCGGGCGCCTCGTCGATCCTGGGTGCGATCAACTTCATCACGACCATCCTCAACATGCGTGCGCCGGGCATGACGCTCCACCGTATGCCGCTGTTCGCCTGGTCGATCCTGGTCACGGCCTTCCTGCTGCTGCTGGCGCTGCCGGTCCTCGCCGGCGCCATCACGATGCTGCTGACCGACCGTAACTTCGGCACGTCGTTCTTCAAGCCGGAGGGCGGCGGCGACCCGACCCTGTTCCTGCACCTCTTCTGGTTCTTCGGCCATCCCGAGGTGTACATCATGATCCTGCCGGCCTTCGGCATCGTCAGCCACATCATCTCGACCTTCGCCAAGAAGCCGATCTTCGGCTATCTCGGCATGGCCTACGCGATGGTGGCGATCGGCGTCGTAGGCTTCGTCGTGTGGGCCCACCACATGTACACGGTCGGCATGGACGTCGACACGCGCGCCTACTTCGTGGCCGCCACGATGGTCATCGCCGTTCCGACGGGCGTGAAGATCTTCTCCTGGATCGCGACGATGTGGGGCGGCTCGATCAGGCTCGAGGTCCCCATGCTGTGGGCGATCGGCTTCATCTTCCTGTTCACGGTCGGCGGCGTCACCGGCGTGGTGCTCGCCAATGCCGGCGTCGACTACTCGCTGCACAACACCTACTACGTGATCGCGCACTTCCACTACGTGCTGTCGCTCGGTGCCGTGTTCGGCATGTTCGCCGGCTTCTACTACTGGTTCGGCAAGATGACCGGCCGCCAGTACCCGGAGTGGGCGGCCCAGATCCACTTCTGGACGACGTTCATCGGCGTGAACCTGACGTTCTTCCCGATGCACTTCTCGGGCCTCGCCGGCATGCCGCGCCACTACGTCGACTATCCCGACGCGATGGCGCACTGGAACTACATCTCCTCGATGGGCGCGTTCCTCTCCTTCGGTTCGACCATCTTCTGGCTGGTGTTCGTGGTGTTCGGCGGGATGATGTACGGCCGCAAGGTCGGCGCGAACTACTGGGGCGAGGGCGCGACGACGCTGGAGTGGACGGTGGATTCGCCGCCGCCGTTCCACACCTTCGAAGAACTGCCGCACGTTTCGCCGACGGCGCATCCCTAGGAGCGGAGCGGAGGCGCCCCCGCCTGAATCGGAGGGCCACGCCTTCGCCTTGAAAGGCACATGAGCGACACCGCGCATATCCTCCAGGGCAGCATCGGCACCGCCGGTGCGTCGGCGCGTGTGCGCGACTATGTCGACCTGCTGAAGCCCCGGGTCATGTCGCTGGTGGTGTTCACCGGCTGGATCGGCCTGATCATCGCGCCCGGCCACGTCCATCCTTTCACAGCCGCTCTGGCGGTGATCGCCATCGCGCTGGGTTCGGGGGCCGCCGGCGCCATCAACATGTGGTACGAGCGCGACCTCGACGCGCTGATGGATCGCACGCGCCGCCGGCCGCTGCCGTCCGGTCGCGTGGCCCCGGACGATGCGCTGGGCCTCGGCGTCCTGCTGGCGATCTTCTCGGTCCTGCTCATGGCGGTGGCGACCAACTTCGTGGCGGCGGCGCTGCTCGCCGCCGCGATCCTTTTCTACGTTTTCGTCTACACGATCTGGCTGAAGCGCCGCACGCCGCAGAACATCGTGATCGGCGGTGCCGCCGGCGCCTTTCCACCGATGATCGGCTGGGCGGCGGCGACGGGCGAAATTTCTGCCGTCGGCATATCGCTCTTCCTTCTGGTGTTCCTCTGGACGCCGCCGCATTTCTGGGCGCTGGCGCTCTATCGCAGCGACGATTATCGCCGCGCGGGCGTGCCGATGCTGCCGGTGGTCGCGGGTCCGCGCGAAACCAAGCGGCAGATGGTGATCTACACGCTGCTCCTCGTGCCGGTGGCGCTGGTGCCGACGCTGTACGGCGCGGTGGGCTGGCTCTACGGCGTCGTGGCGCTCGGGCTCAGCCTCGCGTTCGTCGGACACGCCGTCGCGGTATGGCGGACCGCCGACGATGACAGTGCGCATGGCGCCGCGCGGCGCATGTTCCGCTTCTCGCTCCTCTATCTCGCCGCCGTGTTCGCGGCCCTGCCGGTCGATCTGCTCGTCGGCCGGGTCGTCGGATGAGCGCCGCCGTGGCTCAGGACCGCCGCCCGGGCGACACCGACGTTCACCGCCGCCAGCGCGGCAAGAACCTGTTCGTCGCGGGCTTCCTCGTCGTCATGGTCGTGGCGTTCTTCGCGCTCACCATCGTGCGCATGGGAGGCCACGGATGAGCGTCGGGCCGGGGTCGATGGCCGAAAAGAATGCGCGCCTCGGGCGTCGGCTCGTGCTGCTGACGGCAGGCATGGGCGGTCTGGCCTACGCGTCCGCGCCGCTCTACGACCTGTTCTGCCGGACCACGGGCTTCGGCGGCCGTCCGCTGGTGGCGCAGCCCGGCGACCGGCCGATCCTCGACCGCACCGTGGCGGTGCGCTTCGACTCCAACGTCGACTCAGGCCTGCCGTGGCGCTTCGAGCCGCTGCAGCGCGAGGTCAGGGTGCGCCTGGGCGAGGAGCATCTCGCGCACTACAGGGTGACCAACGTCTCGCAGCGCCCGCTCGTCGGTACCTCGACCTACAACGTGACGCCCGAGCATGCCGGGCCGTGGTTCAACAAGCTCCAGTGCTTCTGCTTCACCGAGCAGCTGCTGCTTCCCGGGCAGTCCGTCGACATGCCCGTGGTCTTCTTCGTCGATCCCGAGTTGGACAAGGATCGGCGCTACGACAACATCCGGACCGTCACGCTCTCCTACACTTTCTTCGAGGCGAAGACGGAACGGGCCAGGACCTTGCTCGGCGGCGTGCCTGCCGACGGACTTCGAAAGGGTGGATGAACATGGCCGACGGCACTCCCAAGCATCCGTATCATCTCGTGGACCCCAGTCCGTGGCCGGCCCTGGGCGCGCTCGGCGCGCTGCTGCTGGCGCTCGGCGCGGGCGTCGGCATGCATCCGGACATGCTGGGCCCGGGCGTGAAGGCCGTCGTCGACGCGGTGCACTGGTGGGTGATCGCCCCCGGCCTGCTGCTGATCTTCGCGGTCATGTGGTGGTGGTGGCGCGACGTCATCGTCGAGTCGCGCACCTACCACACGCCGGTGGTCCAGCTCGGCCTGCGCTACGGCATGATCCTGTTCATCGCCTCGGAAGTGCTTTTCTTCGCGGCCTTCTTCTGGGCGTTCTTCGACTCCGCGCTCTACCCCAACTCACCCGAGATGCCGGTGCGGGCCGAGGCGACGGGCGGCACCTGGCCGCCCAAGGGCATCAGCATCATCGCGCCGTTCGACCTGCCGCTGATGAACACGCTGATCCTGCTGCTCTCCGGCACCACGGTGACCTGGGCCCACCATGCGATCATCGAGGGCAACAAGCGCGACGCCGTGCGCGGCCTGCTGTGCACCGTGATCCTGGGCGCGATCTTCACCGGCGTGCAGGCCTACGAGTACCTGCACGCGCCGTTCAGCTTCCGCGAGAATATCTACTCGTCGACCTTCTTCATGGCGACGGGCTTCCACGGCTTCCACGTCCTGGTCGGCACGACGTTCCTGGTCGTGTGCCTGTTCCGCGCCATGGACGGCCAGTTCAAGCCGAAGCAGCATTTCGGTTTCGAGGCTGCGGCCTGGTATTGGCATTTCGTCGACGTGGTTTGGCTGTTCCTGTTCTTCTGCATCTACTGGTGGGGTGCCGGAAAAGCACCGATCGCCCTGCACTGAGCGGGAAAGCCGACTATCTTGGAACCGCCGGGCGCTCCCCGGCGGTTCGCCGTTTCGGAGGGACGATGTTTCGGTTGAGGCCCGCGCTCTGGCCCACACTCTTCTCGCTGCCCGTGCTGGCGGTCTCGCTGGGGCTGGGCGTCTGGCAGATGGAGCGCCGGGCGTGGAAGCAGGACATCCTCGATCGCATCGCCGTGAACCAGGCGGCGCCGTCGATGACGCTCGACGAGCTTCTGCGCGGCGATCCGCTGCGCCACGAGTACGGTCGCGTGAAGATCGCGGGCACCTTCGAGAACGGCAAGGAATTCTACCTGGCCGCGCGCAGCCTCAAGAACAAAGTGGGGGTGCAGGTGGTGACGCCGCTCAGGACCGACGACGGCCGTGTCGTGCTGTTCGACCGCGGCTGGATCCCGTCCGAGGCCAAGGATCCGGCGCGCCGCGCCGCCGGCCAGCCGGCCGGCCGGGTCGAGCTGACCGGCATCGTGCGCCGCAGCCAGACCGAGCGACGGCAGTTCGCGCCGGAGAACGCGCCCGACAAGAACGTCTGGTTCCGGGTCGACGTGCCGCTGATGCGCAAGATGGCGGGCGCACCGGCCGATCCGAGGCTCGACAGGTTCTTCCTCGACGCCGACGCGACGCCCAATCCCGGCGGCCTGCCGGTCGGCGGCCAGACGCGGCTCGACATTCCAAACGACCATCTGCAGTACGCCATCACGTGGTTCCTGATCGCGCTGGCGCTCGCAGGCGTCTATCTCGCCTATCACTGGGAGACCGGCCGGCTCGAGATCGCCGGCCGCCGCAAAGGCGGTGCGTGATCGCCGACGATCCGTCCCTCCGGTCCTACGCCGAGCTCGAGCGCCGCTTCGCGCGGCTGAGCGCGGTGAACCGTGCGCAGGCCATCCTGAACTGGGACCGCTCGACGATGATGCCGGACGGCGCCAGCGAAGATCGCGCCGACCAGCTCGCCACGCTGGGCGTCATCGCCCACGAGATCGTCGCGGCACCCGAAATGCCGGATCTGCTGGCGCGCGCGGAGGAAGGCGCAAGCGCGCTCGATGCCTGGCAGGCCGCCAACCTGCACGAGATGCGCCGCACCTGGGTGCACGGGAGCGCGCTGCCGGCCGACCTCGTAGAGGCGCGCACGCGCACCTGCACCGCCTGCGAGATGGCGTGGCGCGAGGCCAGGAAGAACGCCGACTTCAAGGCGCTGCTGCCGACGCTCAAGGAAGTGCTGACGATCATGCGCCGCGTCGGCGAGGCCAAGGCCGCCGCCCTCGGCACCTCTCTCTACGACGCGCTGCTCGACGAGTTCGAACCGGGCGGCCGGTCTGCCCGCATCGACGTGCTGTTCGCCGAGCTGCGCGCCTTTCTGCCCGACCTTCTGGGCCGGGTGCTCGAGCGGCAGAAGCGCCAGCCGCCGATCCTGCCGCTCGACGGGCCGTTCCCGATCGAGGCGCAGCGCCGCCTGGGCGAAGAGCTGATCCGCCGCATCGGCTTCGACTTTCACCATGGCCGCCTCGACGTCTCGGCGCACCCCTTCACCGGCGGCACGGCCGACGACGTGCGCATCACCACGCGCTACGACGAGCAGGACTTCGCTCGCGCCCTGATGGGCGTGCTGCACGAGACCGGCCACGGCCTTTACGAGGCCGGCCTGCCGAGACGGTGGCGGCGCCAGCCGGTCGGCAACGCGCGCGGCATGACCCTGCACGAGAGCCAGTCGCTCCTGATGGAGATGCAGGCCTGCCGCAGCGACGCTTTCATTCGCTTCGCCGCACCGCGCATGCGCGCAGCCTTCGGCAAGGATGGGCCCGCCTGGTCGGAGGCCAACATCCACCGCCTCTACACGAAGGTGGCGCCGGGCTTCATCCGCGTCGACGCCGACGAGGTCACCTATCCGCTGCACATCATGCTGCGCTACGGGCTGGAGCGCGCTCTGTTGGCGGGCGATCTGCCGCTCGCCGACCTGCCCGGCGCCTGGAACGAGGGCATGCGCGAGCTGTTGGGGATCGTGCCCCCCGACGACTCGCTGGGCTGCCTGCAGGACATCCACTGGCCGGACGGCGGCTGGGGTTATTTCCCGACCTACACGTTGGGCGCCCTGGCCGCGGCCCAGTTTTTCGCGGCGGCCTGCCGCGCCGAGCCGGGCCTGCTCGAGGCGATCGGAAGGGGGGATTTCGCGCCGCTGCTGGCCTGGCTGCGCGCCAACGTGCACGGCAGGGGCTCGATCGCCACGACCGACGAGATCCTCGCCGGGGCGACCGGGGCGGGGCTCGGGACGGCCGCCTTCAAGGCCCATCTGGAAAGCCGCTACCTCTCGGCGTAAGAGAGGGCCATGCTCGACCTCCGCCCCAACTGCGAATGCTGCGACAAGGACCTGCCCAACGGCGCGTCCGACGCCCTGATCTGCACCTTCGAGTGCACGTTCTGTGCGGATTGTGCTCGAACCCGTTTGGGCGGTCATTGCCCCAACTGCGGCGGCGATCTTGTCAAACGGCCGACCCGCCCCGAGAAGATGCTGGCCAAGTATCCGGCGTCGACCAAGCGCGTGCGCAAGGACCATGAGGCCTGCCGCCAGGTGGCGTAGTCCGCCTGGCGTGACGGCCGCGTAATCGGAGTTTCATTTGCGCTACATCAGCACCCGCCATGGCTCGCAGGGGGGCTCGCAGGGGCAACCCGCGCCGCTCGGCTTCGAGGACGTCATGCTTGCGGGCCTCGCCCGCGACGGCGGCCTCTACCTGCCGGCCGAGTGGCCGCAGTTCGGCAAGGCCGAGATCGCCGCCATGAAGGGCCTCGGCTACGCCGACCTCGCCTTCCTCATCATGCGGCCGTTCGTCGGCGACGCATTCGACGAGGCGACCTTCCGGCGGCTGATCGGCGAGGCCTATGCCTCGTTCGAGACGCCGGAGGTGGCGCCGGTGAAGCCGCTGGGCGACTCCGGCCTCCATCTCGTGGAGTTGTTCCATGGGCCCACGCTCGCCTTCAAGGACGTGGCGCTGCAGCTCCTCGGCCGCATGCTCGACCACACGCTGGCGGTGCGCGGCCAACACGCGACCATCGTCGGCGCCACGTCGGGCGACACCGGATCGGCCGCCATCGAGGCGGTACGCGACCGCAGGGCGATCGACATCTTCATGCTGTTCCCCAAGGGCCGCGTGAGCGAGGTGCAGCGCCGCCAGATGACGACGGTGCTGGCGCCCAACGTGCACAACATCGCGGTCCAGGGCACGTTCGACGACTGCCAGGACCTCGCCAAGGCCTGCTTCAACGATCTCGCCTTCCGCGACCGCCATGCGCTGACGGCGGTGAACTCGATCAACTTCGCCCGCGTGATGGCGCAGATCGTCTACTACTTCTGGGCCGCCCTGAAGCTCGGCGCGCCGGAGCGGCCCGTCGCGTTCAGCGTGCCCAGCGGCAACTTCGGCAATGTCTATGCGGGCTATGCGGCGAAGCAGATGGGCCTGCCGATCTCGCACTTCGTGATCGGCACCAACAGCAACGACATCCTGGCGCGCTTCTTCGAGAGCGGCACCATGACGACCACCGAGGTCGTGCCGACGCTCAGCCCGAGCATGGACATCCAGATCTCGAGCAATTTCGAGCGGCTGCTGTTCGATCTCTACGACCGCAACGGCGCGACGCTCGCCGACGCCATGACCGCCTTCCGCAGCACCGGCACGCTCAAGGTCGGCGCCAACGCGCTGGCCGGCGTGCGGCAGCTCTTCGACGCGGGCCGTCTGGACGATGCCGGCACGCTGGCGGCCATCGCCGATTGTCGCAAGAGATATGGAGAGACGATCGATCCGCACACCGCCGTGGGCTACGTGATGGCCCAGCAGCACCGCCGCGACCCGTCGATCCCGATGGTCGTCCTGGCGACGGCGCATCCCGCCAAGTTCCCCGACGCCGTCGAGAAGGCCACCGGCGTTCGCCCGCCGCTGCCGGCGCGGCTCGGCGACCTGATGGACCGCGCCGAGCGGGTCGACGGCCTGCGCAACGACGTCGAGGCCCTGAAGACGTTGATCGACGATCGCCGCGCCATGGCCGCAATGCCGGCCCGCCCGAAGGTGCGCACGTGAGCAACGTGAAGGTTACCACCCTGGGCAACGGGCTCCGGGTGGCGGTCGACGAGATGCCCGAGGTCGAATCGGCCTCGCTCGGCATCTGGGTCGCCTGCGGCACGCGCCACGAGACGGCGGAGCTCAACGGCATGGCCCACATGCTGGAGCACATGGCGTTCAAGGGAACGCGCACGCGCTCGGCCCGCGCCATCGCCGAGGAGATCGAGAACGTCGGCGGCAGCCTCAACGCCTATACCGGCCGCGAGATCACCGCCTATCACGCCTCGGTGCTCAAGGAGGATGTCGGCCTCGGCATCGAGATGATCGCCGACATCCTGCGCAACTCGGTGTTCGATCCCGACGAGCTGCAGCGCGAGCGCGGCGTCATCCTGCAGGAGATCGGCCAGGCGCTCGACACGCCCGACGACATCATCTTCGACCAGTTCCAGGAGACCGCGCTGCCCGGCCAGCCGCTCGGCCGGCCGGTGCTGGGCACCGCCCAGACGGTCGAGACGATCGGCCGCGACGATCTCTTCGCCTATCTGGCACGCCACTACACGGCCTCCAACATGGTCCTGTCGGCAGCCGGCCGGGTCGAGCACGACCGCATCGTCGACCTGGCCGAGAAGCATTTCGGCTCCGTGCCGCGAACGCCCGCCAATGCCCCGCAGCCCGCGCCGCTGATGTATGTCGGCGGCGACGGCCGCGAGCCGCGCGTGCTGGAGCAGGCCCACCTCGTGCTGGGCTGCGAGGGCATCGGCTATCGCGACCCGGACTATTTCGCGCTGGCGGTCTATTCGACCCTGTTCGGCGGCGGCATGTCCTCGCGCCTGTTCCAGCGCATCCGCGAGGAGCGCGGGCTGGTCTACGGCATCCACTGCTTCAACACCGCCTACGCCGACGGCGGCCTGTTCGGCATCTACGCCGGCACCGGGGAGGACGATCTGGCCGAGCTGGTGCCCGCCGTGTGCGAGGAGTTCGTGGGCGTCGTCGACACCTTGCACGAGCAGGAGATCGTGCGCGCCCGCAACCAGATCAAGGCCGGCACGCTGATGGCCCTGGAGTCGAGCGGCGCGCGCTGCGAGCAGGCCGCGCGCCATCTCATCGTTCACGGCCGCCCGATCCCCTATGCCGAGATCGTGGCGCGCATCGAGGCGGTCGACCAGAACGCGGTGCGCCGCGTCGCCCGCCGCCTGCTGCAGGGCGAGCTGACGCTCGCCGCGCTGGGCCCGATCGACGGGCTCGAGTCTCTCGACAGGATCGCCGCAAGGCTGGCGGCGTAGTTTTTCGGACCGCGCGCGTGACGCGCGCGGTCGAAAAGAGGCTAGGCGGCGCGCGCCAGCTCGGTTTCGGTGGCGCGCGGCGGCACGCCGATCGCGGCGCGCTCGACCACCGTCTTCACCTCGGTGCTGTTGCGCACCAGTTGATAGCGGAAGTGGGTGTAGAGGTTGACCGGGAACGGCATGCGCGCGTCGAAGTCGATGATCAGCACCACCCGCGTCTCGTCGGTCTGGTTCTTCACCCAGTGCTCGCGCGTGTCGTCGAACACCAGTGGCACGCCGACCTCCCAGTGGAAGTGGTGGCCGCCGATCTCGATCCAGCACTTCTCCGGCTCCTTCGGAACGATCAGCGGATAGTGGAAGCGCACGACGCCGGCCGCGGAGCCCCGGTGCGGCTCGATCTCGGCGCGCCCGTGCAGGATCGAGAACAGCGCCGAATGCACGCCCGGGATCCGGTTGATCGCGGCGATCGTGTCGGGGACGGCCGCGATGTTTTCCTTCACCTCGTGGCCGTAGAGCTTCAGCAAAAAGGTGCGCCATGCACGGCCCGGCACGTAGAGGTCGCGCGGATGGACCTCGTGAAGGGTGGGGATCTCCTCGTGATGGCTGAGCAGGTACTGGAGGTCGGCCATGATCAGGTCATGGCTCTTCTTCAGCTCGTTCAGGGCCGGGAACACCCGGATCGCGTCCTCGCCGCCCAGCGGCAGCTTGGGCATGTTCCGCAGGATCATGTCGGAAAGCTTGAGGTTCAGGTTCTCGAGCGGTTCCTGCGGCACCCAGATGTTCTTGGTCAGGTAGAACCGGCCCTTCTGGCCGACGCTCGATTTGTCATCCGTTTGCATTGCAGCCCCTGCCTCGGCGGACATTGTACTCGGGATTGATACGCCCGTCGGCCACGTCGCGGCGGCCATTTTTTGACCACCGGGCGCGGCGGACGGTCTCAAATTCCTACGTCAAACCTCGGAAAACATGCAAGAATTCCGTGGAAACGATACTATAGCGCAAGATGTTCCGTTTTGCCGATGTCCCGTTGTCGCTGTCGGGGATGACCCGGATTTCCGGCCGCCGCGTGTTCCTGCGTGCCCCGACGATGGACGACTGGCCGGAATGGGCCGAATTGCGGGCCCGCTCCCGGGCCTTCCTGACCCCGTGGGAGCCCACCTGGCCCGACGATTCGCTGGGGCGGGACCATTTCCGCCGCCGGCTGCGCCAGCAGGTCAAGGAATGGCGGGCGGGCGAGGCCTACGGCCTGTTCGTCTTCGCCAACGAGGGGCGCCGGCTTGTGGGCGGCATCAACCTGTCCAACGTCCGCCGGGGCGTCGCCCAGGCGGCCTCGGTCGGCTACTGGATGGGCCAGCCCTATGCCGGCCAGGGCCTGATGACGGACGCCCTGCGGTCGACGCTCCCCTTCGTGTTCGACGATCTGCGGCTGCACCGCCTGGAAGCCGCCTGCCTGCCGCACAACGAGCCGTCCAAGTCGGTCCTCGCCAAGGTCGGCTTCCGCGAGGAGGGCCTGGCGCGGCAGTACCTCCGGATCAACGGCCAGTGGGCCGACCATCTCCTGTTCGCGCTGCTGCGCGCCGACTATGACGGTCTCCTGCGGGCCGGACGCTGAACGGGAGAGGGGCGATGCGTGTGGGCTGGCTGCTGGGATGTGTCCTCGCCCTCCTGTCCACCGGGCCGGTGGCGGCGCAGGGATGGCCGGACAAGCCGATCCGTTTCGTCGTGAGCTTCGCGCCCGCCACCGCGACCGACAATCTCGCCCGCGTGCTGGCCGATTCGCTCGCGCCGCTGCTCGGCCAGCCGATCGTGATCGACAACAAGCCGGGCGCCCAGGGCTCGATCGGCGCCAACCAGGTCGCCAGGGCGGCGCCCGACGGCACCACGATCCTGATCGGTTCGGCGACCACGCAGGCCGCCGCCGCCTCGCTGTTGAAGAGCATCCCCTACGATCCGGTCAAGGATTTCGCGCCGGTCACCCGCCTCGGCCACATCGCGCAGGTCCTGGTCGTCAAGGCCGACTCGCCCTACCGGGACGTCGCCGCGCTGGTCGCCGCGGCGCGCGCCCATCCGGGCAAGCTGAACTACGGCCAGGGCTCGAGCGGCAACCTGCTGCCGTCGGCCACGCTGGTGAAACGGCTCGGCCTCGACGTCGCGCGGGTCAACTACCGCAGCCCGCCGCAGGCCATGGCCGAGGTGCTGAGCGGCCAGGTCCAGTTCATGTTCATCGACCTCTCGGCGGCGCTGGGCCAGATCCGCGCCGGCACGCTCAGGCCGCTCGCCGTCAGCTCGGCTGGCCCGAGCGCGCTGCTGCCCGGCGTGCCGCCGATCGGCGATACCCTGAAAGGCTTCGAGCTGCTGACCTGGTTCGCCATGTATGCGCCGGCCGGCACGCCGGCCGCCGTCGTCGAGCGGCTGAACGCCGCCACCCGCCGGGCGCTGGCCGAGCCCGCCGTGGCGCGCAAGCTGGCCGACATGGGCTTCGAACTCGAGACCGGCACGCCGGCCGAGCTCGCCGCCTTCACGGTGGCCGAGGTCGCGAAATGGAAGGCGCTGGTCGCCGAGACCGGCCTCGAGCAGGAGTAGGGCATGCGCAACCTCACCCCCGAGACGATCAGCGACGCTTTCGCCGAGTATGCGAAGGAAGCTCCATCGGCACGCACGCGAGACCTGCTGGTAGGGCTCGCCGGCCATCTCCACGCCTTCGTGCGCGAGAACAAGGTGACCCAGGCCGAATGGGGCGCCGCGATCGACGCGCTCACCCGCGCGATGAAATTCACCGACGACAAGCGCAACGAGTACATCCTGTTCTCCGACCTGCTGGGCGTCTCCTCGCTGGTCGACATGGTGAACGCCGAGCGTGGCGGCACGGAGTCCTCGGTGCTGGGACCTTTCCACATCGAGGGCGCCCCCGTGCTCGCCGACGGCGGCGACCTGTGGCGCGGCCAGGTGGGCGAGCCGCTGGTCGTGAGCGGTCGCGTGACCGACCGCGACGGCGCCCCGGCCAAAGGCACCGTGCTCGCCCTGTGGCAGAATGCCGGCAACGGCCTCTACGCCCAGCAGGATCCCGACCAGTCGCCCACCAACTATCATGCCCGCCTGACGGTGGCGGACGACGGCACCTTCGCCTTCTCGACGGTGCGGCCGGTCTCCTACACGGTTCCCGACGACGGGCCGGCGGGCGACATGATGCGTGTCCTGGGGCGTCACGCCTGGCGCCCGGCGCACCTGCACATGATCGTCCATGCGCCCGGTCGTCGGCCGTTGATCACCGAATTCTTCCCCGAAGACGATCCCTGGCTCGACCGCGACGCCGTTTTCGGGGTGCGCGCCGGCCTCGTGCTGCCGTTTCGAAGGCTCGCCTACCGCGCCGCGCTGCCGGCCCGCCTGGCGGCGCGCGAGACACTGCCCCTGCCGGTGTGGGCGACGTCCATCGACATCGTCCTGCCCTAGTACCGGGTGCGCCGATCGTGGGAGCGCTCCCATCGACGACCGTACCCTCGCTGGGCGCCCGATGACACTCGTCCGCGTTCACCAAGTCGCCAAGGTCTTCGCCAACGGTGTGAAAGCGCTGGAGGGCGCATCGCTGGCGATCGAGGCCGGCGAGTTCCTGAGCATGCTGGGTCCGTCGGGTTGCGGGAAGTCGACCCTGCTGCGGCTGGTCGCGGGCCTCGAGGCGCCGAGCGCCGGCACGATCGAGTGGCCGCAGGGCAGGCCCGATCTGGGTTTCGTCTTCCAGGAGCCGACGCTGATGCCGTGGACCACGGCGCTTGGCAACGTCGCCTTGCCGCTCAAGCTCGCGGGCGTGGCGGGGAGCGAGCGCGAGGCGCGGGCCGCCGAGGCGCTCGGGCATGTCGGCCTCGCGGGTTTCGAGAAGAGCTATCCCCGCGAGCTGTCGGGCGGCATGAAGATGCGCGTCTCGATCGCGCGCGCCCTGGTCACCGCGCCCCAACTGCTGCTGATGGACGAGCCCTTCGCCGCACTGGACGAGATCACGCGGCGGCGTCTCAACACCGACCTGCTGGAACTCTGGCAGCGGACGAATTTCACGGCCGTGTTCGTGACGCACTCGGTCTTCGAATCGGTCTTCCTCTCCCAGCGCATCGCGGTGATGAGCGCGCGGCCGGGCAGGGTGCTCTCGGAGCTCTCGATCCCCGCCGTCTACCCGCGCACCGAGTCCTTCGGCACCTCGGCGGAGTACGCTGCCCTCTGCCGCACGACGTCGGCGCGACTCGCCGAAGCGATGGCGGCGGCATGACGCGCAGGGTTCGCAGCTCGGACGACCTCATGCTGAGGAGCCGTGCGGAGCACGGCGTCTCGAAGCATGGGCCGCAACCGAGGTGCGCGTTCCCATCCTTCGAGACGCATCGCTGCGCGATGCTCCTCAGGATGAGGGCTTTCGCGAAAGACGCAGCCCGATGAGCGCCCGCTTCGTCGCGCCGATCCTCATGGGCGTCGCCATGCTCGGGCTCTGGGAGGCGGTCGTGCGCATCGCTGCGATCCCGCCCTACATCCTGCCGGGCCCGATCCTGGTGGCGAAGACGCTCGTGACCGACTGGTCGACGCTGGCGCCCGCGCTGCTCGTCACCCTGCAGATCACCCTCGAGGCGCTGCTGGCGGCGGTCGTCGTGGGCGTGCTGCTCGCCGTGCTGTTCTCGTTGTCGCGCTGGGTCGAGCTGTCGCTCTTTCCCTACGCCATCATCCTGCAGGTGACGCCGATCGTGGCCATCGCGCCGCTGATCATCGCCTGGGTCGACGACGTGCACGTCTCGCTGCTGATCTGCGCCTGGCTGGTCGCCTTCTTCCCGATCCTGTCCAACACCGTGCTCGGGCTGCGCTCGGTCGACCGCAACCTGCTCGACCTGTTCGAACTCTATGGCGCCGGCCGCTGGCGCACGCTGGTCGACCTGCGGCTGCCGGCGGCGCTGCCCTATTTCCTGGGCGGGCTTCGCATCTCCGGCGGCCTGGCGCTGATCGGCGCCGTGGTCGCGGAGTTCGTTGCGGGCTCGGGCGGCCGGGAATCGGGGCTGGCCTGGCGCATCCTCGAATCCGGCTATCAGCTCAAGATCCCGCGCATGTTCGCCGCGCTGGTGCTGATCTCGGCGGCCGGCATCGCCATCTATCTCGCCTTGTCGCTCGTCTCCCACCTGCTGCTGCGCCGCTGGCACGAGAGCGCGATGGGCGAAGAAAGGTGAAAGCGGAACACACCCCCGGGCGGCCTGCGTCGAAGACATGGTAGAATACGGCACGTTCGATGAGTCGAGACCGCACGATGCGATGGAGGAACGAGCATGGCGACCGATGGAAAGATGGAGGCGCGCGCTCTCACCGACGGTGAGCGCAAGATGGTCGAGAAGTCCCGGGCACCGTTGCTCCACGGGCTGTCGACTGCGGAACTGTCCGCGCTCGTGAAGCTCGTGCGGGAGAGGCGGGACAGGGCGCGCGCGATGGCCGAGCGCCGCCGCCGCGAGATGCGTGGCAAAGCCGCCCCGCGCGGCGCGGCACCTTCCAAGGCCGACGAAGGATCGAAGCTCAAGCTTGCCGTACTGGTGTCGGCCCTGCGCCGGCTCACCGCCGAGGTCGAACGCCGCCGCCGGACGCGCGCACGAACGGAACTGGTCAAGAACGCCAGGAAAGCCTTGGCGATGCGCCAAGCGGCTGAGCAGTCGACGCCTGCCAACACGCGTCGCGCCGCGAGCGGCGTTCGGCCCAAGGAGAATCGTCGTGCGCCCAAGCTGATCAGACCGATGGAGCGGGGCCGTCTTCGCAAGGCGAATGCCGTCGCGCAGGCCAAGCGCGACGCGCGCTCGTGACCGAAGGCGGCCGAACCTGAAGGAATTCATGGCGGGTAGGCCAGCAACGGCATCGAGGGAGAAGAGCGAGGCGCGCTTCGTCGTCATGCTGGTCTATCCCGGCGTCATGGCCATGGACGTGTTCGGCCCGCTCGAGGCTTTCGCCATGGCCAACGTCGTCGCCGGTCGGCCGATCTATCGCCTGGCCGCCACGAGCATGGATGGCGTACCGGTCGAGACGTCGATCGGCATAAAGCTGCACCCCTCGCTCGCCGTGGCGCAGATCAAGGAACCGATAGACACGCTCCTGGTCTCAGGCGGCTACGGCCAGACGAGTGCCAGCGGCGACCGCCGTCTGCTCGCCTGGGTGAGAGAAGAGGGGACGAAGGCCCGACGCTGCGGCTCGATCTGTACCGGCGCATTCGTGCTGGCGGCCGCCGGCCTGCTCGATGGCAAGCGGGCGACGACGCATTGGGCATTGGCCCACGAGCTCGCCCGTGACCATCCGAAGGTGAAGGTCGACGTCGAGCCGATCTTCGTCCGCGACGGCGACGTCTACACCTCGGCCGGCGTAACGGCCGGCATCGACCTCGCGCTGGCGCTGATCGAGGAGGATCACGGCCGCAAGCTGGCACTCAGGGTCGCGCGTTCGCTCGTTGTCTACCTGCAGCGCCAGGGCGGCCAGACGCAGTTCAGCACCCGCCTGCAGGTGCAGTTCACCGAGAGCGGCCCGATTAGGCACGCCCAGGACTGGGCGATGGAGCATCTCGCGTCGGACCTCAGCGTGCCCGCGCTCGCTGCGCGGGCCGGCATGAGCGAGCGCACCTTTCGGCGCGTCTTCGCCGGCGAGACGGGCGAGACGCCGCGCGACTTCGTCGAGCGCATCCGTGTCGAGACCGCCCGCCAGATCATCGAGCAGGCGAAGCTGCCACTGCAGACAGTCGCTCGGCGCTGCGGACTCGGCACCGCGGACACGATGCGCCGCGCCTTCCTGCGCCGTCTCGGCATCACGCCGCAGGACTATCGCAGCCGGTTCTGAGGCCACCAGTCCGGGGCCGCTCGCGGCGGTTGGCCGGAATTTCCGGCGAATTGGCCGATTCTGTCGCGACGCGGCAGTGGCTCGGCCCGGCTGCCTGACAGATGCTCCCGGTCGGGTACAAGAGCCGGTGGTAGCGTATGCACATCCATGAACTGCTCGCTGATGGGGCAGCGGCCTTCCCGCAGGGCGGCGGCTGGAGCCGGCGTCGGGCGCTCACGGCGGGCGACATTCTCGGCCACGCCGATCTGCGCGACGTCCTCCGCCGGCAGTTCGGGCTTCTGCTCGATGGTCTCGTTGTCGATCCGCGTCTCGCCGTGATGCTCGCGACCCAGAAGCGTCTGCTGATGGGCCATGCCGGCCTCGCCCTCTGCCTCCGCGCCGGCAGGCCCGGGCGTGCGGGATCCGTCAGCCGCGCGAGATTCTCGGAGCTCATCTCGCTGCATGACCTGGCCAGCCGTCGGGCTGTCGATGCGTTCGTGAGGGACATGCTGGCGTGTGGCTACGCGAAGCACCGGGTGGACACCAGTGATCGGCGTACCCAACCGATCGAGCCGACCGAGGCCGGCCTGAATGCGGTCGGCGCCTGGTTGATCGTTCATCTGTCGATGCTCGATCGGTTGGACGGTCGTAGCGGAAGCGGAAGCCGACTCAGCGTCTTCCTCGGTACGCCGGACGCTCTCGCGTTGTTGCAGCCGGCGGTCTCAGACCGGCTTCTCTCCTCATGGCATGTCCGGGAGCTGGAGCATGCCGCGGCGCTGGGCTTCTGGCTGCACGGTGGCGGCCTCGATGCGGAGCCGCTGTTTGCCGGGCTCGAGACGTGTGTTCCGGCCACCGGGCGCATACCGGTCGGCATTCTGTCGATCGCAACGATGGCCGGCACGCTCGGGCTTTCGCGGTGGGAGCTGACGAACAACCTGCGTGACGCCGAGGCGGCGGGACGCATCGGCTGGTCGGGCAGGCGTGGACGGTCGCAAGCGTGGATCTCCGGCGGCCTGCTTCGCGAGTACACGCTCGCCGAAGCTATCAGGCTTGCCATCGTCGACGATGCTTTCGCCGACTGCTTCGGCGAAATCGGGCTCGCTCAGCGGCCGACTGCGGCCCTTGCCAGAAAGAGTGAGGCGGCAGCCACGCCTGCTGCCAGCAGCAGGTAGCCCACCGCGTAGGCGTCGGTGATCGCCAGCACGCCACGGAACAGCAACGGCGAGAGCAACGCGCCCGAGAACACGAAGAGCTGCGTGGCGCCGGTGAACTCGGCGGCGCGGCCGGGCGGGGCGCGCAACGCGCTCTCGGCGATGAACACGCCGTTCCAGCCCACCGCCGTGCCGCCCAGCACGATGCAGACGAGATAGACCGCCGTCGTTGGCCAGGCAGGCGTCGAGAAGGCCATCGCCGTGGCAGCCATGGCGATGAGGGCTCCGATGCCGGCCAGCACCGCCGAGGGCTTTCGCGACAGGTCGGCGACGGCGCCCCAGAAGACGCGGCCGAAGGCGCCGGTCACCGTCGCGGCCGAGAGGAGTGCGCCGGCCAGCACGTAGGACATCTGCAAACCGTCGACGGCGTAGACGACCGTGAAGTTCACCACGATCGCCTGCGTGGCCGAGAACAGCATGCCGATGAAGCACATCGGCCGCAGGATCGGGTCGCGCCACGCGAGTTTCAGCGGCTCGAAGATTTCCGCGACGGTCGGCCGGCGGCCCCTGCCGCTGCGCTCGTCGTCGTACATCGCGCGCAGTGGCTGCACGGCGAGGGCGGTGGCGATCGAGACGAAGCCGATCGAGGCGGCGGCCCACCGCCAGCCGAAGTCGAGGGCGAGCGTGGGCAGAGCCGCCCCGCAGATCGCGAAGCCCAGCGGCACGCCGCTCTGCTTCAGCGAGAAGGTGACGTTCGCCAGCCGGGGCGGGGTCACCCTGGCCAGGATGTGGGAGCTGGCGATGGTGAGCGGGCCGGAGCCCAGGCCGACCACGAAGGCCGAGAGGGCGGCGAGCGCCACGCCGCCCACCGCGAACATGAAGGAGCCGACGGCGGCGACGGTGAGGCCCGCCTGGATGAAGCGGATCGGGCCCAGCCGGCGGTTGATCGTGCCGCCGCCCAGGGTCGAGAGCATCGCGGCGAGATAGACGAGGGAGACGTAGTAGGCCACGTCGGCGGCCTCGACGCCCAGCTCCGGCGCGGCGGCGGGGGCCAGCACCGAGGCCTGGTTGAAGCCCATCGTCGCCACGACCTGCACCAGGGTGAGCGAGACCAGCGCGATCAGGTAGCGGCGGAGGTCGGTCGGCGGCGCGGCGTTCATCGGCCGGCAGATTATAACGAAGGCGTGATCGGATAGGGGTTGCAGGTTCAGCAGGAATATGCCTATAATTCCTATAGGCTGGCGC
>CAYQAY010000079.1:0-22437 GCA_964415585.1 uncultured Reyranella sp.
GACCCTGCTGGCGGAACGACGCCACCATACGGCGGAGGTCGGCGACCGTGCGCACCACAATCAGGCCATCGTCCTGATCCGCCATCGACTTCTCCTGCTTGCTGTTTACGCCTTAGCCAAGATATCCCCGACCCTCTCGGCCGGGGCGGCGACGATATTCGACGAAAGCCCGCCACTCTCCTGGAGCATTTCAACGCGGCCCGTCGCTTCAGAAAAGACGAGCACCTCGTAGCGGAATTCTGCTTTCAACATCTCGACCAGCGCCGCGCTGCCCGTACCCTGCGCTTTCAGCGCCTGCTCGTTCACCTCGAGCAGCAGCAGCGGCCGCAGCTGCCGCAGCACGCTGCCTGCGCCCTTGAGCACGCTCGTCTCGGCCCCCTCGACGTCGATCTTCACGAAGTCGACTCTCGACAGCGCCAGGCGATCGACGAGGCCATCGAGCGTCTCGACCGTCACCATCTCGGCGTTCTCGGCCTCGACCTCGTCGTAGACGAATGAGCCTAGCGTGTTGTGGCCGGTGTGCTCGCCCGACGCGATCTGTAGGTTGGCCTTGCCCAGCGCGGCGCCCAGCGCGGTATCGACGACCGTTACATTCGCGAGCGCATTGATGTCGACGTTGTGCTGCAGGGCCCTGCGCTCGCGCGAGCTCGGCTCGACCGCGATCGCGCGGCCTGTCGGCCCGACGCGGGCCGCAACGAACAGCGTGTAGAGGCCCTCGTTGGCGCCGACGTCTATCGCCACCATGCCGGGCGAGAGCAAACCGCGCAGGAACACGAACTCGTTGGGTTCGAACGAACCACTGACATAAAGGCACATGCTCTGGTCGTTGCCGAGCGTGACGTCGACCTTGGTACCGTCATACCAGGGCACCTGCAGCCGAAAGACGATCTTGCGGTCGCGCGCGCAATGCCACAACGCTGCGCGGCGCCAAGCCATCCAGCGAAGCTCTGGATAGTACTCGGTGGCGAACACCCAGCCGGGGTATGGCACGACCGGTGGCCCCGTGGGTGCGATCAGGCCGGCGTAGAGTCGAGCTATGCTTGGCGCATGGACCAGCAGGCGCCAGGCGATGCCGTCCATGATGTGGCCGATCCGCCAGCGTACGGACCCCCAAAGCGTCATCGGCTCTTTCGCAGAATTTTCGTTGGGAGCTTTCGCGGCAGTCATCGACAGAGCGGGCCTTTGTCGCTATTCCAACCGCGCGCACCCCGGGACGCAGCATGCACTTCCGCCGCGCAGCCCCCGCCTTGCGGCGAAAAATCGGACACGCAATCTACAAGGGACGGCGGTCCGGTGGAAACGATGACCTGGTAGAAATTGGAGCGGGCGAAGGGATTCGAACCCTCGACCCCGACCTTGGCAAGGTCGTGCTCTACCCCTGAGCTACGCCCGCGCTCCGATCCGGCAGGGTAGGATGCCGGAAGGCGGCGTTGATAGGGCTTTTCGGCCCCCTTGGCAAGGCCCTGCGGGACCCTCAGCCGCGCGCCAGGAGACGCTGCAGATACTTGCCGTATTCGCTCTCGCGGATCGGCTGGATCAGCGTCTCGAATGCCCCGTCGTCGATATAGCCCTTGCGCCAAGCGATCTCCTCCGGGCTGCCGATCTGCAGGCCCTGGCGATCCTCGACCGTCTCGACGAACTGCGCGGCACGCAGCAGGCTCGACGGCGTGCCGGTGTCGAGCCAGGCGTAGCCGCGGCCCAGCCGTTCGACCGTGAGCTTTCCCTGCCTGAGGTAGTGCGCATTGATGTCGCTGATCTCGAGCTCGCCGCGCGCCGAGCGGGGAATTTGCGTGGCGACGTCACAGACATCGGAATCGTAGAAGTAGAGCCCGGTGACGGCCCAGTTCGACTTGGGCTGCTTCGGCTTCTCGACGATGCTGACGGGACGGTCCTGCGCATCGAACTCGACGACGCCGTAGGCGCCCGGGTCGGCCACCCAGTAGGCATAGACCACAGCGCCGCTGCCCGTGGCGCCGCGCTCGGCGACGGCCGGCAGCGAGTCGCCGTAGAAAAGGTTGTCACCCAGAATCAGGCCGACGCGGCTGTCGCCGATGAACCTCTTGCCGATCAGGAACGCTTCGGCGATGCCGCCGGGCCTGGGCTGCGGCTCGTAGGCGATGTCGATGCCCCACTGCCGTCCGTCGCCGAACAGGCGGCGATAGGCCTCGACATCGGCGGGATTGACGATGAGGAGGATGTCGCGACAGCCCGCCAGCATCAGCGTGGTCAGCGGGTAGTAGACCATCGGCTTGTTGTAGACGGGCAGGAGCTGCTTGTTGGCCGCCCGCGTCATGGGGTAGAGCCGCGTGCCGCTGCCGCCGGAAAGAACGATTCCCTTCATTCCACTCATGTAACGCCGCCCCATGCTCGACCCGCAACAACTATTCACCCGCCTCGACGCACTCGGCATCGCCCATCGCACCGTCGAGCACCCACCGGTCTTCACCGTCGAGGAGGCCAAGGCGTTGCGCGGCGATCTGCCTGGTCATCACATCAAGAACCTCTTCCTGCGCAACAAGAAGGAGGAGATGTGGCTTGTTGTGGCCATCGAGGATCGGGCGATCGACCTCAAGCGGCTGGGCGAACGGCTGGGTGCCGGGCGCTTCTCGTTTGGCAGCCCCGACCGGCTGCGCCGCCAGCTCGGCGTCGAGCCGGGCTCGGTGACGCCACTGGCGCTGGTCAACGACCGGGACCGGGTGGTGCGCCTGGCGCTCGATCGTGGCCTGGCCGACGGCGGGCCGATCAATGCCCATCCGCTCACCAACACCATGACGACGGCGCTTTCGGGTCCCGACCTGCTGCGCTTCTTCGCGGCGACCGGCCACGAGCCGCGGTGGCTCGACTTTCCCCTCTGACGTTATACTATATCGGAATGCTCCGCCGCACGCTCCTCATCGCCACCCCGGTCCTGCTGGCTGTCCCGCCGACGGCCGCACAGGACCGGATCAAGGCCGTCGCCACCTTCTCCATTCTCGGCAACCTGCTGGCCGAGGTTGCCGGCGACAGGGTCGAGATCGCGGTGCTGGTCGGCGCCGACATCGATGCCCACACCTATCAGCCGCGCCCGACCGACGCGCGCGCCGTGGCCGAGGCGAAGCTGCTGGTCAGCAACGGCCTCGGCTTCGAAGGCTGGATCGATCGGCTGGCCAAGGCCGCCCCGTTCAAGGGCCGCGCCGTCGTTGCCTCGACCGGGGTACAGACCATCGCCGGCGGTCACAGCCATGGCCACGGCCATTCTCACGGCCATGGGCCCGATCCGCATTGCTGGCAGGATGTGGGCCGCGCGCGGCGCTACGTCGCCAACATCGTCAAGGGGCTCGCCGAAGCCGATACGGCGAACGCCGCACACTATCGCGAGCGCGCCGAGGCCTTCGACAAGCGGTTGGCCGAGCTCAACGCCTGGGTGAAGGCGGAGATCGCCAAGGTGCCGCCCGACAAGCGCAAGGCGATCACCGGCCACGATTCCTTCCGCTATTTCGCGGCCGCCTACGGTGTGCGATTCCAGTCGCCACGCGGCCTCACGACGGCGAGCGAGCCCTCGGCCAAGGACGTTGCGGCGCTGATCCGTCAGGTGCGCGAGCAGAAAATCAAGGCGCTGTTCGTCGAGAACATGAGCAACCCCAATCTCGTCGAGCAGATCGCACGCGAGTCGGGCGGCGTGGTCGGCCCGCGCCTCTACAGCGACGCGCTGTCAGGCCCCGACGGGCCCGCGCCGACCTACGAGAAGATGATGCGGCACAACGTGACGGCGCTCGTCGCCGGCATGGCCAAGAACTGAACGGCCCTTCCTAGACGGCGACGAAGGGCAGGCCGGCGACGCGGCGCGCCGACTGCAGCGTGTTGTACATCAGGCATGCCACCGTCATCGGCCCCACGCCGCCCGGCACCGGCGTGATGTGACCCGCGACCTTCTTCGCTTCCTCGAACGCGACATCGCCGACCAGCCGGCTCTTCCCTTCCGCCGTCGCGATGCGGTTGATGCCGACGTCGATCACTGCCGCACCGGGCTTCACCCAGTCGCCGCCCACGAACCCGGCCCTGCCGATCGCCACGACCAGGATGTCGGCCTGGCGACAGAGCGCGGGCAGGTCGCGTGTGCGCGAGTGCGTGATGGTCACCGTGCAATCCATGCGCAGCAGGAGCTGCGCCACCGGGCGGCCGACGAGATTGGAGCGGCCGACGATGACGGCGTTGGCACCGCTCAAATCCTTGAGCGCATCCTGCAGCAGCATCGAGCAGCCCAAGGGCGTACAGGGCACGGGGAAGTCGAGCGGTGCGCCGGCTGCGATCGAGCCCAGCCGGCCGACATTCACCGGATGGAAGCCGTCGACATCCTTCGCCGGATCGATGGCCAGCAGCACCTTCGCCGTGTCGATATGCCTGGGCAGCGGGAGCTGGACCAGGATGCCGTTGACGGCGGAGTCGGCGTTGAGCTTGGCGATCAGCGCCAGCAGCGCCTGCTCGCTCGTCTCTGCGGCGAGCTGGTGATCGAAGCTCGCCATGCCGCACTCGATCGCCGTCTTGCCCTTGCTGCGGACATAGACCTGGCTCGCGGGATCGGCGCCGACCAGCACCGTGGCGAGGCCGGGCTTGGGCCCGCCCTTGGCGACGAGCTCCGCGACGCCCGCGCCGACACGCTGGCGCAGGCCAGCGGCGAACGCCTTGCCGTCGATCAACTTCGCTTCGGCCATTCGCTCCGCGTCCAATCCGCAGTCGGTCGGCGCGGCGCTCAGTGGATCAGGGCCGGCCAGACATACTCCCACAGCAGGCTGCGCACGAAGAACAGGCCGAGCAGGAGGATGACCGGGGAGATGTCGACGCCGCCCAGGTTGGGCAGGATACGACGGATCGGGCGCAGCACCGGTTCGGTCAGCCGGTAGAGCAGATCGACCACGACGCGGATGAACTGGTTTCGGACGTTCACCACGCCGAAGGCCACCAGCCAGCTCATGATCGCGCTGGCGATCACGATCCAGGTGTAGATGTCGATGATGTTGTCGATGAGGATCGCCAACGAACGCATCAGAGCCCCGCCCGAGAATGCCGGCAGGCGCCGGCCGCGGGCACCCTACTCGGCATGGATTGTCGATCACAAGCCAATTTCAGGCATCCGACTCAGGCACGCGTCAGGGCAAGCTCGACCGTACCCAGCCGGATCGAGCGGGCGGCGCTGATGTCGCGCGGCCCGTGCTCGGGAAGCAGCCGCGCGCCGTCGATGAAGGTGCCGCCCGGTGTGCCGAGATCCTCCAGGCCCAGCCGGCGCCCCGAAACCAGGAGCCTGGCATGCGGCTGGCCGACCGAGGCATCGGGCACGCTGAGATCGGTCGGCGCGCCGCCAGCCGCAGCCGTCAGCACATAGCTGGGCGAGACACCGTCGATGGCAAGAGAGACCGTGCCGCCACTGCCGAGCATACCGGACAGCCGCCAGCCGCGCGCGTCAGGCAACGCGATCGGCGGCGCCGACAGGGCGGCCGGCGCGACCGGCGCCGCGGGACGGCGCGGCGGCGCATGGGATGCGCCGGTTGCAATCGACGGTTCGTCGCGCGGCCAGCGCATGAACGCGAAGACCCAGAGCAGGATCAGCGGCACGACGGAGCCGATGCCGGTCAGGGTGAGCAGGATGGATCCGAGACCGGTCCAGCCCGGCAGGCCCGCCTTCTCGACGATGCGCCACGCCATCCACGCCGCCAGCAGGGTGCCGATCAGCGCGAAGGCACCGGTGATGCCGAACAGGCCCGTCAGGGCCGCGATCTCCGCGCCCATCATCGCCGCGTCGCCGCCTCGCCGGCGGGCCAGGTGCTGAACGCCAGCACGCCCATGACGACGAACGAGCCGATGAACGGCACGAGGTGGAACAGCGCCAACGCCCCCGAGAAGCCGGCGCGCCTGCAGATGCGCCAGGTCGGGATGATCAGCACCAGTGCGACCAGCAGGTGCGCGACCAGAAGGATCGACACCGCCAGCGAGCCCAGCGCCAGGAGCCAGCTCACGGGATCCATACAAGGCAGTCCATCTCAGGCGAGCGCCACGACTTCTATCTCGACCATCACGTCGCGCGGCAGGCGGGCGACCTCGACGGTCGAGCGCGCCGGCGCGGCCGAGCCGAAATATTCCGGCCGGCCGTAGACCTCGTTCATGGCGGCGAAGCTGTCCATGCTCTTCAGGAACACGGTGGTCTTCACCGCACGGTCAAGGTCGCTGCCAGCAGCCTTGAGTACGGCGCGCAGGTTCTTCAGCACCTGATGGGTCTGCTCGGCGATGCCGCCCTCGACGAGGTTGCCGGTCGCCGGATCGAGCGGAATCTGGCCCGCGCAATAGACCATGCCGCCGGCGACGATGGCCTGCGAATAGGGGCCGAGCGCCTTGGGGGCGGCGTCGGACTGGACCACTTTCTTGCCGTTGGACACTGGCCTACCTCTTGTTGGTCGGAACGCGGGACGGAAAACACAGGCCAGACGCTAACATAGGGCGGTTTGCTTGACAGGTGGCCCGGCAACCATTATCCGCGCGGTTCTCCGGGTCGGAGGGGGCTGTAGCTCAGCTGGGAGAGCGCCTCGTTCGCAATGAGGAGGTCAGGGGTTCGATCCCCCTCAGCTCCACCAACCGACCCGTAGGACATCTGCCGCCACATTCGCTGGCCTGCCGCGTCCGGTCGCGGCACAATTGCAGTAGATGCGCAGACGCAAACGCCCCACGCCTGGCGAGCTCGGTCTCAGCGCCGAGGAGAGCCGCCTGCTCGGCGAACTGCGCACGCCGCAGCGCATCCAGGCGTTCGTGGTCGGCCTGCGTGCCAATTTCGAGCAGAACGGAGACACGCTTCGCTCCGTGCGCGGCGTCCTGCGCTACGGCGAGGCGCACTGCATCGAGGCGGCCTTCACGGCGGCCTGCGCGCTCTGGCTGCACGGCGATCCGCCCCTCCTGATGGACCTCACCGCGACCTCGGACGACGCCGACCACGTCGTCGCCCTGTTCCGCCGCAACGGCTGCTGGGGCGCCATCTCGAAGAGCAACCACGCCTGGCTGCGCTGGCGCGACCCGGTCTATCGGAGCCTGCGCGAGCTCGCGATGTCGTACTTCCACGAATACTTCAACAAGGGTCGCAAGACCCTGCGCACATACTCCGCCTCCTTCGACCTGCGGCGCTGCGCGCCGGAGACGTGGATCACCGGCGAGGAGAGCTGCTGGGACGTCGGCGCCGCGCTCGACGACGCACGCCACTATCGCCTGCTCGCGCCGTCGCAGATGCGCTGGCTGATGGCGCCCGACGCCACCGTGATGCGGGCCGACAATCTCGTCCAATACGAAAGCCGCGATCGCAAGACCGCCCGCAAGTACTAGGGAGTACGACCATGAGGCGCACCATCTCGATCCTGTTGCTGACTCTCCTCGGTGCGACACCGGCGGCCGCCAACATTCCCGCCGAATGGCAGGCGGCGGCCCAAGCGGTGATCGCCGACCTCGAGCGCGATACGCCGCAGGCCGCCAGGCCGTGGACCGGTGCCGAACTGACGCAGGGCTGGAACCTCGCGCGTGCCTGGCGCAAGCACAACAACGGCAACGTCGAGATCATCCTTGCCGAATACCTGACCTTCACCGCGATCTGCCGCCAGGGCTGCGGCAACCTCACGATCGGCGGACAGAACTACGTTGCGGTGGCCGAGCAGGTCAGGGCGTTGCGCAACCAGAACGGCGGGCCCTATGGCGTGGCGCAGAACGCCCATGCCTGGCTCGCTGCGCTTGCCGATCCGACGGGGGCGGCGAAGAAGAACGTCGCACTCTGGGAGAAGGATCTCGACCTCGCCGCGGCCGACTTCGCCACCGGCAACGTCTATGGGCTGGCCTGGCTGCTCGCCCGCGGCCGCCCGACGCCGCAGGAGCAGGCCGAGACCTTCGCCAAGTTCGCGATCTTCGTCCAGGGCAAGGCCTGGATCGGGTCGCGTTGCCTCGACATTTCGAGGGTGGCCACCGTGCTCGACGCGCCGCCGCGCATCGACACCTGCAAATGAACCGTGGCAAATGAGAAAGGGGCGCCGCAGCGCCCCCTTCGAGCTTCCTGAAGGCGATCGCTACTCGGCCGCGATCTGCTCCTTCACGAACTTCTTGGCGTCGAAATCCTCGGCGACCTTGAGGTCGTTGGCGATCAGCTTCTCGATGTCGATTTCGGCGTAGCCCATCACGCCCATCTCGCCCAACGCCTTCTGCACCTTCGGCCCGAACAGGCCGATCTCCTTGAGGATCGGCACGATGCGGGTGAACAGGCGGGTGCGGAACTGCTGCATGGCGCCCGAGTGATAGGCGTGCTCCAGCATCTCCTTCACCGGCAGGCCCGAGCGCATCCAGACCTCGCCCTGGTTGAAGCGGTCGCGCATGAAGTAGAGCGCCTCGACAACGAACTCCTCGCGCTCGGCGCGCTCGGCGTCGGAGATGTGGGGGTAGTATTCGCGCAGCGCCATGCGGCCGAACGTGACGTGGCGTGCCTCGTCCTGCATGACGTAGGCATTCACGGCGCCCGCGAGGTTGTTCTTCGCGGTGTCGCGAATGCGCTGGAAGGCCGCCAATGCAAGACCTTCGATCAGGACCTGCATGCCGAGATAGGTCATGTCCCAGCGCCTGTCGGTAAGCGTCTGCTCGAGCAGGTTCTTGAGCGAATCGGTGATCGGGTAGGCCGACTTGAACTTCTCGTGGATCAGCCGCTTGTAGCTTTCGACATGCCGCGCCTCGTCCATGACCTGCGTGGCGGCGTAGAACTTGGCGTTCATGTCGGGAACGGTGTTCACGATCTTGGCGGTCGCGATCAGCGCGCCCTGTTCGCCGTGCATGAACTGGCAGATGGAATGGCACTGCAGGTTGAAGCGCAGCCAGTCCCTCTCCTTCTCGGTCATCTTGTCCCAGAAGGGCGAACCGTAGATCGGGATGCTCTCGTCGGACATGCCCATCGGGTTGCCTTCGTCGAGCTCCTGCGACCAGTCGATACGGGTCGAGGTGTCCCACTGCTGCTGCTTGCCCTTCTCGTAGAGGTTCAGCAGGTCGGCCGAGCCGGCGTCGTACTCCCAGTTGAAGGCGATCTCCGTGGCACCATCGAACTTCCAGTTCGTGACCTCGACCGGCAACTGATAGATCTTTTGCGTCGTCATGGGGTCTTGCCTCCTGGCGCTGAACCTAGTCCCATCTTGTGCGGAGCGGCGAAGATGACGCTCCGTTCATTTTTCTGGGCGGAACCTAACACAGTCTGTTAGGAGAGTCCCGCCCGGAAACGCAGATTTGTGAGACGGATTTCTCGATGGCCTACAACCAGCTGCGCATCGCCAAGATCATCCAGGAGACGCCCGATGCGCGCTCCTTCGTCCTCGAGATCCCGGCCGACCTGGCCGACAAATACCACTACAGGGCCGGACAATTCCTGACCTTCCGGGTGCCGCACGCCGATGGTGCCTTCAACCGCTGCTACTCGCTGTCGAGCGCGCCCGAGACCGATGCCCTGCCCAAGGTGACCGTCAAACGCGTCGTTGGCGGCAAGGGCTCCAACTGGTTCCACGACGCGCTGAAGGAAGGCGGCACGATCGACGTGCTGCCGCCGGCCGGCCGCTTCGTGCTGGACGAGGGCGACGCGCCGCTCCTTCTGTTCGGCGGCGGCAGCGGCATCACGCCGATGATGTCGCTGATCAAGAGTGCGCTCAAGACCGGCAAGCGGCGCATGCGCCTCTACTACGCCAATCGCGACAAGCCTTCGGTGATCTTCGACGCCGAGTTCGAGGCGCTGCTCGCTGCCAATCCCGGCCGCCTCGAGGTCGTCCACCATCTCGACGCCGTGCAGGGTCTCACCAGGCCGGAAGAGATCGTCGCGACACTCGAGGGTTTCGAGAAGGCCGAGGCCTATCTCTGCGGCCCCGGGCCGTTCATGACCCTGGTCGAAACCACGCTGCTCGGCGCCGGCATGCCGCGCGAGCGCGTGCGCATCGAGCGCTTCGAGGCCTCGGGCAACGACGCCATCCCGATCGATACCGCGGCCGAAGGCGAAGTGATCCCCAGCGAGATCACCATCCATTTCGAAGGCAAACGTCACGTCGTGCCGTACCGCAAGGGCCTCACGATCCTCGAGGCGGCACGCGGCGCGGGGCTGAACCCGCTCTCCTCCTGCGAGGAAGGCTTCTGCGCCTCCTGCGCGGCCAAGCGCATCAAGGGCAAGATCGTACTCGCCAAGAACGACATCTATACCGACGACGATCTCGCCAACGGCTGGGTGCTGACCTGCCAGGGCCACTGTTTCGGCCCCGAGGTCGAGATCACCTACGACGTGGTGTAGCCATCGCCCTGCGGCCCCTCGCACAGGCGACGATTCTGACCATCGTCGCGGGCATCGCCGATGCCGTGGGCTACATCACCATGGGCGGCGTGTTCGCCGCCAACATGACCGGCAACACCGTGCTGGCCGGCATCGCTGCAGCCCGGCAGGACCTTGTCGGCACGTGGGACCATCTCTCCCCGCTGGTGGCATTCTTCGCGGGCGCCATGCTGGCGCGCGCGCTGCTGCGCGTTCTGAAGTCGGCCACCGCCGGCATCCTGCTGGAAGCCGCCCTGATCGCGGTCGTGGGCTTCCTGGGCGTGGGCATGGAAACCGCAGCGATGATCGTGGCCTTCGCCATGGGCCTGCAGGCCTCGTCGATCACGAGCTTCGCAGGCAGCGCCGTCAGCACCGTCGTGGTGACCAGCACGCTCGCACGCACCGCCGACGCCGCGGTCGACCGGCTGTGGCCGGGCGCCACCGCCAAATCGACGCCGGCCGGCAACACGCGCCTGCTGCTGCTCACCTGGATCGGCTATCTCGTGGGCGCGCTGATCGGCGGACTTCTGGTGCACGCCGTCCCGCAGCCGCTGCTCGTGGCGGCGGCGCTGCTCCTGGTCGCAGTTCTTCTCTGAGAGCTATTCGGCGGCGATCGAACGTTCGACGAACATCTTCTTGTCGAACTCTTCGGCGACCTTGCCGTCGTTGGCGAGCTGTTCGACGACGTCGACCTTGGCGTAGTCCATCACGCCCATCTCGGCGAATGCCTTCCGGACGCGCGGGCCCCACAGGCCGATGTCCTTCACCGTCGGCACGACACGGCTGAACAGCCGGCCGCGGAAGGAATTCATCTGCTTGGAATTGTAGTGGATGTCGTCGAGCACCCTGGTCGGCAGGCCGAGCCGCTCCCACACTTCCGACTGGTTGAAGCGGTCGCGCATGAAATAGAGAGCCTCGACCACGAACTCCTCGCGCTCGTCACGCTCGGCGTCGGAGAGGTGCGGATAGTAGTCGCGCAATGCCAGGCGGCCGAACGAAACGTGGCGCGCCTCGTCCTGCATGACGTAGGCATTGACCGCACCGGCCAGCGTGTTACCCGACTTGTCGCGGATCGACTGGAAGGCGGCAAGCGCCAGGCCCTCGATCAGCACCTGCATGCCGAGATAGGTCATGTCCCAGCGGCGGTCGGTCAGCGTCTGCTCGAGCAGTTTCTGCAGCGCCTTGTTGATCGGGTACGCCAGCTCGAACTTCTCGTGCAGAAGGCGCTTGTAGGCCTCGACGTGGCGCGCCTCGTCCATCACCTGCGTGGCGGCATAGAATTTGGCGTTCATGTCGGGCACGGTGCCGACGATCTTGGCGGTCGCGATCAGCGCGCCTTGCTCGCCGTGCATGAACTGCGAGATCGAGTTGGCCTGGAGATGGCGGCGCAGCCACGCCTTCTCCTTGTCATTCATCTTGTTCCAGTGGTCGGTGCCCCAGATCGAGATCGCCTCGTCCTTCAGCTCCATCGGATTGTCGGGATTGAGCTCGAGCGACCAGTCGAGCCGCGTGCTGGCATCCCACTGCTGGTTCTTGCCCTTCTCGTAGAGCTCAAGCAGCGCATCGGAGCCGTCGTCGTACTCCCAGTTGAACTGCAGCTCGGTCGCGCCGTCGAACTTCCACTCCGTCACGTCGACGGGCAAGGCATAGATCCGCTGCGTGCTCATGCGTCGCCCTCCAGGGCCGATGTTGCCAAGTCTTCCGCAAAAGATGACGCCTTGCTCACCTTCTGGCAAGCCCCGTCGCGGTCAGGGCTGGAGACGGTAACCGCCGCGGTCTGTCACCAGGATGGCGGCACTCGCCGGCTCCTTCTCGATCTTCTGGCGCAGGCGGTAGATGTGGGTTTCGAGCGTATGGGTCGTGACGCCGGCATTGTAGCCCCAGACCTCGTTCAGCAGGACGTCGCGCGCCACAGGCCGGTCGCCGGCACGGAACAGATACTTCAGGATCGAGGCTTCCTTGTCGGTCAGCCGGATCTTCTTCTTGCCGCCCTTCTCCATAAGCATCTTGGCGGCGGGATGAAACTCGTACGGGCCGATCGTCATCACCGCATCCTCGCTCCGCTCGTGCTGGCGCAAATGCGCGCGCAGCCGAGCGAGCAGGACGTTGATCCGGAAAGGCTTGGTGACGTAGTCGTTGGCGCCCGACTCGAGGCCGAGGATCGTGTCGGCGTCGCTGTCGGCCGCCGTCAGCATGATCACCGGCGCACGCACGCCCTGACGGCGCATCAGCTTGCAGAGTTCGCGCCCGTCCATGTCGGGCAGGCCGATGTCGAGCAGGATCGCGTCGTAGTGTGCAAGTTTCGACTTCTCGAGACCTTCGGCAGCGGTGCCGACCTGGATGGTGGTGAAGCCGTCGTAGAGATCGAGCTGCTCGGAGAGCACGGCGCGCAACGCCTGGTCGTCATCGACCAAGAGGATCTTCTTGCCACGATTGTTGACGGACATGCGTCTGCTACCTGCGAGCCACCCCGCGCCACTCTATCTGGTACGATTTGGGTGCAAAAGCGGTTCACTTCGGCAAATTCCGGCGACGTGCTAGAGAGAAGCATGAGTTCCGGGCAGGTCCATTCCCGCACCGCATCTGCAGTGACGTCTGTCGAGCGTGCCATGGCCGAGCTGCGCCGCGGCGGCGTTGTCGTGTTGCGCGACGAAGACGGCGCTGGCGGCCTGGTGATCGCCGCCGAATCGTGCGGGCCGCGCGCGCTCCAGCGGCTGCAGGGGCTGGCGCAGGACGCGCCGGTCCTGGTCACCACGCGCCGCCGCGCCGAGGCGATCGGCATGGAGATTCCGCCGCACATCGCCGGCGGCATGGGCGAGACCAACAAGCCGATCACGCTGGACCTGCCGCAGGGCGTGCCGGTCGACATCATCCTGCGTCCGCACGAGAGCGAGGAAGCCGGCCGCCATGTGGCGCTGCGTCATCTCTCCCGGCCCGTCGCCAGCCATGCGCCGCGCATCGCGCAGACCGCCATAGAGCTCGCCAAGCTCTCGCGCCTGCTGCCGGCCGTCGTTCTGGGACCTCTCAGCAGGGATCCCGGCAACAACCGGCGCGACTGGGCACGCGAGCAGGACCTGCTCTACGTCGAGGCCGCCGACGTGCTCGCCTATGAGGAGGTCGCCGCGCGCAATCTCCAGCAGGTGGCGCAGGCGCATGTGCCGCTCGAAGGCGCGGAGAACGCCCGCATTCTCGCCTGGCGGCCGAGCGACGGCGGCAAGGAGCATCTCGCCATCGTGGTCGGCGAGATTGATCCCACCGAGCCGGTGCTGATCCGGCTCCACTCCGAATGCTTCACCGGCGATCTGCTGGGCTCGCTGCGTTGCGACTGCGGCGTGCAGCTCCGCGGCGCGATCGCCCAGCTCAACAAAGCCGGCTCGGGAGTCCTGCTCTATCTCGCGCAGGAAGGCCGCGGTATCGGCCTGGTGAACAAGCTGCGCGCCTACGAGCTGCAGGACGACGGCTTCGACACGATCGACGCCAACGAGCAGCTCGGCTTCGACGCCGACGAGCGCATCTACGCGCCGGCCGCCACCATGCTCGCCCGCATGGGCATCAAGCGCGTGCGGCTGATGACCAACAATCCCGAGAAGATCGCCCAGCTCGAGCGCCACGGCGTCGAGGTCGCGGAGCGGGTCCAGCATTCCTTCCCGTCGAACGGTCACAACGAGAACTACCTGCGCACCAAGGCGGAGCGGGCGGGCCACCTGCTCTAGGCCCGACAAGGAAAAGCCCGCACCGGCAGAACCGGAGCGGGCTCCTTTCGAATGACCGGACGGAGACTAGCGCGCCTCCGTGACCTTGCCCTGGCTGTCGATCGCGATCGCGACGGGCGCGTTGCCGGCATTTCGCGCCTTGGCGTGCCAGGTGCCGTCGGCCGCGCGTGTGAGGCCACGCACGCCGGTGTAGCCGCTCTTCTCGGCCTGGACGCGCACGACGGCTGCGGCGGCCGTGGTCGTCGGGCTGCTGCGCGGGCCGGCTGGATCGGCCAGGCCCTGCTCCGCCGGCGGGACCGCACCGACCGGCGAGCGGGCCTCGGCTTGAGCGGCGACGGCGACGAGAGCGACAGTGGCGGCGACGAGGGGAAGCTTCATGATACGCATACTCCTTTGATGGACTGACGAACGCGCCCGATCCCGTCGATCAATACGGCAACCGTGTGATGCATGTGCGCAGCCATCGTGCTGCGATGCGCGTGGACGCAGGTTCGACAGACAATATTGGCCTGCCCCGCAACGCATATGCAGCAAGGACCGCGCCACAAGATCGCGCCGCTCGCGGTGCCGGAGAAATTAGATAGCCATTCCCCGATCCGCGCCAAACTTGGAATTCATTTCCGTCCATGAGAGGATCGTGACCGAATATAAAAAATCCTGACGTGTCGAGCGTGCCAAGATGGGCGACGCTCGATGGCGAGAGGGGACTGGGAATGACACTGCCCGCGGCAACGCTCGACCATGTGGTCATCAATGCACGCGACGACATGGATCACGCAGCCGACGTCTACACACGCTTGGGCTTCTCGCTCACCGAGCGCGGATATCATTCGCTGGGCTCGATGAACCACCTCGCGATGTTCGGAACCGACTATCTCGAGCTCATCGCGATCCCCAAAGGCGCCACGTCGGGTCGCCTCGACCTGCTGGAGTTCCCGTTCGGCCTGAACGGCCTGGTGTTCGGTTCGGAGGATTCCGCAATCACCTACGAGTCGCTTGCCAAGGTGGGCGTGCCCGTCGATCCGCCCGTCGAGTTCACACGACCGGTCAAGGTCGACGGCGCGATGAAGGACGCGCGCTTCCGGACGGTGCGCATGAAGGCGGGCGTCGTACCCTACGGTCGCGTCTACTACTGTCATCATTTCACGCGCGACGTGGTATGGCGCGACGAGTGGCGCCATCACGCCAACGGCACCGTGGCCGTCGTCCGCGCGCTGATCGTCGAGCCCGATCCCGCCATCGCCTCCAAGCTCTATGCGAACATGTTCGGTCCGGAGAACGTGCGCGACATCAAGGGCGGCAAGAGCGTCGTGGTCGGCAACTCGCGCTTCGACATCGTCACCGAAGCCGAGCTCAAGGCGCAGTTCGGCGAGGCCTTGCCCGACGCACAGGGCCGCAAGGCCTACATGGCAGGCCTGACCTTCCGCACGGTCTCCGCCGAAAAGGCGGCACGTGCCTTGCAGGCCGGCAAGATCGACGGCGTGGTCAAGGGGGCAGGCCGGGTCGTCGTCCCGGCCAGGCAGGCGCTCAATGCGGTGCTGGAGTTCGTCGAGTAGCTCCGGGCGGTCGTGTCGGGGTGGCCGCTGGGGAGCGGCCAGAAGGGAATCGATGGAGTACTATGACTGCTTCGCGTCGAGCTATGCGAACGCACGCGCGAAGTTCCTGAAGGCGGCCGTGGCCGCCCGGGGCGACGTGAAGTCGTTCCTGCATCCCTCGAAGAAGGCCCCGGACGGCGGCCCGCTCGCCATCGACGTCGCCTGCTTCGGCGACCGCAAAGCCGAGCGCCAGGCGCTGTTCGTCAGCGGCACGCACGGCCAGGAGGGCTTCTCCGGCTCGGCGGTGCAGATCGGCTGGCTGCAGTCCGGCGGCGTGGAGCGGCTGCCGGCCGGCCTCGGCGTCGTGCTGGTGCATGGCCTCAACCCCTACGGCTTTGCGCATTTCACGCGCACCACCGAGAACAACGTCGACCTCAACCGCAATTTCCTCGACCGCGACGCGGGGCCCGCTCCCGCCAACCCGTACTACGAGACCCTGCACGAGGACCTGCTGATCCGCGACTGGACCGACGCCGAAAATCTCAGGGTCAACGGCGTGCTGGAAGGGTTCGCCAAGGAGCACGGCCAGAGCGCACTGTTCGACACCCTGGCGCGCGGCCAGTACCTGCACCCGGACGGGTTGATGTTCGGCGGCAAGGACCGCGAATGGTCCAACCGCACGCTCGAGACGATCATCCAGGAGACTCTGGGCGGCGCCGAGCGCGTGGCCTTCATCGACTGGCACACCGGTATCGGCGACTACGGCAAGCCGTTCTTCCTCTGCTTCAACGAGCATGGTGGACCTCTCTTCCAGCGCGCCTGCGACTGGTGGGGCAAAGACAATGTCGACGGCGTGCGGCCGCACGGCATGGAGCGGCCGAACTACACCGGCCTCGTCTTCCATGGCGTGCAGCGCTTCCTCGGCAATCGAGAGATGTGCGGCGCGGTGATCGAGTTCGGCACGAGAGGGCTCGGCATGCGCCGTGTGTTGAGGCTCGACCAGTGGCTGCGCCGCCAGCAAGGGCTCGATCCCGATGTGTGCGCCACGCTGCAGGCCGACATGATGGACGCCTTCTGCCCGTTCGACGGGCAATGGCGTCGGGATACGCTCGACCACGGGCTCAGGCTCACCGACCAGGCACTCGCAGGACTCGGCGCATGGTGACCATCAAGTACGACAACCAGGGCGACGCGATCTCGCGCGACGTGCCGCCCGACGGCCTCGCGCTGATCGACGCCGGCGGCAACGGCACCGAGCGCAGCTATACTTACGGCGATATCATTCGGTTGAGCGGCGCCGTCGCCCGCGGACTCCTGAAACGCGGCCTGCAGCGTGGCGACCGCGTCGCCATCCTCTCGGCCAATCGGGCCGAGTTCCTGCTCACCTTCCTCGGCACCATGCAGGCGGGCCTCGTCTCCGTACCGGTCAACTGGAAGCTGCCGGCCGAGACGGTGGGCTACATCGTGGGCGATTGCGACGCCAAGCTGGTGATCGGCGACGAGGCACGCCTGCCGCTGGCGCCCGACGGCGTGCCCAAGCTCCCCTTCGACAGGGATTTCGCGGCGCTGCTCGAAGAGGGGCTCCAAGGGGGCCCCTTCACGCCCGTCACGATGAAGCCCGAAGAACCCGCCATGTTCCTCTACACGTCGGGCTCTACCGGCCGGCCGAAAGGCGTGGTGCTGTCGCACTACTCGCATCTCTGGGCGATCAGCCAGCGCGTGCGCCGGCCGGGGCCGCTCGGCCAGCGCGCCCTCGTGGCGGCACCGCTCTATCACATGAACGGTCTCGCGATGTGTCAGACCACGTTCTCGCAAGGCGACACGGTGGTCCTGCTCCCGCAGTTCACGACGAAAGCCTATGTCGAGGCGGCCGCGAAGCATCGCGTCGCCTTCCTGACGTCGGTGCCGACCATGATCGCCATGATCCTGCGCGAGCGCGAGCTGCTGGCGCAGAACGACCTCTCGGCGGTCGAGGCGGTGCGCATGGGCTCCGCGCCGATCACCCAGTCGCTGATCGACCAGGTGCGGCAGGTGTTCCCCGAGGCGGTCATCTCCAACGGCTACGGCACGACGGAGGCCGGCCCCGTGGTGTTCGGCCCTCATCCCCAGGGCATTCCGCAGCCCGAGCTGTCGACCGGCTATCCGCATCCCGACGTGCAGCTCCGGCTGGTGCGCGATGGCCGTGAAGTGCAGGACGAGGGCGCGCTCGAGATGAAGTGCGGCGCGCTGATGACGCACTATCACAAGCTTCCCGCCAAGACCGCCGAGGTGATGACGGCGGACGGCTACTACCGGACCAGCGACGTGTTCCGCCGCGACGAGAACGGCTTCTTCTATTTCGTCGGCCGGGTCGACGACATGTTCGTCTGCGGCGGGGAGAACATCTATCCCGGCGAGGTCGAGAAGATGCTCGAGCGTCACCCCGAGATCCATCAGGCCGCCGTCATTCCCGTGCCGGACGAGCTCAAGGGCCACAAGCCGATCGCCTTCGTGGTCAAGGCGCCGGGAGCGGCACTCGACGAGCAGGCGGTGAAAACCTACGCGCTGGCCAATGCGCCGGCCTACCAGCATCCCAGGCGCGTGCTGTTCGTCGAGGAAATGCCGCTCGCCGGCACCAACAAGATCGACAAGCGCGTGCTCGCCCAGCAGATCCCAACCGGAGACGTGTGACATGAAAGCAGCAGTCGTTCGTGAGCATGGCGGACCGGACCGCCTCGTCTTCGAGACCGGCTTCCCCGACCCGAAGCCGGGCGAGGGCGACGTCATCGTCGCGGTGAAGGCCTCGTCGCTCAACTACCACGACGTCTTCACCCGTCGCGGCATGCCCGGCATCAAGGTGCCGATGCCCGCCATCATGGGCCTCGACGTGGCCGGCGAGATCGCCGAGGTCGGGCCCGGAGTCACCGGCTGGAAGAAGGGCGACCGCGTGCTGGTCGACCCGATCAACCGCGTCGAGGGCGGCCTGATGGGCGAGACCGTGCATGGCGGCCTGGCCGAGCTTTGCAAGGCGCGTGCACACCAGCTCATCAGGATTCCCGAAGGCGTGAGCTTCGCCGACGCGGCGGCCCTGCCCGTAGCCTACGGGACGGCGCTGCGCATGATGGTGACCAACGGCCACGTCTCCAAGGGAGAGAAGGTGCTGATCCTGGGCGCCTCGGGCGGCGTGGGCGTCTGCTGCCTGCAGCTCGCCAAGCTCGCCGGCTGCGAGGTCATCGCCTGCGCCGGCACGGACGCCAAGGCCGCCCGCCTGCGCGAACTCGGCGCCGACAAGACAATCAACTACGTCGAGAAGGACTTCATGAAGGAGATCTTCGCGATGTACGGCAAGCCGACGCGTCGCGGCTCGGGCACCGACCAGGGCGTCGACGTGGTGGTGAACTATACCGGCGGCGATACCTGGGTGAACTCGCTGAAGACCCTGAAAGTGGGTGGTCGCCTGCTGACCTGCGGCGCCACGGCGGGCTACGCGCCGACCGAGGACATCCGCTTCATCTGGACCTTCGAGCTGAAGATCCTCGGCTCCAACGGCTGGATGCGTTCCGACATCGAGAAGCTGCTGGAGCTGGTGCAGAACGGCAAGCTCAAGGTGCTGGTCGACAAGGTCTTCCCGCTCGCCGAGGCGCGCGAGGCGCTGCGCGTGATCGAGGACCGAGAGGTGTTCGGCAAGATCGTGGTGGCGCCATGAGCGACAAGGGGACCGAGACCGTCAAACCGCTGAGCGGCGACGAGCTGCAGAAGATGCTCGACAATTCGCCGTTCATCGCCTTTCTCGGCCTCAAGGTGATCGAGGCCGATCCGGTCAAGGAGCGGGTCACCATGACCTGCTCGATGCGGCCGGAGTTCGAGCGCGGCAAGGGCAGCGGCCAATGGCACGGGGGCCCGCTGGCGGCGATCATCGACACGGTGGGCGACTACGCACTGATCATGGCGCTGCGCCGCGGCCTGCCGACCATCAACTTCCGGGTCGACTATCTCAGGCCCGCGATCAAGACCGACCTGATCACCACCGCCACGGTGCGCCGCAACGGCAAGAGCGTGGGCGTGGTGGATGTCGACGTGTTCAACGAGCAGAAGGCGCTGTTGGCGATCGGCCGCGCCACTTATTCGACGCTCGCCGGCTGACAAAGCCGGTACGGAGTTTGCTTCGGCGTAACGGGGAGCTGGGAACAACGGAGGGGTTCATGACGAACAAGGTTTCACGGCGCGTCTTCGGCGCCGGCGTTCTGGCAACGGGTCTGGTCGGCAAGACGACAATCGCGCGCGCGCAGGGCGCGCCCAGGAAGGGCGGCACCCTGGTCGCGACCTGGGGCGGCGGCGAACCGCAGGCCTGTTACGTGCCGGCAGGCGGCGGCTCGAGCCCGACTTTCTCCTCGTCCAAACTCTTCGAGCGGCTGGCCAAGCGCAACATGGACGGCACGTTCGAGGGCGTGCTGGCCGAAAGCTGGAAACCGTCGGCCGACTACAAGAGCTACACGGTCAAGATCCGCAAGGGCGTCAAGTTCCACGACGGCAAGGACATGACCGTCGACGACGTCGTCTTCTCGGTGAGCGAGATCTGGAAGAAGTACGCCGCCGCGTCGGCGCTGACCGACTTCGCCGGCATCGAGGCACCGGACGCCGAGACCGTCGTGTTCAAATACAACAATCCGACGCCGGAGTTCTTCTTCGCCTCGACGATGTGCGGCATCGTCGCCTATGTCGTGCCCAAGCACACCTATGCCGGCAGCGATCCCGTGACGAACCCGGCCAACAACGCGCCGATCGCGACAGGCCCGTGGAAATTCAAGGAGTGGGTGCGCGGCAGCCACTTCGAGTACGTGAAGAACGAGAACTACTGGAACAGGGACGTCCCGCATCTCGACCGGCTCATCATCCGCTACGTGCGCGATCCGGCCGGCCGCGCCGCCGCCATGGAGGCGGGCGACATCCACATCGGCGTGTTCAATCCCATCGCGCCGCCCGACATCAAGCGACTCACCGCTACCGGGAAGTTCGTGGCGACGCCCAAAGGCTACGAAGAAGCCGTCTGGTCGGCGACGCTCGAATGCAACATGCGCAATCCGATCTTCGCCAAGCGCGAGGTGCGGCAGGCGATGTTCCACGCCGTCAACCGCGACTTCATCGCCAAGACCGTGTTCTACGGTTACGCGCGGCCGGGTACGAGCCCGATCTACTCGCCCAACAAGGAATTCTTCACCGCGGATACCTTCAAGACCAACTTCGATCCGAAGAAGGCGGCGGCGCTGCTCGATGGCGCGGGCTTCCCGAAGAAGGCCGACGGCAAGCGTTTCACGCTCAACCTGCTCGCCGCGGGCTGGTTCCCGGAGAACGGCAAGATCGGCGCCTACGTGAAGCAGGCGCTCGAGGATGTCGGCGTCGGCATCAACCTCACGGTCCCCGACCGACCGACCTCGATCAAGCGCATCTACACCGACTACGATTTCGACCTGGCGATCTCCAACCAGGCCAATCCGTCGGAGCCGGTGCCCTCGACCACGCAGTACTTCACGACCGACGGCATTCTTAAGGGCGTGCCGTTCCGCAACGCCTCGGGCTATTCCAACCCCGACGTCGACGCGCTGGTCGCCAAGGTCAAGGTCGAGACCGACCCGGCCAAGCGCAAGGCCCTGGTCGTCGACTTTCAGAAGATCATCACGCAGGAAGCGCCGCTGTTGCCCTTGGTCGAGCTGGAGTCGATCACGGTGGCCAGCACCAGGGTGCAGAACCACTCGAACGACCCGAACTTCCTGGCGGCGAGCTGGGGTGACCTGTGGCTGGCGAGCTGACCTCCCCGGCCCTCGTTCTTCGCGGCTCCTCGCGCCGCATCGCGGCGCTCCGCCTCCTGCGGCGACGGCTGATCCAGGCCGTGCCGCTGATGCTGGGCGTCGTGGTCATCAACTTCTGCCTGATCCAGATGGCGCCCGGCAGCTTTCTCGAGCTGATGACGGCCGAGAACCAGGTGAGCGATCCGGCGACCGTCGAGCTGCTGCGCAAGACCTACGGGCTCGAGGACCCGGTCTGGCTACAGCTCCTGAAATACATCTGGGCACTGCTGCAGTTCGATTTCGGCTTCTCCTACCGGCAGAACATGCCGGTCATCCAGGCGATCTGGATCCACCTGCCGGCGACCATTCTTCTCATGGTGTCGAGCATAGCTCTCGCGGTCACGGTCGGCGTGATGGCCGGCGTCGTGGCCTCCATGAAGGTCCGCACCTTCTGGGACAGCCTGGTCTCGGTGGCGGCGATGTTCTTCTACGCCGCCCCGAGCTTCTGGCTGGGCATCATGCTGATCGTGCTGTTCTCCGTGAAGCTCGGCTGGCTGCCCGTGGGCGGCATGATGAAGATCGGCGGGACCGGCGGGGTGCTCGACATCCTGCACCACCTGATCCTGCCGACCCTGGCGCTCGGTCTTTTCTATGCCGCGATCTACACCCGCGTCATGCGCTCCTCGATGCTCGAGGTGGCGCAGCTCGACTTCGTGCGCACCGCGCGCGCCAAGGGGCTGAGCCGCAACAAGGTTACCATCCACCATGTGCTGCGCAACGCGCTGCTGCCGGTGGTCACCATTCTCGGCGTGCAGATGGGCACGGTGCTGGCGGGCTCGGTCGTCATCGAGAGCGTGTTCAGCTGGCCGGGCGTGGGCTCGCTGCTGTTCGACAGCGTGAGCTCTCGCAACTATCCCGTCGTGCTGGGCATCATGGTGCTGGGCTCGCTGGTCGTCATCGCGGCCAACATCACCGTCGATCTCGTCTACATGTGGCTCGACCCGCGGATCGAGATCCGCTGATGCAGCGTTTCGAATTCATCGGTCGGTTCTCGCGCAACCGCGGCGCGCTGATCGGCGCCTGCCTGATACTCGTCGTGGCGC
>CAYQAY010000080.1:0-21910 GCA_964415585.1 uncultured Reyranella sp.
TAGTACCTATGACTGGCGACGCGGCGCCAGCAGCGGAGTCCGCACGGCGTCGAAAAGGTCCTGCGCCTCGGTCAGCGCTTCGCGAGAGGCTGCCGTGATCAGACCGGCGTTCAAGGGCTGCGCCGCCGAATAGGCGCCGCCGCCGAACTGCAGGGCGCCGCCACCCGCCTCTTCCATCATCAGCGCCCCGGCGGCGTGATCCCAGGGCTTGGTCATGCGGTAGAGGCTGAAGCTCGCCCGGCCGGCCAGAATCTCGAGATACTCGGCACCGGCACAGCGCAGCGTCGACACCCGGCCAAGCTCGCGGCGGCGCTCCGTGCTGAGCTGCCGGTCGAATTCCTTGGCGATCTTGTAGCCGACGAAGCCGACGAGCGGCCGCTTCGGGGCCAGTCTCGTGACGGCAACGCCGTCGAGAGCCACCCCGTGCCCGCGCCGCGCCACCGCCATGTGACCTCGCGGCACGTCGAGGATCCAGCCGGCGACGGCTCTGGCGTCGTTGACGAGACAGACGATGACCGCGAACCGGTCCGTGCCGGCGGCGAAGTTGGCCGTGCCGTCGAGCGGGTCGACGATCCAGCAGGCCTTGCCGGGCCGCGCGATCAGATCGAGCAGGCTGGGGTCCTTCTCGACCGCCTCCTCGCCCACCACCGGAACGCCTGGCAGGATCCTCGCAAGGCCGGCAGCGAGGCGCTGTTCGGCCGCCTCGTCGGCAACGGTCACGACGTCGCCCGGCCGCTTCTGCCGGACATCTTCCTTCGAAAGATTGCGAAAGCGCGGCAGCAACTCGGCCGCCGCGGTCTCACGAATGAGGTCGGCTACGCGGAGCGAGACGCCGTCGTCGAGCAACTCGCCGGGCACCGGCCTCAGCCGACGATGCCGAAGAGGTCCTCTTCCTTCAGGATCACATGGTCGTCGCCGCCGAGCTTGACCTCGGTGCCCGACCATTTGCCGTACAACACCGTGTCGCCGATCTTCACGTCGAGCGGCTGCAGGCGGCCGTCCTCGAGGCGCCGACCCTTGCCGACCGCGACCACCTTGCCCTGCATGGGCTTCTCCTGGGCGGTGTCGGGGATGATCAGCCCGCCCTTGGTGCGGGTCTCGGCGGTCACCGGCTTCAACAGCAGACGGTCGTGCAAGGGCTTGAATTTCATGGGGTTTCCTTCGCTTCTGAATTTGGCCGCTTATAGGTAGGCGGCGCGTCGGGTGTCAACGCGCCTGCCGACGTGCGAACTGGGCCGCCGCTGCGTCATCCAACGCCACCGTCAGCCGGGCGGTTTCACCATCGTCGCGGCGGCTGCGCACCTCGCCATGGCGGTAAAGCCAGGCGAGCGTCGCGCCGTCGGACAGTGGCACGGAGACCTCGCGCGCCTCCCCGGCCGCACCGAGGAATGTCGCGATCGCCTCCAGCAGTTGGTCTACGCCATCGCCGGTCAGCGCCGAGACGGGATACTGCCGGGCCCGCTCGGCCCCGGTCGCGGTCCGGTTCTTCAACGTCCAGCGGACTTCCGGGGCGAGCGCGTCGATCTTGTTCAGCGCCTCGATCAGCGGCCTGCCCGCCCCCTCGTCGAAGGCCCCGAGATCGCGCAGCACTTCCTCGACATCGACGCGCTGCTGCTCGCTCTCTGGATGCGAGATGTCGCGGACGTGCACGATCAGGTCGGCCTCGATCACCTCCTCCAGTGTCGCGCGGAACGCCGCCACCAGATGGGTCGGCAGATCCGACACGAAGCCGACCGTGTCGGAGATCACACACTCCTTGCCGTTGGGCAGCTTGATCGACCGCATGGTCGGATCGAGCGTCGCGAACAGCAGGTCCTTGGCCATGACGCCGGCGCCGGACAGGCGGTTGAAAAGCGTCGACTTGCCGGCGTTGGTGTAGCCCACCAGGGCGACGGTCGGCAGGCGGGCCTTCTTGCGGCCGGCGCGGTTGACGGCGCGTGTCTTGCGCACGCCTTCGAGGTCGCGCTTGATCCTCACGATGCGCTCGCCGATCAGCCGGCGGTCGATCTCGATCTGCGATTCGCCGGGACCGCCGAGGAAGCCGAAGCCGCCGCGCTGGCGTTCCAAGTGGGTCCAGGACCGTACGAGCCGGCCGCGCTGATAGTCGAGGGCAGCCAGCTCGACTTGCAGCCGGCCTTCATGGGTCCGTGCACGCGCGCCGAAGATCTCGAGGATCAGGCCCGTGCGGTCGATGACCTTCGCCTGCCACGCCTTCTCCAGGTTGCGCTGCTGGACGGGCGTCAGCCTGTCGTCGACAACGACCAGGCCGATCCCCTGCTCCTCGACGGCGGCCTTGATGCGCTCGACGACGCCCTTGCCGATCAGCGTTGCCGGCGTGACGCGCCGCAGCGGTGCGACCTGCGCCATGCGCACGTCGAGGTCGATCGCACGGGCAAGGCCCACCGCCTCTTCGAGCTTGGCCTCGCTGTCGCGCGCCTCGCCACGCGGGCCGGGCACGAACGGGCACAGCACGGCAGCAACCGTCGCCGGCCGCGCCGTCTCCAACGCCTTGCGAGTGCGCTTGTGCTGCTCGTCTTGTTCGAAGTCTTCGATCAAATCAGCCTGCGTCGGCTTTGTCCCCGTCGAACAGCTGCACCGGCGTAACCGGCATGATGGTCGAGATCGCGTGCTTGTAGACAAGCTGCGAATGCCCGTCGCGGCGCAGCAGCACCGAGAAATTGTCGAACCACGTGACGATGCCCTGCAGCTTCACGCCGTTCACGAGGAAGATCGTGACCGGCGTCTTGTTCTTCCGCAGGTGGTTCAGGAATACGTCCTGAACGTTCTGTGCCTTTTCGCTCATGTTCTTGGCCTCTTGCTGGGCGGCCGGCTGCCCGAGGGTCGCCGGTTGGAAGGGCTCGGGGTCTCTCCCCGCTACCGAGTTGCCTCAAATATAGGGGGCGTCCTGTTCAAAGCAATGCCACCAACTCATGACAATTACGCGCCCTCAACCGGGGCGGATGCTCGAGAAGCGCTGCCGGCAACGGATCTGTGCCGCCGACCAGAACCGGCAGACATCCGGCAGCATATGCGCATTTCAGGTCCGCCAGGCTGTCTCCGACCATCCACACGGTCTCGTCCGGGGCAATTCCCGTGCCGTCGAGGGCCATGAAGATGGGGTCCGGTGCCGGTTTGTCGCGGGCTGCATCTTTCGCTCCCACTGCGCGGGATACCCAGTTGCCCCAGCCGAGATGCGCGAGCTCTGCGCGCAGGTTCGCGCCGACCTTGTTGCTGACGACGGCGACATAGCAGCCGAGGGCATTGCAGCGCGCGAGCAATGCGTCGGCGCCCGGCAAAGGCTCCAGCCGTTCGATATGGATGCGGAGGAACGTCTCGTAGAAAACCTTCTCGGCCTCCCCTGCCCGTGCGCCGAACAGGCTAGGGAAGACATCGCGCAGGGAGCCGTGTGCGCGCTCCTGCACCTCGGCCGCCGTCCACGGCGTCAGTCCCAGTGCGGTGAACGTGTCATGGTAACACTGCACGATGGTCGGCCAGGTGTTGACGAGCGTATTGTCCCAGTCGAACAGGATCGCGCGGGGCGGCTTCACCCGGGCGGGCTCGCTCACGTCACCACCTCTCCTGCCTCCGAGAAGCGGACATATTCCTCGCGCAGGCGCCGCGCGGTGGCCCCGACCTTCCCGTCGCCGACTTTCTCACCGTCGATCTTCACTACTGGTGTCACGAACGACGTGGCGCTGGTGATGAACGCCTCCTTCGCCTTCTTCGCTTCCGCAAGACTGAAGGGCCGCTCGACCAGCTTGAGCTGCAGATCGTCGGCGAGCTTCTTCAGCGTACGGCGCGTGATGCCGGCCAGGATGCCGTTGTCAGTCTGGCGGGTGACGAGTTCGCCGTCGCCGGTCACGATCCAGGCATTGGTCGAGGCGCCTTCGGTGACGCAGCCCTTCTCGTCGATCAGCCAGGCCTCGTAAGCGCCGCTTTCGCGCGCCGCCTGCTTGGCGAGTACGTTGGGCAGCAAGGCCACGGTCTTGATGTCGCAACGCTCCCAGCGGATGTCGGGCATGCTCTTGACCGCGATGCCCGGTCCGGTGTCGGCTTCGATGTGCTTGGTCGCCTTGGTGGTCAGGACCAAGGCGGGCTTCACCGGCTTGGTCGGAAACGCATGGTCGCGGCGGGCCACGCCGCGTGTCACTTGCACGTAGACCAGGCCGTCGCGCAGCCGGTTGCGGCGCATCAATTCACGGATGATGAAGCCCAGCGTCTTGCGCGACACCGGCCAGCCGATCCGGAGCTCCTTGAGCGAGCGGTCGAGGCGGTCGATGTGGGGGCCCTCGTCGATCAGCCTGCCGTCGCGCACGCCCACGACCTCGTAGACGCCGTCGGCGAGCTGATAGCCACGATCCTCGATATGGACACTGGCAGCGCGATGCTCGACGTAGCGCCCGTTGACATAGGCATATCGCGCCATGACTCCTTGCCCTCCCGTCAGACCGCCGGCTCGGCGCCGTTGCGGTCGTCGGACGAACCGCCGCCGTGCAGGCCGAGCGACTTGAGCTTGCGATGCAACGCCGAGCGCTCCATGCCGACGAAGGTCGCCGTCCGCGAAATGTTGCCGCCGAAGCGCGTCACCTGGGCCAGCAGATACTCGCGCTCGAAGACCTCGCGCGCGTCGCGCAGCGGGAGCTGCATGATCTCGCCGCCCTTCTCCCAGCGCAGTACCGACGGCGCATCCTCGCTGACGTCGTTGGGCAGCACGTCGGCGCGGATCGGTGCGCCGCCCGATGGCGCCAGAATCAGGAGCCGCTCGATGACGTTGCGGAGCTGCCGCACATTGCCCGGCCAGTCGTGCCCCTGCAGCGCCGCCAGCGTGTCCTCGCCGATGGTGCGCGGCGGCAGGCCGGTCGCGTCGGCGACGCGGCGCAGGAGGTCGGTGGCGAGCTCGGGGATATCCTCGCGTCGCTCGCTGAGCGGAGGCACGCGCAGCGACACCACGTTCAGGCGGTGGAACAATTCCTCACGAAAGGCTCCGGCCGAGATCTCGCCCTGGAGATCGCGGGCTGTCGAAGCGAGCACGCGGACATCGACCTCGACTTTGGTCTTGCCGCCGTCGCGCGCGAAGGACTGTTCCTGCAAGACGCGGGCGAGCCGGCTCTGCAGTGGCAGCGGCAGGTCGGCAACCTCCTTCAGCAGCAATGTCCCGCCGTGCGCCATCTCGAACGCGCCCGAGACGCGCAGCGCATCTCCATCGGTTTCGCCATCAGTGCCGAAGAGCTCGATTTCCAGTCGCTCGGCCGGCATGGCCGAACAGTTGACAACGACGAACGGACCGTCCGCCCGCTTCGATCCCTGATGGATCAGGCGGGCAACTGTCTCTTTGCCCGACCCCGAGGCACCGGCGATCAGTACACGGCTGCCAGTCGGCGCAACCTTCTCGATCTGGCTGCGTACGTTCGCCGCGTCGCTCGACGCCCCGACGAAGGTCACCTCGCCACCAGCGCGGCGGCGCAGCGCGACGTTCTCGCGTTTCAGCCGGTCGGCCTCGATCGCGCGATCGACCACCAGCAAGAGACGGTCGGCCTTGAACGGCTTCTCGACGAAGTCGTAGGCGCCGGTCTTGATGGCGGAGACCGCGGTGTCGATCGTGCCATGGCCGCTGATCATCACCACCGGGACCGGCGGGTCCTCGCGACGGATGACTTCAAGAAGCTGCAGGCCGTCGAGCTCGCTGCCTTGCAGCCAGACGTCGAGAATCACCAGCGCCGGCCGGCGCTGGCGCACGGCATCGATCGCCTCGGTGCTGTTGTGTGCGCGCCGGGCGGTGTGACCCTCGTCCTCGAGGATGCCTGCGATCAGGGTGCAGATGTCGCGTTCGTCGTCGACGATAAGAATATCGTGGCCCATATCACTTCATGCAGCCCGCATGGTGTCGGCGGGTCATTGTGCGGCCGTCGCATGCGGACTGGCCGACGCGATTTCCTTCGCGTCACGCCGGAATACCAGACTGATGCGCGCGCCGCCACCCTCGCGATCCTCGAGCGAGAGGAAGCCGCCGTGGTCTTCCATGATCTTCTTCACGATCGCCAGACCGAGGCCGGTGCCCTTGGCGCGTGTCGTCATGTAGGGCTCGGTGAGCCGCTCGCGGTCTTCCTTCGGGAGGCCCTTGCCGTTGTCCTCGACGACGATGCGCACGGTGGCGCCGTCGTCGTCCAACGTGAGCTTGATCTCTCCGGGCGGCAATGGCGCGTCGCCCTTCTCCTCCCTGCCCTCGATCGCCTCCGCGGAATTCTTCAGGATGTTCGTCAATACCTGCGCCACCTGCCGACGGTCGCAGTTGAGCGCTACCGCTTGAGCTGGAAGATTCGAGACGTAGCGAATCTCGGGGTTGCCGCTGCGTTGCAGGAACAGCGCCTGCTGGCAGAGCTCCTTGGCATCCTCGGCCTGTACAGTCGGCCTCGGCATGCGGGCGAACGACGAGAACTCGTCGACCATGCGGCCGATGTCGCCGACCTGGCGGATGATCGTGTCGGTGCAAATGGAGAAGGTCTCGGGGTCCTCCTTGATCTGCTTCAGGTAGCGCCGCTTCAGCCGTTCCGCGGAGAGCTGAATCGGCGTCAGCGGGTTCTTGATCTCGTGTGCGATGCGCCGCGCCACGTCGCCCCACGCCGCCATGCGCTGCGCCGACATCAGGTCGGTGACGTCGTCGAAGGTGACGACATAGCCCGCGCCGGTCGCCGCGCTGATGCGCACCAGCAGGATCTGGCGTGCGCCGCGCTGCAGGATCTCGACCTGGCCCTGCGTCATGCGGTCCGGTCGTTCCGCAGCCTGGTCGATCAGCGGTGCCAACTCCGGCATCACGGCCGTCAGCGGCCGGCCGAGCACGCCGTCTTCGGGTAGCGCGAGAAGATCGAGCGCCGAGCGGTTGCAACGCATGACGACGCCCTCGGCATCGACACTGAGCACACCGGCCGACACGCCTGCCAGTACGGCATCGGTCAGGCGGCGTCGCGTATCGAGCTCGGTGTTGGCGTGGACCAGCTCGCCGCGCTGCTGCTCGATCTGACTGGCCATGCGATTGAAGGAGCGCGCGAGCTGCCCCAGTTCGTCGTTGGGAGGCCCCTCCTCCACGCGCGCGCTGAGATCGCCGCCACGTACCCGCTCCGCCGCCGACATCAGGCCACCGATCGGCGCCGTGAGGCGCGTGGCGAACACGATGGCCAGCCAGACCGAGGCCAACAGCATCAGGAAGGCGATCGCGCCACAGGTGACGAAGATAAGGAGCTGGCTGCGGCGCAATGCCGATTCTATCTGTGCGTAGAAGGAGCCGGCGAACTCGATGCTCTTGATATAATCGACAACCCTCAGGTCGACGGCGTGGCCGGTCGCCAGGAAAAGTGGCTCACCGACAAAGAGCTGCATGACGAAGTAGGCACCGGTCGGCGACTCGATCTGCACCGGACGAGCCTGGTTGACGGCCTGCCAGAGATACTGAGCCGGCGGCACGGGGTCCGCCATGCCGGTCGCATCGGGCGCCTTGGCGCGCGCGATGACGCCCTTGTCGGCGTCGATCAGCGTCGCCTCAATGATCGGCCGGCCTTCGATCAATTGGGCGAGCATTGCCGTGGTTGCCGGCCCGTCGCGCAGCGCGTCGATCCCATCGGCCTGCAGCGGCTGGGAGATCGCCGCGATGTCGTTCAGGATCTCCTGTTCGCGGGCACGCCGCACCGGCTCGCCGATCGCGCGCGCGGCCTCGAATGAGGCCTGCGAAGGTTTGACCACGAAATCTGTCAGGCTGATCACCAGCATCGACAGAATGACCGTGACGATCACCGTCGGGGTGATCGTGAAGACGCTGCACACCAGCACCAGGCGCATGTGCAGCCGAGAGCCTGCCGCGCCCCGCCGCCGGTCGAGCCAGAGCTGGGTCAGCCTCACCGCGAGGACCGACACCAGTGCGATTGCGATGACAAGGTCGGCCACGAGCAGGCCGGTCATCCATCCGCGCGTGCCGAAGGATTCCGGGACAAGGCCGGCAAGCCAGGCGTAGGTAGCCGAGCCGGCGAGGATGGCGAGCACGGCCAGCGACACGGCGGCGATGCGGCCGCTCAGGCTGCGAAGGACTGCAGTCAACGTGTCGCCAAAGCGTGACACGCCCAGCGCATCTGTCACGAAATCACCCGCCTCGGCGGACCTGCGGCGTGCGCACCACGGGAACGTCGAGGTCCTTGATCTTCTTGCGCAATGTATTGCGATTGAGCCCCAGGAGACGGGCCGCCCGCAACTGATTCCCCCGAGTAGCCCCCAGGGCGAGAGAGAGCAAGGGACGCTCGACCTCGGAAATGACACGATCGTACATTCCGTCCGGCGGCAGGCGGTCGCCGTGCGCGGCGAACATCGATTGGAGGTGCCGGTCGACGGCGTCGGACAGGGAAATATCGGCCGCCTCCGGTGAAGTCGGCCCCAGTTCCAGGGCCGACATTGCGTCCGCGAGCTCCGCCTCGATAGTCTCGACGCCGATCACTTCCTCCGAATAGAGCGCCGACAGGCGGCGCACGAGGTTCACCAGCTCGCGCACGTTGCCCGGCCAGCGATGCTGCTTCAGCCGCGCCATCGCCTCGGGAGAGAGCACCTTGGTGGGAAGACCGTCTGCCGTCGCCGCCTGCAGATAGTGGTTGGCGAGCTCCGGAATGTCGTCGAGGCGCTCGCGGAGCGGCGGCAGGCGGATGGGAACGACGTTCAGCCGGTAGAACAGGTCTTCGCGGAACAGGCCCTGCTGGATCAAGCGCCGCAGGTCGCGGTGAGTCGCCGCCACTATGCGCACGTTTGCTTTGATCGGCGTACGCCCGCCGACCGTCATGTACTCGCCTTCCTGCAGCACGCGCAACAGGCGCGTCTGGGCTTCGGGCGGCATGTCGCCGATCTCGTCGAGGAACAAGGTACCGCCCGAGGCCTGTTCGAACTTGCCGGCCGACCGCTGCACGGCCCCGGTGAACGCGCCGCGCTCGTGGCCGAACAGCTCGCTCTCGATCAGTTCGCGCGGGATCGCCGCCATATTGAGGGCGACGAATGGCCCCTTCCGCCGCTTGCCGTAGTCGTGCAGCGCGCGGGCGACCAGTTCCTTCCCGGCCCCCGACTCGCCCGTCACCATCACTGTGAGGTCGGTCGACATCAGCCGCGCCAGCGCACGATAGATTTCCTGCATCGCCGGCGAACGGCCGATCAGCGGCAGTCGCTCGCCGTCTTCGGCAGGCAGCGCCGTGCGCTGCACGGAGGCGGCCGGCGCCGAGAGCGCACGATTGACCACCGAAATCAGCTCGTTCAGGTCGAAAGGCTTGGGCAGGTATTCGAACGCGCCACGCTCCGTCGCGCGCACCGCAGTCAGCAGGGTCGACTGTGCGCTCATGACGATGATGCGGAGATCAGGCCTGAGCTTGCGAATGCGCGGCACGAGATCGAGGCCGTTCTCGTCGGGCATGACGACGTCGGTGATGACGAGCTGCCCCTCGCCTTCCTGGACCCACTGCCAAAGCGTTGCCGCAGTGCCCGTGCTGCGAACGACATGGCCCTGCCGGCCGAGGGCCTGATGAAGCACGGTCCGGATCGCCCGATCGTCATCGGCGACGAGGATGGTCGTACCGGCACTCATGGCACGGCCTGGGGAAGCTGAAGCGGCAACATGACCCTGAAGGTGGTCCGGCCGGGCTCGCTGTCGAATTCGATGGCCCCGCCGTGGTCGTTGATGATCTTGGCAACCAAAGCAAGACCCAGGCCAGTCCCCGTGGGCTTGTTCGTCACGAAAGCGTCAAAGAGGTGGCCGCGGATCTCGTCCGAGACACCGCCGCCGTTGTCGCGCACCGAAACGACCAGCGGCAGGTTCACCCTCGCCTGCAGGCCGGGAACCGCGAGCCTGAGGCCGTGCCTGTAGGCAGTCGACAGCTCGATCTCGCGCTCGCCCTCGCCCGGCGCTTCGCAGGCATTCTTCACAAGGTTCAGGAACACCTGGATGAGCTGGTCTCGGTCGCCATGGACGTCCGGCAGTGACGGATCGTAGGTCTCCACGAAGCGCACACCCTTGCCGAAGCCGTTCTGCGAGAGCCGACGAACATGATTCAGGACCTGGTGGATGTTGACTGGCCCGCGCTCGATCGGCCGGCCGTCGGCGAACGCTTCCATACGATCGACGAGAGCGACGATCCGGTCTGTCTCCTCGCAGATCAGGCCCGTGAGCTCACGCTCCGAATCCGGCACCGACTGCTCGAGGAGTTGGGCGGCGCCGCGGATGCCGGACAGCGGGTTTTTCACCTCGTGCGCCAGCATGGCGGCCAGCGCGCTCACCGAGCGGGCCGCGCTGCGGTGCGACATCTGGCGGTCGATGTTGCGGGCGATGCTCTGCTCGACCAGCGAGACAGCGACCAGGCCGTCGCTCTCCACGATGGGCGAGAGCCTGAGCGCGCAGAAATGGTTGCCGATGCGTGGCGAGGCCAGCGTCACGCCGTTCTCGGCAACCGCACCGCCGGTCGTGACGACCTGTTCGAGCAGCGAGAACAGCGGTGTGTCGTCGGGCACGAACTCGGTCAGCGGATGGGCGATCAACCGGGCGCGGCCGACCCCGAAGAACTGCTCCGCCGAAAGGTTGGCGTAGTGGATCATGCCCGCCGCATCGACGACGACCACGGCTTCCGACAGCGAGTCGAGGATCGCCGCGGGGAACTGTTCGAACATGCCGTTCGGCCGCTTGAGGGGGCGAAGCGCCATCTAGGCGGCCTGCCGATCGAGGGCCGGCAGGAAGAACGAAGCCAGCATCGCCCGAACCCTGCCGGGATCGGGCTCGCGGTTCACGGCCGCCCGGAAGTCCGCCGAAGCCGGCAGGCCTTTGGAGTACCAGCCGAGGTGCTTGCGGGCCATGCGAACGCCAGTCTCGGCTCCATAGTGCTCGAGCATCGATTCGAAATGCGCCCGCACGGTCGCGTACTGCTCGGCGAGCGAGGGATCGGGCAGGCGCTCGCCGGTGCGCAGGTAGCAGATCGCCTGGTTGAGGAACCAGGGGCGTCCATATGCGCCACGGCCGATCATGACGCCGTCGGCACCGGACTGCTCCAGCGCCAGGTCAACATCGTCGAGCGTGTTGATGTCGCCGTTGGCGATGACCGGCAGGCGGGTGGCCGCCTTCACTTCGCGGATGAACGCCCAGTCGGCGTGGCCGTCGTAGAACTGGCAACGCGTGCGTCCGTGAACCGTCAGCATCCTGATACCGCACTCTTCGGCGATCCGCGCGAGGTTGGGCGCGTTGCGATTGGTCGAGTCCCAACCGGTGCGCATTTTGAGCGTTACCGGCAGCTTCACGGCCTTCACAGTGGCCTCGAGGATCTTCGCGGCGTGCACTTCGTCGCGCATCAGCGAGGAGCCGGCATGGCCGTTCACGACCTTCTTCACCGGGCAACCGAAGTTGATGTCGATGATCGCGGCACCGCGATCCTCGTTGAGCTTCGCGGCTTCGGCCATGACCTCGGGTTCGCAGCCGGCGAGCTGGACCGACATCGGGAACTCCTCGGGGGAGTTCTTGGCCATCAGCAGTGTCTTGCGGTTCTCCCGGACCATCGCGGCCGAGGCGATCATCTCCGATACGACAAGGCCGGCCCCACCCTGCTTCACCATCCGGCGAAACGGCATGTCGGTGACCCCCGACATGGGAGCCAGGATCACGGGGTCTTCGATGCGGACCGGGCCGATGTCGACGGGCTGAAGTCGAGGTGCGGGTGTCATGTCTCTGATCAGTTAATAGGCATCTTGTGCAGTGCACAATAATTGGGCGAGCAATAGCGGGTCCCACCGAAGTGCGCAAGCGTCGGAAGTGCGTGCCCAGCGGATCCGGTGTTATCTAAGGTCTGTGTCCACTTGTACCGCCCTGATCGTCGCGGCCGGCCGCGGCAGACGCTTCGGCGGCCCCCTGCCCAAGCAATACGCCCTTCTGGGCGGCAAGCCGGTGCTGCGTCGGACCGTCGGGGCCTTCCAGGCCAGCGGCTCGATCCAGGAAATCAGGGTGGTCATCGCGCCAGGCGACGACGTCGAGTATGACGCGGCGACCACTGGCCTTGGTTTGCCGCCGCCGATCCCGGGCGGAAGCAGCCGCCAGCAATCGGTCCTGAACGGGCTCGAAGCTCTCGCCTCCTCGCCCCCCTGCTTCGTCGCCATCCACGATGCCGCTCGGCCCTTCGTCCGTCCGTCCGAGATCGTGGCCTGCCTGGAAGCAGCGGCAGCGCCGGGTACAGACGGTGCCGTGCTGGGCATCCCGCTGGCCGATACGCTGAAGCGGGTCGGAAACTCCCGCAACGTGACGGAGACGGTGCCGCGCCGCGACCTCTGGCGAGCGCAGACGCCGCAGGTCTTCCGTTTCGCGCCGCTGCTGGCCGCGCACCGCGCCGTGGCGGCGCTGGGTTCCACCGAAGCGACGGCACTGACCGACGATGCCGCCGTCGCCGAGCGCGCGGGGCTGAGGATTGTCATGGTCGAAGGCAGCGAGGATAACCGCAAGATCACCACGGCCGACGATCTCCGCTTCGATCTCATGGAAACGCGCACCGCCTTCGGCTTCGACGTGCACGGCTTCGCTCCCGGCGACAAGGTCATGCTGGGCGGCATTGCCGTGCCGCACGGACAGGCGCTCGCCGGCCATTCCGATGCCGATGTCGCGCTGCATGCGCTGACCGACGCGGTGCTGGGGACGGTCGGCGCAGGCGACATCGGCAAGCACTTTCCGCCGTCAGATCCACAGTGGCGTGGCGCGTCGTCGGATCGCTTCCTGCGTCATGCCGCCGATCTCGTGGCAGAGCGAGGCGGCCGCATCGTGCATCTCGACGTGACGATCGTCTGCGAGGCGCCGAAGGTCGGGCCGCATCGTGAGGCCATGGCTGCGAGCATCGCCCGAATCGCGGGCATCGCGTCCGATCGCGTGAGCGTAAAGGCGACGACGACCGAAGGGCTGGGCTTTACCGGTCGTCGCGAAGGCATCGCGGCGCAGGCCGTCGCGACCGTCGAACTCCCCCGGAGCTGAGGCGTACCAATGTTCGATCACGAAATGAGGGATGCGGCCGAGCGTGTCCTGTTCGCCTGCCGCAAGCGCGGCTTCAAGGTGGTCACCGCCGAGTCCTGCACCGGCGGGTTGATCGCCGCGACGCTGACCGCCATCGCGGGCTCTTCCGACGTGGTCGACCGCGCCTTCGTGACCTACTCCAACGAAGCCAAGCGCGAGATGATCGGTGTATCGTGGGACGCGATCCTGGGCCACGGTGCGGTGAGCGATCCCGTCGCGCGCGCCATGGCGACGGGCGCCCTGGCACGCTCGAACGCGACCCTGGCCGTCGCAGTGACCGGCGTGGCGGGACCCGGCGGTGGCACCTTCGAGAAGCCGGTCGGTCTCGTGCATTTTGGCGCGGCCCGCACGGGCTTCGACACGATCGCCGAGCGCCATGTGTTTCCCGGCGACCGCGACGGCATCCGCCGCGTCACCGTCCTCACCGCACTGACGATGCTGGGGTCGCTGGCCGAGCGCTAGGACGACCGTAAAGCTGCGCGGCCCGCGCCTCGAAGGCCGAAACCATCCGCTTTACGGCTTCGCCGAACAGGAGCTGCACCGTCTTCTGCAGCAGCAGCGAGCGGAAATCGAACTCCAGCTCGAAGTCGATCAGCGTGCCTTCGACATGTGGCTGGAAGAGCCACCGGCTCCTCAGGAGCCGGAACGGCCCCTCGACGCCGGTCGTGTCGATCCTCGGCGCGACCGGATCCTCGCGCGCGAGCACGACACGCGACACGAACTTCTCGTGGAAGGGACCGAAGCCGATGGCCAGTTCGGCGATCTCTACCGTCGGGCTCTCGCGCCGGCGGATGCGGGCGGCATGGCACCACGGCAGGAACTCCGGATAGCGGGCGACGTCGGCCACCAAGTCGAAAAGCTGGTGCGGCGGATAGGCGACGACGCGGCGTTCGGAATGGCGGGTCGACAAAAGGCTGTCAGCCTCTGGGCTGGGCGGCGCGCGCGGCCTTCAGCCGCGCGAAGTCATCGCCCGCATGATAGCTCGAACGGGTCAGCGGCGAGGCCGACACCATCAGGAAGCCCTTGGCGCGCGCCATTTGCGCAAGTTCGGAGAATTCCGCCGGCGTCCAGAAGCGATCGAGGGCGGCGTGCTTCGGGGTCGGCTGCAGGTACTGTCCGACCGTCAGGAAGTCAACGTCGGCGGCACGCAAATCGTCCATGACCTGCAGGATCTCCTCGCGCGTTTCCCCGAGGCCGACCATCAGGCCGGACTTGGTGAACATCGAGGGATCGATCTCCTTCACCCGCGCGAGCAGGCGCAGCGACGTGAAGTAGCGCGCGCCCGGTCGGATCGTCGGGTAGAGCCGCGGCACGGTTTCGAGATTGTGATTGAAGACATCAGGACGCGCCGCGACCACGGCTTCGATGGCGCCGGACTTTCGCATGAAGTCAGGCGTTAGCACTTCCACGGTCGTACCGGGCGCCGAGCGACGGAGCGCGGCAATCACTTCGACGAAATGCGCTGCCCCGCCATCCTCCAGGTCGTCGCGGTCGACCGAGGTCACGACGACATGGCCGAGGCCCAGCTTGCCGACAGCTTCGGCGATGTTGGCGGGCTCGTGCGGATTGAGCGCGCCCGGCTTGCCGGTCGCTACGTTGCAGAAGGCGCAGGCCCGCGTGCAGGTCTCGCCCATGATCATGAAAGTCGCGTGCTTCTGCTTCCAGCACTCGCCGATATTCGGGCAGGCAGCTTCCTCGCAGACGGTCGACAGACCGTACTCGCGAATCAGCTTCCTGGTCTCGGCGTATTCGGGCGAGTTCGGCGCACGCACCCTGATCCATTCCGGCTTGCGGGGAATGGGATTGTCCGACCGGTGCGCCTTCTCGGGATGGCGCTCGGCGCGACTCAGGGAGACTTTGTCGAGGGTCCCGTCCATCACGACCTAGATATGGAGCGTGCGGCCGTACGCCGCCAGTACCGACTCGTGCATCATCTCCGACAGAGTGGGATGAGGGAACACCGTGGCCATCAGCTCGGCTTCCGTCGTCTCCAGCGTCTTGGCGACGCTGTAGCCCTGGATCAGCTCCGTGACCTCGGCGCCGATCATATGGGCGCCCAGCAGTTCGCCGGTCCTGGCGTCGAATACCGTCTTGATGAAGCCCTCGGGCTCGCCCAGTGCGATCGCCTTGCCGTTGCCGATGAACGGGAACTTGCCGACCTTGACCTGCAGGCCCTTGGCCTTGGCGGCCGCTTCCGTGAGGCCGATGCTGGCGACCTGCGGCTGGCAGTAGGTGCAGCCCGGGATGTTCTCCATTTTCATCGGGTGCACGCCCTTCACGCCGGCGATCTTCTCGACCACCAGCACGCCCTCGTGCATGGCCTTGTGTGCGAGCCATGGCGGGCCGGCGACGTCGCCGATCGCATACACGCCCGGCTCGCCGGTGAAGCCCCATTGATCGATCACGATGTGGGTTTTCTCGACCTTCACCTTGGTGCCCTCGAGAGCGAGATTCTCGACGTTGCCCACGATGCCCACGGCACTGATCACGCGATCGGCGGTGATCTGCTCGCTCTTGCCGCCCGACGTGATGGTCGCCGTCACGTTGTTGGCGCCCTTCTTCAGGTTCGAAACCGCGGCGCCGGTGCGGATCTTCATACCCTGCTTCTCGAAGGCCCTCTTGGCGAATGCCGAGACCTCCTCGTCCTCGACGGGCAGGATGCGGTCCATCACCTCAGCGACCGTCACCTCGGCACCCATGGTACGGTAGAAGCTCGCGAATTCGATGCCGATCGCGCCCGAGCCGATCACCAGCAGCGACTTCGGGAACTCGGGCGGCACCATCGCCTCCTTGTAGCTCCACACAAGCTTGCCGTCGGCCTCGAGGCCGGGAAGCTGTCGCGCCCGCGCGCCAGTTGCCAGGATCACGTTCTTGTAGGCGAGCGTGGCATTGCTCTTGTCGTTCATGGCGACGGCGAGCTTACCGGTCCCTGCGAGCTTGGCCGCGCCGTCGAAGACGGTGATCTTGTTCTTCTTCATCAGGCCTTTGACGCCGTTGCTGAGCTGGCTCGCGACCTTGCGCGAACGCTCAACGATCTTCCTGGCGTCGTACGACACGTCCTTGACGGAGAGGCCGAAAGCCTCCGCGTGCTTGATGAGGCCGTAGACCTCGGACGTGCGCAGCAGGGCCTTGGTCGGAATGCACCCCCAGTTGAGGCAGATGCCGCCCATGTGCTCGCGCTCGACGACGGCAGTCTTCAGGCCGAGCTGCGCGGCGCGGATGGCGGCGACGTAACCGCCCGGCCCGCCGCCCACGACGATGAGGTCGAAGCTCGTATCGGCCATGGTCCGCTCCTACGCCAGCATCGCGGCGGGCTGTTCGACGTAGCTCCTGAGCGTCTGCAGGAACTGCGCGCCCATGGCGCCGTCGACGACCCGATGATCCACGGCGAGCGTGCAGTTCATCATGTTGCGCACGACAAGCTGGCCCTTGCGCACCACGGCCCGCTCGTCGCCGGCACCGACCGCGAGGATCATTGCCTGCGGCGGGTTGATGATGGCCGCGAAGTCCTTCACGCCGAACATGCCGAGGTTGGAGATGGTGAAGCCGCCACCCTGGAACTCCTCGAGCTTCAGCTTGCCTGCCTTGGCGCGGGCCGCGAGGTCCTTCATCTCGGTCGCGATCTGCGCCAGGCCCTTCATGTCGGCGTTGCGGACGATCGGCGTGATGAGGCCGCGGTCGGTGGCGACGGCGACGGAGATGTCGACGGCACCGTACTGGACCATCTCGTCCTCGGTCCAAGAGGCATTGCAGTCGGGATGGTCGCGCAGGGCCTGGGCGCAGGCCTTGATGACCATGTCGTTGACCGAGACCTTGGTGCCCTTCTTCTCAGTGACGACGTTGATCGCCTGGCGTGCCGCGAGCAGCGCGTCGATCTCGAGCTCGACCGTGAGATAGAAATGCGGGACGGTCTGCTTGGACTCGAGCATGCGCCGCGCGATGACCTTGCGCACCGACGTGTGCGGCACGCGCGTGTCTCCGGGCGCCACGAAGACCGGCTGGCCGCCAGACGGGGCGGCTGCTGGACGCGGCGCGGGAGCGGCCGCCGTGGCAAGTGCTGCCCCGGGCTTGGCGCTCTCGACATCAGCCTTGACGATGCGGCCGTTCGGGCCGGAGCCCTTCACGCCCGCGAGGTTGATGCCCTTCTCAGCCGCGATGCGCTTGGCGAGCGGCGACGCGAAGATGCGCGCACCGCCCGACGATGCGGCGGGCGCCGGCGCGGCGGCAGGAGCCGCGGCCGGCTTCGCCGCCGGAGCAGGTGCGACAGCAGGCGCGGGCGCTGCCGGCTTGGTGGCCGGTGCAGCGGCCGCAGCCGGAGCGGCGGACTTGGCGATTTCCTTCTCGCCCTCTTCCAGCAGGACGGCGATGACGGCGTTGACCTTCACGCCCTCGGCGCCTTCCTCGACCACGATCTGGCCGACCTTGCCCTCGTCGACCGCCTCGACTTCCATGGTCGCCTTGTCGGTCTCGATCTCGCAGATCACCTGGCCGGACTTCACCGTGTCGCCGACCTTCACATGCCACTTGGCGAGCTTGCCCTCGGTCATCGTGGGCGAGAGCGCGGGCATCAGGATGTTGATGGACATGGCCTGCTCCCCGCCGTCAGCGATTGCAGACCGCGCGGGCGGCCTCGACGATGTGATCGGCCTGCGGCAGCGCCATCTTCTCTAGGTTGGCGGCGTACGGCAGCGGTACGTCGAGGCCAGCGACCCGCTTCACCGGCGCGTCGAGCCAGTCGAATGCGTGCTCCATCATCAGCGCGGAGAGCTCGGAGCCGATGCCGGCGAACGGCCAGCCCTCTTCCACCGACACGAGACGGTTGGTCTTCTTCACCGAATTCACGATGGTCCCGGTGTCGAACGGGCGCAGGCTGCGGAGGTTGATCACCTCGGCGTCGATGCCCTGTCTGGCCAGTTCCTCGGCCGCCTGAAGCGCCTTGCCGACCATGATCGAGAAGGCGACGATCGTGACATCCTTGCCGGCGCGCTCGATCTTGGCCTTGCCGATCGGCAGCACGAAGTAGGGATCGTCCGGCACGTCGAACGACTGACCGTAGAGGATCTCGTTCTCCAGGAAGATCACGGGGTTGGGATCGCGGATCGCCGCGCGCAGCAGCCCCTTGGCGTCGGCTGCGCTCCACGGCGCCACGACGCGCAGGCCGGGCACGTGGGCATACCAGCTCGCGTAGCACTGCGAATGCTGGGCAGCGACTCGCGAGGCCGCCCCGTTGGGGCCGCGGAACACGATCGGGCAGGTCATCTGGCCGCCCGACATGTAATGCGTCTTGGCCGCCGAGTTGATGATCTGGTCGATCGCCTGCATGGCGAAGTTGAAAGTCATGAACTCCACGATCGGCTTCAGGCCGCCGAACGCGGCGCCGACGCCGAGGCCGGCGAACCCATGCTCTGTGATCGGCGTGTCGATCACGCGCTTGTCGCCGAACTCCTCGAGCAGGCCCTGGCTCACCTTGTAGGCGCCCTGGTACTGCGCGACTTCCTCGCCCATCAGGAAGACCGACTTGTCGGCGCGCATCTCGGCTGCCATCGCATCGCGCAGCGCCTCGCGCACCGTCAAGTGCTGGGTCTTGCCGGTCCATTCCGGCTCGGCCGCCGGTGCCGGCGCAGCGGGAGCTGCGACCGCCGCGCCGGCGGGACGTGGTGCCGGCGCTTCGGTCTTCGGACCGGCGGCCGCCGGTGAGTCCGAGACGGTCTCGCCGTCGGCGGCGAGGATGCAGATCGGCGTATTGACCGCAACGCCCTCGGCGCCTTCCTCGATCAGGATCTTGGCGACGGTTCCCTCGTCGACTGCCTCGACTTCCATCGTCGCCTTGTCGGTCTCGATCTCGCAGATGACCTGGCCGGACTTCACGGTGTCGCCGACCTTGACATGCCACTTCGCCAGCTTGCCCTCGGTCATGGTCGGAGACAGGGCAGGCATCAGAACCTGAATGGACATGAGATCAGGCTCCAACCAGAACGTCGGTCCACAGCTCCGCCGGATCTGGCTCGGGGCTGTGCTGGGAGAACTCGGCAGCGTCGTTCACGATCTTGCGGATCTCCGCGTCGATCCCCTTGAGCTGCCCCTCGTCGAGCATCTTGCCGTCGAGCAGCCGCTTGCGGACATGCTCGATCGGGTCGCGCTCGTTGCGATACTTGTCGACTTCTTCCTTGGTCCGGTACTTGGCCGGGTCGCTCATCGAGTGGCCGCGATAGCGGTAGGTCTGCATCTCGAGGATGTACGGCCCCTGCCCACTGCGCGCACGCTCGATCGCCCGCTCGCCGGCAGCGCGAACCGCCAGGACGTCCATGCCGTCGACCCTCTCGCCCGGAATACCGAATGCCTCGCCGTGGCGATAGAGTTCGGTGATCGCCGACGCGCGCTCGACCGACGTGCCCATGCCGTAGCGGTTGTTCTCGATGATGTAGACCACGGGCAACTTCCAGAGGGCGGCCATGTTCATGGCCTCGTAGACCTGGCCCTGGTTGGCGCTGCCGTCACCGAAGTAGGTCAAAGAGACGTTCTTGTTGCCGTTGTACTTGTGGGCGAAGGCCAGTCCCGTGCCGATCGGCACCTGGGCGCCGACGATGCCGTGGCCGCCGTAGAAGTTCTTCTCGCGGCTGAACATGTGCATCGAGCCGCCCTTGCCCTTGGAATAGCCGCCGCTGCGGCCCGTCAGCTCGGCCATGACGCCCTTGGGATCCATGCCGCAGGCCAGCATGTGGCCGTGATCGCGGTAGGAGGTGATGACGGCGTCGCCTTGTCGGACGTTCGCCTGCATGCCGACGACGACAGCCTCCTGGCCGATGTAGAGATGGCAGAAGCCACCGATCAATCCCATGCCGTAGAGCTGGCCCGCTCGCTCCTCGAATCGGCGAATGAGAAGCATGTCGCGATAGTAGGTCTTGAGTTCCTCGGCAGTCGCGCTGTTGTCGCCCGGCCCGGAGGACTTCGACGGCGGCTTTGCTTTGACGGGAAGAGATTCGACCTTCGGCTTGATGGCCGGCTTCGCCATTAGCATCCCCCTCGTGAGCCCCGCTGGGCTTATACCATCGCAGAGGCCGATGTGGTTGATCTAGCAGGAAAAACCAGAGTCCCGCAGAGTGCGCCGCAGCAATTGAGTGATTGTTTGCTAACGACGGAGCGTCCCGGACAGTTTCTTTCAGAGGGTCCCGGGGCGAACTCTGATCAACGCGTCATCAACGTGTTTGCATGAAGATGATGATGTCATCCTTGCGCGCAAAATTCAGAAGCACGCGCGCGCGCTCGTCCAGCATGTCGGGATCGAGGCTCTGGTTGCGCAGCGCTGAAACGCGGCGTTCCCAGATTTTGCGGGTCGCCTCGGCTTCTGCGAGGTTCTGCTCGGCGATCAGCACTTCGCGCTGGAGATGCGCCATGGCCAGCAGTCCACGGTCGCCGTTCACCAGGTGATAGCCGAAATAGCCGAACACCGTGGCGAAGATGACGGGAGCCAGAATCTGACGCGGTCTCAACAACATATGCTGTATTCCGGATCTCATATGGCAACATATTGTAGCCGTTCGTCAAGATTTTTCATTTAAGTTGAGGGTCTTAGCACCCACCACAAACCGGCGATCACGCAAGCTAGGCCTAGCATGGCGGCGAGCGTGCCGGGCCAGGGCGATCCGCGCTCCGCCACCAGGACGAGCGCCGCGCCGCCCAGCGCGACCGCGATGCCTGCGCAGTTCAGCAGCGAACCGCCGATCTTGGCCGGCATGAAACGCTCGCGGCTCAGCGTCGCCGACAGCAGCATGGTCATCAGCGGGAAAGTCGCGAACAGCAGCGATGCCCGGCAGCCCGATCGGCAGGAGATCGCGCAGCGCGATGCCTCGTCACGGCCTCAGTGGGACGATCGGCAGCAGGCACATCAGGCCGATCAGGTAGCGCCAGAAGCCGAGCGAGGCTGGGTCGGCGGCATCGACGACGTAACGCGTCGCGACCATCGCGGCGCCGACCTGAACGCCGGTCGTCGCGGCGTCCCCCAGCGGGGCCGCGCGGCTCACAGGTCGCGGACCCAGAACTGGCCGACGAGCTTCTTGCCGAAGCTCGTGTGCCGCTCCTCCTTGATCAGGCGGAAGCCCGCCGCGATGTAGATCTTCCGCGCCGAGACCAGGATGTCGTTGGTCCACAGCATCAGCTTCCTGTAGCCCTTGGCACGCGCATCCTCGATGCACTCCTGCACCAGGCGCTGGCCGATGCCGAGGCCACGCGCCGACGGTTCAACGTAGAGCATGCGGAGCTGGCCCGTCGTCTTCGTCGATTTAACCAGAAAGACCGAGCCCACGATCTCGCCGTTGCGCTCGGCGATCCAGCAATTGTCGGTCTTGGGATCGAACTTGGCGACGAACCTGCCGGCGATCTCGGCGAGCATCGCCTCGAAGGTGCCGTCCCATCCGAACTCGCTGGCGTAGAGCTGCGTCTGACGGCGGATGATCCAGCCCATGTCGCCGGGCTGATGCGGCCGCAGCACGAAGGGAGCCCTCTTCTCCGGGGGCTCGCCGAGAAGCTCCTCGACCGTCTCGAGCGCCTTGATGATCTTCTCCTGCTGGACGACCGGCAGCTCGCCCAGCAGGTCGGCAATGTCCTGGCGCGACTGCTCGTTCATGGCGCCCCACAGGCGCTTGCCCTTGGCGGTCAGGGTGAGCTCAGTACGTCGCCTGTCGGCGGCCGACTTGCGGCGCGCCACACAGCCCCGCTTCTCCAGCCTCTTCAGCATCCGGCTGACATAGCCGGGGTCGAGCGTCAGGTCGCGGCAGAGCTCCTGCGCGGTCGGCCGGTCGCGGTTGGCGATCTCGTAGACCAGCCGGCCTTCCGGCAGGGTGAAGGGGCTGTGCAGGAGGGTTTCCT
>CAYQAY010000081.1:0-21283 GCA_964415585.1 uncultured Reyranella sp.
CTAGCGCACGTGATCACTGCGCTCGATCACCTGACGATCGGCGGCTCGGCGGCCGTCTACGAGACGCTGCTGGGACGGCGCGCGAGCGACGGGCGGCTGCGCACCGGCAATGTCGGACTGGTGTTCGCGGACGGAACTCCGGGGCTGCACTCGATGACGTTCGCGACCGGCGACGTCGGCAAGGCCGCGACGCTGCTCGAGCGGCGTGCGGTGAAGACGGAACGCCGCGGCGAAATTCTCTCGCTCCAGGGCCACGGCGTCGCGATCGAGATCGCGGCGGCGGCCGGCGATCCGCCCTCGCCTTTCACGGACGACGAAGCGGGCTGTGTCTCCGCGCTCGACCATGTCGTCGTGCGCACGCCCGACCCCGAGCGCGCCATCGCCTTCTATGCCGGGCGCCTCGGCCTCGACCTGCGACTCGACCGCAGCAATCCCGACTGGGGCGCCCGCCTCCTCTTCTTCCGCTGCGGCGACCTCGTGGTCGAGATTGCGCACGATCTGAAGAAGGGCGTGTCCGATGCGCCGGATCGTCTCTGGGGCCTGTCGTGGCGCGTGCCCGACATCGCCAGGGCCCATGCGCGCCTGAAGGCCGCAAGCCTCGACGTTTCCGAGGCGCGCACCGGACGCCGGCCGGGCAGCCATGTCTTCACGGTGAGGAGCGGCACCGACGGCGTTCCCACCATCTTCATCGGCGGCATCGGCCGCTGGTAATCCGGCGCCGCGCCGTGTCATCCTTCGGCAACGAAGAAGCCAGGAGGGGACGATGGGCATCGGTTTGCGTCTGGCGGCGGGCGGGCTCGCCTTCGCGCTCGCCACGCCGGCATCGGCACAGGGCGTGGTCAACGTCTACTGCTCGGTGCAGGTCGAGTGGTGCACGCTGGCCGCCAACGAGTTCCAGAAGGCGACCGGCATCAAGGTCTCGATGACGCAGAAGGGCTCGGGCGAGACCATCGCGCAGCTCAAGGCCGAGGCGCAGAACCCCAAGGGCGACGTGTGGTTCGGCGGCACCGGCGACCCGCACCTGCAGGCCGCCGAGGAGAACCTGACCGAAGTCTACAAGTCGCCCAAGATGGGCGAGCTGCATCCCTGGGCGGTCAAGCAGAACACCGATTCGGGCGGCAGGACCGTGGGCATCTATGCCGGCGCGCTGGGCTTCGGCTTCAACACCGAGCTGCTGGCCAAGAAGGGCGCCAAGGCGCCAGCGTGCTGGGCCGACCTGCTGAAACCCGAATTCAAGGGTGAGATCCAGATGGCCAACCCGAACTCCTCGGGCACCGCCTACGTGGCGATCGCCACGCTGGTGCAGCTCATGGGCGAGGAACAGGCCTTCGACTACCTGAAGAAGATGCATGCCAACGTGAACGCCTACACCCGCTCCGGCACCGCGCCGATGAAGGCGGTGGCACGCGGCGAGACCATGGCCTCGATCAGCTTCGTGCACGACGGCGTCACCGAGGCGCTGGCCGGCTTCCCGGTGAAGACGGCGACGCCGTGCGAGGGCACGGGCTACGAGATCGGCTCGGTCTCGATCGTCAAGGGCGCGCGCAACATGGCCAACGCCAAGAAGTTCTACGACTGGGTGCTGACGCCCGAGGCGCAGAAGCTCGGTGCGCAGGCCAAGCAGTTCCAGGTGCCGTCGAACAAGGCGACGCCGATGCCGCCCGAAGCGCCGAAGTTCGCCGACATGAAGCTGATCGACTACGACTTCGCCCGGTACGGCAAGTCGGCCGAACGGCGGCGGCTGATCGGACGATGGGACCTGCAGGTGGGCGCACTGCCCAAGCCGTGACGCTCTCCCGGCCCGCGCTCGCCTGGTCGGCCGCGGGCCTGCTCGCGGCGCTGCTGCTGCCCTGGTACGCGCTGCAGGCCGGCCTCGACGACGGCGGCTGGGTGGCGGGCCTGTGGACCTCCGAGGAGGATGCGGGCGGACTCGCCCAGGCGCTGGCGCACGGCAGATGGTGGCTGCTGCCGCCGCTCGCCGCGCTGCTCGCGTGCTGCACCATCGGCCTGCTGCCGCTCCCGCGCGAGCGGCGCGGCGCCTGGCTGCTGGCGGCGAGCGCCGCGGGCCTCGCGCTCTTCGCCCTGCAGGCCTTCGCCATCGGCCTGCGCGGCTGGAGCGCCGGCTGGATCGAGGGACTTTTCGGCGAACTCGACGGGCGGCAGTTCGGCATCGGCGCCGGCGCGACGCTGGTGCTGATCGCGCTGCTCTCGCTGCTGTCGATCGCGCTCGCCCTGCGCGGCGCCTTCGGCGGAGACGCCTTCGTCGCGGGCGCGGTGACCACGGTCGCGGCATCGATCGTGCTGTTCACCGCCTGGCCGATCCTGCGCATCCTGGTGCAGGCCTTCCTGAACGGCGACGGCGCCTTCATGCCGCTGCTCCTGCTCGAACGGCTCTCGACGGAGAAGATCTGGAGCCTGCGCTGCCTCGCCGGCGGCGGCCGCTGCGGCGTGGCCTGGAACACGCTTTTCCTCGCGCTGGCCTGCGGCGCCGGTACCACGGCGCTGGGGCTCGCCTTCGCACTGATCGTCACGCGCACCGGCTTCCGCTTCAAGCGCACGCTACGCGTGCTCACGGTGCTGCCGATCATCACGCCACCGTTCGTGATCGGGCTCGCCCTGATCCTGGTGTTCGGTCGCTCGGGCCTCGTCAACCAGTTCCTCGACTGGTCGCTGGGCATCGAGCCGACGCGCTGGATCTACGGCTTCCAAGGGGTGTTTCTGGCGCAGCTCTTCGCCTTCACGCCGGTCGCCTTCCTGGTGCTGATCGGCGTCGTCGAGGGGGTGAGCCCGACCCTCGAGGAAGCCTCGCAGACCTTGCGCGCCGACCGCTGGGCGACCTTCTCGACCGTGTCGCTGCCGCTGATGCGGCCGGGCCTCGCGAACGCCTTCCTCGTGGGCTTCATCGAGAGCATCGCCGATTTCGGCAATCCGATCGTGCTGGGCGGCGACTACGGCGTTCTGTCGACCGAGATCTACTTCGCCGTGGTCGGCGCCCAGCTCGACTACGGCCGCGCCGCTTCCCTCGCGCTCCTGCTGCTGGCCTTCGCGCTGGGCGCCTTCTTCCTGCAGCGCCGCGTCGTGGGCGGCGGCTCCTACGCCACGATCTCGGGCAAGGGCGACGCCGGCCTGCCGACGCCGCTGCCCGACCGCGCGCGCCGCGCCGCCCAGTTCGTGGCGCTGCCGTGGGCCGCCTTCACCCTGCTGCTCTACGGCTTCGCCTTCGTCGGCGGACTGGTGAAGGTGTGGGGCCGCGACTACACGCCGACGCTCGACCACTACGCCAAGGCCTTCGCGATCGAGCGCACGGCCGACGGCCTGATCTGGACGGGTGCCGCGTGGAACTCGTTCTGGACGACGGTGAAGCTCGCCGCCATCGCCGCCCCGCTCACCGCCGCGCTCGGCCTGATCGCGGCCTGGCTGCTGGTGCGCCAGCGCTTTGCCGGCCGCGCGACGCTCGAGTTCGCGACCATGCTCTCCTTCGCCGTGCCCGGCACGGTGATCGGCGTGGCCTACGTCTTCGCCTTCAACGTGCCGCCGCTCGAGATCACCGGCACGGCGCTCGTCATCGTGCTGTGCTTCGTGTTCCGCAACATGCCGGTCGGCGTGCGCGCCGGCATGGCGGCGATGAGCCAGATCGACCGCAGCCTCGACGAGGCCTCGCTGACGTTGCGCGGACGCGCGCCGCAGACGCTGCTCTACGTCGTGCTGCCGCTGCTGCGGCCGGCGGTGGTCGGCGCGCTGGTCTACGGCTTCGTGCGCGCGGTCACGACCGTGAGTGCCGTGGTCTTCCTGGTGACGGCGGAGTACGAGCTCGCCACCACCTACATCATCCTGCGCGTGATCAACGGCGACTACGGCCTCGCCATCGCCTACAGCTGCGCGTTGATCGTCCTGATGCTGGCCGTCATCCTGCTGATCCAGTTCGCCATCGGCGAACGCCGGCTGGGGCGCCGCGGCGCCGTCGTCGCGGGAGGCCGGGCATGAGTGTGGAGTTCCGCGATGTCGTGAAGCGCTACGGCGCGGTGAGCGCCGTGCACGGCATCAGCTTCACCGTCGCGACCGGCACGCTGGTGACGTTGCTCGGCCCCTCGGGCTGCGGCAAGACCACGACCCTGCGCATGATCGCCGGCCTCGAGCTCGCGAGCGAGGGCCGCGTGCTGATCGCCGGCCGCGACGTCACCAACCTCAGCGCCACCGAGCGCGACGTCAGCATGGTGTTCCAGTCCTATGCGCTGTTCCCGCACATGAGTGTGCTGGAGAACGTGGCCTACGGGCTGCGCCGCTCGGGCCTCTCGAAGGCCGATGCCGTCGCCCGCGCGCAGGAAGGTCTCATCCAGGTCGGGCTCGACGGCTACGGCGCGCGCCAGCCGTCCGAACTGTCGGGCGGCCAGCAGCAGCGCGTCGCGGTGGCGCGGGCACTGGTGCTGAAGCCCTCGGTGCTGCTGTTCGACGAGCCGCTCAGCAACCTCGACGCGCGGCTGCGCCGCCAGATGCGCGAGGAGGTGCGCGAGCTGCAGCAGCGGCTCGGACTCACCGTGGTCTACGTCACGCACGACCAGCAGGAGGCGATGGCCGTGTCCGACCGCATCATCGTGATGAACGCCGGTCGCATCGAACAGCAGGGCAGCCCGCGCGATCTCTACGAGCGGCCGCAGACGCCCTTCCTCGCGCGCTTCATGGGCGAGTCCAATCCGGCGCGCGGCACCGTGCGCCGCCTCGACGCGGGCCGCGTCGCGCTGCGACTCGGCGAGGCGGAGATCGAGATCGCCGACCGCGCGGCGCGCGACGGCGAGGTCACGGTCGCGGTGCGCCCCGAGGCGATCGGCGTAGAGCGCGGGCCAGGTCCGGCCGGTGCACTTTCCGGCACGATCGCCAAGGCGAGCTATCTCGGCACTCACATGGAGTATTCCATCGACACCGCGGCCGGCACGCTGTTCGCGACCTGCCCCCGGGTCGAGCGGCCGCTCGACCGCGGCGACAAGGTCGCACTCTTGCTGGCACCGCGAGGTGTTATCGTCGTCGGCGACTGAGATATGCGTGGCGTACCCCTTCTCCTGCTGCTGCTCGCCTCGGCCTGCGCCGAGGCGCCAAAGACCAAGCCGATCGTGCAGGCGAAAGATCTGATGCCGCTCGGCCCCTGCCCGCCCAGCACATGGAAGCCCGAGGCGCCGCCGCCGACGGCCAGCGCCAGGACATCGATGGTGCTTCTGGCGGTCGGCGAATGGGGCCGCTTCGGCAAGCAGGTGACGACCTACTCGACCACCGCCGCGCCGCGCACCGAGCAGCTCGGCATCAAGGAGCGCGACGCGCCGCAGCGCATCGCCGATTATTGGGCCGCGGTCGACAAGCGCCTCGACGGCCTGAACGACGTGCCGTGGTCGGCGGCCTTCATCTCCTGGGACATCGCGAGCGCCGGCGTGCCGCGTAGCCTCTTCTGCCCCGACCAGCGCCACACGGTCTATGTCGAGCGCATCGTCGGGCGGGCCAAGGCGCCGGGCGCCGTCTTCATTCCCCATGACCCCGCCGGATACGCGCCGAAAGTCGGCGACCTGGTCTGCGCCTCGCGCGAAGGCAGCGGGACGACCTTGCAGAATCTCAACCGTGGCGCCGGCCATTGCGACATCGTGGTCGAGGTCCGGCCGGACGCGATCGCGGCCATCGGCGGCAACGTGGGCGACTCGGTGACCAAGAGCGTCTTTCCACTGGACGCGAACGGGTTTTTGTCGCCCTTATCCGGCCGGTCGTTTTTCGCCGTCATAGAGAACAGGCTGCCCTGAGGAAGGACCATGTCTTCGCTGTACGACTACATCATCGTCGGTGCCGGCTCCGCCGGCTGCGCGCTCGCTGCCCGGCTCGCCTGGGAGCGGCCGAAGCTCCGCATCCTGGTGCTGGAGGCAGGCGGTCCCGACAAGTCGTTCCTGCTGAAGATGCCGGCAGGCTTCGCGAGCCTCGGCGAGAAGTCGCCCTACAACTGGCACTACGAGACGACGCCGCAGAAGCATTGCAACGACCGGCGCATGTACTGGCCGCGCGGCAAGACCCTGGGCGGCTCCTCCTCGATCAACGCCATGCTCTACATTCGCGGCCATGCCTGGGACTACGATCACTGGCGCCAGCTCGGCAACGAGGGCTGGAGCTACGAGGACGTGCTGCCCTACTTCAAGAAGGCGGAGAACAATGAGCGCGGCGCCGACGACTTCCACGGCACCGGTGGGCCGCTGAACGTCGCCGACCAGGTCGACCCCAGCCCGCTCAACGAGGCGTTCCTCGAGGCCTGCGAGCAGGCCGGCCACAAGCGCGTGAGGGACTTCAACGGCGCCGAGCAGGATGGCGTCGGCATGTACCAGGTGACGCAGAAGGACAAGCAGCGCTGGAGCGCCGCCAGCGCCTATCTGCGGCCGGCGATCGAAAACAGCGGCGCGCATCTCGAGGTCATCACCGGCGCGCTGACCGAACGCGTCATCCTCGAGGACAGGCGCGCCGTGGGCGTGCGCTACACGCTGAACGGCCGCGACGAGGTGGCGCGCGTGACGCGCGAGGTCATCCTGTGCGGCGGCGCTGTGAACTCGCCACAGCTTCTGATGCTGTCGGGCATCGGCCCGGCCGATCACCTGAAGTCGGTCGGCATCCGGCCGGCCATCGATCTCCCGGGCGTCGGCGGCAATCTGCAGGACCATCTCGACGCGGCGCTGCTGCAGTTCTGCAAGACCTCCGACACCTACGACCGCGCCAACAAGCTGGTGTCCCTGTACCGGTACCTCGTGAACAAGAAGGGGCCGGGCACCTCGCCGATCGCCGAGTCCGGCGGCTTCCTGCGGACGCGCCCCGGACTGGCTGCGCCCGACATCCAGCTTCACTTCCTGCCCGTGCTGGTGATCGACCATGGCCGCACGCGACTGAAGCGGAACGGCTACAGCCTGCACGTCTGTGCGCTCAGGCCCGAGAGCAAGGGCACGATCCGGCTGCGCAGCAGCAATCCCAAGGACCATCCGCTGATCGACGCCAACTATCTCGCCGAGCGGCAGGATCTCGACACGCTGATCGCGGGCGTGAAGATGGGCCGCGAGATTTTCGCCCAGTCCGGCCTCGATCCCTACCGGGACGCCGAACTCGCACCGGGTGCGGAGGTGAGGACCGACGCCGAGATCGAGGCGTGGATCCGCGCCAAGTGCGAGACGATCTATCACCCGGTGGGCAGCTGCAAGATGGGCCCGTCGACCGATCCGATGGCGGTGGTCGACGACAAGCTGCTCGTGCACGGCGCCGAGGGGCTGCGCGTGGTCGACGCCTCGGTCATGCCGACCCTGATCGGCGGCAACACCAACGCGCCCTCGATGATGATCGCCGAACGGACGGCCGCCATCATGCACGCGCGCGGCCTGACGAACTGAGAGTCTAGAACTTCTTCTCGACGACCAGAAGCCACGGCCGGCCGCCGACCGGCTGAAGGCGGCCGCGGCCGTCGACCGGATAGAGGCTCATCGCGACGCTGTTCTTCACGTTGCCGCCGATCGCGTGCACGTAGCCGCCGCGCACGTCGGTGACGATGTCGCAATGGTTCGCGGTATTGTCGATGCGGCGGTGCGCGGTGCGCGGGTCGGCGTGCCGCCAGGTCGGACCGGCCGAGCCGGAGCAGATGAGATCGCCGGGCTTGGGCGAATACTCGTTGGGCGCATGCAGGTCGAACGGCGCCCCGCGATTCTTCTCGCGATCGTAGAGGGCGGCAAGGTAGCCGCCATGGCGGCCGTCGCGCGGGAACTGCTGCGGCGTGTAGCCCGCCCGCGCCATCACCCAGGAGACGAACGCGCCCGACCACGGCCGGCTCGAGGTGCGGCCGTTCCATTCCGGCTTGCCGCAGGCGCCCCAGTAGTCGCCCACGCGGCTGGCCAGCGGCTCGCTGCGTTCGGTGACGCCGGGGCGGTTGACGTAGCCGTTGGCCTGCCCGCCGTAGACCACGGTGGCGCGGCCGAACTTCGACCATTCCTGCCAGGCGATCAGGGCGACCTTGTCCGTCGGCGGACGGTCGGCGTAACCGGCGCCGGTGCGGCTCGCGCTGCCACAGCCCGCAAGGGCGAATGCAAGAAGCAGAATCAGGGCGTGCGGAAGGATGGCTGGCAGCCGTGGGCCGATCGCGTGGGAGGAGAGGCGAAGGGGCGGCTGCCAGCGAACACGAAAGTCGACGAAGGGGGAGTCGAACTTCATGTATAACTTACAGGGGTAAAAATAAACGCTTGTTATTATTGACTCTTAATCTATCACAAACGCTGTCCGATGTCATCCTCTCAGAAACTGGATGAAGTCCGCCGCCTGGAAGAGCTGGCCTTCCGCGGCTGGCCCGCCCTGGAGAGCCTGGACCTCGACGGCTGGCGCCTGCGCTTCTCGGGCGGCTATACAAAAAGAGCCAATTCGATCAATGCGTTACGGCCGGACGCTTCGACCGGCATCGACGCCCTCGAGTCGGCCTATCGCGCACGCGGGCTGCCGCCGGTGTGGCGACTGAGCCCGCTCGCCCCGCCCGCCATTGCCGGGCTGCTGGCGGCGCGCGGCTACCGGGCCATCGAGCGCAGCCTGATGCAGCGCTGCCCGCTGCACGAAGGGTTTCGGACCGACCCCGAGGTGGCGATCCACCCTGCCCCGACGCCGGCCTGGATCGAGGCCTTCTCCGCCCACAGCCCGGTCCGGGCCGAGCATCGCGCCGCCATGGAGCGGATGCTGGCGGCCATCGCCCGGCCCGCGGGTTTCGCCTTCGTCGAGAAGTCCGGCCGGCCGATGGCCATGGCGATCGGTGCGGTCGAGGGTGACCATATGGGCCTGTTCGACGTGCTGGTGATGCCCGAGGCGCGGCGGCAAGGCCTGGCGCGGCGGGTCACCGAAAGCCTCTACGCCTGGGCGTGGAAACGAGGGGCACGCTTCGCCTATCTACAGGTCGTCGCGACCAATGCCGCTGCGATGCCTCTCTACGAGGCGCAGGGCTTCCGGACGGTGTACGCCTACGAATATCGGGTACCGCCCGCTCCTTGACCCTCCCGTGGCCGCCCTCGCATAGTCGATGCAGGGAGGAACACGACAAATGGCGAACTATCCTTGGGAGAAGAGCTACCCGCCGGGCGTGAAGTGGGAGCTCGAGGTGCCGAAGAAGACAATCCACGAGATCTTCGAGGAGAGCTGCGCCCAGTTCGGCGACCGGCCCTTCACCGACTTCCTCGACAAGGTGATGACCTTCCGGGACTACAAGGAGGCCTCCGACAGGGCGGCGGCCGGGTTCCAGAAGCTGGGCGTCAAGCCCGGCGTCAACGTCGGGCTCTATCTGCCCAACACGCCGCACTACATCATCGCCTTCTTCGGCGTGCTGAAGGCCGGCGGCCGCGTGGTGAACTACTCGCCGCTCGATGCCGCCCGCGAGCTCGAGTTCAAGATCGGCGACAGCGAGACCGACATCCTGGTCACGCTCGACGTCACGGCGCTCTACCCGAAGATGGCCGCGATGCGCGGCAAGACGCGCCTCAAGAAGCTGATCGTGGGTTCGATCGCCGATTACCTGCCGTGGCCCAAGAACTGGCTCTATCCGCTCGCGAAGAAGAAGGAAATCTCGCAGTGGCCGCGGGACGACTGGCACATGTCGTTCAAGGACCTGCTGGCCAACGACGGCAATTACACCAAGCACAAGCCGGCGAGCGAGAACCTGTGGGACGAGGTGGCGCTGCTGCAGTACACCGGCGGCACCACCGGCCTGCCGAAGGCCGCGATGCTGACGCACGGCTGCATCATGTCGGCGATGGCGCAGGGCCAGGCCTGGACCACGCCCTACACCACGCCGGGCACCGAGAAGGTCGTGTGCGTGCTGCCGCTGTTCCACATCTACGCGCTCTCGGGAATCATGCTGGGCGCGGTGCGCAACGGCAACCAGCTCATCCTCTACCCGCGGCCCGACATCGACATGATCGTCAACGATCTGGCGAAGAAGAAGCCGACCTTCCTGCCCGGCGTGCCGACGCTCTACACCGCGATCAACAAGCATCCCAAGGCGCAGGGCCTCGACCTGAAGTCGCTCAAGATCTGCATGTCGGGCGGCGCGCCGCTGCCGGTCGAAGTACAGCAGAGCTTCGAGAAGCTGACCGGTGCGACCTTGATCGAGGGGTACGGCCTCACGGAGACCTCGCCGACCGGCGCGATCTGCCCGGTCGACAAGAGCGTGCGCCGCGTCGGCTCGTGCGGCGTGCCGATGCCCGGCACGGTGATCGAAATCCGCGACATGGAGAACGGCGACAAGGTGCTGCCGCCCGGCAAGGAGAATGTCGGCGAGGTCTGCATCATCGGCCCGCAGGTCATGAAGGGCTATTGGAAGAAGCCGGAGGAGAGCGAGAAGGTGCTGTTCCGCCATCCCTCCTCCAACTGGATGGGGCTGCGCACCGGCGACATGGGTTACATGGACGAGGCCGGCTGGCTCTACCTGGTCGACCGCTCGAAGGACCTGATCATCTCCTCGGGCTACAACGTCTATCCGCGCATGATCGAGGAGGCGGTCTACGAGCATCCGGCGGTCGAGGAATGCATCGTCATCGGCATCCCGCATCCGCACCGCCAGGAAGCGCCCAAGGTCTTCGTCAAGCTGAAGCCCGGCGCGTCGCTGACCTTCGAGGAGCTGCTGAAGCATCTCGACGGCAAGATCGGCAAGCACGAGATGCCGATCGCCCTCGAGGTCCGCCCGGAGCTGCCCAAGACCCCGGTCGGCAAGCTCTCCAAGAAGGAGCTCAAGGAAGAGGAGCGCCAGAAAGCGCAGGCCAAGGCGGCCTGACGACAGCATGCCGGCGCGTCGCGTAGTCGTCCTCGGAGGCGCCGGCCTCCTGCTCGGCGGGTGCTTCGACCGGCCCTGCCACGAGCGCAACGCGGAGCAGAAAGCGTTCCTCGACGGGCTGGCCGCCATCGCCAAGGCCGCGCTCGCGTCGAACAACCCGCTGCAGGTCGAGGAAGCGGCGAAGCGGAGCGTGGCGCTGGCTTCGAAGGTCGGCGCCTTCTCCGACTGGTGCGGCACGCTCGCCAAGATCGAGGGCAACGCCAAGGACGTGGCCCTCACCCTGGATGTCGGAAGGCAGGTTTCGCTCTACGCGTTCAACGACTGGGCGCTCGCCTTCGCAGGCAGCGTGGCGGATCTTTTCTCCACACGATCGCGTGCGGCGCCGCCGCCGGGCCTTTCCGAGCAGGCTGTCGCGGCGCTAAAAACCCTGCGGCTTGGCGAACGCGTGACGCTCTCCGGGCGGATGGGCGAGATCGCCGGCTCCGGCGTGCTCGACCTTTCCCGCCTGCTGGGCAAGAGCGCCGCCGAACACAGGCAGTTCCTGCAGACGCCGCGGTTCGTGGCGCGCATCGAGGCGATCCAGCCCTCGAAGCAGAAGTAGAGAGGATTCGCGAGTGCCGTCTTTTTCGTACGACTTTCCCTACAGCACCAGGAAGCTTCCCGTCTTCGCCGACAACGTCGTCGCCTCCTCCCAGCACCTCGCGGCCACCGCCGGCCTGCGCATGCTGGCCAGGGGCGGCAATGCGGTCGACGCGGCGATCGCCAGCGCCATCGCCATCACCGTCGTCGAGCCGACCATGAACGGGATCGGCGCCGACGCCTTCTGCATCCTGTGGGACGGCAAGCAGCTCGTGGGCCTGAACGCGCACGGCCATTCGCCGGCACTGATGACACCCGACCAGTACAAGGGCCAGGACAAGATGCCCCATGTCGGCTGGGGCAGCGTCACCACGCCGGGTGCCGTGTCGCTCTGGATGGAGCTGCACAAGCGCTACGGCAAGCTGCCCTTCGCCGACCTGTTCGAGCCTGGCATCAAGTACGCGCGCGACGGCTTCCGTGTCTCCTACATGGTCGCCAGGCAGTGGGACCGCGCGATCGATCGCCTGAAGGGCCAGGAGAGCTGGGTGAAGGCGTTCCTGCCCAACGGCCGCGCGCCGCTGCCCGGCGAGCTGTGGAAGTTCCCCGATCAGGCGAAGACCCTCACCAAGATCGCCGAGAGCAAGGGCGAGGCCTTCTATCGCGGCGAGCTCGCCGAGGCGATGGACAAGTATGCGAAGGAAACCGGCGGCGCGCTGCGCAAGGGAGATCTCGCCGAGCACAAGCCGGACTGGGTCGACCCGATCGGCCTCACCTATCGCGGCACGACGCTGCACGAGATCCCGCCGTCGGGTCAGGGCATCGCCGCCTGCATGGCGCTGGGCATCCTCGAGAATTTCGAGCTGGCCGGTCGCGACCCGGACGGGCCCGAGGTCGCGCATCTCCGGATCGAGGCGATGAAGCTCGCCTTCGCCGACATCTACCGCTACGTCGCCGATCCGCGATTCATGGAAGTGACGCCGGCGCAGATGCTCGACAAGGGCTACCTGAAGAGCCGCGCCAAGCTGATCGACCCGAAGAAGGCCAAGGACTTCGGCCCGGGCACGCCCAAGGACGGCGGCACGATCTATCTCGGCACCGCCGACGCCTCGGGCATGATGGTGTCGCTGATCCAGTCGAACTACACCGGCTTCGGCTCGGGCGTCGTCGTGCCGGGCACCGGCATCGCGCTCCAGAACCGCGCCACGGGCTTCGTCACGACCAAGGGCCATCCCAATGAGGTCGGCCCCAGGAAGCGGCCCTTCCACACCATCATCCCGGCCTTCATCACCAAGGACGGCAGGCCGGTCGCCACCTTCGGCCTGATGGGCGGCGCCATGCAGCCACAGGGGCACATGCAGGTCTTCAGCCGCATCGTCGACTACGGCCAGAACCCGCAGGCGGCGATCGACGGCCCGCGCTGGCGCGTGCACGAGAGCGACGGCACGGTGTGGACCGAGGAGCACATGCCGCAGGCCACGCTCGAGGGCCTCGAGACGCGCGGCCACAAGCTCACGCGCACCAGGATGCCGAGCTTCGACTTCGGCTCCAGCCAGATCATCTGGCGCTACCCCGACGGCGGCCCCTATCTCGGCGCCTCCGAAAGCCGACGCGACGGTGCCGCCGTTGGCTTCTAGGTTCACGATCGACGGCGGTCGTTTCCTGGTGAACGGTACGCCGACCTATGCCGGCCGGAGCTGGAAGGGTCATCGCATCGAGGGGATGCTGTTCAACAGCCGTATGGCCAACGCCGTCGCCGACGACGAGAACCCCTCGACGCGCGGCGCCTGGTCCTATGCCGACGGGCCGTGGGACGCCGAGCGCAACACCGGCGAGTTCATCGCCGCCCTGCTGTCGTATCGTGCGCACGGCCTGTTGGCCGTCTGCATCAATCTCTCGGGCGGCAGCCCGCAGGGTTACTCCTGGCACCAACCGTGGCAGATCTGCGGCTTCACCGCCGACGGTGCGATCAAGCCCGCCTGGGCGGCGCGTCTCGCGAGAGTGATCGAGGCCTGCGACGCCCAGGGCATGTCGGTGATCCTCGGCCTCTTCTACGGCAAACAGAGCGGCACCTTCCGCGACGAGACCGCCGTGAAGGCCGCGGTCGCCAACACGGTCGACTGGCTGCTGGCCCGGGAGGCGCGGAACGTGCTGCTCGAGATCGGCAACGAGGTCGACCTCGAGAACGTCTGGGCGCACCCGATCATCGCGGCGGCGCGCTGCCACGAGCTGGTGTTGCTCGCAAAGGAACGCGCCCGAAGTGGCGCCAAGGGGGGCGCGCTGCTGGTGAGCACCAGCCTGCTCGGCATCGATGCGCCGCCCGAGGCCACGGTCGCGGCGTGCGACTACCTGCTGCCGCACGGCAATCGCGTGCACGGCCCGGACGGGCCGATGCAGCCGGCACCGCACGGCATCCGCCTGCAGCTCGCACGCTGGCGCGCCTCGCCCGCCTATCGCGGGCAGCCGATCGTCTACAACGAGGACGACCATTTCGAGTTCGACAAGCCCGACAACCATTTCGTCGCCGCGGTCGAAGGCGGCGCGAGCTGGGGCTTCTTCGACTACCGCCGCAGCCGCGAGCGCTTCGAGGACGGCTTCCAGTCGCTGCCCGTCGACTGGACCATCTCATCGCCACGCAAGCGTGGCTTCTTCGGGCTGCTAAAGGAGATTACCGGGGCTTAGGCGCGCGTTTGCCGATCATCGATGCGGCGAAAGTGACAAAACCGGCGGCTGCCTCGAGCGCCGCGCCCGATCTTATGGCGAGCCCGGTTGCGCCAGCATCGTAGTCTGCAAGCAACCTCAGCTCGAAGGCTTCCCTGAAGGCACGCCCGTGGTCACGCGCCTTGCCCGGCATGTCCTTCACCAGCAAACCGAACTGACCGACGATCGTGCCGTGCGTCTTGGGATATCCGCCTTGGCGATCGAGAAAGACTGCAGTCGCCGCATTGTACATGGCGTAGTAGGCGTGATGGGCAACGCCTTCTGGGTCTTTTCTGGGATCGTAGCCACGGGCAATACGAATGAGCCGCCTTGCCTTCGTCAGGCGTTGGCGAACCTCGGGCGTCACACCGCAATCCCATCGCGCCGCACGTTGCGCAGAAAAAAGCTGTCCTCGCTTTCCCGGCGCGCGGGCAAAGCGACGGGATGGATGTTCCAGCCGCGATCGAAGAAGAGATCCGAGCCGATATGCGAGAGCGTCGTTGCCTCCGCGGCAGAGACGGCACCCTTGATGAAGACGGCGACATCCCAGTCCGACGCCCGCCGCGCCTTGCCGCGCGCGCGCGACCCGTAGAGCATGACTTTCTTAAGCCGTCCCGGCAGGGCCTGCTCGGCGCGGCGTTTGAATTCGCGGACGGGGGTGAGATCGCCTCTCATTAGGGTGTCAGTCATACCACGTTTGCGACGTGCTGAGACGGTGCTTCTCCAGAATCCTGGCCGCGCTCGTCAGCTCTTCCGAGGGGGCTTTCGCAGCATCGGCACCATGGTGGGCGAGGTCCCGGCCTGGATGCGGCCCAGCGCCTCGAAGCCGTGGCGCTCGTAGAGGGCGATGTTCCTGGGATTCGACGATTCGAGATAGGCGAGCGCGCCGTCGCGGTCGCAGATCGCGAGCTGGTGCTTCAGCAACGCGCCGCCGAGCCCCTTGCCCTGGTGCGCGGGGTCGATGCCGATGATCGGCAAGTACCAGTGCGGCTCCTTCGGGTGGAACGCGCCCATCTGCTCCATGAGCTTGCCGCCATCCTCGGCCATCGTGGGCGAGATCGTCTCGACCATCAGCTTGGCCATCGCCTGCTCGTCGGGCCCGACGCCCGGCGCCAGCCACAGCGCCGCCCCGGCATGACCGATGCGATGCGCCGTACCCTGCTCGAACGCCTTCCCGCCGAAGGCGCGCGCGAAGCGTGGGAACGCCTCGAGATAGACCCTTGGATCGCTCCAGCTCCAGCGCGCCATCGGGTCGCCGGCGAAGGAGAGCATGAGGGCGTCGATGACGGCGGCTTGGTCGGCCGCCGTTACGGTTTCAACCGGAAGCGATGTCATCGCTCCAACATTGGGAGGGCCGTCACTTACCGCAATAGGCCTCGACGCGATAGCCGTCGGGATCTATGGCGAAGGCGGCGTAATAGTTCGGCGAGTAGTCGGCGCGCACGCCGGGCTTGCCGTTGTCCTTGCCGCCTGCCCTGAGCGCGGCCGCGTGGAAGGCGTCGACCGCCTTGCGGTCCTTCGCGACGAAACAGAAATGCAAGCCGGACTCCATGTCGGCCTTCACCGGCTTCGCCGACTTGCTGATCCACAGGCCGACGTCCTTCTCGCCGTAGCCCAGCGAGGACTCGCCGTCGCTCAGCAGCGTGTAGCCGAGCGGCTTCAGCGCGGCGTCGTAGAACCTGCGGGTGCGGGCGATGTCGGCGACGCCGATCGAGACATGGTCGAACATTGAAGTTCTCTCCTCATTAACCATATAACTGGTTATATGGTTAATGAGGGAGTTCCGCCTTGTCAACCCGTCAACCGGTTAGTAAGTCCGTGCGATGAACCGGCCCGATCTCTGCCTGGAGTTCGTGAACACGCGCTACTGGCGCGGCCAGGACGTCCCGACGGAGACGCTCAACACCGCCGACGACCTCGTCGCGTGGATCGTCGCCAACGGAGGGCCGAGGGGCGCCAAGGTTCCGACGGCGCGCGAGTTCGAGCGCGCGATCGAGCTGCGTGAGACCATCCACCGCCTGTTCGACGCCGAGGCCCAGGACAAGGTCCCGGCGGCGCGCGACCTCGAGGCGCTGAACGCGGCGCTGGAGAAGGTGCCGGCCCGCACGACCCTGAAGCGCGAGCGCGGCGGCTACGGCTGGGACGTCGACATGAAGTCGGGCACGGCACTGGCGCTGTTGGCCCCGGTCCTGTGGACGGCCGGCGACCTGCTGACGGGAACGCGGCTGGACCGCGTGAGGCGCTGCGCCAATCCCGAGTGCAATTACCTCTTCCTCGACGACAGCCGCGCCGGCAAGCGCCGCTGGTGTTCCATGTCTTCGTGCGGCAACCGCGCCAAGGCCAGGCGCCACTACCACAAGAGCCGCGAGGAATAGCGGCAAAGAAAAAGGGGCCCTCAGGGCCCCTTCTCGTTCGTGGCAATCGCTCGCCTTAGCGAAGGATCGACTGCAGCTTCATCGCGACGCCCATGTCGCCTTCGATCTTGAGCTTGCCCGTCATGAACGCGGTCATGCCGTCGAGCTTGCCGCCGATCAGGTCGGCGAAGTCGCTGAAGTCCATCTTGATGGTGCAGTCCGCGGCCTTGTCGTCGTTGCTGACGGCCGGCGGGGTCGCGTTGCCGTCGATGTGGACGACGCCCTGGTCGGTGGCGAATTTGACGGTGTTGCCGAAGGGCGACTTCTTGGAAGCGCCTTCCTTCATTTTTGCGGTGATTTCCTGCAAGGTCATGGCGAGTTCCTCCAGTCGGCCAATGGTCTGGGGGCTTACTTGACCTTTACGTAAACGTCAAATACAGGCCGGTGAACGGCTGTTCAGGTCGGGAGGAAACATGTCGTACCGCTCGGTCTTCAGGCCCGGCTTGTTCGAGGGCCAGACCGTCGTCGTGACCGGCGGCGGCAGCGGCATCGGCCGCTGCACCGCGCACGAGATCGCCGCGCTGGGCGCGCACGTCGTGATCACGGGCCGCAAGCAGGAGAAGCTCGACACGGTGAGGGCCGAGATCGAAGCGGCGGGCCGCACCTGCGAGACGCAGGCGTTCGACATCCGCGAGGAAGCGCAGGTCAAGGACGCGGTGGCGAGGATCGTCGCCAGCAACGGCCGCATCCACGGCCTGTTCAACAACGCGGGCGGGCAGTTCCCCTCGCCCGCTGCGGACCTCAGCGCCAAGGGCTTCGACGTGGTGGTGCGCAACAACCTGACCGGCGGCTTCATCGTGAGCCGCGAGGTCTTCACGCAGTCGATGCAGAACCACGGCGGCTCGATCGTGAACATGACGGCGGACTACCGGAACGGCTTTCCCAACATGGTGCACACGGGCGCGGCGCGCGCCGGCATGGCCAACCTCACCATGACGCTGGCCTACGAATGGGCGGCGGCGGGCGTGCGCGTGAACTCCGTCGCGCCGGGCTGGATCGCCTCCTCCGGCATGGACACCTACACCGGCGACTTCAAGGAGCGGATTCCCAAGCTCAAGGGCCACTGCCCGCTCGGCCGCCTCGGCACCGAGAGCGAGGTCTCGGCCGCGGTCTGCTTCCTGCTGAGCGACGCGTCGGCCTACATCACCGGCACAGAAATCAGGATCGACGGCGGCGTTCCGCTCGCCAATCGTTCGGTCGACCTGCCGGCGACCGACAGGTCGAAAGCGTTCAACGGCTTCCACCTCGCGGTGACACCGAAAGTGCTGGGCGGCTGACATGCCGATCATCGAGAGCCAGATCGACCGCAACGGCGAGGAGTTCCGTCGCAACCGCGAACGCATGCTGGCGGCCATCGCCGAGTTCCGGGACGCCGAGAAGAGCGTGCAGGCCGCGTCGGAGAAATCGCGCGAGCGCTTCGCCAAGCGCAGGCAGCTCATGCCGCGCGAGCGCATCGCCCTGCTGCTCGACCGCGGCGCGCCGTTCCTCGAGCTGATGCCGCTCGCGGGCTACCGCATGCACGACGACAAGGACGGCACGGGCGCCGGCGGCGGCGCCATCGCGGGAATCGGCTACGTCCACGGCGTGCGCTGCATGATCTCGGCCTCGAACAGTTCCGTGAAGGGCGGGACGATTTCGCCGTCCGGGCAGCGCAAGGGCCAGCGCATGCAGCAGATCGTGCTCGAGAACAAGCTTCCTCTCGTCTATCTCGTGGAGTCGGGTGGCGCCAATCTCCTCTACCAGGCCGAGATCTTCGTGCCGGGCGGCCGCGGCTTCGCCAACCAGGCGCGCATGTCGGCCAGGGGCATCCCGCAGGTGACGGTGGTACACGGTTCCTCGACGGCGGGCGGCGCCTACCTGCCGGGCCTCAGCGACTACGTCATCATGGTGCGCAACCAGGCGAAGGTGTTCCTTGCGGGTCCGCCGCTGCTCAAGGCCGCGACCGGCGAGATCGCCACCGACGAGGAACTGGGCGGCGCCGAGATGCACGCCACCGTCTCGGGCGTGGCCGAGTGGATGGCCGAGAACGACGCCGACGGCATCCGAATGGCGCGCGACGTCATCGCCAAGTGGCACTGGAACGACAGGCTCCCGCCCCGCGCGGCCAGGCCGTTCAAGGACCCGCTCTACGACATCGACGAGCTGTGCGGCGTCGTGCCGCCCTCGCACAAGGACCCGTACGACGTGCGCGAGGTGATCGCGCGCCTTGTCGACGGCTCGGACTTCCTCGAGTTCAAGGGGCTGTTCGACCAGCAGACGATCTGCGGCTGGGCCGAGATCGAGGGCGAGCCGGTGGCCTTCATCGGCAACAACGGGCCGATCACCACCAAGGGCGCGGTGAAGGCGGCGCAGTTCATCCAGCTCTGCTGCCAGCAGGGCACGCCGATCGTCTACCTGCAGAACACGACGGGCTACATGGTGGGGACCGAGGCCGAGCGCGGCGGCATCGTCAAACACGGCTCCAAGATGATCCAGGCGGTGGCCAACGCGACGGTGCCGCAGATCACGGTCGTGATCGGCGGCAGCTTCGGCGCCGGCAACTACGGCATGTGCGGCCGCTCGTACGACCCGCGCTTCATCTTCGCGTGGCCGAACAGCCGGACTGCGGTGATGGGAGGCGAGCAGGCGGCCGGCGTCATGAAGACCGTGACCGAGCAGAAGTTCCTGCGCGAAGGCAAGGAGCCGCCCAGAGAACAGATCGACAAGATGTTCAAGGGCATCGTCGACCAGTTCAACGCCGAGTCGACGGCGCTCTACAGCACGGCGCATCTCTGGGACGACGGCATCATCGACCCGCGCGACACGCGCCGGGTGCTGGCCTTCACGCTCTCGATCGCCCGAGAATCCGTCGTGCGGCCGCTCAATCCCATCACCTTCGGCGTCGCGAGGATGTAACGAGATGAAGTTCACGCCCGAGCATCAGGCGTTGCGCCAGACCTGGAGGACGCTGATCGATCGAGAGATCAATCCCTACGTCGACGAGTGGGAGCGCGACGGCCAGTTCCCGGCCCACCAGCTCTTCAAGAAGATGGGGGATGCGGGCCTGCTTGGCGTCGACAAGCCTGTCGAGTTCGGCGGCTCGGGTCTCGATTTCTCCTACGCGATGGTCTGTGCCGAGTCGCTGGGATGGGTGAACGGCGGCTCGATCCCGATGGCGACGGGCGTGCAGATCTCCATGGCGACGCCGGCGCTGGCCCGCTACGGCAGCGACGAGCTGCGCAAGGAATTCCTCTCTCCGTCGATCAGCGGCGACTACGTGGCCTGCCTCGGCGTCTCCGAGACCGGCGCAGGGTCGGACGTGGCCTCGATCAAGACCACTGCCCGCCGCGTCGGCGGCGACTGGGTGATCAACGGCGGCAAGATGTGGACGACCAACGGCGCGCAGGCCGACTGGATGTGCCTGCTCGCCAGCACCGACGAGGGCCCGGCGCACAAGAACAAGTCGCTGATCGTGGTCCCGATGAAGACCAAGGGCATCGAGATCGTGAAGAAGCTCGACAAGCTCGGCATGCGGGCGTCGGACACCGTGCAAACCTTCCTCGACGAGGTGAAGGTGCCGGTGCGCTACACGATCGGCCAGCCCGGCATGGGTTTCACCTATCAGATGCAGCAGTTCCAGGAGGAGCGGCTGTGGGCCGGCGCCGGCTCGCTCAATACCTGCGAGCGGCTGATCAACGCCACCATCGAGTACACGCGCGAGCGCAAGGTGTTCGGCAAGCCGCTGCTCGACAACCAGGTCATCCATTTCCGCCTGGCCGAGCTCAAGAGCGAGGTCGAGGCGCTGCGCTCCATCGTCTACCGCGCCTGCGAGGACTATCTCGCCGGCAAGGACGTCACGATGCTCGCGTCGATGGGCAAGCTGAAGGCGGGCCGCCTGCGCCGCGAAGTCTCCGACGCCTGCCTGCAGTACTGGGGCGGTGCGGGCTATCTCTGGGACAATCCCGTGGCGCGGGGCTACCGCGACGGACGCCTGGGCTCGATCGGCGGCGGCGCCGACGAGGTCATGCTGCAGATCATCTCGAAGCTCATGGGCACGCTCCCTCGGTTGGGGAATCGATAATGCAGTTCACGCAGGAACACGACGAGATCCGCCGCACGCTGCGCGCGATCATCGACAAGGACATCAATCCCCACGTCGACAAGTGGGAGGAGGACGGCATCTTTCCAGCCCATCAGGTCTTCAAGAAGCTGGGCGACGCCGGCCTGCTGGGGATCAACAAGCCCACCGAGTACGGCGGCATGGGTCTCGACTATTCCTACGCCATGGTGATGGCCGAGGAGCTTGGCCACATCAATTGCGGCTCGGTGCCGATGGCGATCGGCGTGCAGACCGACATGGCGACACCGGCGCTGGCGCGCTACGGCAGCGACGCGCTGCGCAAGGAGTTCCTGGCGCCTTCGATCGCGGGCGACTGCGTGGCCTGCCTGGGCGTCTCCGAAGTCGGCGCCGGTTCCGACGTGGCGTCGATCAAGACCACCGCGAAGAAGGTCGGCGGCGACTGGGTGATCAACGGCGGCAAGATGTGGACGACCAACGGCACGCAGGCCGACTGGATGTGCCTGCTGGCCTCGACCGGCGAAGGCCCGGTCCACAGGAACAAGTCGCTGATCTGCCTGCCGATGAAGACCAAGGGCGTCGAGGTCGTGAAGAAGCTCGACAAGCTCGGCATGCGCTCTTCCGACACCGCGCAGATCTTCCTCGACGAGGTGAAGGTGCCGGTCCGCAACCTGATCGGCCAGGAGGGCATGGGCTTCGTCTACCAGATGCAGCAGTTCCAGGAGGAGCGGCTGTGGGGCG
>CAYQAY010000082.1:0-20672 GCA_964415585.1 uncultured Reyranella sp.
CTAACCGGCCGACGCGAGACGGGCCGTCGCCGCAGCGACGACCTCGGGCGCGAACCGGTCGGGATACCTCACCACGAGCTGCTCGCCCGTCATCTCGGGCAGGCCGGCGGCGACGAGAAGCGTGAACTCCTCGGGCGCATCCTTGCTGGTCGCCCAGTCGCGCAGGCATTCGACCGCGCCCTTGCTCTTGAGCTTGAGGCGCGTGCGGCCGGCGCGCGTGGTCCGGCCGTTCTTCTCGCTGAGGAGCTGCTCGTAGGCGGCCAGGGTTTCGTGGAAATCCCGGTCCAGTGGCTGGGTCTGGCCGGCGGCCTCGAGCGCGCAGAGCCGGCGGAACGCCTCGCGCCAGATATCCTTGCGGCCGAGCCGCTTCGCGTTCTCCATCAGCGTGCGTAGTGCCGCGGGATCCGTATAGCTCGAGACCGGCTTGGCCATGGTCTGCTTCACGGCCGGCGGCGCCGGAGCAACCTCCGGCTTCTTGGTCGAATTCTTCGCCACGGCTGCCCCTGCGCTTTCTCGTCCGGCACGGAAGGTGCGGGAGACTCCATCGTATCACATCGCGGCTCGTCAGGGGGTGCGCAGCACTCACGAAAGCTGGGGATTCGACCGCAGCGGTCGCATGCTCAGGCCGCCCTCGACATCCAGTTGACCGACACCGCGAAGCCATGACGCTGGTAGAACCTCAGCGCGCGGCGATTGACGTCGTGCACGCCGAGCTCGACATGCGTAGCGCCGCGCTTACGCGCCCAGGCCATCGCCGCGTCGAGAAGTGCGCGGCCGATGCCGCGGCTGCGGCGACGCGCCGTCACCACGAGATTGTCGATCACGATCACCTTGCGCGGCACGGCGCCCGCGAAGTCGGAGGGCGCGCGCGTCAGAAGGACCGCAAGGCCGAGCAGCACGCCCTCCTCTTCCGCCACCAGAAGGGTCGAGTCCGGACCGTCGCACCATCGCTGGATCTGCTCCCGCGGGCGCGCCGGCCCGTCGAACGGACGGAAGAAGTCTGGCCGCTTCACGCGGTGGAACTCGTCCAGCTCGTCGAACAGGGCGCACAGCGACGCATGGTCGTCGCCTCTCGCCGAACGGATCGAGAGGGTCACGCCGCCAGCACCAGGCGATCGTCGGCGACGGCGAAGCCGAAGTTCTCGTAGAAGCGCTTGGCAGCGCCCTCGCCCACGACAGCCTCGACCTGCACGGCGCGGCGCTGGCGCGACCATTCGACGGCGGCGGCCAACAGGCGACGGCCGATGCGGCGACCGCGCTGGTCGGCGCGTACGACCAGGTTGTCGACCTCGATGATCTTGTGAGCGCCGGTGCCCTGCAGCGGCACCAGCCGCGTCACCAGCACGGCGACGCCCAGCACGCCCTCCTCGGCCTGTGCAACCAGCAGGGTCGTGCCCGGCGTCTCGAGCCAGGTCAGCACCTGCTCGCGCGCATGTTCGCGGTCGTCCAGCAGGCCGCACAATTCCTCGAGATCGCGCGGACCGGCCAAGCGCACGCGGACGGCCAGGTGCGCGGCCGGCGGTTCCAGTTCTGATTCGATGATCGACATATCGTCCTCCGGTTTGCGGTCCACCGCGGCCCGGAGGCCAGTCCAGAAACACAGAAGCCGCCGGGATGCGGCGGCTTTCTTCAGGTCATGACCTTTCGCGCCGCCTATGTGAGCGACGTAAAATACCAACCCTTCTGGAGCAGGTTTGCGGTCATGACGATCTTGTACGTGACTGCGGCCCGTTCTGTCAAACCGCCCATGCCTGCCCGACATGGACATCAACGCATCAATCGATTATGCTTTGATGCGTGAGAACCACCCTCACTCTCGACCCGGACGTCGTCGCGAGGCTGAAGCGCCTGCGGCAACGGCGCGACGCGCGCTTCAAGGATGTCGTCAACGACGCCCTGCGCGAAGGCCTGCGCGCCATGGAAGAGAAGCCGCGCGTCAGGCCGAAAGCCTGGACGAAACCGACGTCGCTCGGCGGGTCGCGAATCGGCAGCCTCGACAACATCGCCGAGGTGCTGGCCATCGCCGAGCGGGATTCCTTCAGGTGATCCTGGTCGACGCCAACATCCTGATCTATGCCTTCGATAGCGACAGCCCGCAGCACGACGCCGCGGTCGAGTGGTTAGACGGACGCCTCAACGGGACGGCGCGCGTCGCCCTGCCGTGGACGAGCCTCCTGGCGTTCCTTCGCATCGTGACCAATCCGCGCGTCATGCAGCGACCGGCGAACATGTCGGCGGCCCGCACACAATTGCGGCTGTGGCTCGATTGCCCCGTCGTCTGGACCCCGTCCGCGGGCGAGCGCCATGCGGAAATCCTCGATGCGCTTCTCGCCGGGCCGGGCATCCACGGCAATCTCGTCATGGATGCCCACCTCGCAGCGCTGGCCATCGAGCATGGGCTGCAGATGTGCTCGACCGACTCCGATTTTGCGCGCTTCAAGGAGCTGCGCTGGATCAACCCTCTGGCCGATGCTCCGGCCTGAGGCGTCCAAAGCATGGTCCATCCGCCTGGAATCAGCCGGATGGGCTATGCCCATGGCCGAGGCCCATCGAACAACTCGATCGATAGCCGCGCTGGACGCCGTCACTCCGCCGCGACGGCCATCGCCTGCTTGAGGCCGGGCATGGTGAAGCCGAGCTTGTCGAGCCTGGCGATCATGTCCCTGCCGGTCTTCTCGTCGGTCTCGACGAGCGGCGGACGCACCGCGTGCCAGTGCGCATCGGCGCCGTAGTGCGCAATCACGTACTTCAGCGCCGGGATCATCACATAGCCCTGCATGACGCCGCGGACCTCGTTGATCCAGGCCTGCAGCCTGTCGGCCTCCGGTGTGCCGTAGGCCTTGATCGTCTCGGCGATCTTGCCCGGATTGATGTTGGCCGTGGCGCTGATGCAGCCGACGCCGCCCGCCTTCAGGTTCTCGAGGACCGGCTTCTCGTTGCCGGAGAAGACGTCGAAGCCGTCCCTGGCGAAGGCGTCGATCATGCTCTTGGTGTGCGGCCAGTCGTCGGACGAATCCTTCATGCCGGCGATCTGCTTCGGGTAGGCCTTCATCAGCCGCTCGACGAGCTTGTGCGTGATCGGCACGGCCGAGACCGGCGGGATGTGATAGAGGTAGACGCGCAGGCGATCGTCGCCGACGCGCTGCACCACCTCCGAGAAGAAGCGGAATAGCCCCTCCTCCGGAACGCCCTTGTAGTAGAAGGGCGGCAGCATCAGCACGCCGCCGACGCCGAGCTTCACGGCATGCGCGGAGACCTCGGCCGCTTCGGTGATCGAGCAGGCGCCGGTGCCCGGCATCATGCGGGCGGTCGGAACGCCCGCCGCGACCAGCGCGTCGAGCAGGCCCATGCGTTCCTTGGCCGAGATCGAGTTGGCCTCGGAGTTGGTGCCGAAGACCGCGAGGCCGCAATCCTGGCTGAGCAGCCACTTGCAGTGGGCGATGAAGCGGCCGACGTCGGGCGACAGGTCGCGCTTGAAAGGAGTGACGACCGGCGAAAGAACGCCTTTGATCCGCGCTGCGGCCATGACTTTAATGCTCCCGGGAATGGCGCGCCTGTTGTGCAACGAAGCGCCGGAGACGTCCAGTGCAAGCATCTGTCGCCGATATCCTGCCCGAAGACGGCTATGCCGGAACCCTCGTCGGACGGGTCTGGCGCAAGGGCAGGCCCGCCGGCCCGTCTGTCGTGGCGGTGCGCCAGGACGGGGTGTTCGATCTCTCGGCCACCGTGCCGACCATGGCCGATCTCTGCAACGCGCCCGCCCCCGCGTCGCTGGCGAAGAATTCACCCGGCGAGCGCATCGGCGCCTTGAACGACATGATGGGCGAGCTGCTGGCGCCGATCGACCTGCAGGCGATCAAGGCGGCGGGAGTAACCTTCGCCGTCAGCCTGCTGGAACGGCTGATCGAGGAGCATGCCAAGGGCGACCTCGCCCGCGCCGAGCAGGTGCGTGGCGAACTGAACTCGATCATCGGCGCCGACGTCGGCACCATCAGGCCCGGTTCGCCTGAAGCCGGCTCGCTCAAGAAGACGCTGATGGCCAGAGGCGCCTGGTCGCCGTATCTCGAGGTCGGCATCGGCCCCTATGCCGAGATCTTCACCAAGGCGCCGCCCATGGCGGCCGTCGGCTACGGCGCCGAGATCGGCATCCGGCCGGACTCCGACTGGAACAACCCCGAGCCCGAGGTCACGCTGATCGTGAACGCCAAGGGCACGATCGTGGGCGCCACTCTCGGCAACGACGTCAACCTGCGCGACATCGAGGGCCGCAGCGCGCTCCTGCTGGGCATCGCCAAGGACAACAACGCCTCCTGCGCGGTGGGGCCGTTCATCCGCCTGTTCGACGGGACCTTCGGCATCGACGACGTGCGCAAGGCCAAGGTCGAGCTGGAAGTGACCGGTCCCGACCAGTTCCGCCTGCGCGGCCAGAGCGACCTCTCGAAGATCAGCCGCGATCCCACCGAGCTGGTGCGCCAGGCGATGGGCGGGATGCACCAGTACCCCGACGGCATGGCACTGATGACCGGCACGCTGTTCGCGCCGACCGAAGCGCGCAAGCCCGGCGGCACAGGCTTCACGCACATGGTGGGCGATACGGTCTCGATCCGCTCGCCCAAGCTCGGCACGCTCACCAACAAGGTGAACCACTGCGACAAGATCCCGCCCTGGACCTTCGGCACCTCGGCCCTGATGCGCAATCTCGCGGCGCGAGGGCTGCTGCGGTGACCTGCACCGTCGGCCAAGGAGAAGCCCTCATCCTGAGGAGGCCCGCAGGGCCGTCTCGAAGGATGAGCAACGGGCGAGGTCCGCGTATCCCATCCTTCGAGACGGTCGCTTCGCGACCTCCTCAGGATGGGGTTGACCGTGTTTCAACGAAGACAAGAACATGACCGACCTCACCCGCCTGCCCGCCTCGGAACTGCGCGCGCAGATTGCCGCCAGGAAGGTCTCGCCAGTCGAGCTGGTCGACGCGGTGCTGGCGCGCGCGGACAAGCTGCAGCCGGTGCTGAACTGTTTCATCACGCTGGTGCCCGAGCAGGCGCGCGCCGCCGCCAAGAAGGCCGAAGAGGCGGTGATGAAGGGCGAGACGCTCGGCCTTCTGCACGGCATCCCCTTCGCGGCCAAGGACCTCGTGAACACGGCAGGCGTGCGCACCACGTTCGGCTCCCTGCATCACGAGGACAACGTGCCGAAGGAGGACGCGGTCTCGGCGGCGCGCGTGAAGGCGGCGGGTGGCATCCTGTTCGGCAAGACCACGACACCGGAATTCGGCCACAAGGCGCTGACCGACGCGCCGCTGTTCGGCCGCACGCGCAACGCCTGGAGCGCCGAGCGCACCTCGGCGGGATCGAGCGGCGGCGCTGCCGTCGCGGTCGCGGCCGGCATCGGGCCGATCGGGATCGCGACCGACGGCGGCGGCTCGACGCGCATCCCCGCCGCGGCCAACGGCGTGGTCGGCCTCAAGCAGAGCAATGGCGTGATCCCGCACAGCCAGGTGGCCGATGCCTTCGGCAACTACACCTACGTGACGCCGATGACGCGCACGGTGATGGATACCGCGCTGATGACGCAGGCAATGGCCGGGCCGCATCCTTCCGATCCGTGGTCGATCGGCGTGCCGCCGCAGGATTACATAGCCGCGGCGCGCGCCGAGGGCGACCTCAAGGGCAAGCGCCTCCTCTACAGCGCGACGCTCGGCAACAAGTTCGTGGCGAAGGACGTGCGCACGGCCTTCGAGCAGTCGCTGGTGCGGTTGCGCGATCTCGGCGCGGAGCTGGTCGAGCTCACCGAGGCGCTGCCCGACATGGCGCCGGTGTGGCAGGTGATCAACCACACGACCTGGCGGGCGCGCTTCGAGGACCTGATCCGGCGCGAGGACAACCGCATGTCGCCGTCGCTGGTGCGGCAGGTGGCGCAGGCCTCGGACTGGTCGGGCGCGGACTACCAGAAGGCGATGTTCCGGCGCACCGATCTGTTCCGCATGGTGCAGCGCTGGTTCGAAGCCTACGACTTCCTGGTGACGCCTACCCTCTCGCGTACCGCGCTGCCGATCGACCAGGACCTGTTCGAGCCGATCCGCATCGACGGCATTGAGGCGGGCGAGCTGCGGCGCTCCTGGTTCCCCTACACGATGCCGTTCAACATCACCGGCCATCCCGCCATCACCGTGTGCAACGGCTTCGACGGCGAGGGCCTGCCGATCGGCCTGCAGTTCGTCGGCCGCTTCCGCGACGACGCCTCGGTGCTGCGCGCCGCCGCGCTCTACGAGGCGAGCGAACGCTGGCTCGAGCGATGGCCGGACCTTTGAACCGGAGGCGGCCGCCGCCTCTCACCGCCGAGGAGATCCAGGCGCGCGTGCTGCATCGCGACGGGCTGATCCTGGTGATCGACAAGCCGGCCGGGCTCGCCGTCCATGCCGGACCGAGCGGCGCGCCGAACCTCGAGGAGTGCTTCGACGATCTGCGCTTCGGCCTGCCGCGGCCGCCGGCGCTGGCGCACCGGCTCGATGCCGACACGGCGGGCGTGCTGGTGCTGGGACGGCATCCCAAGGCGCTGGCCAAGCTCGGCCGCCTGTTCTCCGGCCGCGACACCGAGAAGACCTACTGGGCGGTGGTCGAAGGAGCGCCGCCGGCCGACGAGGGCGCGTTCGACATGCCGTTGCTCAAGGTGAACACGAGGGCCGGCTGGTCGGTGAAGGTTTCGCCGAAGGGCCAGCCGTCGCTGACGCGCTACAAGGTGCTCGGTCGAGGCCCCGACGTGACCTGGCTGGAATTGAAACCCGAGACCGGCCGCACGCACCAGATCCGCGTGCATTGCGCCGCCGCCGGCTGCCCGGTGATCGCCGACCGGCTCTACGGCACGCCGCGGTCCGACTCGCAGCTCCACCTGCAGTCGCACGGCATCGTGCTGCCGCTCTCCAAGTCCAAGCCGCCGGTCGCCGTCACCGCCCCGCCGCCCGCGCACATGCTGGCGGCGCTCAGGGCCTGCGGCTTCAATCCCGATCCGTCACCCACACCCTGAGCCTGTCGCCGCGCTCGAAGCCCGCCGCTTCGGCCGCTTCCAGCTCGCGCCCCGACTCGTAGCCGACCAGCGGCAGGCGCGGGAACGTCTGCGTCGCGAGCAGGGCGAGCGACGGCCAGACGGCGGCGGCATCGTTCGTCTCGCAGACCACGTTCGTGACGCCCACCACCTCCTCGGCGCGGTAGAGCATGAAGCCCGCCACGATTCCGAAGCCGCGCCGGCCGGTGAACATCGCGAAGTCGGGATCGTCCCAGGGCAGCGTGGCCTTGCCCGAGGTCTCGCGCTGCCAGACGATGTCGCTGGCGGGTCCGGGCAGCGGCATGGCGCTGCGGATCCAGTGCGCATCGAACAGCAGCTCGAAGCCGCGGCGCGAAAGGTCGAGCGTGCCGAAGCTGTCTTTCACCGACCAGCGGCCGGGCAGGTTCGACTTCTGCAGGATCCTGACGGTGGCGCGCTGCTCCTCGAGCGCGGTCTCGCCGACCGCCAGCGTCACGGCGTTGGGATAGAAGCGCGGCACCGGCTCGGCGTTGACCCACATGTGTGGCAGGAAGCGGCCCGCCTTGCCGTGGGCGCGGCAGACAGCGTCGCACCAGCGGGCGTTGTTGAAGGCCGCCGCGAGGGTCCAGTCCTTCAGGCGCGCACTTCCTCACGCTGGAAGATCACGTAGGCCGCCGCAAACACGACGATCATGCCGGCGATCAGGCCCGTCACCTGCGGCCAGATCAGGAGCAGGCTCTGGTCGAAGGGCAGCGGCGCTCCCATGATCGCGCCGCGCATCTGGCTGGGCAGCATGGGCCCCAGGGTCCGCGTCTCCGGCGCGAGCAGCCCGAGTACCGCCTCGCTGAACAGCGTGCCCGGCGACAGGCGCATCAGGCCGAGGCCGACCGATTGCACGGCGACGTAGTCGTCGACCGTCCTGATCTCCGACGGCGCCAGCCCGACCAGCAGGGCACCGGCGAGCTGCGGCCAGAGGATGAAGAAGAACAGCCAGACACCCAGCGCGCAGAGCGCCGAGGTCGCGGTCGAGCGGAAGATCACCGAGAACAGGATGGCGATGGCCAGCCAGACGCCGCCATAGGCGATGGCCACCAGCAGGAAGCTGAGGCCGCGCGCCACCTCGACGCCGCGCGGCGGCACGCCGAGGAGGATGAGCCCGGCACCGAGCACGATCAGCCACAGCGCCACCAGCGCCACGGCGAGCGTCGCGAGACCGCCGAGGAATTTCCCCAGCAGCAGGGCGTCGCGGTAGATCGGCTGCGACAGCACGCGGCTGAGCGTTCGGCGGTTGAACTCGCTGTTGACCGAGTCGAACCCCAGTCCGATCGCCATCAGGGGGATGATGAAGTTGAGCGCGGCCGTGAAGGAGATGCCGACCTGCTCCGGCTCCAGCGTGAAGATGCGCAGGAAGATGAAGGAGTTGGGATCGACCACGCTCCGCAGCGTCTGCAGCGACGTCGCGACGGGAAAGGCCCCGAACACGATGACGAACATCATCAGCACCATCATGCGGGCGCTCGAGAGATGGTCGGAGAACTCCTTCATGAAGACCGGCCCGAGACCGGTGAAGGGCGAGCCCTCGCGTGCTGCCTTATGCTGCATGGCGGGCCTCCTGGAAGTAGCGCGTGTAGACCTCCTCGAGGCTGGGCTGCAGGTCGGCGAGCCGGGTCAGCGAGCCGCCCGAAGAGACGATGCAACGGGCGACCGTCGCACGCACGTCGCGGTCGGCCACGACGCGCCAGGTGTCCGCGCCCTCCTCCGTCACCCGCTGGACGCCCTCGACGCCGCGCAGCGCGGCCGCCACATCGATGCCGGTGGCCTCGACCTGCAGCGGATGGCCGGCGCCGAGCACCTGGTTGGCGAGCTCGACCACGGTGCCCATCAGCGCGATGCTGCCCTTGTTGAACAGCGCCACGCGGTCGCAGACGCTTTGCACGCGGTCGAGCAGGTGCGACGACAGCATGACGGCGACGTTCAGGCGCTTCAGACCGCGGATCATCTCCAGCAGCTCGAAGGTCGCGTGCGGATCGAGGCCGGAAGTGGGCTCGTCGAGGATCGCGACCTCGGCCTTCTTCATCACGATCTCGGCGATGCCCAGCCGCTGGCGCATGCCGCGCGAGAAGGTGGCGACGCGCTTGTCGGCGACGTCGTCGAGCTTGACCGACTTCAGCGCCTCCATGATGCGCTGGGTCGTCTCGCGGCGCGGGATGTCGAGCAGGCGCGCGGTATAGGCGAGGTTCTCGCGCGCCGTGAGGTGGTCGTAGAAGCCCACGGCGTCCGGCAGGTAACCGACGCGGCGCTTGACCTCGAGCGGCTGGCGCACCGGATCGAAACCCAGCACGTTCACCGTGCCGCCGCTGGTCTCGGTAAGGCCGAGCAGCATCAGGATGGTCGTCGTCTTGCCCGCACCGTTCGGCCCCAGCAGGCCGAAGATTTCGCCGCGGCGGATGTCGAGATCGATCGCGTTCACGGCACGCTGCGTGCCGTAGAGCTTCAGCAGTCCGCGCGCCTCGATGACGTTGTCAGCCATGACGCCTAGCGGCGCCCGAAGCGCGCCACGGCGCCCAGCAGCACGAGCAATGCGACCGCGATGATGCCGACGCCGACCAGGCCCCACAGGGTCGAGGTCGTGACGGTGATGCGGAAGTCGGCCGAGGCCTGCTCGCCGCGGCCGTTGGCGCGGAACGTGGCGACGTAGTCGCCGGCGATCGCCTTGTCGGCCGGGGTCACCGAGACCTGGACTTCCTTCTTGTCGTTGGGGGCCACCGAGGCGATCGACTTCGGATTGAACTCGATCTTCCAGTTGGCGGGCACCGTGCCCGACATCTCGACTTCCTCGACCGGCGCGGTGCCGTCGTTCGTGAGGACCAGCGTGTAGGACGAGGCCTTGCCGATCTCGGCCTCGCCCGAGAGGCGACCGTCCTTGGTCGAGAGCGCGAGACGGCCCTGCCCGCTGATCTGCAGCGTGACGCGCAGCTCGGCGGTGGCGCCCTCGGCCGCGACCCTGACCAGCACGGGATAGTCGCCGGCCTTCACGTCGCGCGGCGGCGTGACTTTCACCTTCACGTCCTTGGTCTGGCCGGCCTCGATCGGGATCGAGCTGATCTCGTTGGAGCCATAGCCCTCCGTGAAGGTGCTCTGGAAGTTGGCCGGACCCTGCGCCGACAGCGCCACGGTCAGGTCCTTGCCGGAATCGTTGCCGACGGTCAGCGTGTACTCGAAGGCCGAGCGCGGCGTGCCGCGCAGCGACGGCAGGCGCGATTTGAGGCTGAGCTTGGCCGGCGCCTCGGTGCCGACGGTCAGCGTGAGCGGCAGGCTGGCCTGCTGGAACTGCGCGCCCTTGGCGTTCAGCACGATGTTGCTGGAGCCGGGCTGGGCATCCTTGGGCACCTCGACTCGGAGCTGCACGGTGACGTCCTGGTTGACACCGACCATCACCGAGCCGACCGGCTGCCCGCCGCCCAGCAGGTCGGCCTTCCAGCCTTGCGGCACTCCGGCCAGCGACAGCGCCAGCGGCTCGGGAACCAGGCCGGCATTGTTCACCTTGACGCGGATGGTCGTGGTCTCGCCCGCCCGCACGGTCTGCGAGGGGAAGTCGGTCAACAGGAACAGGCCCTTCACGCCGGGCGGATCGCCCTGCGCCTGGGCGGCGGCCGCCGGCAGGAGGAGAAGAGCGAGCAGAGCGAACAGTCGGCGCATCGGTGTGGTCCTGCGTATGGGTGGATCAAGCGGCCGCGCTGGGGCGGGCCTTCATGCGCCCGAACCAGGCCGTGAGGTTCTTGTTGGCGGGGTCGAGCGGCTGGCCGACATTGCCCATGAAATCGACGAAGGCGAACAGCAGTATGTCGGCCATGGTCAGCTTGTCGCCGGCGATGTAGGGCCGGGAGCCCATCTGGCCATCGAGCCAGGCGAGCTTCTGGCGCGCCGTCTCCTTGAGGCCGGCGGCTGCCTCGGGGATGCAGTGGATGCGGCTCTGGAACATCTTGAGGCCCTCGGCGAAGCGGAAGCCGTTGGCCGCCGGCTCGACGATGTTGAGGTCGATGCGGCGCACCCACATGCGGGTCCTGGCGCGTTCCTCGGCGGTGTCGCCGATCAGCGAGGGCGTGTCCTTCTTGATCTCGTCGACGTACTCGCAGATCGCCGTGATCTCGGCCAGCACCGAACCGTCGTCGAGCTCCAGTGCAGGGCACTGACCGGCCGGATTGACTTTCAGATAGGGTTCGCGGCGATTCTCGCCGCCGCGCAGGTCGACGTCGACCTTCGGGACGTCGAAGCCCTTCTCGGCCATGAACATGCGGACCATGCGCGGGTTGGGCCCGACCGAATTGTAGAGCTTCATCTTCATTCCTCCCGTGTGGGCGCAAGCGCTAGCAAAGTCAGCGCCACGGCTCCACGAGAATTTTGGTATGCCGCTCGGGATTGGCAAGCTCCTCGAACGCGCCCTGCACACCCTGCAGCCCGACCTTGCCGGTGATCAGCGCGTCGGCCTCGACTTGGCCCTCGGCCAGCAGGCGGAGGCAACGCGCGAACTCCTCTTGTGTGTAACCCAGCACGAACTGCAGCGAGAGCTCCTTGACGATGCCGAACAGGGGCTCGATGCGGTCGGGTTCCATGCAGACCCCGGCCACGACGATGCGCGCGTCGCGCGGGGCTGCCTCGATGACCTGCTGCAGCAGGCCCGGCACGCCGACGCACTCGAAGATCACCGCCCGCCCGCCCGGCGCGAGCTTCGCGTAGGGCGACTCCTGCCCCGGGTCGACCACGACATCGGCACCCATCCTGACGGCCAGTTCGCGGCGCTTGGGCGAGAAGTCGGCGGCGACTATCGGATGCACGCCCTTGAGGCGCAGGCCGACGATGGCCGCCAGGCCGACCGGCCCGCAGCCCACGACCAGCGGCCGGTCGCCCTCCTTGAGGTCGGCCTTCTCCACGGCATGGATGCCGACGGCCAGCGGCTCGGTCAGCGCGGCATGCTCGGCGGGCAGCCCGTTCGGCACCTCGAGCAGAAGCGGCTCGGCCAGCACCATGCGCTCGCCGAAGCCGCCGGGGAAATCGTTGGAATAGCCCACGGTGCGCGGACCCTCGGGCAGCGGCATCACCGGCATGGAGCAGACGAGCGTGCCGGGCTTCAGTCGGCGCGTCGCGCCCGGGCCATAGTCCACCACCTCGGCGCAGAACTCGTGGCCGAACACGACGTCGCGCGAGAGGTCGAGCGGCACGCGACCGGGGATGCGCCTGGACAGCTCGACCATGTGCGGCGCGTGCTTCGCGTAATGCAGGTCGGAGCCGCAGATGCCGCAGCACAGCGTCTTCACCAGCACCTGCCCCGCCGCCGGCACGGGGTCCGGCACTTCGCCCGCCACGATCTCGCCGCCACGGAAAATCGCCGCCTTCATGCCCGAGCCTCCAACGCCTTGCGGACCGCCTTGCGCAACGCCGGCAGAACATCCGCCTCGAACCAGGGATTTCGCCGCATCCAGATGCCGCTCCGCCACGAGGGATGCGGCAGCGGAAAAAATTCCGGCCCGGCCGAGGCGAACTGCCTCACGGTGTCGGTCAAGCTTCGGTACGACTCTAGGTAGTGCGCCTGGGCGTAGCTTCCGACCAGCAGGGTCAGGCGCGTATTTTTCAGCATGGCGCGCACGCGGTCGTGCCATAGAGGGGCGCACTCCGGCCGCGGCGGCAGGTCGCCGCTCTTCGCCTTTCCCGGATAGCAGAAACCCATGGGAACGAGCGCCACCTTGCGCGCATCGTAGAAGTCGCTTTCGTCGATGTCGGCCCAGGCGCGCAGTCGCTCGCCGCTGTCGTCCTGCCAGGGAACGCCGCTCGCATGTACCCGCGCCCCGGGCGCCTGGCCGATGATGACGAGTCGCGCTCCGGCGCCGATCTGTACGATCGGCCGCGGCCCGGCCTGCAGGACCGCCGCGCAGACGGTGCAGGCACGAATCTCCTTCAGCAGCGCATTGACGCTAGGCAATGAATTCCCTCGTGAGCGCCACGAAGTCGTCGAGCCGGTCGTGGTGCACCCAGTGACCGGCATTGTCGAACTCCACCACCCTCGCGGTCTTGAAGTGCTTGAGGCGGCCGTCCTTCTCCGGGTTCGAGGCCCAGCTCTCCTTGCCGTAGACGAGAAGCGTCGGACAGGAGATCTGCGTCCACAGATGTTCGATGTCGCCGTAGCTCATGTCGTAGGGCGGCCAGGCGCGGACGTAGTTGTCGAACTTCCAGCTATAGGTGCCATCCTCGTTCTGGTTGACGCCCTGCTGCGTGAGATGCCGCGCCTGGTCGGCGGAAAGATGCTTGTTCTCCTCCTGCATGCGCTTGAAGGCGTCCTCGATGGTCGGGTACTTGCGCGCGGCGCGGCCGGAGAGCTTGCGCTGCTCGTCGACCCATTCGCGCATGCGCACGTCCATCGCCTTGGTGCCGCGCTCGGCGATCACCTTAGGCGACGGCCCCAACCCCTCGATCGCCACCAGCTTGCGCACCTTGTCGGGATAGATGCCGGTGTAGCGCAGGCAAATGTTGCCGCCCAGCGAGTGGGCCACGATCGTCACCGGCGCCAGCGCCTGCTGATGGATGAGCTGGGCCAGATCGTAGATGTAGGCCGCCATCGAGTAGTTGCCGTCGGGCGACCACTGGCTGTCGCCGTGCCCGCGCAGATCCGGGCAGATGATGTGCCAGTCCTCGCGCAGGGATTGCGCGACCCAGTCCCAGTTGCGGCAATGATCGCGGCCGCCGTGGACGAGGAGCAGCGGCGGCGCGTCGGGGTTGCCCCAGTCGACATAGTGAAGTCGCAGACGCTGGGAGAAAAAGACACGGGAAGTGGGCCCCGGCATGCCGTTCAGAGCGGGAGTCATGCGGTCCTCTATAGCGAAAAGCGATGGATTGCGTCACTCTTACCCCATGATGAGCCGCGAGCAGAACGAGCTGATGACCCGGGTCGGGCCGGGCACGAAGTGCGGCGCGCTGATGCGCCACTACTGGCATCCGGTGGCGCTGGCCGAAGAGTTGCCGGCGGAGCGCCCCGCCAAGGCCGTGCGCGTGCTGGGCCAGGACTTCGTGCTGTTCCGCGACGAGCGTGGCCGCCACGGGCTGCTCGACCGCGACTGCCCGCACCGTGGCGCCGACCTCGCCTTCGGCCGCCTCGAAGATGGCGGGCTGCGTTGCCTGTTCCACGGCTGGCTGTTCGACGTCGACGGCAAGTGCCTCGAGACGCCGGCCGAGCCGGAGGGCAGCGTGCTCTGCCAGAAGGTGCGGCAGAAGAGCTACCCGGTCGTCGTGAAGAACGGCATCGTATTCGCCTATCTCGGTGAAGGCGATGTCCCCGCCTTGCCCGACTTCGACTGCTTCCTCGCTCCCGGCACGCACGCCTTCGCCTTCAAGGGACTGATCGAGTGCAACTGGCTGCAGGCGCTGGAGGTCGGCATCGATCCCGCCCATGCCTCGTACCTGCACCGCTTCTACGAGGACGAGGAGCCGTCGGGCGACAAGTACGGCCGCCAGTTCCGCGCCGACTCCGCCGACTCGAACATCCCGATGACACGGATGATGCGCGAGTACGGACGACCGACCATCGACGTCGAGGCGACCGACTACGGCATGAGGCTGTTCGCGCTGCGCAAGATCAGCGAGCAGCACACGCATGTGCGCGTGACCAACCTCGTCTTCCCCTACGCCTTCGTCATCCCGATGAGCCCGACGATGACGATCACGCAGTGGCACGTGCCGATCGACGACGAGAGCTGCTACTGGTACGCGATCTTCACCAGCTTCACCGATCCGGTCGACCACGAGAACATGCGCGACATGCGGCTGAAGCTCTACGAGCTGCCCGACTATCGCCCGCGTCTCGGCAGGCACAACCAGTACGGCTACGACGTCGGCGAACAGAAGACGCAGACCTATACGGGCATGGGCTTCGACATCAACGTCCACGACCAGTGGGCGATAGAGGGCCAGGGCAGGATCCAGGACCGCACGCGCGAGCATCTCGGCTACAGCGATCGCGCGATCGTCGCCTACCGCCGGCTGCTGCTCTCCTCGATCGGCCAGGTCGCGGACGGCAAGAAGCCGCTGATGTGGCTCGACGCCGAACGCGCCGCGAAGGTTCGCGGGCCTGTCACGGTGGACGGCATGGGCCCGACCGAGGGATGGCAAGCCTACTGGAAGGAGTTCGACGCGCGGCGGCGCAGCAGCTCCAGCTGGGCCGCCTCGACGCGCTCGCCTTTGGTCGCTTGATACACATGCGCCTCATCCTGAGGAGCATCGCGAAGCGATGCGTCTCGAAGGATGGGCGACCGCATGACTGTTGCCCGCCCTTCGAGACGCGCCCTGCGGGCGCTCCTCAGGACGGGGTCGTTCGATGAGTCTCGTCGAACGCGCGGGTCTGTGGACCGAGGAGCGCAAGAGCGCCGCGCGCGAGGTCGAGCGCCGTATCCAGGCGGGCGAGCTCACCGTGGTCCGTCTTTCCTTCGCCGACCAGCACGGCATCCTGCGCGGCAAGACCTACGTCGCGGGCGAGATCGGCAGCGCGATGAAGGGCGGCGTGGGATTCAGCGCCACCTTGCTGATGAAAGACACCTCGCATCGCACGGCGTTCCCGGTCTGGGGTCCGGGCGGCGCGTTCGGGGCCAAGGAATGGGAAGGCGCGGCGGACGTGATGATGCTGCCCGACCCGTCGACCTTCCGCGTGCTGCCCTGGGCGCCGCACACCGGATGGATGCTGTGCGACATCGTCTTCGCCGACGGCCGGCCCGTGCCCCTCAGCACCCGGCATCTCTGCCGGCAGGCGCTCTCGTCGCTCTCGGAGCTGGGGTACGACTTCATCGCAGGGCTGGAAGTCGAGTTCCATCTCTTCAAGCTCGAAAAGACGCGCCTCGCGCTCGATGAGGCCGCGCAGCCCGGCCAGCCCGGACCGCCGCCGGAAGTGTCGCTCCTCAACCAGGGCTACCAGTACCTGACCGAGCAACGCTACGACGAGATGGATCCGATCCTCGAGATCCTGCACGCCAACGTCTCCGGCCTCGGGCTGCCGCTGCGCTCGCTCGAAGTGGAGTTCGGGCCGAGCCAGGTCGAGTTCACCTTCGCGGCACGTGCCGGGCTCGAACCGGCCGACGCCATGGTGCTGTTCAGGAGCGCCGTCAAGCAGGTGGCACAGCGCAACGGCCATCACGCGACCTTCATGTGCCGGCCGAAGATTCCCAACGTAATGTCGAGCGGCTGGCATCTGCATCAGTCGCTCAAGGACCGCAAGACCGGCGCGAACGCGTTCATGGACGCTGAGCAACCGTTGTCTCCTCTCGGCATGCAGTGGATGGCCGGACTGCTCGGGCATGCGCCGGCCGCGGCCGCCTTCACCACGCCGACGCTGAACGGCTACGAGCGTTACAAGCCCTTCTCGCTGGCGCCCGACCGGGCCATCTGGGCCCGGGAGAATCGCGGCGTCATGGTGCGCGTGCTGGGCGGTCCCGGCGACGCGGCGACCCACCTGGAGAACCGTGTCGGCGAACCCGCCGCCAATCCCTACCTCTATATGGCGAGCCAGATCGTCTGCGGTCTGGACGGGATCAGGAACAAGTCCGATCCCGGGCCGTCGGCCGACACGCCCTACGAGGTCATAGCGCCGATGCTGCCGCGCTCGCTCGCCGAGGCGCTGGCGGCGCTGGACGCGGACAAGGCGCTGCGCGCGGGCGTCGGCGACTTCTTCGTCGACTACTACGTGAAGCTGAAGCAGGCCGAGATCGACCGCTTCTCCGCCGGCGGTGCCGACTGGGAGCAGCGCGAGTATTTTTCGCTCTTCTAGACGTCGAGGAGTCCATGTCCGCGATCGCCGTCGTCACCACCGTGGCCACCAGGAAGGAAGCGCGCGCCCTCGCCCGCGCGCTGGTCGAGGCGAAGCTCGCCGCCTGCGCGCAGATCTCGCGCATCGAGAGCGTCTATCCCTGGAAGGGCGCCATCGAGCAGGGCAGGGAGTATCGCGTGCTCTTCAAGACGCTCGACGAGCACTATCCCGCGATCGAGCGCGCCATCCGCGAGCTGCATTCCTACGAGCTGCCCGCGATCCACGCCTTCCCGATGAGCCACGTCTCCGACGCCTATGCGGCGTGGATCGAGGCGAACGTCCGGGAATAGACGCGACGCGGCGTTCAGCGCGGCCGATGCTGCGTTCCCTCGCCTGCCGTGATGAACAGGGCCGTGGCGGTTCCCTCGGTGTCGGCGGTATGCCAGACGCCTGGCGGATTGATCGCGTACTGGCCCGCACGGAGCCGGACGCTCGCAACCGCCCCATCGGGCTGCTGCTGGTGCAGGATCAAGGTTCCAGCCGTGCAAAGCACGACCTCCGCGCCGGCCGGATGCATCTCCCAGGAAGTCCACGAGGCCTCGAATGTGTGCAAGCTTACGAGCCGCCCCTCCCGGCCGTCGCCACGATGGCGTGCCCCATAGGCTTCGTACCAGGCGAGATCGCCGGTGAACCTGGGCTCGACCTCCGCGGTCGCGCCGCGGCCGAGATGGATCGGAAACGAGGCGATGTCGATGGGGCTCATGCTTTGCCGCCCTCGAGCATCCTCGTCCAGCGCTTCTGCATCTCCGCCGCGTCGAGCTCCTCCTTCGGGACGGACAGCGACCAGCGATAGCCGAACGGGCATGCCACCATGCCCATGCGTTCGCCGTAGAACTGATCCTCGACCGGACGGACGATCGTCGCGCCGGCCTTCACGGCACGCTTCACCGCGGCATCGGCGTCGGCCACGCGGATGTAGAAGGCGACCGGCGAGCCGCCGATCGCGGTCGGGCTCCTGGCGCCGAAGTCGGGATATTCGTCGTTCAGCATAAACAGGGTGTCGCCGATCCTGATCTCGGCATGGCCGACGCGGCCGGCCGGCTCGACGAGGCGGAACACCTCCTCAGCGCCGAAAGCCTTGGCGTAGAAGTCGATCGCGGCCTTCGCGTCGTGCACCGTCATGTGGGCCCGCAGGGTCTGCTCGCCGGTGGGCTGCTTTGCGCTCATGGCATCACCTGTGTTATATTACATTACGTATCGTAACGTTAATACATGCCCCGTCAAGCCCCCTCGTCCCCGCCGCAGCGTGGCCGGCCGCGCGATCCGCGTACGCGCGCCGCGATCCTTTCCGCCGCCCGCGCCCTGCTCGACCGCGGCGGCCTGACAGCCGTCACCATCGAGGCGATCGCCCAGAAGGCCGACGTTAGCCGACCGACGATCTATCGCTACTGGTCCAACGCTCCGGCGGTCGCGATGGCTGCGTTCCTGGAGACGACGGGCGCCGGCGAGGCCGCGAAGTCGCCACGCGCGCCTTTGTCGGCGCTGCGGGCACAGCTTCATGCGCTGGCGGACGCGTTCGCCGCCCCCGCCGGGCGCAGCGTCGCGGCGATGGTCGCCGCCGCACAGTCCGAGACGGAACTCGCCAAGGCGTTCCGCAACGAATTCATCGCGCGCAATCGCGACGCCACGCGCGCGCTTCTGGAACGCTGCATCCAGGAGAAGGCGATCGATCCGCCCGAGGACATGGAGCTGACGCTCGACCTGATCTTCGGGCCGCTCTTCTACCGCCTGCTGATGGGCCACGCGCCGATCACGCGCGGCTTCGTCGACCGGCTGATCGACGCAGTCATCCCCGCGCGCGTCTGAGCGCGGCTTCGGTCTCGCCCACCATCCTCTTCAGCAGTTCACCGGCCGGCATCTCGCGCGCCAAGGTCGGCGCCTGACCGCTCCACAGCGGCGTGAAGTCGGTCGAGCCCCTGGCTTCCGCAGGCCCGCGCAGCGGCTGCGTCGCCTCGGCGGCCAGCGGAAAGGCCGGCGCGTCGGGGCTCATCGGCCCCTGCTCCCGGATGATGCGGTTCACGATGCCGCGCGCGGGACGCCCGGTGAACACGTTGGTGAGCGTCGTGCTGTTGTCGTTGGCCCGCTTCAGCGCCGCGCGATGCATCGGCCCGGTCTTGGCCTCGGGCGTCAGCATGAACGCCGTGCCGATCTGCACGCCTGCCGCGCCCAGCGCCAGGGCCGCCGCGATGCCGCGGCCGTCGCCGATGCCGCCGGCGGCGATCACCGGAACCTTCACCGCGTCCACCACCTGCGGCACCAGCGCCATCGTGCCGGGCTGACGGGCGATGTCGTCGGTCAGGAACATGCCGCGATGGCCGCCTGCCTCGTTGCCCTGGGCGATCACGGCGTCGACGCCCTCGCCTTCCAGCCAGCGCGCTTCTTCGACGGTGGTGGCCGAGCTGATCACCAGGATCTTCGCCGCCTTCAGCTTCTGCACCAGCGCGCGCGCGGGCAGGCCGAAATGGAAACTCGCCACCTTCGGCTCGAACTCGAGCAGCAGCTCGCAGCCCGCGGCGTCGAACGCCGCGCGCGAGCCACCCTTGGCATCCGCCGGCACACCCAGCTCGGCGTAGTAGGCGGAAAGACGCTGGCGCCACTTCGCATCCCGTGCAGCATCCCGATGCGGCGGTTCGTGGGTGAAGAAGTTGACGTTGAACGGCCGGCCGGTGCCCTGCTTCACGACCTGCATCTCCTGCCGCAGCCCGTCCAGCGTCAGCATGGCGCCGGCGACGGAGCCAAGGCCCCCCGCCTCGGAGGTCGCGACGCAGAGCTGCGGCGACGTCACGCCGGCCATCGGGGCCTGCAGGATGGGATGTTCGATGCCGAAGAGATCGAGAAGACGGCGGTCCTGCCACTTCATGAGTAAGCTCCTGTTCGTGGCCTTCAATGTAAGCTGCCATTCCCATCGTAAATAGCGAATTTAATCGATCCCAAGCATCTGATATTCTGATGAATATGGATGCCAAGGACCTCGCCACCTTCGAAGCCGTCGCCCGGCTGGGCGGCATGGGCCGTGCGGCACGCGAACTCAATACCGTGCAGTCCAACGTCACGCAGCGCGTGCGCCGCCTCGAGGAGGCGCTGGGCGTGACTCTGTTCGAGCGCAGCCGCTCGGGTGCGCGCCTCACCACGGCTGGCGAACGACTGATGCCCTACGCGGCCAAGGTCGAGGCACTGCTCGACGAGGCGAGCCGGGCCGCGCGCGACGACGGCGCGCCGCGCGGGACGCTCACCATCGGATCGCTCGAGACGACGGCGGCGCTCCGGCTGTCGCCCCTGCTCGCCTCCTACGCCCGCGCCCACCCCCGCGTCGACCTGGTGCTGAAGACCGGCACGACCGCGGAGATGGTGGAGCAGGTCCTGGACCGCGAGGTCGAAGGCGCCTTCGTCTGCGGCCCGGTTGTGCATCCGCAGCTCGTCACGGTACCGACCTTCGTCGAGGAGCTGGCGCTGCTGACGGCACCCGACGAGGCCTCCCTCGCGACGGCACTCAGGCGACCCGACCTCAGGCTGGTGATCCTGCGGGCCGGCTGCTCCTACCGGCAGCGACTGGAGGAGGTACTGGCGCGCCGCGGCGTCGTGGGGCTCCGGCGCCTGGAGTTCGGCACCCTGGAGGCGATCCTGGGCGCGGTGGCTGCGGGCCTCGGCATCACCTTGATGCCGCGCGGCCTGATAGGTCCGGTCTGGCGCGGCACGAAAGTGAAGGCACACAGGCTGCCACCCGGCGAAGCGAGGGTGCAGACCGCCTTCATCCGCCGCCACGACATCTTGCCCTCAAGCGCCCTGCTCGCCTTCCAGAAGCACGTGACGCGCA
>CAYQAY010000083.1:0-19885 GCA_964415585.1 uncultured Reyranella sp.
GGGTGTTCAGCCCGCGTACCTTCAGCTGACGTGCCAGCTCGTCGTAGCGGAAATCAGAAGCTGCAGCGCTGCAGGCCAGCAAGCCGACGACCTGGGCCCTCAGATTGATTTCGGTACGGAGCTCATCGAGCGACCGATGGCCTTCGAACACACGCAAGCCCTGGACGACTTTCCGGAGCTCTTCGTCGGACGCCAGCTGCAGATGCTCCCGCCAACCTTTGCGCACCTTGCCCATGCGGCTCTTGTCGGTCGTGCCATCGAAGAGGCGTTCGATCAGAAGTGTCTTGTCGTGACCGGAGACGAGGTCGGCGAGAGGGTCGCCGTCCTTAATGCGGTAGGTGGTCAGGAACGTGAAATGCGCTCCGGCAGGCGCCGTCGCAAGCGCCTGCTGAAGACGCTGCAGCAGCGAAAAGGACTGCGCGCCGATGAAGGCAGGGTCGGCAAAGTCCTCGAAGCCAAAGCGGCCCCCGGTTTCGACATGCCATTTGACCTGGTGATACTCCGCGGGCACCCGCTGGGGTCCGGACCGGGCGACCGGCGGGTCATACTTGACGACAACGTCGTCGAACGCCTTGGGCCCGTTGGCCTCGAAGGTGACCTCGATGACACCTGAAAGCGGGTCTAGCAGGTTGAACGCGTTCTGCCAGAAGATGCGGGACTGGTAATTGTCGCCATGCCAGCGCGCCTTCACCGCATCAGCCATTGCCGGTCTCCACCGTCAATCCCAGGATCCTCCGCCAATGCATCATGACAGCGGAAACTTGGGGCCGAACAGCGCACGCCAAGCCTTCAGCGCTTCGCCATTTCGCCCCTGCCGGGCGTGGTCGATGGCGATCGAGGCCTCGCGGCTTGCCGCCTGCAGAAGCGTCCGGGCCCGCTGCTTCTGCTTGGCATCCATGCCATCGCTGATGGGTGGCCCCAGACCCGCCGGGTCCGGCCACGCCTCAAGGATGCGGTCTGCCAAGGTCGCGAAGAAGGCTTGGATCTCGTAGTCGAATCGACCTTGCCAGTCGCCGTAAAGGCATTGCAAGGCCATCACCTCGATCAGGAAGGACGGCTTGACCGGCTTCTCGTCGCCATGGCGCGGGTTGTTGTTCCAGTACTTGACCATCCGCACCAGCCCCTTCCATTCGCTGGAATAGGCTTGATGGGCGGCGATCGCCTTTTCCGCGTGGGTCTCGGGGTTGGTCTTGATCCACGCGCCCTTGTCCGCGTCAGGAATCTCATAATCCTCGGCGGCGGCATAGGCTGGTACCGCGTCGACACTCATCACGCGATAGTCGGTGTTGTCGTCGGCATCGACCACCACGCCGAAATCGACGTTGACCGAGCGGCCCTGCTTGCGGACGGCGGCCTTGCCGTACTTCTCGACCAGTGCGTCGTAGAAGTCGCCGAGCACGATCGACGGGGCCATCGACCGATAGTCCTTGCCCGACTTTTTGAGGACGAAGAAGATGTCGATGTCCTTGAGTGGCTTGGTCTTGGTGTGCCGGGCATAGGAGCCGGTGAGGAAGCTGCGCTCGATTCCGAACTTCGTGTCGAGGTAATCACGCACTTCGGTGTGGCGGGCCGACGCGTTGGCCTGCTCCTTGTCATTGAGCTCGAGCCGGCTCTTGAATTTCCGGAAGGCTTCGTTGACGGTCATCATCCCGCTTTCCTCCAGTAGGCGGCACTGCCGCCCAAGCCGTTATGCTCGATTGTGGTGCCGAGGCTGTGACGAACGAACCCGGCGGTGGACCGCAACGAGGCGGAGCCCCATCCGACAACATCCGGCCGGCCAGCCTTGGTGCGCAGGATGAGGCGATAGCGGGCCTGGCTGGGCCAAAGACCGGCTTTCAGGATGTGGTACCTGATCTGGTCAGTGTCGGTCCAAAAGTTGCCGTCGCCGGCGGCGCCGTAGACCACATCGACGTCCCAGCGGCCCACCAAGGCGTCCGTCTTCGGGTTGTAGACCTCGAGAACGACGCAGGTGAGGTGACCGGATGCCAGCCACGTCTTCAGCGCCAGCATGTTGGTGGTCCAGTCTTCGACCAGCTGCGTCGGATCGAGGCCGCTGAGACGAATGATGTCCTTGAAGCTCTTCAGGATGTTGTCGGCCACGTAGGTGACCGAATGGGCATAGGAGTAGACGGCGACGCTGGTCATGATCCGAGAAATCCCTTGGGATCGAGTACGAGGGCCTGCGCCCGCGCCGGCTGTACGTCCGCCGCCTTCGCAACGTCAGCGTCGAGATCACGGGCCGTGATGCGGTCGCTGTGCTTCTTCAGGGCCCCTTGGACCCAGGCGAGGTCATCGGCGAGACAGGGCAGCGAGACGCGCCAGTCGCCCTTCAAGGGATCGAAGCCCAGCGCATCCTCGTTGGCGTCGGAACTGTCGATCGCATCGTCGTCAAAGAGGCAATGGATGCGGGTGCGAGGGCCGTCGCAGGTGACGACGATGGCCGCGTCCTTGGGCGCCTGGTCGGTGATCACGCTGGCGCCGACGCCGGCGACGGCGAGCAATTCGGTGCGGGCAGCGCCTGCTTTGCCTTGCGTCAACAGGTCGACGATGGCGTGCCACGTCTGCATCGCATCACGATGCGGCGTGCTGCGGAAGGTGCGGCGGGCAACGGTGGTCATGGCGCCTTCCCTCCCAGTGCACGGCTGGCTTTGGCGGCACGCGCCGCCGCCAGCAGGTCGCCCATCGTGACCTGCCCGGGGTTCATGGCGGTCTGCGGCGTGCTGGCGAGCGCATTGGCGACCATCTTGCGGATGGTGCGGCCGTCGAGGCCGACGCACTCGGTGGCGCACTGCTCGAATTGCGGCGACGCGGGCAGCTTGGCAATCGGCGGGAAGGTCTTGCCCAGGCCCTCCAGGCAATCCTTCAAGATCTGGCTGCAAGCCTCGTGATCGGGCAACGGCACCTGCATGACCAGATCGCAGCGGGAAGTGAAAGCACCATCCACCGCCTGCGGGAAGTTGCTCGTCGCGACGAAGAGGAGGTTGTGATGCGACTCGGCGAGGGCATCGAGCTGGACCAGGACGGCGTCCGTCGCGCGGTGGACATCGACGGGGTTGGCATCGAAGCTCAGCTTCGACCGGTCGGCGGCGAGCGTTTCCACTTCATCGAGCAGGACGATGGTCGGTCCAACGGCGGCCGCCTCGGCAATCGATTGCGAGAAGAGGTCGGAGACGGCGCGCTGGGTCTTGCCCATGGCCGCGCTCGTCAGCATGTGCGGCTCGACCTCCAGCAGGCGAAACCCACCGCCTTGGAATGACTCCGCCGTGCGATGGGCGAGGCCGCGAGCCAACGAGGTCTTGCCGGTACCGGGTGGTCCGACCAGGAGGATGACGCCATGCAGCGGGATGACCGAGCGGTCGACCTTGCCGCGCAGCGTGAAGTTCAGCATCGCCTGCGAGAGGAGCTGCGTCTTGAGGCGCTCTTCCAAGATGATCGAACGCCAGAGCGCGCCCAACTCGGGGTCCGGCAAATTGCGGATTCGCTGGATGCCCTTGGGCCGGTCCAGATCCCCTTGCGGCACTGCTGAAATCCTACGCATTCATCGCTCCCCTCATGCCCGCCTTCCCTCGATGGTCCGGCCCTTCACCCCACGTGAAGGGCCCGTCTTCCGTCAGCCCTTGGGCGGATTGGGATCCCGCCCGTGGCTATCGCTCTGGGAAATGCGGCCGTCCCGGTTGTGGATGCGCAGCTCCGTCCTCTGGTTACGGCTGATCTGCCGGCCCTGGTCGACCGCCTGCTGCTTGGTGTCGAAGTGGCCGGAGGCACGCCCGCCGCCGCCGCGCTTGACATCCCAGCCCCCGGCGGCGCTAGATACTACATGATGTGATCTTGGTCCGCGCTTACCCGACATATAGCATCTTCCCGAATATCTGTTAGTAAAAATATGCCTACTCCGAACATAACCTGGGGAGCCAGGGGCGCGTTGTCAAGGAGGGAAAGTATCTCTACTCTGAACTTTTAGAGTAACCGGGCATTAAGGAGAATCGAAGTGGGTACGCCGCTAGGCGAGAAAATCCGCGAACTGCGTAAAGAGAGAAAGTACACGCTCGACAAGCTGGCCGAGCTGTCGGACTCGAGCAAAAGCTACATCTGGGAACTGGAGAACAAGAACCCTCCCCGCCCCTCGGCCGACAAGATCGCGAAGATTGCTGCCGCCTTGAGGGTGACCGCCGACTACCTCATGGACCCGACGGAAAACCTGAAAGTCGAGGACGCCACTGACAACGCGTTCTTCCGCAAGTACCGAAAAATGGACGTCGCCACCAAGGACAAGATCAGACGAATGGTCGATCTCCTGGGCGACGATGAATGACGAAACCGTTCTCTCCCGAGCGATGGGCCTTCGAGATCACGCATGTCCTGAGCGCCGCCCTGGGAGCCGACCGGTTTCCGATTGACATCGCCGAGGTCGCCCGCGAATACACCGCCCAACGCTTCCGGGACGATCCCATTGTCAGCGTGCTGGGCAATGATCTGCCCGGTTTCGACGGCGCGCTGTTTCGCGCTCCGGCCGGCCGGCGTGGGTGGGGCATCATCTACAACAACCGAATTCGATCGAAGGGCCGGATTAACTTCACGCTCGCCCACGAATTCGGGCATTACCTTCTGCACCGACTCGCCTATCCCCAGGGAATGCGATGCGGGGAGCAGGACGTTGTCCGTTGGGATTCCGAGTACGGCCAGGTAGAGCATCAGGCGAACGTCTTCGCGGCGAATTTCCTGATGCCGCTTGATGATTTCCGGCGACAGATAGCGGACCGGGCGAAGGTCGATCTCGACCTGATCGAGCACTGCCGCGACCGGTATCGCGTATCGCTGATCGCCACCATATTGCGCTGGCTCAGTTACACGGAGAAACGCGCTGTTCTAGTCGTCTCGCGGGATGGCTTCATCCTCTGGGCCCGCTCGAGCACGCCGGCACTGAAAACCGGCGCCTTCTACCGGACGTCTGCCGGACCGATCGAAATTCCAGCCACCTCGCTCGCGGTTCAACAAGACCGGGTGGTGGATGGCCGCGGCACTGCTGATCATGATCCCGGCGTTTGGTTCAACGAGCCGGTCCGTGAAATGACCGTGGTGGCCGAGCAGTACGACTTCGTCATCAGCTTATTGCTGCTGCCCGATGACGGGAGGAGTTGGGTCCTCGACGAGGAGTCCGAGACGGACACGTATGATCGGCTGACCCCGACAGCTCGTCGACGAGACTGGTAGCACCGCTCCAGGCCCCAAGGTCAAGGCCTTCGCCGGAGGTTAACGGTCACCGAGGAGGAGGTGCCTCGAGGACAAGTTTCTGCTCTCCGAAGGCAGAGGTCGTGAGTTCGAATCTCGCCGGGTCCGCCAATTTCTCCCATATTTCCAATCACTTAGCAAGAGCGCATTTTGTTCTCGTGGCGCTCGGATTGGCCGCGGAAGCACTGCGGAAGCAGTCGGACGCGTGTTGTGGCGTAGCGAAGCGCACTACATCGCAGCTTGGTTGTGACGCGGACCCGATGAAGTCGCGTTGCCACGATGCGCGCATTCGGTAGCCATCAAAGCTCAGCTGGGTTGGAAGGTCCGTCGTGACGCACCTTCGTTCTCGCCGTTGATCCGCTCGGCGGCTTCGGCAGGGCGCATTTCATCTTCGCCTTCGCATCCCGTGCGTCGTGAGGCAGGACTGAGAGCGTATGCTTGTCTGCAAAAGTGCAGGTCGCGCTCGACCGGAAGGCCAAGCTTGCTCTGCACGCTTTGCAGCTCCTGAAGCTGACGAAACCTCGCGCGCGTTGCATAGTCTTGCGCGCGGTCCCGATCGATTTTCCTCCGGCAGCTTTGATGCCATCCCAGCTAGACGGACTTTTAGGCCGCAACTGTAGCGGAGAAGTCGCCTCTTCTGACGCGAGCGTGAAGCTCCTCCTCTGTCGTTCCAGTCCCTGCGGGATGCGTTCTGCTCCCTGCTCCGCTTCCGCCGCGCCCGACACGAACGGTCCGGGCTCGCCGGCCTCAAAGAGATGGAGAAAACAAGAAATCGATCGTTCACCTCCGCCGCCGAGGGCGGCACGAGCTTTACGGGCGTCAGCGTCTACTGGCTGATGGTGTTCGCCATCGCGATCATCAATGACGGCGAGCGCCGCGAGATGAAGCGCACAAGAAACGTATTCATCCCGTCTTGCGGCCCGTGCCGCCGCTAGCTGCGGACGCTCCGCCCTCTTCCGGAGCCGGAGCCTTTCCGGTTCGCGCGGCCGCCTTGGTGTGTCCCGCCAGCCAGTTGCGGATGTCCTCGACCGGCGGCGGGATGGCGGTTCCCTCTTCCAGTGAGATCAAGCGGGCCCGCGTCGGTTTGCCCGTGTTCGGAAACTTCTGGCAAAGCTTCTGATAGTTCTCTTCGCCCAAGGCCTTGCCTGCCTCGTCCTCGTTTTTTGCACCGAAGGCCGATGAGTCCTCATCATAAACGATGCCTGTCTCCGACATCGGCAAACCGCAATCCGGTTCCGCCCGCTGCTCTCAACAATGTCAACCTTTGGACGGCTTGAATTGCTGGTCTGCCGTGTGGAGCTTGGCTAACCTCAAATCCGCTTGTGAAAGCGAACGGAGTCTTGCGGTCATCATCGACATGATCTCAGTTCGTGGCCTTCTTCGCCAGCGACAGCACCAGCTCGAGCGCTTCCTTGCCGGGCAGGCCCTTCTTGTCGGTTTCAGCCACCCACTGGTCCCACACCGGCCTTCCTGCGGTGGTGATCAGCTTCTCGCGCATCTCGGGCGAGACCTTGATGACCTCGAGCTTGCGCTTCTCGAACAGCGGGAAGGCTTTCTTGTCCGCCTCTTCGTAGGCCTCGCGCTGCAGCCGGTAGGCGTCCGGCCTCGCTTCTTCCAATATCTTCTTGTACTCGTCGGGCAGCGCCTTCCACGCCGTCTGGCTGAGCACGAGCGAATTGTGGACGACGCCGAGCTGCATGCCGAGCGTGTACCACTTCGATACTTCGTGCAGCTTGTACGCCGTGAAACTGTAAGCGAAGGGGAATGACGCCGCCTGGAACATGCCGCGTTCGAGGGCGGTGTAGACCTCCGGCGCCGAGACGGACACCGGCACCGCGCCCAGAAGCTTCATGGCTTCGCCCAGGCCGCCCAGGGCGCGCACCCGCATGCCCCTCCAGTCCTCCAGGTTGCGTGGCGGCTTGCCGGTTCCCATGAATTCGTACTGCGGCAGCAGGATGGTCATGAAATGCATGCCGTTCCAACGCGACAGCTCGTCGGCTACCGGCTTCCAGGTCTGGTAGCCGTCCTGCACCTTCTGCTGGGAGACGAGGTCCGGGATCGGCAGGAACGGCATGTCGAGCACGCCCTGAATCGGGGTCTTGGCGGGCGCGTAGGAGTAGGCGACGAATGCGCCCTGGAAGGCGTCGACCTTCAGCCCGTCGAGCATGTCCTTCGCCTCGCCGAGCTGCTCATTGTATTTCAGGTTGATGATGAAGTTGCCGTTGCTCTTCTCCTTGGCGACCTTCGCCAGGTGCTCGAAGGTCACGGTCACCGCCCGCGGCGGGCCGTAGAGCGCGAAGTTCCAGGTGACCTTGTCGGCGGCATCGGCCGGCGCGGCGGCCAGCATGCCAAGTCCGAGGACGACAGACAGCGATAGCGCTCGATACATGACCACTCCTCCTGTTCAGTCTGTGCTTTCGACGATGAAGGTGACGATCTCGGGGAACGCCGTCAGCACGCCGAGCGTGATGATGTCGGCGAAGATGAAGGGCCACACGCCCTTGAAGATGTCGCGCACGGAAATGTCGGGCCGCACGCCGTTGACGACGAACACCACCAGTCCGACGGGCGGCGACAGCGAAGCGATACCTGAAAGCTTGACCAGCACGATGCCGAACCAGATCGGGTCGTAGCCCAGCGCCGAGATCACCGGGAAGACCACCGGCAGCGTCAGCAGGAACATGCCGATGCCTTCGAGGACCGTGCCGAGGACGAAGTACAGCAGATAGATCGCCAGCAGGATCGCGAGCGGCGGCAGGGCGAGGTCGGTCACCCAGCGGGAAACCTCCTCGGGCATGCCCGAGAAGCCCAGGAAGCGCACGAAGATCAGCACGCCCCAGATCACCGTGAAGATCATCACCGTGAGCTTCGCGGAATCGAGCAGGCACTGGCGCAACTCGCCGCGCTTGATACCGGCCTTCAGCGCGAAGGCGAACACCGAGAAGGCGCCCAGCGCGCCGGCTTCGGTCGGGGTCGCCCAGCCGAAATACATGCTGAGGAAAATGATCAGGATGACCAGGAAGATGGGCGTGGTGCCGGGCAGCGACTGCGCGCGTTGTGGCCAGGTGTAGCCCCTGATGCGCGGCCCGAGCTCGGGCTGGCGCCAGCAGCGCCAGGTGATGATGACGGCGTAGACGAACGCCGAGAAGATGCCCGGCACGAAGCCTGCCACCAGCAGCTTGCCAATCGACTGCTCGGTGATGATGCCGTAGACGACGAGCAGCGTGCTGGGCGGGATCAGCGAATCGAGCGTGGCGCCGGCCGCGCATACGCCTGCGGCCAGGCGCTTGTCGTATTTCGCTTGCAGCATCTCGGGGATCGCCACCTTGGCGAACACGGCGGCGGCCGCGCTGCTTGCGCCCGAGACCGCCGAGAAGCCTGCGACCGCGAACACGGTGCCTGTGGCGAGGCCTCCGGGCAGCCAGCCGAACCAGCGGCGGGCCGCCTCGAAGGCGCTTTGGGTGATGCCGGCGTAGTAGGCCAGGTAGCCGATCAGGATGAACATCGGCAGGACCGATAGCGTGTAGTTGGCGCCGGCCGTATAGGGCGCGATGCCGGCGGTGCGGATCCCGGCATCCCAGCCGATCATCGAGACCAGGCCTGCCGTGCCGACCAGCGCGCCTGCGAAGGCGAACCGCACGCCGGCGAAGCACAGCGCCAGCAAGGCAACGATTCCGATGCCACCGATCGCGAGCGGGCTGAGCTCGATCATCGGCCCTGCTCCCGGTTCAATTCCTCGCGACCGAGCGCCTCGGCGATCTCGTCCTGCACCTGCGTCTCCAGCGTGATCAATTTCGGCACCGCGACCGGCTGGGCATCCGGATGGGCGATCATGCGGAGGTAACCGCAGATCTGCAGTGACAGACGCAGCCACAGCACACTCAGCGCCAGGGGCACCATCAGCTTGGCGGGCCAGGTCGGCAGGCGGATGTCCATCGTCGAATCGCCGATCGACCAGGCCCGCAGGAAATTGGTGAAGCTGGCATAGATCAGGATGGTGATGATGGCGATCGCCAGGACGACGCCGAACAGCTCGATCTTCCAGCGGACCTCGGGCCGCCAGCCGATCGTCAGGTCCATGCCGATGTGGCTGCCAAGGCGCTGGGCATAGGCGATCCCCAGGAAAGCAAACAGCGACGAGGCCTGCTCGATCCAGTCGATGTAGCCGTAGATGGCGAAGTCGAAGACGGTGCGGCCGATGATCTGCGCCACGCCCACGAACATCAGGAAGAACACGGCGAGCGCCGCGATCAGGTTAAGACTGTCCTCGACATGCGACAGCCCCGCATCGGCGAGGCGCAGCCACTGTGGAGGCGATTCGGCACGTCCGTCGGCGGGCATTCAGTGCAAGCCCCGACCGGCGCCGCGGGCGCGCGATTCCATCTTTCGTTCCTTCCCGGCGCGGCGTGGGGTCTCAATCGGACCACCATCGTTACCCGCCAAGTGGACACGTTATGCCAAGTCGCGGAAGGCCATCAACCCTATGGGCGTGCATTCCTCTTGCGGAGAAGCCTCCTGTACTTATAATATATCATGCTTACTATTTATGGTGGATGCCGACATATGCATGACCCCGACCAAAGCGTTGGCTTTCTTGTGAACGACCTGGCGCGGCTGCTACGACGGAACTTCAACCGCCGGGCACAGGAACTCGGGCTATCTCAAGCTCAATGGCAGGCGCTTGCCTATTTGTCCCGACAGGAGGGCGTGAATCAGGTCACTTTGGCCGAGAGTCTGGAGGTCCAGCCGATGACGCTAGTCCGCCTGATCGACCGGCTGCAGGAGGCCGGCTTAGTCGCACGCCGACCCGATCTCGACGACCGCCGGGCTTTCCGTCTCTATCTGACCGCTGCCGGCTTGCTGCGTCTCGAGGGCATGTGGGCTCTCGCGGCCGAGACCCGTGAAGAAGCTATGGCCGGAATGTGTGACGGCACGAAGCAGGTGCTCATCGATGCCCTGCGCCACATGAAGCGCAACCTCATTGAGGCCGAAAGCGAAGACGACAGCATTGGCGGGAGACCGGAGAGAGCCTTCTCGAATGCAGCAGGACGCAACTGAGCGGCCACGCCGTATCGGCGGTTTGGACAAAAAGGTTCCCTCAAGCCAGCAGGCCGAGCCGAACTGGCGGCCTCCTCGATTGGCCGCGCCGCGCCGCTGGCTGCGGCGCTTCCTGCTGCTCCTCGGCCCGCTGGTAGTGGCGATTGTCGGCGGCTACTTTTATGTGACGGGCGGCCGCTACGTTAGCACGGAGAATGCTTACGTGAAGGCAGATAAGGTGATGATCGCCACGGAAGTCTCCGGCCTTATCGGTGAGGTCTCGGTGCGCGAGAATCAGCGTGTGGCCATGGGCGATGTGCTATTCCGTATCGACGACCGGCCCTATCATATAGCGTTGGCCGAGGCGGAGGCGCGGCTTGCCGGCCTGCGCGACGAGATCGAAAGCCTGAAGGGCAGCTACCGGCAGAAGCAGGAGGAGCTGGCGCTTGCCCGGACCAACCTGGCTTTCGCCGAGACCGAGTTCGAGCGGCAGTCCAAGCTGGTCGTCAGCGCCGTCATTTCCCGCAGCAAGCACGATGCCGCCCGCCACGACTTCGACGTGGCCCGGCAGCGTATTCGGGTCACGGAGCAGGAGCTGGCGCAGATCCAGGCACAGCTTGCCGGGGACCCGGACATCCCGGCGGAGCGCCACCCGCGATTCCTGGCAGCAAAGGCGGCTGTCGATCGTGCCGCTCTCGACCTCAAACGAACCATCGTGCGCGCGCCCTTCGCGGGTATCGCGAGCAACACCCCGCAGGTCGGCCAGCAGGTCATCGGAAACGGCCCGATGAGCAGCCCGGTGATGAGCCTCGTCGCCTACACCGGCCTCTGGATCGAGGCGAACTTCAAGGAAACTGATCTGGCCCATGTCCGCCCCGGCCAGCCGGTGACGATTTACGTGGACACTTATCCCGACCGCGAGTGGCAGGGGATTGTCGAAAGCCTCAGCCAGGCGACGGGCGCGGAATTTTCCGTCATCCCGCCCCAGAACGCCACCGGCAACTGGGTCAAGGTGGTGCAGCGCATCCCTGTGCGTATCGCCGTCGAGACGAGCGGCCGGGATCCGCGGTTGCGCTCCGGCATGAGCACGACAGTCGAAATCGACACCGGGCATCGCCGGCCGGTCCCTAGCTTCGTGCGGACCGCGCTCTCTTGGATCGGCGTCTCGCACAACGTCGCTGCCCAGGCGGAACCGAGCCGATGAAGGAGTCCAGAGCCGCGAGCAGGCCGTTCGAACGCGGCCTGATCACTGTCTCCATCATGCTGGCAACGATCATGCAGGCGCTGGACACCACCATCGCAAACGTCGCGCTGCCGCACATGCAGGGCAGCATGTCGGCTACCCAAGACCAGATCTCGTGGGTCTTGACCTCCTACATCGTCGCGGCCGCGATCATGACCCCACCTACCGGTGTGCTGGCCGCTCGCCTGGGACGCAAGCGGCTGTTTGCGGTCATGGTGACCGGCTTCACCATCGCCTCGATGCTATGCGGCGCGGCTTCGTCGCTCGTCGAGATCGTGCTCTATCGCCTGTTGCAGGGAGCCTTCGGCGCCGGGCTTGTACCACTCTCGCAGGCCGTCCTGCTCGACACCTACCCGCCCGAGAAGCACGGCTCAGCCATGGCCATGTGGGGCGTCGGAGTAATGGTGGGCCCCATCCTCGGACCCACTCTCGGCGGCTACCTTACGGAGACCTACGACTGGCGTTGGGTTTTCTACATCAATCTGCCGTTCGGCATCTTAGCGCTCATCGGCATCCTCGCCTTTGTACCGGAAACACCCCGTGACCGGCGCCGCGGCTTTGACTTCTTCGGCTTCGCCCTCTTGAGCCTCTCCATCGGCGCGTTGCAGATGATGCTCGACCGCGGCGAGTCTCAGGACTGGTTCGCCTCGACCGAGATCGTGGTCGAGACGGTGCTCGCGGGTCTCTTCCTCTACATGTTTCTGGTGCACATGTTCACGGCGCGCGAGCCGTTCCTCGAGCCCGCCCTGTTCCGAGACCGCAACCTCGCAGTGGGACTCTTCCTCATTTTCATGGTCGGCGTGATCCTGCTCGCCACCCTCGCCTTGCTGCCACCCTTTCTGCAGAACCTGATGGGTTTTCCGGTGCTCACCACCGGCTACGTGCTCGCGCCGCGCGGGGTTGGCACCATGATTGCGATGATCATCGTGGGCCGCCTGATCGGCAAGCTGGACACCCGCCTGCTGATCCTGCTCGGCATCGGCCTGACGGCGCTCTCCTTATGGGAGATGTCGGGCTTCACCACCGAGGTGCCGATTTCGACCATTGTCTGGACCGGCGTCACCCAGGGGCTGGGACTTGGCTTCATCTTCGTGCCGCTCAGCACCGTGACCTTTTCGACCCTCGCTGCCCACTATCGAAACGAGGGCACGGCCATGTACAGCCTGATGCGCAACATCGGCAGTAGCATCGGCATCTCGATCGTCGTCACGCTGCTCGCCCAGAACACCCAGATCAACCACGCCGCCATTGCGGACGTCATGACTCCGTTCCGTACCATGCTGCAGTCGCCCTGGCTGCCGCAAGCGTGGAACTGGCACACGATGTCGGGCGTCACGGCCCTCAACGGCGAAGTAACACGCCAGGCGGCGACCATCGCCTATCTCAACGACTTCACTTTTATGATGTGGGTGACGCTGCTATCGGCGCCGCTGCTGTTACTGCTCCGGAAATCACGAATGCCCGCGGTCGCGAAGCCTGCCGTGACGGAGTAAGACCGAAATAAGAGCGGAGGAGATTGGCAGCGACGACCGAGGTCGGCTTCTGGGGGCTGACAGCGGTCGAGGTCAGGACCCGCAAGATAACTCAGCCTTCGACCATACAGGCCGCGGCCTTCTGACTCACTTTCCTGACTCAGGAAGACTAGCATTACAGTTGCATGTTTCTTTTGAGGTTCGCGCGCTTGAGGTGAGCGCGGCGCGCGTCGGCCTGGTGGGCGCGGCGCCACAGTGACCACGCGATGATGTGGGTGGGTTGGATGCGCCGTTGAGCAAGCTTCCCGGAGATGCGGCGGATTTCCTGGATCGACCAGCGGATCAGGAACGCTTGGTCCGAAGACGCGGCAGCGTTTTTTGAGCGGCACGGCATTGGCGTGATGACGGATGACGGCCATCATGGCGAAGGCGAACATGGCGAGCGAGACATGGCGATGCCAGCCATGCCAGGAGCGGGTTTCGTTGTGATCGAGACCGAGTTCGTTCTTGGCGGCTTCGAAGCTGTCTTCGATGGCCCAGCGATGACCTTCCACCGAGACCAGCTTTTCCATGGACGCGCCCTTGGAGCACCAGGTGGAGAAGAAAGCGAGCTCGCTGTCGGCGATGCTGCGGCGGATCATGGGTCCCCGTGTCCACTTGCCCTTGAGGGCGCTGTTGTATTCGCCGGCATGGATCGGCCAGTTCGAGACAAGCCCAGTCGTACAGGCGCGGTCCTTTGGTTCCTTCGCCGGACGACAAGCGCCGCCAGGCGTTCTTGGGAAGGGCTTGCGCAATCTTCGCCGCGGTGCCCCGAACAAATTGCTTCTTGCCCCAAGAGTTGAATACATGGTTGGCGGCAACACCCAGAACGTAACCCTTGCCCGCCTAGCGGAGCATCGTCTCGATGTCGCCCGTGCCATACACGCTGTCCGCTGCAACGAAGGAGAACGGCACCCTGGCGGCGATGGCGCGTGCAATCATCCGGCGCGCAATCTGCGGCTTGGTCGCAAAGTCCACACCCTCCGGCACATGCGCCGCCTTCAGTCGCTCGGGATCGTCCGTCCATTCTTTCGGCAAATAAAGCGCCCGGTCGATGAAGGCATGGCCGTGGCGCGACACGTAGGAGGCGAACACGCCGATCTGGCAATTGGTGATCTTGCCCGCCGAGCCCGTGTACTGACGCGCAACTCCGCACGAGGCTTTGCCCTGCTTCAGAAAGCCGGTCTCATCGATGACCAAGACTGCTTCCTCGTCGGCCAGCGTTTCCAGCGCGTAATCTCGCACGATGTCGTGCAGCGCATCGGCGTCCCACTGGCCGCGGCCCAGGATCGCCTGTTGCCGCCACGGGCCGGGATCGCCCGCCGCCTCCGCCCGCATCCAGCCCGTCTTGCGCGGCTCGCTCCCCAACAGCCCGTCCAGAAACTGTGCCGAGGGCTCGCCAATAGGCCGCTCAAACCGCGACGTTGTCGATCAGCCGAGTGCGGCCAAGCCGGGCCGCCGCTGCAATCCGCGCCGGGCCGGCGACACGTTCGATCGGCGCGAGGCTTTCAGCATCGACGACATCGAAGTACTCGACCTTGTCGAATCCTGCGGCAAGCAGCGCCTGCGCCGACTCCGCGGCCGCCTTGGCGCACGGCGTGCGGCCGTCCCGTACATTGGCCGCGAGCGCCGTGAGCTCGCGATACATCGCAATGGCAATCTTGCGTTCTTGGGGTGAGAGGTAGCGGTTGCGCGACGACATGGCGAGCCCATCGGGCTCGCGGATGGTCGGCATGCCTATGATCTCGATGGGCATGGCAAGATCGTGCGCCATGCGCTTCAGCACCTGGAGCTGCTGATAGTCCTTCTCGCCAAAGTAGCCGCGGTCGGGCATGGCCATTATCAGGAACTTGCACACGACAGTGGCGACGCCCTGGAAGTGGCCAGGCCTGAAGGGCCCGCACAGCCCCTCGGTCAGGCCAGCCACCATCACGGTCGTGAGCTGCGGGCCCGGGTACATCTCCTCCACACCAGGCGCATAAGCGATACGGCAGCCCGCCGCCTCAAGCTTGGCGAAGTCGCCCGCCTCGTCGCGCGGATAGGCGGCGAAATCCTCGTTCGGTCCAAACTGCGTCGGATTGACGAAGATCGAGGCGACCGGCACGTCGCCGCGATCGAGCGCACCCTGCACCAAGCTCGTATGGCCCTCGTGCAGCGCGCCCATGGTCGGGATCATGCCGATAGTGCGGCCGGCAGCACGGAACTCGCCGACCGCATGGCGCAGATCGGCAACGGTCCGAACGACGGTGAGATCTTTCATGCCGTCCATCCTCGTACGCTACGCCCGTAGGGGCATGCCGTTCGGTCCTGTCGCCTAGCCCGTCCGAGGACGACGTTAGCTCACGGCGTTGCCGCCCCTTGCCAGCAGCGCGCCGGACAAGGGTGGCGCCGCGGAGGTGAGGACGATCCCCTCGTAGCCTTTCTGCGCGACCTCGGTGATGCGGGCCACGTACTTCGGAGAGCCGCCGTTGTAGACGAAGTAGCGGATCCTGCCGTGCTCGTGGCCGGGGACGTTCGAGTTGTAGCCGGTGAACCAGGACTTGGCCTTCCGCATCAGCATCGTCGCGTACATCTGCGTGACGTGGGCGGTCCAGCTTTCTTCCGCTTCGCGCGTCGCCTCGGCGCGTATGTAGCCGTGCTCCCACATATGCTCGAGCAGGTCGGTGCACCAGTTGACGCCGGTCTCAATGCCACGCGGGTAGTTGGTCGAGGCGGAGCCGCTCTGCGGCCCCGCCGGCATCAGAAGATTCGGGAAGCCATGGATGAGCATCCCGAGGAACGTCGACGGTCCGTCCTTCCACTTGTCGCGCAGCGTCTCGCCATCGACACCCCGGATGTCGATGTGATCGAAGGCGCCGGTGATCGCATCGAAGCCCGTGGCGTAGACGACGATGTCGAAATCGTAGTCGCGCTCGGTGGTGCGCAGGCCGGTCTCGGTCACTCGCACGATCGGCGTCTCGCTGATGTCCACGAGGTGCACGTTGGGCCGGTTGTAGGCCTCGAAGTAATGGGTCTCCATCGGGACCCGCTGGACGCCAAAGCCGTGATCCCGGGGAATCAGCTTCTCCGCGACCACGGGGTCCTTCACCCGCCGGCGGATGCGGTCCGCGATGTATTCGGAGAACTCCGCGTTCGCTTCCTCGTTGGTGAAGATCTCGCGGAAGTTCCGCAGCCAGATCGCGAAGCCGGGTTGGTCGTAGAGCCGGTCCCAAAGCTTGTGCCGCTCCTCGCGCGAGACCTCGTAGAAGCCGCGCCGGTCCGGCTCGTGCTCGAAGCCGCCCGGCGTGCGTGCGCAGGTCGCGAAAATCTCGTCATAGCGCGCGCGGATATCGGCCATCTCCGCTTCGGAGATCGGCCCGTTGTTCAGCGGGGCGCTCCAGTTGGGCCGTCGCTGGAAGACCGTCAGCTCGCCGACCTTGTCGGCGATTTCGGCGATCATCTGAATGCCCGTTGCGCCGGTGCCAATGACGGCAACGTTCTTGCCCGCCAGCTCGACCGGTTCGTGCGGCCAGTAGAAGGTATGGAACGAGCGGCCCTTGAAGCTATCCATGCCCTCGAATCGCGGCAGGGTTGGAATCGACAGCAGGCCCAGCGCCATGATCACGAACCGGCAGGTGAGTTCACGGCCATCCGCGATTTTCAGCCGCCAGAGATGGTGCGCCTCGTCGTAGTGCGCCGCCTCCACCTTCGCGTTGAACTGCATGTATTTGCGCAGGTCGAACTTTTCCGCGACATGGTTCAGATAGCGCAGATTCTCCGGCTGGCCCGAGAACCGCTCCTTCCAGTGCCACTCGTTCAGCAATTCCTTCGAGAACGAGTAGCCATAGGTGTAGCTCTCCGAGTCGAACCGGGCACCGGGATACCGGTTCCAGTACCATGTCCCGCCGAGATCGGGCGCGGCCTCGAGCAGCATGGCGCGTACCCCAAGGTCGGCCAGCTGCTTGATCTGATAGATCCCGGCCACGCCGGCACCGATGATGATGACCTCATAGTCCGGTTCGCTCCTGTCCCTCATTCTCCGCTCCTGTGCCGCCGCATTGACAAAGCCGGTGCCGCTGCTTCGGCTTCACGCACCGGCACCCTTTGCCGGGTCAACCTGAAGCCTTCGTACCCGCCCGCGGCGACGGCGTCGCAGCGCCGCTTGTAGGCGTCGAAGCCGCCGACATAGGGCATGAACACCCGCGGCTTGCCCGGGATGTTGGCACCGAGATACCAGGAGTTGGCGCGCGGGTAGAGCGTACCGTCGGCCACGGCATTGACGTGCCGCACCCAGGCGGCTTCGGCCTCGACCGTCGGTTCGATGCGATGGAGGCCATGTCGGCGCATGTGATCGAGGCAGCCGGCGATCCAGTCGGTGTGCTGCTCGATCGCGGCGATCATCTGCGTCTTCACGCCAGGGCTGCCCGGGCCGGTGACGATGAACATATTGGGGAAACCGGCAACCATCAGCCCGAGATAGGTCACCGGGCCACCGGCCCATCTGTCCGCCAGCGTGGCGCCGCCGGTGGTGCGGATGTCGATCTCGCGCAGCGCGCCCGTCATGGCATCGAAGCCGGTGGCGAAGACGATGGCGTCCAGTTCGTACGCCACGCCGCCGGCGGTACGCAGGCCGTTCGGTGTGATCTCCAGGATTGGATCGCTACGCACGTCGACGAGCGTGACGTTGTCGCGATTGTAGGTCTCGTAGTAACCGGTATCGAGGCACAGCCGCTTGGTTCCGATCGGATGATCCTTCGGCGACAGCAGTTCAGCCGTCCTGGGGTCCTTGACGATGCTGCGGATCTTCTCGCGCACGAACTCCGACGCGGTGTCGTTGGCTTCCTTGTTCACCAGCAGGTCGGTGTAGGTGTAGAGGAAACTGATGCTACCGCCTTCCTGCCACTTGGCTTCGTAGGCGGCGCGGCGCTCCTCGGGTGTCGCTTGCAGCGCCGACTTGGTCGGCTTCGGATAGCCGGCGATGGCGAATGGTGTGTCGTAGGCGGCGCGGCGGCGGTCCGGATACTCGGCCTTGTGCCGGCGCTCGCGCTCCGGATCCATCGGCGCGTTGCGCGCCGGCAGGCTGAAGTTCGCCGTGCGCTGGAAGACATGCAGGTGACTCGCCTGCCGGGCGATGATCGGGATCATCTGGATGCCCGACGAGCCGGTGCCGATGACCCCGACTCGCTGGCCGCCGAAATCGACGCCCTCATGCGGCCAGAGCCCGGAGTGGTACCACTTGCCCCGGAAGTCGCGTAGGCCCCTGAATTCGGGCACGCGCGGCGTCGACAGGTTGCCGGCGGCCATGATGCAGAAATGCGCCCGCACGACATCAGCGCTATCCGTCGTCAAAGTCCACTCGTTGGCTTCGCTGTCGAACAGCGCCGACGTCACGCGGGTGTTCAGCTGCACATCACGGCGCAGATCGAAGCGATCGGCGACGTGATTGATGTAGCGCAGGATTTCTGGCTGGGTGCCGTAGCGTTCCGGCCATTTCCAGGCCTGCTGCAGGTCGTCAGAGAAAGAGTAGGAGTACTCGAGGCTTTCGACGTCGCAGCGCGCGCCGGGATAGCGGTTCCAGAACCAGGTGCCGCCAATGTCGGAGCCGGCCTCGAAAGCGCGCACGCGCAGGCCCATGCCGCGCAGGCGGTGGATGGCGTACAGCCCGGCCAGTCCGCCCCCGACGATGGCGACGTCTAGTCGGGTCAAGGTACGCCCCTCAGGAAGGGTTGACGCGTCGGGCATACCGGATCCTCCGAGGGTTACATCCCGCGCATCACTGCGTTCGCGGGACCTTGTACCATATGAACGATCATTCATTAGAATTTATATTAGCGCCCGCAGCGAGGTGGCGCTACTCGGCTGACGCATGGCAGCACAGCGCTATGTTGCAGGGCGCCACGACACGTTCCGGATCGGCCGGCCGCGTCACCCGCCCCAGCTCCATTGAAGGTGCGACACGCGGCGCCAATCCCGAGGCGGCGCAGCAGTTCCTCCAAGAAGCCTCCCTCGATCGATCGGCACCACCGAGACATAGCGCCCGTCGATGCGTTCGTAGCAGTCGTAATCGGGAGCGCAGCCGCCATAGTCGCCGATCAGGTTAGACGGCGGCAAAGGCGGTGGGCCTTGCGTCCGATATGATGCAGCGCACCGGTCAGCGCGATGTAGTTGAGATCATGCCCGGCGGGCATGAACGACCCCTCCTGCCCCCAACCCGTCATGCGCCCGTAGGCAAGTCGCGGATTGCACGCGAGGCAGTCCGCAGGCCCGAGGCCGAGCCGCTCAGCGACACCAGGACGGAAAGCTTCGGTGAGCGCATCGGCCTCGGCCACGGGCGGCAGCGCGAGTCCGCGTGCGGGCGGTTGCTTAAAGTCAAGCGCTAGGGTCCGCCGCCCGCACAGGGTGAGGTTGTACTGAGCGGCCGGCCAATCGATACGCAGCACGGTGGCGCCTGTGTCGGCCAGCAGCGTAGCCGCCATAGGCCGCGGGCCGATGCCCGCAAGTTCAATCACCTTCAAACTAGCCAGTGGACCCATGATTTCCTCCTGTGCTTGGCAGAGCTCCCCCCGCCCACCACCGATCGGCGAGTTTCGAAGCGACGTTCAGCAGGAACCCACCGAGCGGGCTTCTTGCCGTGAAGTCGGGGCCTTTGACAGCGACCGCACGTCGCGTTCAGCATGCCGAACAACGTACCGGATACGGCGCACCCGCCGCGGCCAGTCACAACGAGGAGGAAACGGGCGTGTCCTTTACCCTGACCGAGGAGCAACTCCAGGTCCGAGACCTGGTGCGTCGCGTCGCGCGCGAACGCGTGGCGCCGCGCGCCGCCGCCATCGACGCCAGCGGCGAATACCCGCAGGACATGTTCGACCTGCTGCGCGAGCTCGGC
>CAYQAY010000084.1:0-11545 GCA_964415585.1 uncultured Reyranella sp.
CTCATGACCGGCGACAGCGACTACCTGCTGCGTGTCGTCGTGCCCGATCTCGAAGCCTACGAGCGCTTCGTGATGGACTTCACCAAGATCCCCGGCATCGCGCAGATCAGGAGTTCGTTCGCGCTGCGCCCCGTCAAGCAGGGCGCGGCATTGCCGCTCGGCGCCTCGAGCCGCTAGAGAAGAGCCATGACAGCGCAGACGACGGCTCCCGGCTTTCCGTGGGTCATGGCGATCCTCCTCGCCCTTGCCGCCATCATCTACCTGACCTTCGCGGCCAACCTGCTGGGCGTGCGCGGCAGCGACGCAGCGGGTCGTGGCATGGCGATGGGCTTCGCGGCGATCCAGGGCCTGGTGCTCTGGCTGGTGATCGGCGTGCTGTTCGCCATCGCCTGGTTCCGTGGCAGCATGCCGGGCTACGCGATGGCCGCCGCCATCGTGTTCGTGCCGCTTTCCGCCATCGCCGCCGCGTCGGCCACCGGCCTCTACATGGAACGCCACGGCGCTTGGCTGATCGCGGTGCCGCTGGCGTTGCCGCCGCTGCTGGCTCTCTACGCCTCCTGGGCACGGTTCGCCGGCTGGCACGACACCCTGCCGTCGGGACCGACCACGGCGATCCTCGGCGGCGCCGTCGTAGCGCTCACCATCGTGCCGCTGGTGCTGACCACCGTCGAGTACATGCCCAATCCCGAACGCGATGCCGCGCGGGAGGCCGCCGCGAAAGCGCAGGAGGAGGAGTACAGGAAGCGGCAGGAGGAGGCCGAGGCCGCCGAAGCCGCGCGGTTCGCGAAGCTCGGGCCGGACTCCTCGCTGCGCGACTATCTCCAGTTCCTGCCGCCCGGCCACACCCGCTTCAAGGATGCCGTCGCCGGCGCGCGACTCGTCAAGACGCGTAACGCCGACGCCCGGACGCTCCTCGACGAGGGCATGATCGGTGAGCTGGCGGACCTCTGGGATCTCCGCGTCGATCCGCTCGCGGTCTGCCAAGCCTACGGTAACGCGCTCAAGGTCATGGCGAACAAGGTCCGGCGCACCGAGCCCGGCTTCATCGACGCTGCGCTCGTCATCGAATGGCAGCTCCCCAACATCGAGTGGCTCGTCGGCGCCAAATGCGATCTCGGCGACGCGCTCGCCGAGGCCGAGACGCGCATCCGTGAAGTCTCCGACTCGAGTCGCCTGACCGGGGTCGCCAACCGGTTGGCCGAGCTGCGCCGGCAGCGCTAGGCGAGGTCGATCTCGCCCGTCATTACTGGCACGCAGCGCCCGCCGATATAGGTCGCGACGACTTTGCCGTCCTTCTTCTCAGCCGAGGCCTCGAGCAGCGACGGCCGGCCCATGTCGAAGCCCTGGCCGACCGTCTTCGCCAGGACCATGTCCTTCTCCGCCGCCTTGTGCGCCAGCAGGCCGATCAGTGTGATGTTGGCGCTGCCGGTCGCGGGATCCTCCGGCACGCCGTAGAGAGGCGCGAACATGCGGGTCTGGATCTCCACGCCGTGCTCCTTCGCGTCGACGTAGAGATGCACGCCGACCGTGCGGTTCATCGGCAGGTGCCTGGCGAACACTTCGTTGTTGCCGAGCGCCGTCTTGAGCACGTCGCGCGAGCGGACCTCTGCGAACAGGAAGTTGTTGCCGGTCGAGGCGACGACGGGCTGGCCGACGATGTCGCCGGCCTTAAGCCCGACGGCGGCGGCCACGATCTCCGGCTCGACGCTTTCGCCCAGCGTGAGAAGCTGCGGCGCCGCCAGCCGGGTCGCCACGACGACGCCGTTCTCGCGGCGGATGTCAATCAGCACCAGGCCGGCCTTTTCCTCGAACACGAGCTTGTCGCCGGTCACCCGGCCGAGGCGCGCCAGCACGAAGGCCGTCCCCACGTTGGGATGGCCGGCGAAGGGCATCTCCGCCTTGGGCGTGAAGATACGGACTTCGGCTGCGTGCTTGGGGTCCTTGGGCGGCAGCACGAAGGTCGTCTCGGCGAGATTGAACTCGGCGGCGATGGCCTGCATCTGCGCGGTCGTGAGGCCCTGGGCGTCCAGCACGACGGCCAGGGGGTTGCCACCGAACTGGCGGTCGGTGAAGACGTCAACCGTCATGAATTTGAGTTTCATGGTTTCAAATCTGCCATGCCCTGCCTAAGCTTTGGGCATGACGAATGCTAAAGTCTCCCCCAAGCCCTCCTACGACCACGGCGTGTCGGACAAGAAGCTGATCGGCGAGACGATCGGCGCCTTCTTCGATCGCACCGTCGAGACCCATCGCGACCGCGAGGCGCTGGTGGTGAAGCACCAGAACGTGCGCTGGACCTGGGGCGAGCTGGGTCGCCGCGTCGACGAGCTGGCGGCGGGCCTGCTGACGCTCGGCCTGCAGCGCGGAGACCGGGTCGGCATCTGGTCGCCCAACAATTCCGAATGGACGTTGGCACAGTTCGCCACGGCCAAGGCGGGGCTGGTGCTGGTCAACGTCAATCCGGCCTACCGGCGCGCCGAGCTCGAGTATGCGATGAACAAGGTCGAGTGCAAGGCGCTGATCCTGGCGCCGGCGCTCAAGACCTCGAACTACCTCGAGATCGTCCAGGATCTCGTAAAGGACCGGAAGCTCCCGCATCTCGAGCACGTCATTCGACTCGGCAGGGAGAAGACGCCGGGCATGCTGAACTTCGACGATGTCGCCACGGCCGGCGGCAATGCCGAGAAGGCCGCCATCGCCGACATCGGCCCCAAGCTGCAGTTCGATGACGCGATCAACATCCAGTTCACCTCGGGCACGACCGGCTTCCCCAAGGGCGCGACGCTCAGCCACCACAACATCCTGAACAACGGCTACTTCGTGGGCGAGGGGCTGAAGCTCAAGCCCGAGGACCGGCTCTGCATTCCCGTGCCGCTCTACCATTGCTTTGGCATGGTGATGGGTAATCTCGGCTGCCTGACCCACGGCTCGACCATGGTCTATCCCGCCGAGGCGTTCGATCCGCTGGCGACGCTGCAGGCGGTCGCCGAGGAGCGCTGCACCGCGCTCTACGGCGTGCCGACCATGTTCATCGCCCAACTCGATCATCCCGAGTTCGCGAAGTTCGACCTCAAGAGCCTGCGTACCGGCATCATGGCGGGCTCACCGTGCCCGATCGAGGTGATGAAGCGTGTGCAGAGCCAGATGCACATGGGCGAGGTGACTATCGCCTACGGGATGACCGAGACCTCGCCCGTCTCCACCCAGTGCGCGACCGACGACCCGGTGGAGCGGCGCGTCTCGACCGTGGGCCAGGTGCTGCCGCACATCGAGATCAAGATCGTCGATACCGAGGGCAAGGCCGTGCCGCGCGGCGAGACCGGCGAGTTCTGCACCCGCGGCTACTCGGTGATGAAGGGCTACTGGAACGACGAGGCCAAGACCAAGGAGGCCGTCGACGAGGCGGGCTGGATGCACACCGGCGACCTCGCGACCATGGACGAGCAGGGCTACGTCAACATCGTCGGCCGTCTGAAGGACATGGTGATCAGGGGCGGCGAGAACGTCTATCCGCGCGAGATCGAGGAGTTCCTCTACCGGCACCCCAAGGTGCAAGACGTGCAGGTGATCGGCGTGCCCGACCACAAGTACGGCGAGGAGGTCTGCGCCTGGATCAAGCTGCGCGAGGGCCAGAGCGCCACCGCCGACGAAATCCGCGAGTTCTGCAAGGGTCAGATCGCCCACTACAAGATCCCGCGCTACATCGAGTTCGTGCCGGAGTTCCCCATGACGATCACGGGCAAGATCCAGAAGTTCGTCATGCGGGAGCAGACGATCCAGAAGCTCGGGCTGAAGGCACAGAAGACGGCGTAGCGCCATGCCGGCCCCGTTCGAGCAGCAGGTCACCTTCATCTACGCAAGTGACCCCGAGCGGAGCTGGAGATTCTATGGCGAAACACTCGGCCTCGAGCTGGCGCTCGACCAGGGCGCCTGCCGCATCTATCGCGTTGCCGGCCGCGAAGGGTTTCTCGGCGTCTGCCGGGCGCGGGCCGAGACCCCGCCGCCGCCCGATCGCGCACCGCGCGGTATCGTGCTGACCCTGGTCACGCCCGATGTCGACGGCTGGTACGAGCTGCTGTCCTCGCGCGGTGTGGCCTTCGACACCAAGCCCGCTCACAGCGAGCGCTTCAACGTCTACAGCTGCTTCTTCCGCGATCCCGATGGCTATCTGCTCGAGTTGCAACGCTTCCTTGCGCCGGAGTGGCCAATTCCCCGCCGCTAACCGACGGGCCGGTGCGCCTTCAGGAACATCCTGATGTGGCGGACGGCGAGCGGCACCTTGTCCGGCGTGTCCTTCCACGGGTAGAGGCTGACCTGGCTGTTGGGTGACAGCATCGCCACCTCCATGGCGACCTTGTAGGGGTGCGGCGGGATGTCGTCGGGCAGGACGAGGATCGGCGTCTTGCAGCCCTTCACGAAGTCGCGGCTTACGGTGAACACGAAGTCGGCTTTCTTCGTGTACATGTTGGTGAGGAACTGGCTCACCTGTTCCATCGAATACTCGGGCCGCTTCTTCACGAACTCCGGACCCCAGCCCTTCATGTTGTTGTCGTAGAACTGCGTCGGCATCTCGGACCGGTGACCGGACGGCTGCGTCAGCACGGCCGCGACCACGCGGTCGCCCACGCGCTTGATCAGGTTCCAGATGAAAGGCTGCCCGATACAGTAGCCCAGCACCATGAACTTCTGGATGCCGAGATGGTCCATCAGCCCGACATGGTCATCGGTGAAGGAATCCCAGGTTCGTTCGACATCGAGCGGACCGGTCGACTGGCCGGCATTGGCGTTGCGCAGGTCGGCCGCGATGCAGCGGAACCCGTCACCCGCAAACTCCTTCAGGGCATTGAAGGGATGGGTGGCATCGAGGCCCGCGATGGTGGAATTGAGGCCGCCACCCGGGATGACGAGCAAGGGAAAGCCGCTGCCGGCCTCTTCATAGCGAATGCGGACGGGGCCTTTTTCGTAGAACGGCAAGACTTTCCTCCCTCTCCCAGCGTGCCGGTCGCAGATTGGTCACGGCGCGCTCGTTCATTGTGCCGCCATTCAGTCCCAACATCTGCCCCGACGGAAGGGGTGAGTCATGTCTGGGGATCGAAAAGCGGACCAGGACGCCCTGCATCGGGCACGGCAGCTTCACAGGGAACTCAGCGAGAAGGTCGACGAGCACTTCAAACAGTCCATGGACGGGCTGTCGCGAGGCCTCGGAGAGCGGATGGCGCGGCGTTCGGCAGACGATCCGAAGAACATTGCGGAGAAACGTTGCGCCGCTCTTGCCGAATACGACCTCGAACGCGCGCGCCGCCTCAAGTCCATGTTCGTGCTGACAGCCGGCGGTGCTCTCTCCGCCTGCATCGCCTGGGCGGTCGTCATGCTGGCCTCCCCCTTTGATGATCGGCCGATGTCGGTCGCGGCGAATGCCAAACGGGCGGGGTCGGTCGAGGTGGCGGTCGCTGCCGCGCCTCCGCCTCCGGCGGCCATGCCGCCCATCCAGGTCGTGCCGGCCGGGCCGGTCCCGCTGCCCGCCCCCATGCAAGCGAGTGCGCCGCCCGTGGTCGAGCAGCCTGTACCGCTGACGCGCGAGGAAGTCAGGGAAATGCAGACCAAGCTGCGTGGCTTCGGCTTCAATCCCGGTCCCGTCGACGGCGCGGCCGGGCCGATGACCGCGGCTGCTGCCGTGCGTTATCGGGAGAGTCGCGGATTGGGCCCGGCCGACACGCTCGATCGCGACCTGCTGGAAGATCTGCGCGCCGATCCGGCGCCGCAGGTCGTCGTGGCCCAGGCCCCACCGGCAGCGCGACCCCACAGGCCACCGCGACAGGCGTTGCGGGGCGACGGTTTCGACGGCCTGCGCACGGCGATGGGCGACCTTGAGCGCTGGTTCCAGTCGATCGGCCGCTGAGCTAACCCAGCAGGCGCTTGAGCACGTCGAGCTGGATCTCGGCGGCGTCCACCATCTCGGCGATCGGCACGCTCTCGTTGGCGGCGTGGCCTTGCGCGCCCGAGCCCGGACCGAAATTGATGATCTCGATGCCGTCGTCGGCATAGTAGCGGCCGTCGCTCACGCCGGTCGCGTTGAGGAACTTCACCTTGCGGCGGCTGTGTGCCTTCACTGCGGCCTCGAACGCGCCGACCGCCGCACCGTTCTCGGGCGCGAAGAAGCCGTTGGTGCCGGTCAGAAATTCGACCGTGTATTGGCTCTTGGGTTCGCCGACGCCGTCTATCACCCGCTTCAGCTCGGCGTAGGCGTCCTTCACCTTTTCATCGGGCAGCAGGCGGCGATCGATCTCGACCGTGCAGGCTGAGGGCACGACGTTGGTGTTGTGGCCGCCGTGGAACATGCCGATGTTGACCGTCGACTTCATCGCGCCCGACACGCGTTTCGCCAGCGCCTTGTCGTAGTAGGAGCTGAGCGCGCCGACGAGGCGCATCATGCGCAGGATGGCGTTGTCGCCGGCCGACGGGTTGCCGGCATGGGCGGCGCGGCCCTTGGTGGTGATCTTGGCCCACATTACGCCGCGTTCCGCCACGATCAGGTTGTTCTCGGTCTGCGCGCCCAGAATCAGCGCGTCGGGCCGCACTTTGCCGCTCTTGCGCAGAAACTCCATGCCGTTGGGCCCGAGATTCTCCTCGTCGGCCACGAAGGTGAAGATCAGCTCGCCCCTGGCCGGGCCGCCGCGGCGCGCGATCTCCTCGGCGAGCCAGATCTGCACCGCCATGCTGCCCTTGCAGTTGCCGGCACCGAGCCCGTAGACCAGCCCGCCCTTGACCAGCGCCTTGTAGGGATCGCTCTTCCAGTTGGCGCGCTCGCCGACGCCCACCGTGTCGACATGGGCGTTGAAGGCGATGACCGGACCCTTACCTTTGCCTTTCATGCGTGCCACGACGTTGTCGACGCCCTTGGTCTTGGTCGCGATCTCGACCTTGTAGCCCGCTTTCTTCAGGCGCTTCGCGGCGTAGGCGCAGATCTCTACCGAGGTGCCGGGCGGATAGGGGCTCGGCAGCGCGATCAGGTCCGACAGGATCGCTACGAGCTCGGACTGCAACTTCTTCGACATGAGTTCTTCCTTCAAATGGCCGTCGCCCTGAGCGAAGCGCCGCAGACGCGCAGTCGAAGGGCCTGGCCGGCTTCAGGCAAGGTCCCTCGGCTTCACTGACCTCTGCTCGGGACGACGAGGGCGGTCAACGGTTCGCCAACTCGGCCAGCACCTCGACCAGCACCCTGGTGCCGGCAGCGAGGTCCGACGGAGTGGCGCTCTCGATCTCGTTGTGGCTGATGCCGCGTTCGCAGGGCACGAAGATCATGCCGGTGGGGCAAAGGCGGGCGATATGCATGGCGTCGTGGCCCGCGCCCGACGGCATGTCCATGTTGGAGAGCTTCAGTGCATTGGTCTTGGCGCGCACGAGATCGATCACCGCAGGATCGAAGTCGGTCGGCGGCACGGCCGTCACCCGCTCGATCTTCGCCGTGCAGGGTGCTGCCTTCGTGGCCACGATCTCCTTCAGCTTCTTCTCGTGGGCCTCCAGCACGGCATCGGAGGGGTGGCGCATGTCGATGGTGAAGCTGGTCTTGCCCGGCACCGTGTTGGGCGAACCGGGGCCCACATCGACGCGGCCGATGGTGAAGCGCAGCGTGTCGTCCTTGTCGGTCGTCGCCCCGTACATCTCCTGGGCGATGCGCAACGCCGCCGCGAATGCGTCCTTGCGCGCCGAGCGCGGAGTCGTGCCGGCATGGGCTTCTTCGCCTGCGATGTCGACGATGTAGCGGCGGCTGCCCTGGATCGCGGTCACGACGCCGATGGTCTTTTTCTCGTTCTCCAGCCGCGGCCCCTGCTCGATATGGGCCTCGACATAGCCGTCGAGCGCGAAGCCCGGCCGGCCCTCGCGCAGCGGCGCCGGCGCCGCCTTCAGGGTCTCGGCGAGGGCGTCTTTCAGGACGACGCCCTTCCAGTCCTTCACCTCGAGCATCTCCTCGAGCTTGTTGTGGCCGGCGAACACCGCCGAGCCCATGGCGCCCGGCTGGAAGCGCGAGCCTTCCTCGTTGGTCCAGGCGACGGCCACGACCGGGCGCTTGGTCTTCACGCCGGCATCCTCCAGCGCCTCCAGCGCCTCGAAGGCGGCCAGCACGCCGTACATGCCGTCGAAGCGGCCGCCGGTCGGCTGGCTGTCCATGTGCGAGCCGCTCATCACCGGCAGCGCCTTGGGATCGCTGCCCTCGCGGCGAACGAAGAGGTTGCCGATGGCGTCGGTCGAGATCGAGAAGCCGCGCGCCCTTGCCCACGACATGAGCAGGTTCCGCGCCGCGGCGTCTTCTGGCGACAGGGCCTGGCGGTTGACGCCGCCCTTCGGGGTCCCGCCCAGCTTCGCCATGTCGATGTGCCGTTGCCACAAGCGGTCTTCGCTGACCGCATCGGCCGCGCTCATGCTGCCTCCTCGAGCTTGTCGCGCGAGCTATAGCCGCGCCATAGTCCGCCTTCAATCGTCCGCGTTCCTCCGGGGCCCTCATGCACAACCATCTCGACCGCAACCTGATCGGCTACGGCCCCAATCCGCCGCATGCCCGATGGCCGGGCGACGCCCGCATCGCGGTGAGCTTCGTGCTGAACTACGAGGAGGGCGGCGAGAATACCATCCTGAATGGCGATGCGGCGTCCGAGGTCTTTCTGACCGAGACGCCGGGCGGCACACCGATCCAGGGCGGCCGCGACCTCTCGACCGAGTCGGTCTACGAGTACGGCAGCCGCGCCGGCTTCTGGCGCATCCTGCGCCTCTTCAAGGAGCGCGAGATGCGCTTCACCTCCTGGGCGGTGGGCCGGGCGCTGGAGCTGAACCCGGCCGCCGGCAAGGCGATGGCCGAGGCGGGCCACGAAGTCGCGAGCCATGGCTGGCGCTGGATCAACTACAGGGACTTCACGCTCGAGCAGGAGCTCGACCATATGAGGAAGGCCGTGAAGGCGATCAGGCAGACCGCGGGCCGCGCTCCGGTGGGCTGGTACACCGGCCGCTTCGGCATGCACACGCTGGAGGCCGTCATCGAGCACGGCGGCTTCCTCTATTCGAGCGACTCCTATGCCGACGATCTACCCTATTGGGTGAAGGTCGGCCGCACACCGCACCTCATCATCCCCTACACGCTCGAGGTCAACGACATGAAGTTCGGCGTCCCGCCGGGCTTCACCGCGGGCGACGGCTGGCTGCAGGCGATGAAGGACAGTTTCGACATGCTCTACGCCGAAGGCGCCCGGAGCCCGAAGATGATGTCGATCGGCCTGCATTGTCGTCTCGCGGGCCGGCCGAGCCGCGCCGCGACGCTCGCTCGCTTCCTCGACTACGTGGCCTCGAAGCCCAGGGTCTGGGTGGCGACGCGCGAGGAGATCGCGCGGCACTGGATCAAGACGCACCCCGCCAAGGGCTGAGCCATGGACACCCGCATCGCCGGCGCGCCGACCGGCACGACCATGACCTTGCGCGCCTTCGCGCGCTTTCCCGACCGTATGGCCTTCGTGTGGGACGGCGGCAGCCTGACCTACCGCGCCGCCTACACGCTGATCGGCCGCCTGCAGGCGGCCATGTCGGCGTCCGGTCTGAAGAAGGGACAGACCGCGGCCTTCCTCAGCGCCAACAGCGCCGAGACCTGGTGCGCCGGCGTCGCCGCGCAGGGGCTCGGCCTCGTGGTCACCTGGCTGCACCCGCTGGGCGCGCTGGCCGACCATCTCGACGTCATCGAGGATTCCGGCGCCTCGGTGCTGATCGTCGATCCGCGCACCCACGGGCCGCGCGGCGCCGAGCTCGCCGCGAAGGCGGCCGACCGGCTCGCCACCGTCCTCACCATGGGCCGCGCCGATTTCGGCCGCGACCTGATGGCGGCGGCCGACAAGGCGGGCGAGGCGTCGCCGGTCGACCTTACCGATCCCGACGACTATGCGATCATCAACTACACCGGCGGTACGACCGGCAAATCGAAAGGCGCGATTCGCCGTCACCGTTCGACCGCGGCCTCGGCGGTGTCGATCGCCGCCGACTTCGAGTTTCCCGCCGTGCCGCGCTATCTCGCGGCCGCGCCGATCACCCACGTCTCGGGCACCAAGGTGCTGCCCTCGCTGCTGCGTGGCGGCACGATCCACCTGTTGAAGGGCTTCGAGCCGGAGAAGTTCCTGGCCACCATCGAGCGCGAGAAGATCAACTTCACGCTCATGGTGCCGACCATGATCTACGTACTGCTCGACCACCCGAGGCTCGACGCGACCGACCTCTCCTCGCTCGAGCTGGTCCTCTACGGCGCCTCGCCGATGTCGCCGACGCGGCTGGTCGAGGGGCTCGAGCGGATCGGCCCGGTGTTCAGCCAGCTCTACGGCCAGACCGAGTGCTACCCTGTGAGCGTGCTGCGCAAGGGCGACCACGACGCCAAGCGGCCCGAGCTGTTCGCCTCCTGCGGCTTCCCCATCGCCTCGTGCAGCGTCAGCTTGCGCGACGAGGCCAACGAGGAGGTGAAGCCGGGCGAGGCCGGCGAGATCTGCGTGCGCGCGCCGCACGCGATGGAGCAGTACTGGAAAAGCCCCGAGCAGACCGCCGAGACCTTCAAGGGCGGCTGGCTGCACACCGGCGACGTCGCGCGCGCCGACGAACGCGGCTACCTCTACATCGTCGATCGGAAGAAGGACATGATCGTGAGCGGCGGCTTCAACATCTTTCCGCGCGAAGTGGAAGACGTGCTGTCCTCGCATCCCGACGTGGCGATGGCTGCCGTCATCGGCGTGCCGCACGAGAAGTGGGGCGAGGCGGTCGCGGCGCTGATCGTCGCCAGGCCGGGCGCGAAGCCCGCGGCGGAAGCGCTGATGCAACTCGTGAAGGATCGCAAGGGCGGCACGCACGCGCCCAAGCAGGTCGAGTTCGTCGACAGCCTGCCGCTCACCGCGGTTGGCAAGGTCGACAAGAAGGTGCTGCGCGCGAAGTACTGGGCCGGGCAGTCGAGACAGGTCGGCTGAATTCGGCAAGGTTCACGACGCGTTCCCGCAGAGTCGGGTTTACCGGGCCCCGCAAATCGTGGGAACAATGGGCGGTTGTGACTGCCCCTAGGCCCGCCACTCTCCTGATCCTGCTGATCGCCGCGCTCGGACTCGCCGCCTGCGAGAAGCCGAAGCCGCAGGCCGCCGCGGTCGGTCCGGGTCCGACGCCGCAGGAAGTCGAGTTCAACGACCGCAAGGAGAGCCTGCTGCAGCAGCTCGCGACCTGCGAGAGCGGAAGCTGGGGGCCGCAGCCGCGTCCGATCTACGGCAGCCGCGGCGCCTATCACGGCCGCTTCCAGTTCACGCTGCGCACCTTCATGACCTACACGCGCATGCGCGACGGCACGGTCATCACCGCCAAGGAGGCGGCCGAATACGCCCAGGACTACTACAAGGCGGCCAACCTCGCTTGGTACATGATCTACGACCTGAACGAGCCGTGGCACTGGCCGCTCTGCTCGCGCAAGCTCGGCATCCCCGCCCAGCTCAGGGCGATCCGCGCGATTGCGGGCTAGGACGCGCGGCGCTTTCGCGTCGCCGCC
>CAYQAY010000084.1:11645-19145 GCA_964415585.1 uncultured Reyranella sp.
CAGGGCGATCCGCGCGATTGCGGGCTAGGACGCGCGGCGCTTTCGCGTCGCCGCCCGGCCGCCGATCTTTCCGCCCTTGCGCGACGAGACCTTGGTGTCCTTCTTGCCGCGGCCCGAGCCGCTCTTGTTGCCACCGCCGCTTTCCTTGTTCACGGTCGCCCAGGCGCGCCGCTCGGCCTCCTTGGGCGGGACGCCGCGCTTCTCGTAGCCCTCGGCGATGTGATCGGCCTTGCGGTCCTGCTTGTCGGTGTACTTCGACTTGTCGCCCCGTGGCATGGCGTCCTCCGGATCGGGATGTCCCGCTCGAGAAACGCCCTGCCGCGCGCCGCGGTTGCGCCGGCCGGCGCAACGCCTCAGCGCAACTCGGCGCAGAACTCCTGGATGCGGCTGCAGCCCTCGCGCAGGCTCGCGATGTCGGTCGCGTAGGAGAGCCGGAAGTAGGGGCTCATGCCGTAGGCCGCGCCCTGCACGACCGCGACGTGCTTCTCCTCCAGCAGCGCCGTCACGAAGTCGGTGTCGGTCCCGATCTTGCGGCCGCCTTTCGTCGTCTTGCCGATGCAGCCCGCGATGTTTGGGAACACGTAGAATGCGCCCTCGGGAAGATGGCAGGTGACGCCCGGCGCCTGGCGCAGCATGCCGACCACCTCGTCGCGGCGTTTCTTGTAGTCGGCGGCGCGTTCCTTCAGCAGATCCTGCGGCCCGTCGAGCGCCGCGGTCGCGGCAGCCTGGCCGATCGTCGAGATGCCCGAGCCGATCTGGCCCTGCATGTTGGTCATGGCGGCGATCATCGGCCGCGGGCCGCCGGCGAAGCCGACGCGCCAGCCGGTCATCGCATAGGCCTTTGAGGCGCCGTTCACCGTGAGCGTGCGGTCGCGCAGTCCGGGCTCGACCTCGGCCACCGTGCAGAACTCGAAATCGTCGTAGACCAGGTGTTCGTAGACGTCGTCGGCCATCACCAACACCTGCGGATGCTTCAGCAGCACGTCGGTGATCTGGCGCATCTCGGCGCGCGAGCAGGCCGCGCCCGTCGGGTTGTTGGGGAAGTTCACGACCACCCACTTGGTGCGCGGCGTGATCGCGGCCTCGAGGTCGGCCGCGCGCAGCTTGAACTGGTTGTTCTCCGGGCACGACACCGGCACCGGCCGGGCGCCGGCGAGTGCGGCCTGGTCGGCGTAGGAGATCCAGCCCGGCGCCGGGATGATCACCTCGTCGCCCGGGTTCACGCTCGCCATCAGCGCGTCGTACATGATCTGCTTGCTGCCGTTGGAGACCATGATCTCGTCCAGCGCATAGTCGAGATCGTTGTCGCGCCTGAACTTCCGGCGGATCGCCTCCTTGAGCGGCTTCACCCCGTCCTGCGGCGGATACTTGGTGTCGCCGGCGAGGGCGGCCTGGTGCGCCGCCTCGATGGCGTGCGGCGGCGTGGGGAAGTCGGGCTCGCCCGACGACAGGCCGACGATCTTCACGCCCTGCGCGCGCAGCTCGCGCACCTTGCGCGTCATGGCGGCCGACGCCGACACCTTGATGTTCCTGAGACGCTCCGCGACTTCGAACATTCCCGCCCCCTACTTCTTTCCGCGTATCGTAAGCGCAATGCCGCCCAGGATGGCCGCCGAGGCGAGCACCAGCCGCCACGTGATCGGCTCGGCGAGTAGCACCGCGCCGCCCAGGGCCGCAATGGCCGGCACCGAGAGCTGTATCGTCGCCGCCGTAGTGGCCGCGAGGGCCGGCAGGGCGGCGTACCACAGCACGTAACCCAGGCCCGAGGTGACCGCTCCCGAGACGACGGCGTAGAGCACGCCCCCAAGGTCGGGCGTCGGATCCGGGCTCGCCAGGCCGGCGGTCGCAAGACTCAGAACCGCCGCGAAGGGGATCGTGCGGACGAAATTGCCGCCCGTGGCGGCGATCGGCTCGCCGGCGCCGCGGCCCAGCAGGGAATAGACGCCCCACGCCGCGCCCGCCGCCAGCATCATCGCCGCCGCGGCCGGCGGGGGCGCGGAGAGGCCGGGCAGCAGCAGCCAGACCAGGCCCGCGATCGCCGCCAGCACGCCTGCCAATCGAACGCCGCGCAGCCGCTCGCCGGAGACGAGGCCCCACGCCGTCATCGTGAGCTGCACGGCGCCGAACAGCAGCAGCGCGCCGGTCGCGGCCGTGAGGTCGCGGTAGGCGAAGGAGAAGAAGACGGCATAGGCGAAGAGCATGGCCGCCATCGGCCAGCTTCCCGCCGCCGTCGGCCGCTGCCCGCGCGTCCGTAGCAGCAGCATCAGCACCAGTGCGCCCGAGGCCAGCCGGATCGACGTGAAGCTCGCGGCGTCGATTTCCGTGTCGCGCAGCGCCACGCGGCAGAGCAGCGAGTTGGCGGCGAAGGCCAGCATCGCGAGGGTCGTCAGGAGGGCAGTGCGTGCTGCTCCGGCAGGAAAGGTCACGTCAGGCGCATTTCTCGGAAGCCATCGTTCCTCTAAAGTGCGCCGCCTGCCGTACCGTCGCAATGGAAAGACGATGACCGAGAAAGAGTGGCTTCTGGGGTTTGCTTCGGCGCTGAAGCGCGGCGATGTCGAGGCGGCGACCGCGTCGTTCGCCGACAGATGCTACTGGCGCGACCTCGTCGCCTTCACCTGGAACATCGTCACCTTCGAAAGCCGCTCTGCGATCGCCGGCATGCTGAAGGCGCGTCTCGGCGACGTGCGGCCGGACTCGTTCGAGCCTGCGGACCGCGAGGGCTGGTTCACCTTCGAGACCGCGGTCGGCCGCGGCACCGGCCATGTCCGCCTGAAGGACGGCAGGGCCTGGGCGCTGTTCACCGCGCTGCAGGAGCTGAAGGGCCACGAGGAGAAGAGGGGCCGCACGCGCGAGGCCGGCACGCAGCACGGTGCGTTCCCCGACCGCGTGACCTGGACCGACCGCCGCCAGGCCGACGCGGCCGAGCTGGGCACCAGCCGCCAGCCTTTCGTGCTGGTGGTCGGCGGCGGGCAGGGCGGCATCGGCCTCGGCGCGCGGCTCAAGCGGCTCGGTGTCCCGACCTTGATCGTCGACGCCAACCCGCGCCCCGGCGACGCCTGGCGCAACCGCTACAAGTCGCTCTGCCTGCACGATCCGGTCTGGTACGACCATCTGCCGTACCTGCCGTTCCCCGACCATTGGCCGATCTACACGCCCAAGGACAAGATGGGCGACTGGCTCGAGTCCTACACCAGGATCATGGAGCTCGATTACTGGTCGAGCGCGAAGTGCCGCAAGGCCTCGTTCGACGACAAGACGGGCGAGTGGACCGTCGTGGTCGATCGCGCCGGCACCGACGTGACGCTGACGCCCAGGCACCTCGTCATCGCCACCGGCATGTCGGGCTTCCCCGAGGTGCCGCGCTTTCCCGGCGCCGACACCTTCCGCGGCACGCAGCATCATTCCAGCCGCCACACCGGCGGCGAGGGCTGGAAAGGCAAAAGCTGCGTCGTCGTGGGCTCCAACAACTCCGCGCACGACATCGCGGCCGATCTCTGGGAGCACGGCGCCGACGTCACCATGCTGCAGCGTTCGCCCACGCTGGTGATGCGCGCCGAGACGCTCGCCCGCAACCGGCCGCTCTATTCCGAGGACGCGGTGGCCGCCGGCATCACCACCGACATCGCCGATCTCACCATGGCCTCGATGCCCTATGGCGCACTGCCGGAGGCGACGCGGCCGATGGTCGAGCGGGTCCGGGCCGAGGATGCCGACTTCTACGCGCGGCTGGAGAGAGCGGGCTTCCGGCTCACCTTCGGCGAGGACGGGACCGGCATCTGGCCGATGTATCTCCGCCGCGGCTCCGGCTACTACATCGAGGTCGGCGCCTCCGAGCTGATCGCCGACGGCCGCATCAAGCTCCGTTCCGGCGTCGAGGTCGCGCGCCTCACCGCGGATTCCGTCGTGCTGGACGACGGCAGCGAGCTGAAGGCCGACCTCGTCGTCTATGCGACGGGCTACGGCTCGATGAACCAGTGGGCCGCCGAGCTGATCTCGCCCGAGGTCGCCGACAAGGTCGGCAAGTGCTGGGGCCTCGGCTCCGGCACCGCCAAGGATCCCGGACCCTGGGAGGGCGAGCTGCGCAACATGTGGAAGCCCACCGCGCAGGACAATCTCTGGTTCCACGGCGGCAACCTGATGCAGTCGCGCTTCTACTCGATCTTCCTGTCGCTGCAGCTCAAGGCGCGGCTGGAGGGCCTGCCGACCCCGGTCTACGCCCGCGCGCCCGTGCATCACAAGGCATAGGACAATCGCATATGACCTTTCTTCTCCTCCCCCATCACATGGGGGAGGTGGCCCAAAGGGCCGGAGGGGGACGGCCGCAAACACCGCTGCATCGACATGTCTGATCCCCCTTCGCCGCGTAAGACGCGGCACTTCCCCCGCTTCGCGGGGGCAGAAAAGAGCCACATGCGATTGCCCTGCACTCCGTCGGCGGCGCTGTTCGCAGGGGACGTTCGGCCCGCCGACCGCGTAGGATGAGGATGATGTTCCGCCGCGCCCTGTTCTTCGGACCCCTGCTCGCGGCCACCGGCTGCTCGTTCTACATGGGCGAGCCGAACTTCCCGAAGACCGACCTGCGCGCCGATCTCCGGGGCGCCCACGAGGTGCCGCCGACCGACAGCAGGGGCTCGGGCTATTTCTCCGCCGTCTACACGCCCTCGACCAGGGTGCTGGAGTATCGCCTGAACGTGGCGAGGCTGAGCGGCCCGGTGACGATGGCCTACCTGCACGGGCCCGCGCCGGCCGGCCGGAACGCCCAGCAGGTCGCGCCGATCAACGTGCCGTTCTACGCCGACCGCTCGACCGTCAGCGACGGCGTGACGCTCACCGCCGACCAGGCCGCCGAAGTGCTGGCCGGCCTCTGGTACGTCAACGTGATGACCGAGAAGTTCCCCGACGGCGAGATCCGCGGCCAGATCCTGCCGAGGAAGTGACATTCCCGTCGTCTCGACCGGAGCCTCGCGCAGCGAGGCGTAGCGGAGAGACCTTCTTTCCACGATTAGCCGGCTTTTGGTGGAGGGAAGGTCTCTCCGCTACGCGCCTTCGGCGCTCCGGTCGAGACGACGGGACTGAGTTGCTGGGACCCTCAATCGAACTTGAACTTCCACCCCAGCCAGTCGCACAGGCCGCGGCCCATCACGTCCTCGAGGTCGCGGCCCCCGAGCCACGGCAGCTCCTCGGTGAAGAACGTCACGCACTGGCGGTAGCTGCACGGCATGCGGGTGATGTCGGTGCCCCAGAAGAAGCGCTTGGGTCCGAAGGCGTCGAAGATGCGGTGCAGCCCGTCCTGGATGTTGCGGAACGGATAGCCCTTGGTCGAATAGTGCGGCGCGCCGGTCGCCTTCACCGCGACGTTGGGCAGCTTCGCCAGCGCCACCAGCTTGTCGATGTGGATGAAGGCCTCCTCGTCCTGGCCGTGACGGTTGAGCCCGCAATGATCGACCATCATCTTGAGATTCGGGTGCCGCTCGGCGATGGCGCGGAACTTGTCGGGGAAGATGCCGCCCATGGTCGAGACGGGGATGCCTTCCTTCTCGGCGGCCGGCCAAACCCAGTCGAGCAGCCCGTCGTCCAGCCACTTCTGCTCCGCCGCCGACAGGAGCGCCCAGCGCAGGCCCAGCATGCCGGGCTGGTCGCGCCAGCCCACGATCTTCTTGCGGCTCTCGGGATCCTGCAGCGGGAACTGCCCCATCACGGCGAAGCGATCGGGGTATTTCTTCGCCGCATCGAGCGCGAGCCGGTTCGAGTCGGGGTCCCAGGAGTAGGGCGGATGGATCAGCGCCGCATCGACGCCGGCCTCGTCCATCTCCTTCAATGCTTCTTCCGCGGTGAACTTCTCGATCTTGCGATGAAGTCCGGAGGGCGGCGTCACGGTCTGCCCCCAGATGTGGATCTGCGCATCGACGATTTTCATCGTGTCTCTCCCGTCATCGCCTTTCTTTGCCTCCCCCGTTCATACGCAGGGCAATCGCATATGGGCCTTTCCGTCGTCTCGACCGAAGCGCCGAAGGCGCGAAGCGGAGAGACCTCGCTTCAAAGCCAATGGTCTCTGTTGGGGAGAGAAGGTCCTTCGACTACGCCGCCCTTCGGGCGTCTCCGCTCAGGACGACGGATAGCCGCCATGGAATCCTGAGCGCGCAGGAACATTCAATTCGGCGTCGGCGCCGCAGGATCGAGCAGCTTCTCGCGCTTCAGTTCGCTCCACAGCTCGACCGGGATCTTCGCGCCCATGCGCTGCACGTTCTGCGTGACCTCTGCGGCGCCGAGCGCACCGGGGATCACCGAGCAGACGGAGGGATGGAACAGCGGGAACTGCAGCGCCGCCGCGCCCAGCTCGACGCCGTGCCGCCGGCACACCGCCTCGATCTTCTGCGCCTTGTCGATCAGGTTCTGCGGCGCGGCGACATAGTCGTGCGTCGCGCCGGGCTTCACGCCGCCGGTCAGGATGCCCGAATTGTAGGGTCCACCCAGAATGACGGAGACATTCCGCTTCTGGCACTCCGGCAGGAACTCCCCGAGCGCGCCCTGTTCCAGCAGCGTGTAGCGGCCGGCCAGCAGCATGCAGTCGAAGTCGCCCGCCCTGACGAAGCGCGTGCTGGTGTCGCTCTCGTTGATGCCGACGCCGATCGCGCCGACAATTCCCGCGCGGCGCAGCTCGTCGAGCGCGCGGTAGCCGCCGTCCATCACCGTTTTGAAGCGCTCGTCGAGGATGGCGCGGTCCCTGATCGTCCAGAAGTCGACGTCGTGGATCAGCGCGATGTCGATCCGGTCGAGGCCGAGCCGGAGGTGCGAGTGCTCCAGCGAGCGCATGACGCCGTCGTAGCTGTAGTCGAACCGCGGCACGAAGCCCGGCAGGCCGTTCTCGCGGAACTCCTTGGGCAGCGCCTCGCCGGGTTTCCGAACGTGCAGGACGCGGCCGATCTTGGTCGAGAGCACGTAGCTGTCGCGCGGCTTCTCCCGCAGGGCCGCGCCCATGCGCAGCTCGCTGCGGCCGTAGCCGTAGAAAGGCGAGGTGTCGAAGAAGCGGATGCCGGCGGCGTAGGCCGTGTCCGTGAGGCCGACCGCCTCGGCATCGGAGATCGTGGCGCGGAAGCCGCCCATCGGCGCGCCGCCGAGGCCCAGCTCGGTCACTTCGAGCTTCGTCCTTCCGACCGTGCGGCGCTCGAGCGTCGTCATGTTCGTTTCCTCCGGGGCGTCACTCTATCGTGCGGCTTGCGACGATCAACGGCGTGACGGACAGTATCGCGATGAAGTTTCGCGGCCTTGCGATCCCGTTGGTGGTGCTGGTCCTCGCGGCTGCGTCCGGCGCCCGTGCCGCCGACTGTGTCGAGGCGCGTGAAGGCCACCATGCCGACGGTCGCAACGCCGTCGAGTTGATGCCGGTCGGTCGCGACTGCGGGCCTCTCAGGATCGTCGAACGGCAACGGAATGACGCCTTCGCGACCTATCCGCTGTTCGATCCGGCACGCGGCGAGGCGGAACGCCGCTACAACGAGT
>CAYQAY010000085.1:0-19010 GCA_964415585.1 uncultured Reyranella sp.
GCAACTCCGACGACGCATGGCTCCGTCACGCACGCGCATGGCTGCTGGCAGTGCATGCATCCACCGATGCCCGGAAGTCCACCGCATCGAGGTTGCGGCCGATGAAAACCAGCTTGCTCTCCCTCGCCTCGCCGGCGCGCCAGGCCCGGCCATAATCGCCTTCGAGAAGCATGTGGACGCCCTGCACGACGAAGCGACGGTCCTGACCGGCGACGTCGAGGATGCCCTTGCAGCGCAGGATGTCGGCGCCGCGCTCCTGCAGCAGCGCCACCAGCCACTCGACGAGCTTCGCCTGGTCGACCGGCCGCCGCACCACCAGGCTGACGCTGCCGATCGACCGGTCGTGCTCGTGGGCATGATCCGAGGTCAGGAAATCCGTCTCCGTCGCCAACACGCGGTCGAGGTCGAACGCGCGGCGCTCGAGGACCGCGTCGAGGGCGACCTCGCAGCGGCGCGTTCGGTGGATCGCGGCCAGCGGGTTGAGGGAGCGTACCCGCTGCTCGACGCGGTCGAGCGCCGCGCCCGTCACGAGGTCCGTCTTGTTGAGGATGACGATGTCGGCCATCGCGACCTGCTCACCCGCCTCCTCGGCACGTTCGAGCTGACTCTCGATGTGATGAGCGTCGACCACGGTGACGACGGCATCCAGCCGCAGCTTCTCCGACAGGGTGGTGTCGACGAAGAAGGTCTGCACGACCGGCCCGGGATCGGCGAGGCCCGTCGTCTCGACGATCACCGCATCGAACGGACGGCCATCGGCAAGAGCCCGTGACAGGATGCCGATCAGGTCGGCGCGGACGGTGCAGCAGATGCAGCCGTTGTTCATCTCCATGACGACCTCGTCCGAGCTTTCGACGAGATCGTGGTCGATTCCGGTCTCGCCGAACTCGTTGATCACCACGAGGTAACGGCGGCCGTGCGGCTCGCGCAGGATGCGGTCGAGCAGCGTCGTCTTGCCGGCGCCGAGGAACCCGGTGAGGACCGTCACGGGCAGCCGTTCGGTCGCCGCAGCGGTCATGGAAGCTGCTCGACGAAAGCGGTCGAAGCGCCGACCGCGCCGAAGACACCACCCTGCATCTTCACCATCTTGACGGCCGCGGCATGGTTGCCGGCGTCCGTCGCACCGCAGCAATCCTCGAGCAGCAGGCACTCGAAGCCGCGATCGTTGGCCTCGCGCATCGTCGTGTGGACGCAGACGTCGGTCGTGATCCCCGTCAGCACGAGGTTCCGGATGCCCCTCTGGCGCAGGATCAGCTCGAGGTCGGTGGCGCAGAACGATCCCTTGCCCGGTTTGTCGATCACCGTCTCGCCCGGCAGCGGCGCCAGCTCCGGGATGATCTCCCAGCCGGGTTCGCCGCGGACGAGGATCTTGCCGCACGGCCCCGGGTCGCCGATGCCGGCGCCGATCTGGCGCGAGCGCCAGCGCTTGTTGGCGGGCAGGTCCGACAGATCCGGGCGATGGCCCTCGCGGGTGTGCATCACGCCATAGCCCTTCGACCGCATCGCCGCCATGACGCGCCCGATCGGCTCGATCGGCGCGCGCGTCAGGGAAATGTCGTAGCCCATCGCGTCGACATAGCCGCCCTTGCCGCAGAAGTCGGTCTGCATGTCGATCACGATCAGCGCCGTGTTGTCTTTCCGCAGATCGCCGTCGAAGGGCCAGTGATACGGCTCGGTCGATATCGTGGGCATTCGTCTCGCTCCCCTCGTTTGCATGCGCGTTCGATCGGCTCGGGAGCAAGAGGTGTGCCGCTCCTTCCGGGGTGGCACCGATCTTGCTGCCATCGGCGCGAAGAGGCCCTGGAGGACGAGGTTTTGAACGGATTTGCGCAAAGTCGTGCACGCAGGATTGCATACAAAACATCCACCCTGACCGGGCGATAGGCAGGCCATGCCGACCCTCTCCGAAAACTGGTCGCGCGCGGCTTGGATGGCCCTGGGACCGCTGGCGCTTTTCGCGATCTGGTACCTGGTCTACGCCGCCGGCCTGGTGACGCCCAAGCTTCTGCCCTCGCCGGTCCGCACGCTCCAGTCGATCTGGAGCAACTCGATCGACGGTTCGATGCCAGCGGACTTCCTGCGGACGCTCGACCGAACGCTGCGCTCGTTCCTGATCGCCACCGTGTTCGGTGTGCCGCTGGGGATCGTGATCGGCGCGAGCGAGAAGATCTATCGCTCCATCGAATTCCTGATCGACTTCTTCCGCTCGACGCCCGCCACGGCGATGTTCCCGCTGTTCATGATCATCTTCGGCCTCGGCGACTTCTCGAAGGTCGCCGTCGCGGCCTTCGCCGCCTGGCTGGTCATCCTGTTCAACGTCGCCTACGGCGTCATGAATTCGCGTCCGACCCGCGTGCTGGCGGCGCGCGTGATGGGCGCCAACCGCTTCCATGTCTTCAAGGACGTGCTGTTCTACGAGTGCCTGCCGCAGACTTTCGTCGGGCTGCGCACAGGCGTGTCGCTCGCGCTGGTCGTCATCGTAGTGGCCGAGATGTTCATCGGTTCCGACAACGGGCTCGGCAAGCGCATCATCGACAGCCAGATCACTTTCGACCTGCCCCAGCTCTACGGGACGATCCTCGTCACCGGCGTGCTGGGCTACGGCCTCAACCTCACCTTCCTCGCCCTCGAGAAATGGCTCGTCCACTGGTCCGGACGCTGAGCCCGTCCTCCCGCACACCAAGGAGCATCGCATGACGACACGCCGCACCCTGCTGAAGACCGCCGCCGCCGTCGCGGCCTTCCCCGCCCCGCTGCTCGCTCAGGCCAAGGACAAGGTCACCGTCTCCTGGCTGCCGATCATGCAAACTTTCGGCTACTACGTGGCGCTCGAGGAAAAGCTCTTCGAGAAGGCCGGCATCGAGATAGACTCGGTGCGCTTCCAGGCGCCCAACCAGATCATCGACTCGCTGGTGTCCGGCCGCGCCGATGCGGGCGCACCGGGCGCCGCCGCCGGCATCGCCGTGCTCGCGGAAGTGCAGTTCCCCGGCACCTTCAAGGTGTTCGGCCTGCAGGGCGGCGGCATCAAGGTCGACCGCATCAACGACGGCCTGATCGTCGCCAACAACTCGACCATCAAGTCGTTCGAGGACCTCAAGGGCAAGTCGCTCGGCCACCTGCCCGGCATCCAGTGGCGCACCCTGTCGCGCTACGTCATCCGCAAGGCCGGCCTCGACCCCGACAAGGACGTCCGCCTCAACGAGCTGGCCGTCGGCCTGCAGGTCCAGGCGGTGGTGGCCGGGACGATCGACGCGACGCTGTCGCTGGAGCCCGTGGGCTCGATCGCCGTCGCCCTGAAGGAGGCCAAGCGCGCACTCACCAACCCGATGTCGACGGCGGTGTTCGACCCGTTCTACTCCGGGGTCTCGCTGCTCACGACCAAGTTCCTCAAGGAGCGGCCCACCGTCGCGAAGCGCTTCGTCGAGGCGATCGACGAGGGCACGCGCCTCGCCGAAACCGACTATCCCAAGTATCGCGCGGTCCTGCCGAAGTACACGGCGGTCAAGCCCGAGCAGGTCGAGATCGTGGCGCAGCCCTACCTGCGCGCCTGGAAGGATCTGAACGACGTCGACCTCGCCTCCTACCAGGCGTTCGTGAACGTCTTCCGGTCGGAGGGCGTGCTGAAGCAGGACTTCGACATCAAGCCGTTCATCCTGAAACCGGCCGATCTGTCCGCCTGATGCCGGCAAGCAATATGGTCGCTCTCGCCGAAGTCAGCCGGGCCGGCGATCCCGCGCCGCGCCCGGCGCGGACGCACATCACCATCCGGGGCCTGCGCAAGTCGTTCAAGAACGTGCCGGTCTATGTCGGCTTCGACATGGACATCCCCTACGGCCAGGTGGTGTCGGTGTTCGGGCCGAACGGCTGCGGCAAGTCCACGCTGATCAACATGATCTCCGGCCTGATGCCCTACGACGCCGGCGAGATCATGTTCGACGGCAAGACGATCCGCGAGACCCGGGTCGGCTACGTCTTCCAGAACTACCGCGAGGCGCTGTTTCCCTGGCAGCGCGCGATCGACAACGTCCACTATCCGCTCAGGATGATGGGCATCGCGAAGGAGGAACGGAACCGCCGCATCGAAAAGCTGGTGGCGAGCTTCGACCTCAAGTTCGATCTCCACCGCTATCCCTACGAGATGTCGGGCGGCCAGCAGCAGACCGTGTCGATCATGCGCGCCCTCGTCGTCGAACCGGAGGTGCTGTTCCTCGACGAGCCCTTTTCGGCGCTCGACTACGAGATGACCCTGATGATGCGCGACCAGCTCCAGCGCGTGCTCACCGAGACGAAGACGACGTCGTTGCTGGTCAGCCACGACCTCGAGGAGGCGGTCTATATCGGCGACCGCATCCTGCTGCTGACGCGGCGCCCTTCCCGCGTCGCCGACGACATACCGGTCACGCTCGACCGTCCGCGGACCGCCGAGGTTGTGACCGATCCGGCCTTCGTCGCCCTCAAGGCACGGGCGCTGCAGGTCTTCCAGGACGCCGTCCGGTCGAGTTCGCCATGACCACGCGCTACCGTGGCTACCACGACATCGGCGGCATGGAAGCCGGCGCCGTCTGCAAGGACGAGTACCCGTTCAGCGACTGGCAGAAGCTCTCCGAGGCGATCCGCGGCGCGCTGGAGGCCAGGAACCGGACGGTCTCGCTCGACGAGATCCGGCGGGTCTTCGAGACCTTCGGCGAGGATCTCTACAGCACGCTCGGCTTCTACGAGCGGCGTGCCGAGGCGCTGACCCGCCTGCTCGACGAGAAGGCGATCGTACCGGAGGCGGAGGTCAAGGCGCGGATGGAGGAGATCGCGGCGATGCGCGGGCAGAAGGTGGACCACGTCGCCAAGACGGTCAGCCCGGGCTGAGAAGACGATGTCGCCCCGCTTCAAGGCCGGAGACACGGTCCGCATCCTCGACATCGGCAAGCCGGGCCATGTCCGCATCCCTTGGTACGTCAGGCTCCGGTGCGGCGTCGTCGAGCGCTATTGCGGCGCCTACCCCAACCCCGAGGAACTCGCCTATGCGCGGCCGGGACTGCCGCCGGTCGACCTCTACCGCGTGCGCCTGAAGCAGCACGACCTCTGGCCGGACTACCGGGGGCGCCCGGAGGACACGCTGGAGATCGAGGTCTACGACCATTGGCTCGAAGCCGCCGACGCCGCAGCGGAGCCCCGCCGATGAGCCGGGAAACGGTCAAGGAAGGGTTCGAGGGCGCGGCCTACTACGCGCTCATGACCGAGGCGCTGCACAAGCTCCTGTTGGAGAAGCAGCTCCTGCGTCCCGAGGACACGGATCGCGTCATCGCCGCCCTCGAGGCGCCGCGGGCCGAATGGGGCGCGCGTCTCGTGGCGCGCGCCTGGCTGGATGACGGCTACCGCCGACGGCTGCTCGCCGACGGCGCGTTGGCCGCCGCCGAGCTCGGCTACACGATCAAGGAAGCGCAGCTCGTGGTCGTCGAGAACACCCCGCATCTGCACAATCTCATCGTCTGCACGCTCTGCTCCTGCTACCCGCGCTCGCTGCTCGGCCAGCCCCCCTGGTGGTACATCTCCAAGGCCTACCGCGCCCGCGCCGTGATCGAGCCGCGCGCGGTGCTGCGGGAGTTCGGCGTCTCCCTGCCCGCCGAGGTCGAGCTGCGCGTCCACGACAGCAACGCCGACATGCGCTACCTCGTGCTGCCGATGCGGCCGCCCGGCACAGACGGCCTCGACGAGCAGGCGCTCGCCCGCTGTGTCACCCGCGATTCGATGATCGGCGCCGCCTTCGCCCTTCCGGAGCCCGCCGTCCCATGAGCAACGCCACGCTCGAACAGACCGGCGAGACGCGCGCCGAGCAGATCCGCCAGATGCTGGCGGCCGAGATCGTCCGCGGCCGGCTGCCGCCCGGCCTGCCGCTCGACGAGACCGAGATCGCCCGCAAGTTCGGCGTGTCGCGCACGCCCGTCCGCGAAGCCATCCGTCAGCTCGAGGCGACGGGCCTCGCCGAGGCGCGTCCGCGACGCGGCGCCGTGGTCGCCGCGGTCACCAAGGAACGTCTCGACGAGATGTTCTTCCTGATGCTCGAGCTGGAAGCGCTGTGCGCGCGCGAGGCCGCGCGCAACATGACCGACCGGGAGCGGACGGCGCTGCAGAAGCTGCTGGCCGCCGGCGCCAGCCTCGCCGCCAGGGGAAAGATCGAGGCCTACGCCAAGCACAATCTCGAGTTTCACGACGCCCTCTATGCCGGCGGCCACAACGGCTACCTGAAGGAGACGACGCTGGCCGTCCGCAAGCGCCTCGCGCCGTTCCGGCGGGCGCAGTTTTTCGCCGACCAGCGTCCCGAGCACTCACACGAGGAGCATGCGCGGGTCGCCACGGCGATCGTGCGCGGCGACGGAGACGCGGCCGCCAGGGCGATGCGCGCGCACATCACGGCGGTGCGCGACGCCTATGTCGCGCTGTTCCCGCACGACGATCCCGTCTAGCCGGCTTACTTCCTCTTCCGCGCCCGCCCCTCGTACGGGTTCTTCGGCTTGCGCATGGTCAGACGGATCGGCACGCCCGGCATGTCGAAGTCGTCGCGCAGGCGGTTGGTGAGGAAGCGCAGGTAGTCGTCGCCCAGCTCCTCAGGCTGGCTGACCGAGAGGATGAAGGTCGGCGGCCGGCGCTTGATCTGGGTCATGAAGCGCAGGCGGATGCGGCGGCCGTTGGGCGCGAGCGGCGGCGGATGCAGCGTCTCCATCTCGCGCAGCCAGCGGTTCAGCTTGGGCGTCGGCACGCGCTTGTTCCAGATCGCGTAGGTCTCGAACACCTTGGGCAGCAGGCGGTCGACGCCGCGACCGCTGATCGCCGAGAAGCCGACGATCGGCACGTCCTTGACCTGCGCGAACGACATCTCCAGCCGGTCGCGCAGCTTTTTCCACGCCTTTGTCGACTCGCGCTGGTCGTCGGCCAGCAGGTCGGTCTTGTTGACCGCGATCACCAGCGCGCGGCCCTCCTCGATCACCCAGCCCGCGATGTTGAGGTCCTGCTTCTCGGCCATGTCGCCGGCGTCGAGCACCACGACGGCCACGTCGGCGAGACGGATCGTGTCCAGCGTGTCGGCGACCGAGGCGGCCTCGAGCCTGGCCTCGATGCGGCTCCTTCGGCGCATGCCCGCGGTGTCGACCAGACGCACCGGCCGGCCCTTCCATTCCCACTCGACTCGGATCGCGTCGCGGGTGATGCCGGCCTCGGGGCCTGTGAGCACGCGTTCCTCGCCCACGAGGCGGTTGAGCAAGGTCGACTTGCCGACGTTGGGACGGCCGACGATCGCCAGCAGCAGCGGCCGGTCGGGTGCGTCCTCGGCATCGACGTCGTCGGGATCGGGCGCGTCCTCGTCATCCTCCGGCATCGGCTCGATGTGGCGGCCCATCGCCTCGTGCAGGTCGCTCAGCCCCTCGCCGTGCTCGGCCGAGAACGGGATCGGCTCGCCGAGCCCCAGCCCGTGCGACTCCGCCAGCCCCTGCTGGCCGGCGCGGCCCTCGCACTTGTTGGCGACCAGGATCACCTTGGCCTTCTGCTTGCGCAGCCAGCCGGCGAAGGCCTGGTCGAGCGGCAGGACGCCGGCACGCGCGTCGATCAGGAACAGCACCACGTCGGCGCTCTCGATGGCGCGCTCGGTGAAGCGGCGCATGCGCGCCTCCAGCGCCTCGCCGCCGGCCGTCTCCCAGCCAGCGGTGTCGAGCAGGGTGAAGGCGAGGTCGCCGAGCTGGGCCGGCTGCTCGCGCACGTCGCGCGTCACCCCGGGCGTGTCGTCGACGATGGCGCGGCGGCGGCCGACCAGGCGGTTGAACAGCGTGGACTTGCCGACGTTCGGGCGGCCGACGATCGCTACGCGCGCCGGAACGCCAGGTCGCCGGTCTTCAGCGGAGGGCAATGAGCCGCCCCGAGTCGGTCAGCACGTAGATGATGCGGTTGGCGATCACGGGACCCAGCCGCACGCGGTCGCGCACGTCGATCTTGCCCAGCACCGAGCCGTCGTAGGGCGACACCGCGAGCAGGTCGCCGAACGAGCTGGTGATCAGCAGGCGGTCGCCCGCCAGCACCGGGCCGCCCCACAGGGCCGGCGTGCGCTTCTTGGGGTCGTCGTGCTGGGTGAGCGGCGTCACCCAGCGCACCTTGCCCCCGTCGCGGGTCAGGGCGGCCACGTCGGCGTTGCCGGTCAGCACGAACACGAAGCGGCCGGCGACCCACGGTGTCTGGCTGCCGCCGATGTTGCGGTCCCACTGGCGCTGGCCCGAGCGCAGGTCGATGGCGGCGATCTGGCCGGCCGAGCCCATGGCGATCACCAGGCCGCGGTCGATCACGGGACGGCCGCGTACGTCTGCAAGGTTGCCGAAGGCGCGGATGTCGCCGCGCGCGCCGATCAGCGATTCGTTCCAGATCGAGCGGCCGTTGTCGACGCGCAGCGCCACGACCTCGCCCGACGTGAAGGGCGCCACGACCGTGTCGCCGGAGCCGGCCGGGCTGTTGCCGCCGACATAGCCCGCGACCTCGGCGAGCGCAGCGTACTGCCAGAGGTCGGAACCGTCGACGGCGGCCAGCGCATGCAGCTTGTTGTCGATGGCGATGACGAACACCCGGTCCTGGAAGACCAGCGGCGCGCCGCGCACCGGGGCGCTGACCGTCGAGTTCCACTCCTCCTTGCCGCTGGCGGGATCGAGCGAATAGACGACGGCGTAGCCGGTGGTCACGAACAGGCGGCCGCCATAGTAGGCCAGCCCGCCGCCGAACTCGTCGGCGTCGCGCGCCTTCTCGGGCTTCAGCGACACGCGCCACACGAGCTGGCCGGTATCGGCGTTGAAGGCCGACACGGTGCCGTGCGCGTCCTTGGCGAAGACCTTGCCCTCGGCCACCACCGGCGGCGTCGTGAGCACGCGCGAGGTCGAGGTGCCGGAGCCGACATCGGCCGTCCAGATGACCTGCGGAGAGTCGCCGATCGCCAGGTTGTGCATGGCGTAGTTGGCGAAGCCGCCGGACTGCGGCCAGGAATCGTTCACCGTCGGCGGCGGCAGCGTGACCTGCATGTTGGCCACGTCGCTGTCGGGCTCGAGGTCCCTGCGGTCGCCCAGCACCGAGACGCGCTCGCCGGGCAGAGGCACCTTGCTCCTTTCGAACCAGTCGCAGCCGGTCAGGGCCGAGGAGAGCAGGACGGCGGAAAGGACGGCGCGGACGACGCCGGACTTATGAACGCAAGACATGGCGCTACTTCGCCTCCGCGGCGCCGTAGAGGGAGAGCATGGCATTGACGCGCTGGGCGGCGCCCTGCGGCACTGCCGGATCCTTGGCGATCTCGGTCCAGATCTCGCGCGCCGTCTTGATGTCGCCCTTGCGCATGGCGAGCATCGCCTGCAGTTCGCGCACGCTCAGCCGGAACGGACGATCGGGGCCGGCCAAGGGCTGGAGCCGGGCCACGGCCTCCTCGGCCTTGGGCGTGTCCATGCTCTTGAAGGCGGCGATCACCAGGGCGAGGTCGCTGAGCTCCGACGCGGAGAGCTTCGGCGCCAGCGCGCCGAGCGCGGTCGCCTGCTCCTCCGCCGTCGGCAGGAGCTGGGCGGCAGCCATCGCGGCCAGCGAGCGGTAGGGCTCGAGCGCGTCCTTCGCCTGCTTGTCCAGTGCCGCCCGGGCGGCGGCCGGGTCGGTGGCGACCTGGGCGAGGGCGGCCGAATAGGCGGCGCTGGCCGCGGCGCGCTGCGCCCGATCGTACTGGCGCCAGCCCACCAGCGCGGTCGCGGCGACCACGACGAGGACGGCGGCGGCCACCACCCAGGTGCCCCACCGCGCCCACCACTCCTTCATCTCGTCCTTGCGGACGGCCTCGTCGATCTCTTGGAACGCGGCGGAGTCGGACACGCGGGTGCTCCCGAAAATTGCACGATATCAAGGACTTCAGCGGCGGTTCATAGCCCCCCACCCGGGCTTTGGCAAACCACCGGCGGGTCCCCGGAGGGCGCTTTACCCCCACCCCCCGTTCTGCAAGAATTCATGGCAGCGACATGACCGAAGTCACGGCCGCATGACCAATTTGTACCGTTTGGCCGACCAGCGCGCCCGACGCCGGATTGTCTCATTCGACCGGCGCGAACTCTCCCGGCTCCTGAACCTCTACAGCATGCGCGTGGCGTCGGGCGAATGGCGCGACTACGCCATCGATTTCCGGCCGGGCATGGCGATCTTCTCGATCTTCCGCCACACCGCCGAACAGCCGCTGTTCGCCATCGCCAAGGTTCCGGGGGCCAGGACCGGCGGGGGCGGCTACATGGTCTACAACGGGCCGCGCAAGCTCGCGCACGGCGATTCGCTCGAAGACGTGCTCTCCGTCTTCGACCGCAAGCTCAAGCTCCTGCTGGGGTGAGGCCCGGCGAACGGACCTACTTGACGCCTTCCTTGGCGGTGGCCGCGCCGATGCCGGCGCCGACCGCCGCGCCCGCGAGCGCGGGGCCGATCAGCGGCCAGCCGGCCAGGGCGCCGATCGCCAGGCCGGTGCCGGCGCCGATGCCGCCGCCGGTGAGCGCACGCTCCTGCCAGGTGTCGCCGCAGGCCGACAGGGCGAGCGGCAGGATCAGGACGGCAACGAGCCTCGTCGGAAATCGGATAGTCATGGCAGACCTCGAAAGGGGAAACGGCGGTCTAGGCCGTCGGGAATATTATTGTCGCAGCCGGTGAAGGCTTTATGGGCTGGACCTTCAGATATTTCGTTCAATGTGTCAAGAAAATCATATAACTCATTGATTCATTTGATATTATTTCGCCATCGCGCAGGCGGCTCACCGAACTCCCGCTTGAAGGCCCGGTTGAATGCGCCTTCCGACTCGTAGCCCACCGTGTGGGCGATCTGGGCGATGCTCTGCCGACTGTTGCGCAGCCGCTCCTTGGCGGCCTGCAGGCGCCAGTGGGTCAGGTAGCGGATCGGCGGCATGCCCACGAGGCCCGTGAATCGCTCGCTGAAGGCGCTGCGCGACATCGAGACTTCTCGGGCGAGCGCCTCCGTCGTCCAGTCCCTGTCGATGCGGCTGTGCAGCAGCGCCAGCGCCTGGCCGATGTTGGGATCCTTCAGCCCGCCGAGCCAACCCGCCTGCCCCGCTTCCAGGCCCGAGGCGTAGTCCCGCACCGCCTCGACGAACAGCAGTTCCGAAAGCCGCGACATCACCGCCGAGGAGGCGAACTTGCCCGCCTGCAGTTCGCGGGCGGCGAAGCGCACCGAGGCCTCGACCCAGTCGCGCGAGGCGCCGTCGCGGATGTCGAGCTTGAGCAGCCGAGGCAGGGTGGCGATCAGCGGGTTGTGGACCTGCTCGGTGGCGAGGAAGCCGCAGACGACGCGGGTGGGAGCGCCGCCGCCGCCATAGTCGATCTGCCAGGGGCCGCCCCGCTCGCCCGGCCGGATCAGAGTCTCGCTCCTGATCGCCGGTATCCCCGGCGCACTGCCCAGCGTGTGGGGATCGTTGCGCAGCAGCAGCACCACCTCGCCGCCCGAGATCTCGAGCGGCGCCTCGCCCTCCACGGTGCACTGCAGCCGGCCGTCGATCACGAAGTGGTAGGCGATGATCTGGCCGGGCGCTTCGACGAACGCCTTGATGTCTTCGGCCGAGAGCGCGGCGGCCGTGCACCACGGCGCGGTGAAGCGCGCCTCGAGGAAGACGCCGCCGGTGAGCCGGACCGCGCCCAGTACCTGCGACAGGGGATCGATCACCGGAAAGCCTCTGGCCTGCGCCGCCGCCTAGGAAAGCTTCGCGTACTCGTCGGGCTGGAAGCCGACGAGCAGTTTGCCCCCGGCTTCGAGCACGGGACGCTTGATCATCGAGGGCTGGGCGACCATCAGCGCGATCGCCCTGGCCTCGCCGAGCCCTTCCTTGTCCTTGTCGGGCAGCTTGCGGAAGGTCGTGCCGGCGCGGTTCAGCAGCTTCTCCCAGCCGACCCTGCGCACCCAGCCTTCGAGGCGGCCGCGATCGATGCCGGCCGTCTTGTAGTCGTGGAACGCATAGGTGACACCCTTCTTGTCGAGAAAGGCGCGCGCCTTCTTCATCGTGTCGCAGTTCTTGATGCCGTAGATCGTGGTCATGCCGGCCACGATCATCGCATCAGGGTGCGACGTCCAGCCCCTTGTAGAGGGCGGCGCTGTAGATGCCGTGGGCGCGGACGTTCTTGATGCTCTTCCTGGCGACCAGGAACAGCCGGGAGTGCGCGGAGGGAATCATCAGTGCCTCCTCGTGCACCATGCGCTGCACCAGCTTGAAGTTCCTCTCGCGCTCGGCGTCGGTGGTCGCCGAGCGGCCGGCCTCGAGGATGCGGTCGGTCTCGGGATCGTTCCACATCATGCGGTTCGGCACCGGCCGGTTCTTGGAGTGGTAGTAGAGGTACATCTGGTCGCCGGCCGAGGTGTAGGGCACCGAGAGCGTCCAGATGTCGTAGTCCTGCTGGGCGATCTTCTGGAAGAACACCGTGGGATCCCAGGTCTGGATCTTGATGTCGACGCCGACCGTGCGCGCGGCGCCCTGCAGCACCTCGGAGAGCTTGGGGTTCTGGCCGACCGTGTAGGAGTACATCAGCAGCTCGAGCTTCCTGCCGTCCTTGTAGCGGAAGCCGCCCTCGCCCACCTTCCAGCCTGCTTCGTCGAGCAGGCGTTTGGCCTTCTCCGGGTCGCGCGTGGTCAGCACGTCCAGCGTGGCCGGCTCGAAGTCGAGCGCCTTGGGGTGCACCAGCGAGCGCGCCGTCTCGGCCTGTCCGAAGAAGATCGCCTTGTTGATCTCCTCGCGGTCGACGAGATGGGAGAGCGCCTGGCGAACGCGCCTGTCGGAGACGTTCTCGCGCGTCGACTTGAAGCCCCAGTAGTACATCGCGAAGTCGGCCGTCGGCTCGTAGACGGCGAGGTTGGGCGCCTTCTTGAAGCTCTCGATCGCCTGCAGCGGGTTCCAGTGGCAGAAGTCGGCCTGGCCCGACATCATCGTGGCGATGCGCGTCGTCTCCTCGGGCACGATGCGCCAGATCATCTTCTCGTACTTCACCGGGCCCTTGTTGGCATAGACGCCGGTCGGCCCCCACTTGTAGGCATCGTGCCGCCTGAGCACGAGCTCCTTGCGCGGTTGCCAGCTTTCCCAGCAGAGCGGCCCGGTGCCGTCGAAGCCCTTGACGCCGAAATCGGGGCCCAGCGACTCGACGTTCTCCTTGTTGATGATGGTGGCGGCGAAGTTCGCCAGGTCGACCAGCAGCTCCGAGTGCGGCCGCTTCAGCCTGTAGACCAGCGTGTACGGGTCCGTGGCCGTCAGGCTCTCGATCTCACCCAGCCGCCAGTAGAAGGGCCACTTGGCCGAAGGGTCGGCGAGCCGGGTGAAGGAGTAGATCACGTCGTCCGCTGTGAGCTTCTTGCCGCTGCAGAAGGTGACATCGTCCCGGAGCTTGAAGGTGTACGTCCGCCGGTCGTCGGAGATCGTCCACGACTGCGCGAGCAGCGGGTGGACGGTCTTGAGGTCCCAGTCCAGCGCGACCAGCGTGTCGCCCATCATGAACATGGGATGGCCCATACCGCTCGACGTGTTGCTGTGGGGATCGTACTTCGGCGCATCCTGCGAGCGGATGTTCACGAAGGTCTGTGCCGCGGCCGGGTCGGCGAACGCGCACAGGCCCATCGCGAGAGCCAGCACGGCGCCCGTTGCTTCCTTGATCATGGGTTTCCTCCCGCCGGTGTTTTCCCGCCTGTTGCTTCAGCGTAACCGAGGGCCGCTCTGGCGCCAACCGCCGTCACCGAGCTAGGCTGAAACCATGCCGATCGAGTACACAATCGACCACGATCAGAAGTTCATCCACGCGCGCGTGCTGGGGACGATCGAGCTGAAGGAGCTCGAAGACTTCATGGACGCCGTCGTCGCCGGCAACGCCCTCGCCTATCGCAAGCTGTTCGACGGCACCCAAGGCGACGGGACCTATACCGACGGGGACGTCATGACGCTCGCGGCGCGCGCCGCGGCCTATGCAACCCTCGCCAAGCGCGGCCCGCTCGCGCTCGTGCCGAAGCCCGGCCCGGGCACCGAGCTGGCGCAACGCTACGTCAATGTCGGCAAGTTCAACGGCGAGGCGCGCATCTTCGAGTCGGTCGAGGCTGCCCGGACGTGGCTGGAGTGCCAACCGCTGGGCGAGGACCAGCCCTAACGGACGGCTGCGACCGTGCGGTCGAGGCGCAGTCGCGAGGCGGGCACTCGGCCGTCTTCCGCCGGCTGATAGACGACACTGAACAGCGTCCGCGCGCGGGCCAACGCTTCGCCGAACCCGTTCTGCTCGCTTTCGAACGAATCGAAGCCGCAGCGCAGCATGAACGGCAGCTGGTCCTGCAGCACGCCGCCGGTGGCGCGCAGCTCGTCGCGATAGCCGAGGCGGCCGCGCAACAGGCGCGCCTGGCTGTAGGCGCGGCCATCGCTGAACTTCGGGAAGTGAAGAACGATCAGGCGCAGGCGCGCGACATGCGGCGCCAGGTCCTCGACCGGATCGGTGTTGGCGAGCGATACCGCGGGCCAATCGGGCCGCTGCCGCCACTCGGCGAACGCCAGGGCGACATAGGACGCGGGCAGGCCCGCTTCGCTAAACAGCGGCATAAACTCGCTCCTTGAAAGGCTGGGCGCCGATGCGCCGGAAGGTGTCCACGAAGCGCTCGCCGGCGCTCCGATTGTCGAGATAGGTGTTCACCAGCGCGTCGACCGCCTCGACGACCCTGTCGGCGGTGACCGCCGGGCCGAGGATCGTGCCGATCGCGGTCTGGCCGAAATCGACGTCGCCGCCGACGCTGAGCTGGTAGAGCTCGACGCCGTTCTTGTCGACACCCAGGATGCCGATGTGGCCGACATGGTGATGGCCGCAGGCGTTGATGCAGCCCGAGATCTTGATCTTGAGATCGCCGATATCGTGCTGGCGCGCGAGGCCTGCAAAGTGCGTCGAGATGCGCTGCGCAACCGGGATGGAGCGCGCATTTGCGAGCGCGCAGTAGTCGAGGCCCGGACAGGCGATGATGTCGGTGACTTTGCCGACATTGGCCTCGGCGAAGCCCAGCGCCGCCAGCGACTGGTAGACCTGCGGCAGGTCCTCGATTGCGACATGCGGCAGGATCAGGTTCTGCTCGCGGCTGACACGGATCTCACCCTGGCTCCAGACGTCGGCGATGTCGGCCACGCGCTCCATCTGCACGGCACTGGCATCGCCCGGCGGCGCGCCGGCGGGCTTGAGCGACGCGGTCACGATGGCATGACCCGGCACGCGATGTGGCGCCACATTGGACTTGAGCCACAGCGCGAAGTCGGGATCGGAGAGACGCTGCGCCTCGACCAGCGCCGACACCGGTGACCGGGCGTGCAGCACCGGCGGCGCGAATTGCTGCGTGATCGCCTCGATGGTCTCGGCCGGAAGCTTCAGCGCACCGTTGCGGGTCGCGGCATACTCGGACTCGACTTCCTGACGCATCTTGTCGGCGCCGATCTCGTGCACCAGGATCTTGATGCGCGCCTTGTAGAGGTTGTCGCGGCGGCCGTAGCGGTTGTAGACGCGCAGCGTCGCCTCGAGATAGGCGAGCAGCTCGTCCCTGGGCAGGAACTCGCGCAAGGTCCTGCCGATCATCGGTGTGCGGCCGAGGCCGCCGCCCACGATCACCTCGAAGCCCACCTCGCCCGCCTCGTTGCGCCACAGGCGCAGCCCGATGTCGTGGACACGCACGGCGGCGCGGTCGTTGGGCGAGCCGGTGATGGCGATCTTGAACTTGCGCGGCAGGAAGCTGAACTCGGGATGGAGCGTCGACCACTGACGCACGATCTCGCACCAGATGCGTGGGTCCTCGATCTCGTCGATCGCGGCACCGGCATAGTGGTCGGCCGTCACGTTGCGGATGCAGTTGCCGCTGGTCTGCATGGCGTGCATGTCGACCTCGGCCAGCTCGGCGAGCGCATCCGGCGCGTCCTCGAGCTTGATCCAGTTGAGCTGCAGGTTCTGTCGCGTGGTGAAGTGACCATAGCCGCGGTCGTACTTGCGCGATATGTCGGCGAGCTTTCGGAGCTGGCGGGACGACAGCGTGCCGTAGGGCACGGCGATCCGCAGCATGTAGGCATGGAGCTGCAGGTAAAGCCCGTTGGTGAGCCGCAGCGGCTTGAACTGCTCCTCGGTCAGTTCGCCGGCGAGGCGCCGGCGCACCTGGTCGCGGAACTGCTCGACCCGCTCTGCCACCAGCGTACGGTCGTAGGAGTCGTAGCGGTAGAAGCGCTGCGGCCGGTAGAGAAGCGTGTCAGGCATATCGCACCGCATCGGCGGCAATGGCGTCGAAGGTGAGGCCGGAGGCGCGGATGCGCTCGCGGAGGCTCAGCGGCTCCAGCGCGCCGTCCTCGTCCTCGCTCACCGCCACGAGATACGGTTCGATGATCCCCAAGCCCTCGGCGCGGGCGCGCTCGAGCAGGATCTCCGAGGCGCGGGCGTCGCGAGCCACGGCGGCGCGCTCCAGCCGGTCGGTCCACTGCCCGGCATCGTCGAGCCAGACGACGATCCCGTCGATCAGGCGGTTGGCGGACGCGACCTGCAGATCACCGCTGAGATTCTTGGCCATCAGGACACCTTTGCGAGCGGTGGGGTCTCGACCGCGGCATAGGCCGCGACATCGCCCACGATGATGAGGCTGGGTCCGGCAGAGCCGCCGCGGGAGTGCACGGCAGCGAGCCGCGCCAGGTCGCCGAGCCGGCCCGTGGAGACCCGCTGGTCGGGTCGCGTGCCGTTCTCGACGATGGCGACCGGTGTGGTGGGATCCGCGCCGGCGCCCAGAAGTCGGTCGCGTACGGAAGCGGCTTCCGTGGCGCCCATGTAGATCACGGTCGTGTTGCCCCCGGGGGCGCCCCCGGCGTTGTGCCCACTGAGGAAGGTGACCGAGGAAGCGATGCCGCGGTGCGTGAGCGGAATGCCCACCGCGGCCGCGCAACCCAGCGCGGCGGTGATGCCCGGCACGATCGTATAGGCGAGACCCGCAGCACGCAGCGCGTCGATCTCCTCGCCGCCGCGGCCGAACACGAAGGGATCGCCGGCCTTCAGGCGCACCACGGTCTGGCCCGCGCGCACGCGGCGCACCAGGTCGGCGTCGATCTCGGCCTGCGTCCAGCCGGTCTGGCCCTTGCGCTTGCCGACCGGCACCAGCTCGGCGTCACGGCGAGCGCGCGCCAGGACGGCCGCGGGCACGAGATCGTCGTGCAGGATCGCATCGGCTTCCTGCAGGAGCTGCGCGGCGCGCAATGTCAGAAGATCGGGATCGCCCGGCCCGGCGCCCACGATGTGGGCGATGCCCTCCGGCGCGAGATGGCGACGCGCGGCGTCGAGCTCGCCCAGCGCTACGCGGCGGGCGCCGACCTCGTCGCCGGCCAGCGCCAGACGACCGGCCGGGCCGTCGACGAGATTGCGGAAGAAGGCGCGGCGTCGTGCGGGATCGCCAATCAGCGCCTTGACCTGCGCCCGGAACGTGACGGCAAGCCGCGCGATGGCGCCCAGCCGCTCGGGCAACGCCGCCTCGATGCGGCCGCGCAGGACGGTGGCGAGCGTGGGCGACGCGCCGCCAGTCGAGATCGCCACGACGACGCCGTCGCGATCGACGATCGCCGGCAGGATGAAGTCGCAGAGGGCGGGACGGTCGGCGACGTTGACCGGCACGCCCGCCGCCTTGGCCAGCTTCTGGACGGCGGCATCGCTTCCGACCTCGCCGGTGGCGACGAAGGCAGCGGCCGCGCCCTTGAAATCCGCGATCTCGATCGAGGCCGCGCCTATCCGGCGGACGTCGGCCCCGGCGGAGCGTGCCAGATCGGCGCGCCGGTCGGCCATCGGCCCCTCGCCCGCCACGACGACCTTGCGGCCGACGAGATCGAAGAAAAGAGGCAGATGCTTCACGACACCGGACTCAGGACACGGCGGCGCGCAGCGCCACGTTGAAGGCGAGCATGCCGACCGCCTGGGAGATCGACAGGACCCAGAGGATGGCTTCGGGCTTGCGGAAAATCTTGGACATGCGGGTACCGCCTTTGATCTGGCGATATCTCGCACATAAGCCATGAGTTGAATTCCCGAAGGTCTTTGGCGGAAGAGCATTTCTTGCCGCCAACCCGGTCCGGAAGGAAATTTTTCCTCCCCTTGAAGGCCGGGCGCCCTTCCCTAAATCAGCGCTGCCTCCCGTGCCCATCCGGGGCGGGGGCTTCAAACCATCGCTCAAGAGAGGATGATCAACATGCGTACGTTCGACTATTCCCCGTTCTATCGTGCCACCGTCGGCTTCGACCGGGTCTTCGACCTGCTCGATTCGGTGTCGTCCGCCCAGTCTGGCGCCAACGGTTACCCCCCGTACAACATCGAGAAGGCCGGCGATAACGCCTACCGGATCGTGATGGCGGTCGCGGGCTTCGCCGAGGCCGAGCTGAACGTGACCCAGAAGGAGAACGAGCTCCTGGTCACCGGCCAGACCGCGCCGGCGAACGGCCAGGACGAGAAGCAGTATCTCTATCGCGGCATTGCGGGCCGCAACTTCGAGCGCCGCTTCCAGCTCGCCGACCATGTGAAGGTCACGGGTGCGAAGCTCGCCAACGGCCTGCTGACGATCGAACTGCAGCGCGAGATCCCGGAGGAGAAGAAGCCCCGCGCGATCCCCGTGCAGGCCGGCCAGCCCGCCCTCACCCATTAGGTAGGTAGCAGCCTACCGTTTCCGAAGGAGCGTCACGGGAAACCGCGGCGCTCTTTCCCTATGCCGGTGGCAGGAAGACGACGGACGGCTCGACCTCGACGAGGAACTCATCGCGGGCGAGCCCTGTCACCCCGATCCAGGTGGAACAGGGCAGCCTGTCGCCGAATGTTGCCTTCAGCGCGTCGGCGATCGTCTTGCCCTCCTTCATGTGGCTCTGCCTGACGTACAGCGTGAACGCGCCGACCTGGTCGAGGCTCGCACCTACGGAGGCTAGGGCCAATCTACATTCAGGATTCCCACGGCGGTGAATGTGTGATTCATGGGA
>CAYQAY010000086.1:0-13165 GCA_964415585.1 uncultured Reyranella sp.
AGCCGCCGAAATAGGTATCCCAGGTGTCGCTGTGGGCGTCGAAATGCACCATGCCGAGGGGCGCCCCTTCTATGCCATACCCGCCCTTCCGGATGCCGCGCATGATCGGCAGCGTGATCAGGTGGTCGCCGCCGGCCGACAGCGGCACCGTCCCGGCAGCGTGGAGCCTGGCGTAGTGCTTCTCGATGCGCTCCAGCGAGTCGTCCACGCTCGCGGGATTGACCGGCGCGTCGCCCAGGTCGCCGCAACGCGCCAGCTCGTAGGGCGCCACGCCCGTCACATGGTGGATGCGGCGCATCATGGTCGAGAGGTCGCGCATCTGGCGCGGGCCGTGGCGCGCACCGGGCCGGTTGGTCGTGCCGCCGTCCCACGGCACGCCGATCATGCCGATCTCGACGTCCGCGGGATCGCGGAACAGGGGCAGCCGCATGAAGGTGGCGACGTCGCCGAAGCGCGGCACCACCGTGCCGGCGACCGGCTGCGGAAAATCGGTCATGCTTTGAGGAGAGCCCGGCGCGCCGTGACGAACTCCTCGACAGCCGCCACGAAGCGATCCGCTTCGGCGTCGCCGATCATGACGTTCAGCGCGATGAAGCCGCGGCGCGCGATCCAGATACCGGCGGCGCTCATGTCGAAGAAGAACAGCTCCTTGGCGTCCTGGTTGGACGACGCGATGTCGGCCGCCGTACGGATCGGCCGCGACGTGGCATGCGCCGTCATCATCGAGCCGATGCCGGAGAACTGGAACGCCACACCCGCCTTCCGACAGACGGCGTTCAGCCGCTCGCGGATCCTGTCGCCGCGCTCGTTCAACGCCTTGGCCGCTTCCGGCGTGTAGACCTCGCCGTAGCCCGCGACACCTGCCGCCATGGTGAGCGCGTTGTTGTTGAAGGTGCCGGCGTGTGGCAGCGCGTCGGCCCTGGTCGGGTCGAACAGCTCCATGATCTCGCGTTTGCCGCCGAAGGCGCCGAACGACATGCCGCCGCCGATATACTTGCCGAGCGTCGTCATGTCGGGGATCACGCCGTGCTTGGCCTGCAGGCCGCCCGGCGAGAGGCGCGAGGTCATGACCTCGTCGAAGATCATGGTGATGCCGCGGGCCGTGGTCTCCTCGCGCACCGCCTTGAGGAAATCGACATCGCCCGGCAGGCAGCCATGGCTGCCCTGCATCGGCTCGAGCAGGACCGCGAACAGCTCCTCGCCGTGCCTGGCCAGCAGCGCCTTGGTGCCCTCGATGTCGTTGTAGGGCGCCACCACGTACTCGTAGGGCATGTTCACCGGGCTGCCGCCGCTCACGAAATAGAGCACACCGCCGTGATAGCCGCCGTGGAACACCATGACCTTGGTCGCGTTGGTACGGCCGGTGCGCTGCGCGAAGACGCGCGCGCCGGCCAGCGCCATCACGTTGCCTTCGGTGCCGGAGTTGGTGAAACGCACCAGGTCGATCGACGGCATGCGGTCCGCGATCATCCTGGCGAGCTTGGCCTCGTTCTCGTTGCGCCCGCCGAAGTTCCAGCCGTGGTTCAGCGCGCGGTCGATGGCGGCGCGAATCACCGGATGGGAGTGACCATAGATGCCCGCGGTATATTCGCCCAGCACGTCGATGTACTCGTGGCCGTCGGCGTCCCACAGGCGGCAGCCCTCGCCGCGCACGACAGTGAGCGGAAACGGCGCGTTGTGCAGCGTGGTGCGGGTGTTGCCGCCCGGCATCGCGACGCAGGCTTCCTGGTGGCGGCTGAAGCTCCTGGGATTGCGGTCGACATAGGCCTGCTTCGCCTCGGCGAGCGCGGATTGCAAATCCGAATTGGCCAACGCCTGATCGGGCACGTCACTCTCCCTCGGGTGAGGGGAAGAGTATCACACGACGTTCAGCTCGCGGATAGGCCGACCGGCCGATATGCGTTCGTAACCGAAAGGACCGAGATCGAGCGTTCGATAGCTGCCATACACGATCAGCTCGGCGACGGCGCGGCCGACCGCGGGCGATTGCTGGATGCCGTGGCCCGAGAAGCCGGTGGCGAAGATCAGGTTCTCGCGCTGCGGATGACGGCCGACGATGCCATTCTGGTCGAAGGTATTGTACTCGTAGTATCCCGCCCAGGAATTCAACACTTTGGCCGCCTCGAAGGCCGGCACGCGCGCCGCCAGCGCCGGCCAGACCATGTCGTCCCATTCCTGGTGCTGGACTTCGAGCGGAGCGCCGGCGGGGTCGTTGCCCGCCGCCGGCGTGGTCCCGGCAAGATAGAAGCGCCCCTCGGGCCGGAACCAGACCCCCGACGGATCGATGGTGAGCGGCGTGAGGCCCGGCGGACTTCTGACGTCGACCACGAACACCGAACGCCGCCGCGGCTCGACCGGCAGCGCGATCCCCGCCGTCGCCGCCAGTTGTCCCGACCACGGGCCCGCCGCCAGCACGACGGATCCGGCCTCGATCCGGCGGCCCGAGCGCAAGGCGACGGCATTGGGGGCCAGTTCCACCACCTCGTCGGCGATGTAGTCGGCGCCGAGTTCGCGCGCTTTGCGCCTGAAAGCCTGCATCAGCGCCGGACCGTCGAACCAGCCTTCGTTGGCGGTGCCATGTGAAGCGAGCGTGATGCCGTTGGTCGAGATCCAGGGAAAGTGGGCGGCGAGCGCGGCCGGATCGAGCAGTTCGACCGCGCACCCCTCGCCGCGTTGAATGGCATGGTTGGCGCGCAGCACCGGCTCCCCCGCCGTCGATGCAAGGAACAGATAGCCCGGCTCCGTCAATCCCAGATCGACGCCCAGCAGTTCGGGGGCACGGCGCAGGAAGCCGATACCGTAGCGCGAGAGATGGATGTTGAGCGGCGTCGAGAACTGCTGGCGGATCGAGCTGGCCGACAGCGCCGAGGAGGCCCGCGCGTAGGACGGGTCGCGCTCGACCACGACGACCCGGCCGGTGAAGTCGGGATCGCTGCGGAGGTGATAGGCGATGGACGATCCCATCACGCCGCCGCCCACGATGACGACGTCCGCCTCCGTCATGGCTTTCGCCCGACGAGGCGAAGGCCGCCGAGACTGCCGCCGTCGTAGAGGCGGGCGATCACGGCATAAAAGGTTTCCTGCGCTGCATAGGCGCCTTCGCCATGAATCCGCGCATAGGCCGCGCGGTCCTGCCGCCAGGCTGCGAGACGCCCGGCCGCATAGGGGGCCCAATCGCCGGTCAGGTCGGTGGCGACGACGTCGGCGAAGCCGGCACCGTGCAGGTCCCGGACATAGTCCTCCGGCGACGTCACCGTGACGCCGCAGACGACGCGGTGCAGGTCGGCCAGGTCGCAGGACGCGAACGGCGCCCGGCGGCAGAGATCCTCGATGTAGCAGCCGCCGCCCGATCGCAGCGCGTCGGCGAGGCGGGCCAGCAGGCGCGGACGGTCCGGGATGTGGAGGATGGCGAGCCAGCTCACCATGGAATCGTACGCCCCGGAGGGCAGCGTGAGCGTGAGTGCATCCCCGCAGAGGTGCGTGACGCGGCCGGCGAGGCCAGAGCGTCGCGTCAGATCGAGGGCGATCTCGTGCAGCGGCTCCTGCAGCTCGATCGCGGTCACGCGACAGCCGGTGGTGTGGGCAAGAAAGCGCGCCGGCCCACCGACGCCCGACCCGACGTCGAGCACGTGGCTGCCGGGCCCCAGGCCGAGCTTGCGCGCCGCCGCCGCGATCGCCTCGGTGCCGTGATAGTGCCACTGGTCGAGGGCGAAAAGCTGCTCCGGGCGGATCGGACCGCCGGGGCCGATGCCCAGGCTAGCCAGTCCCCGCTCGATGCGGTCGAGATGGGTGTAGAGCGGCATGGCCTCGAGCCGGGCGTCGTCGTGCCGCGGATCGGCGGGATCGTGAGGCCGCTCCACGGCTCCCCCGCCCTCCCGCCGGTTCACCGGCGGCGCCAGGCCTGCAGGCGCCCCAGCAGGAAGCGGTCGGCGAGGAGGTGCAACGCCTTCACGGCCGCCGAGGTGATCACGATCACGACGCAGAGCGCCGCCGCGGCCGCCGTGGTGCCGGCCTCCTCGATGTTGACCGCCGCCACCGACGCGAGCTTGGTGTCGGGCGCGTAGAGGAAGATCACCGACGACACCGTCGTCATGGCGTTCACGAACAGGTAGATCGCGATGTCGAGGATCGCCGGCAGGCAGATCGGCACCGTGACGCGGCCGAAGGTCTTCCAGATCGGCACCTTGAGCGAGGCCGAGACCGACTCGAACTCGGGATCGATCTGCTTCAGCGCCGTCGTCGCGGTGAGATGGCCCACGGTGTAGAAATGCGCCACCGTATTGATCACCAGGATCGCCATGGTGGCGTAGAGGAAGTTGAGCGGATTGCCGGGGGCGTTGAAGAAGAAGATGTAGCCCAGCCCGAGCACAAGCCCCGGCACCGCCATCGGCAGGAAGGCCAGCAGCTGGACGGCGCCGCGGATCGCGCCGAAGCCCTTGGTCTTCTCGTTCAGCCAGGCGCCGGTGAACATCAGCGCCGTTCCGAAGATCGCCGCACCCGCCGCCATCTCGAGCGAATTGAAGTAGGAGTCCCAGCCGTTGGCGTCGAAGTTGGCGAAGTTGTAGTTCGACCAGGTGAGGCTGAGATTGTACGGCCAGTACTTTATCAGCGACCCCCAGATCGCCATGCCGAGGATGGCAAGGATGCCGGTCGACACGGCAGCACAGAACAGCGTGAAGAACAGGTCGCGACCGGCCTTCGGCCGCGGCACCAGCGGCACGGCCCGCGCCGTCAGCAGCGCCACCTGCTTGCGCTGCACCACCCGGTCGACGACGAAGGCGAGCGCGGCCGGCGCCAGCAGGACCATGCCGACCACGGCGCCCATGGAGAAGTTCTGCTGGCCGATCACCTGCTTGTAGACGTCGGTGGCGAGCACGTTGAAGTTGCCGCCGATCACCTTGGCGATGCCGAAGTCGGTGATGACCAGGGTGAACACCACCAGGGCGGCGCTGATCAGGCCGTACTTGGCGCCGGGCAGCGTGACGGTGAGGAAGATTCGCGGCTTGGAGGCGCCCAGCGCGTCGGCCGCCTCGTAGAGCCGCGCGTCGGCGGTGGCGAGCGCCGTCACCAGGATCAACGTGGCGTGCGGGAAGCAGTAGAAGACCTGGGCGATCACGATGCCGTCGAAGCCGTAGATCGAGCCGCCGCCCAGCAGCACCTTGAAGAATCCCTGGTTGCCGAACAGGTAGATCAGCGCCAGCCCGGGCAGCAGCGAGGGCGCGAAGATGGGGATCAGCGAAATGCCCTGGAACAGCCACTTGGCCGGCAGGCAGGTGCGCGTGAGCGCATAGGCATAGAGGAAGGCGAGCGGCACCACGATCGCCGTGCACACCGCCGCGACGTGGAAGCTGTTCAGCGCCGAGTTGAACAGCGCCGGCGTGGAGAAGTACGAGACGTAGTTGGCCAGCCCGACGAACTGGCCGTCGCGGTCCTGGAACCCCTTGGCCAGCAACGCCCACAGCGGCAGGCCGACGATCAGCAGCAAGATGCCGGCCAGCGCGACCAGCCCGGCACGCATCAGCAGATCGTCGCGCGACAGACCGATCCGCAGCACGGGCCGGCGTGCGGGCGCGGCGAGACTCACGCCGCGAACACCCGCAGACGGTCGGGCCGCAGCGCAATGTCGAGCCGGCTGCCGGCCGTCACGCCGAGATCGCGGATCAGGTTGCTGGAGAAATCGGCGGTCAGCGTCACCGCCGTTGCCGCCCGCATCGCCAGGGTGGCCCGGCAGAAGGCGCCGACGAAGTCGAGTTCGGTCACCTCGACGGCGATGCGGTTGGCGGCGTCGGCGCGCAGGTCGCGGACCCGGACATCCTCCGGCCGGATCGACAGACGCACGGCCGTGCCGACAGCGAGGCCATCCTGCGGCGGGCAGGCGACCGCCAGGCCGTCGATCCTGACGCGGTCCGGCGCCTCGAGCGTTCCCGCGAGGAAATTCATCGATCCCACGAAGTCGGCGACGAAGGCCGTCGCCGGCTGGCGGTAGATCTCCTGCGGCGTGCCGACCTGCTCGATGGCACCGTGATTCATCACCACGATGCGGTCGGCCATGGTGAGCGCCTCCTCCTGGTCGTGCGTCACCATGATCGTCGTGACGCCGAGCCGGCGCTGCAGCGCCTTGATTTCGTGGCGCAGCCTCAGGCGCACGCGGGCGTCGAGCGCCGACAGCGGTTCGTCGAGCAGCAGCAGGCCGGGCGAGGTCGCAAGCGCGCGGGCCAGCGCTACGCGCTGCTGCTGGCCGCCCGAAAGCTGTGCGGGATACTTCGAACCGGAATCGGGAAGGCCGACCAGCGCCAGCAGCTCGGCGACGCGGGCCGCGATCGCCGTCCGGGCCTGACGCCGGCTCACGAGGCCGTAGCCCACGTTGTCGGCCACCGTCAGGTTGGGAAACAGCGCGTAGGACTGGAAGACGATGCCGAAGTCGCGCTGCGCCGGCGGCAGCGCCGACACGTCGCGGCCTTTCTGGCGGATCGTGCCGGAGGACTGGGGATCGAGGCCGGCGATGGCGCGCAGCAGGGTGGTCTTGCCGCAGCCCGAGGGCCCCAGGAAGCAGACGAACTCGCCCTCGGCAATATCGAGCGAGATATTGCCGAGGGCCGTGAAGTCGCCGAACCGCTTGGAAAGGTCGCGGACCTCGAGGTAGCTCGTCACGCGACGCGGATCATTTCGCCTTGGGCGCCGACTTGCCGTCGTAGCGCTTGGTCCACTCCGCCAGGATGCGCTCGCGATTCTTGGCCATCCAGTCGACGTCCATCTTGGCCATCAGCCGTTCGCCGTCGGCCGGGTAGTTGGGCGGCATCGACTTGACGTCGGGATGGGCGACGATGGCGTAGTACTTGCCGTAGAGCTCGTTGGCCTTCTTGCTTGCGGCCCAGTCGGCGAGTTTCTTGGCGGCGTCGAGGTTCTTGGTGCCCTTCATGATGGCCGTGGCTTCCATCTCCCAACCGAGGCCCTCCTTGGGCACGATCAGGTCGATCGGAGCGCCCTTGGTCTTTTCGGAGGCGCCACGCATGTCGAAGCCGATGCCGATCAGGCGCTCGCCCTTGGCGGCCTGAACGCACGGGGCGGAACCCGAATGCAGGTACTGCGCCACGTTCTGGTGCAGTGCGTCCATGAACTTCCAGCCCGCTTCCTCGCCCATGATGGTGAGCCAGCCGGCGACCGTCAGGTAGCCGGTGCCGGACGACGCCGGGTTCGGCATGACGATCGAGTCCTTGTAGTCGGGCTTGGTGAGATCGGCCCAGCTCGTGGGCTTGGGCTTGTTGCCCTTCGCGCCCTCGGCGGTGTTGAAGCAGACCACGGCGAGGAAGGCATCCATGCCGACCCAGTTCTCCGGGCTCTTGCCGCTCTTGAAGATCGGCTTCAGCGCGGCCGCGCCGGCCGGCGTATAAGGCTCGATCATGCCCATGCTGGCCATCAGGCCGAGGCTCGAGGCCGCCAGGCCCCACACCACGTCGGCGCGGGGATTGTCCTTCTCGGCGATCAGCTTGGCCGTCATGACGCCGGTCGAATCGCGCACCCAGGCGATCTCGATCGTCGGATTGTCGGCCTCGAAGGCCTTCTTGAACGGCTCGAGCTGCTCGTTCTCGATCGCGGTGTAGACCGTGAGCTTGGTCTTCTGCGCCATCGCCGCACCGGCGGTGCCGAGCACGGCCAGGGCCGCAGCGCCCGCAATCGCGGCGCGCCGCATGGTCGAAATCGTCGTCATCGTTAAGCCCCCTTGTTCGATCGCGTTCGATCGTCTCCGCTACATGCCCCACGTGAAGTTTTCATTGCAGCGAGCAACAAAACCTTAACACGGGCCTTCGGCCGGGCAAGCGTCGCGTGGTAGGCTCGCCCCACCGAGGAGACAGGAATGGACGGCACGCCGCTCAAGGCCCGCACCCCGCTTTCGCCGGAGATCGCCCGGCTGGTCGCAGAACATCGGCCCGGGGGCCCGTTGGCGCGCGATTTCTATGCCGAGACACCGGTGTTCGAGGCCGATCTGGCACGGATTTTTCACCGGCATTGGGTCTTCGCCGGCTACGCCTTCCAGGTCGCCAGGCCGGGCGATTTCTTCACCTGGCAGATCGGGGCTGAGTCGATCGTCGTCGTGCGGGGGCACGACGGCGAAATCCGGGCCTTTCACAATGTCTGCCGCCACCGCGGCTCGCGCATCTGCACCGCCGAACACGGCAGCGGCCACCGGCTGGTCTGCCCCTATCACCGCTGGACCTACGAACTGGACGGCGCGCTGGTGCTCGACACGCGCCGCGAGTTCGGCGTCGACCGCAGCGAGCTCGGCCTCAGGCCCGTGGCGCTGGTCGATGCGGCGGGCCTGCTCTTCGTCTCGCTCGCGGAGGAGCCGCCGGACTTCTCCGAGGCGCTCGCCACCATCCGCCGGAAGATGAAGCCGCACGCGATCCATCGCGCGAAGATCGCGCACCAGATCGACTACGTGGTGAAGGCGAACTGGAAGATCGTCTTCGAGAACAACCGCGAGTGCTACCACTGCCCGCCCAACCACAAGGAGTACAACACCGCGGCCTACGACGTGCAGCGCGACCTGGCGATGCTCGACCCCTCGCAGCAGCCGGCGATGGACGCCATCGTGGCGCGCGCCAACGCCCGCTTTCGCGCGCTCGGCCTCGACGAGGGCGACGTCATGTCGACGATGACCGGCATGTCGTGGCGGTGCCACCGCACGCCGGTGATGGAAGGCTTCGTCACCCAGAGCATGGACGGCAAGCCGCTGTGCAACAGGCTGATGGGCGACATAAAGGAGTGGGATTCGGGCACCCTGCGCACCACGGTGTTCCCCAATTTCTGGCAGCACACCAATTGCGACTACGCCGCCGCCGCGCGGTTGACGCCGATCTCGGCGCACGAGACGCATGTGCGCGGCTACTGGCTGGTCGACGCCGAGGCGGTCGAAGGCCGCGACTACACGCTGGAGCGCCTGCTGCCGATCTGGGACCTCACCAACCGCCAGGACTGGCGCATCTGCGGGGACCAGCAGGCCGGCGTCAGCTCGCGGGCCTACACGCCCGGTCTCTTCTCGCTGGTGCGCGAACGCAACGTGGCGCTGTTCCTCGACTGGTACCTCGGGGAAATGCGCGCGTGACCCTGCCGAACCGGGCCCGCATCGTCGTGGTCGGCGGCGGTGCGGTGGGCTGCTCCATCGCCTATCACCTCGCCGGCCTCGGCCAGCGCGACGTCGTCGTCCTCGAGAAGAGCGGGCTGACGCACGGCTCGACCTGGCATGCCGCCGGTCTGGTCGGCCAGCTCCGCAGCAAGCGCAACCTGACGCGACTGATGCAGTACAGCGCCCAGCTCTACGGCAGGCTCGAGGCCGAGACCGGCCAGGCCACCGAGTGGAAGCCGGTCGGCAGCCTGCGCCTCGCCTCCTCCGAGGAGCGCTGGAGCGAGCTGAAGCGCATGGCGACCACGGCGCGCAGCTTCGACTTCGAGCTGCACACGCTCTCGCCGAAGGAGGCGCTCGACAGGTTTCCCCTGATCACGACGCAGGGCGTGGTCGGCGCGGTGTTCGTGCCCAACGACGGCTCGGTCGAGCCCTCGAGCCTCACCATGGCCTACGCCAAGGGCGCGCGCGCCAAGGGCGTGCGCATCGTCGAGGGCGTGCTGGTCCGGGGCTTCGAGAGCAGCGGCCGGCGCATCACCCGGGTGCTGACCGACCAGGGCGCGATCGAGTGCGAGATCGTGGTCAACGCCGCGGGCATCTGGGCGCGCGACGTGGCGCGGATGGCGGGCGTCCAGGTGCCGGCCGGTGCGGTCGAGCACCAGTATCTGATCACCGAGAAGAGCGACAAGGTTCCGCCCGGCCTGCCGACGCTGCGCGATCCCGACAACATCTTCTATCTGAAGCCCGAGCCCGGCGCGCTGGCGATCGGCGGCTGGGAACGGGGCACGCCGACCTTCGGCGCCGCAGGCGTGCCGTTCGGCTTCGGCCGCGAGCTGTTCCAGGCCAACCAGGAGCGGCTCGAGGCCTTCCTGCTGCCGGCGGCCGAGCGCATCCCGGTGCTGAACGAGCTCGGCATCCGCACCGTGATCAACGGCCCGATCCCGATCTCGCCCGACGGCGAGCCGATCATGGGTCTCGCCCCCGAGCGCGACAATTTCTACGTCGCCTGCGGCTTCACCTCGGGCATCGCGGCCTCCGGCGGCGCCGGCAAGGCGATGGCCGAATGGATCGTCGAGGGCGAGCCCGGCCTCGACCTCTGGGCCTTCGACGTGCGCCGCTTCGGCAGCCACCACATGAGCGCGAAGTACCTCGCCGAGCGATCGGTCGACAGCTACTGGCGCTACTACCAGATCCACTACCCGATCGAGGAGCTGCAGAGCGCGCGCGGCGGCCGACGCTCGCCGCTCTACCCGCTGCTGCAGGCGAAGAACGCCGTCTTCGGCTCGCGCTTCGGCTGGGAGCGGCCCAACTGGTTCGCGCCGGCCGGCAGCGAGCCTGTCGACCGGCCGTCCTTCGAAAGCCGGCCCAACTGGTTCGGTCCGGTCGGCCAGGAGTGCCGCGCCGCGCGCGAGCGCGCCGTGCTGATCGACCAGAGCTCCTTCTCCAAGTTCGAGATCGCCGGGCCCGGCGCCTTCGCGGCCCTGCAGCGTCTCGCGGCCAACGATCTCGACAGGCCGGCCGGCGCGCTGGTCTACACCCAGCTCTGCAACGAGCGCGGCGGCATCGAGGCCGACCTCACCTTCGCGCGCCTCGACGAGAACCGCTTCTACATGGTCACCGGCTCGGCCTTCGGCGTGCGCGACATGGGCTGGATTCGGCGGCACCTGCCGGCCGACGGCTCGGTCACCGTCCAGGACCTGACCTCGGCCCGCGCCACGCTCAACCTCGCCGGCCCGCGCGCCCGCGAGATCCTGGAGAAGGTGGCGGACGGCGACGTCTCCAACGCCGGCTTCCCCTACATGACAGCGCGCGAGCTGCGCATCGGCTACGCGCCCGTCCTGGCGCTGCGCGTCACCTACCTCGGCGAGCTGGGCTGGGAGCTGCATCTGCCGTCGGAATATGCTGCGCACGTCTACGAGCTCCTGTGGGCGGCCGGCCGGGAGCTCGGCCTCGCCGACGCGGGCTATCGCGCCATCGACTCGCTGCGGCTGGAGAAGCGCTATCTCTACTGGGGTGCCGACATCACGCCGGACTACACGCCCTACGAGGCGGGCCTCGGCTTCGCGGTGGCGCTGAAGAAGAAGGCCGACTTCATCGGCCGCGCCGCGCTCGAGAAGGCGCGCGCCGCGGGCCCGAGGCGCCGGCTGATCACCCTGCTGGTCGACGCCGAGGTCCAGCTCTACGGCGGCGAGGCGATCCGCCGCGACGGCAAGGTGCTGGGCGTCACGTCGAGCGCAGGCTGGGGCCACACGATCGGCAAGGCGATCGCCTTCGGCTATGTGCCGGCCGACGAAGCCGGCCACGCCGACTACGAGGTCGAGGCCTTCACCCGCCGCCACGCCGCGCGGCGCATCGACGGCGCCGCCGTCGATCCCGGACGCACGAAGATCCTGGCCTGACTACTTCGTGAACCTCATGGCCCGGTCCCTGACCGAGCCGTGGCGCAGGCTGAGCAGGTCGAGCGCGTAGTTCTGGTAGAGCTTCCACGGCCGCTTGCTGCCCTGCTTGGGCTGATGGGCCAGTGCGCGCTGGATGTAGCCGGAGGAGAAGCTGACCCACGGCTCCTCGGTGAGCGTCGGATCGTCGTTGCGCGGCGTCGCCTGCCGGTAGCCCTTGCGGTCCATGTGGTTCAGCAGCCGGCAGACATATTCGCAGACCAGGTCGGCCTTCAGCGTCCACGAGGCGTTGGTGTAGCCGAACACCGACGCGAGGTTGGGCACGTCGGAATACATCATGCCCTTGTAGATCATGGTCTTGGGCGGCTCGACCGGCTTGCCGTCGACCACGAGCTTGGCGCCGCCCAATGGCTGCAGCACCAGCCCGGTCGCCATGACCACGATGTCGGCCTCGAGTTCGGCGCCCGACTTCAGCCGGATGCCCGTGTCGGTGAAGGTCTCGATATGGTCGGTGACGACCGTGACCTTCTTCTTGCGGATCGCGCGGAAGAGGTCGGCGTCGGGCACCAGGCAGAGCCGCTGGTCCCACGGGTTGTAGCGCGGGGTGAAGTGGGTATCGACGTCGTAGTCCGGACCCAGCATCTGGCGCACGCCGCCCAGGATCAGGCCCTTCACCTTCTCCGGCTTGCGCTTGCACATCTGGTAGAAATACATGCCGAGCAGCACGTTCTTCCAGCGCGTCAGCATGTAGGCGAGGCCGAGCGGCAGGCGCGCCTTGAGCTTGTTGGCGATCGGGTCCTGCGCCGGCCGCGCCACCACGTAGGTCGGCGAGCGCTGCAGCATGGTGACGTGCGCGGCGGTCTCGGCCATCGACGGCACGACAGTGACGGCCGTGGCGCCCGAGCCGATCACCACGACCTTCTTGCCGGCGTAGTCGAGATCCTCGGGCCAGTGCTGCGGATGGACGATGCGGCCCTTGTAGCCGTCGATGCCGGCGAACTCCGGCACGTAGCCCTTCTCGTAGCGATAGTAGCCGCTGCACATCCAGAGGAAGCCGCAGGAGAGGAAGACGCGCTCGCCGCCGCGGTCGATCTCGACCGTCCACCTGGCGTCCGGCGTCGACCACGAGGCACCGACCACCTTGTGGCCGTAGCGGACCTTGCGGTCGATGCCGTGGTCGCTTGCGACCTCGCGGATGTAGCTCAGGATCGACGGACCGTCGGCGATCGCCTTGGCGTCCTTCCACGGCCGGAAGCGGTAGCCCAGCGTGTACATGTCGGAATCGGAGCGCACGCCGGGATAGCGGAAGAGATCCCACGTCCCGCCGCTCGCGTTCCGGGCCTCGACGATGGCGTAGCTCTTGCCCGGGCAGTTCTTCTGCAGGTGCCAGGCCGCGCCGATGCCCGAAAGGCCTGCCCCCACGATGAGCACGTCGAAATGTTCAGACACCGTGCGGTCCGAGGGCGAGAGGGCGGCAATCGTGTCCATGGCGACTTCTTCGCGGAAAGCGCGAGGGCTGGCAACTCGCGTTCCTAACGAGGCTCGCGGCCGCCCAGGTACAGCGCGGCGCAGCCCACCATGGTGATCGCCGCCGCGATCAGGAAGCCCGGCCCGTAGCCGCCGAACCCGTCGCGCAGGAAGCCGAACA
>CAYQAY010000086.1:13265-18389 GCA_964415585.1 uncultured Reyranella sp.
GCGATCAGGAAGCCCGGCCCGTAGCCGCCGAACCCGTCGCGCAGGAAGCCGAACAGGGCGGGGCCGAAGGCCGAGGTGAGCTGAATCACCGAGGCGGCCGTGCCGTAGGTCGCGCCGAAGGCCGCCGCACCGAACTCGCGGCGCACCACGATCGGCCCCAACGTCGTCACGTGGCCGATGCCGTAGCCGTAGACCAGGCTCGCGGCGACCAGCACCGGCACGGTGGGCCACAGCGAGATCGCGACCAGCGCCGCGGCCTGCGCGATCATCACCCAGCAGGCGAGCCGGCGCACCCGCACGTCGTCGACGATGCGCGCCAGGATCAGCCGGCCGACGAAGGCCGTGACGCCGGTCGCGCTCACCAGCAGTCCTGCTCCTGCCGTGCCCAGGAGAGGCTCCGCGACCGCGACATGGTGGGTGATGAAGCCGATCTGGATGGTGAGGCCGAGCGCAAAGGCGATCGCCGTGCTCCACAGCAGGCGGCGGCTGTTGGCGACCGTGGCGATCGGCGGCGCGAGCGGTGCCGGCGCCTCGCCCGCCGTGACCGGCCCGCCGTCGCGCTGCTGGCCGATGTCGGCCGGCCCGCGATGGCGCAGCACGACGATCACCAGCGGCGTGAGAATGACGGCCGCGACGATGCCCGCCGCCATCAACCCGCCACCCAGCCCGAGCGTCGCCACCGAGAGCAGCAGCAGCGGCACGCCGACGATGGCGCCGACGCTCGCGCCCATGATGGCCAGCGTCATCGAGCGGCCTTGGTGGCGCTCGAACCACGGCGCCACCGTCGTGGTGATGCCGGTCGTCGACAGGGTCGACCAGCCGATGCCCACCAGCACGAAGCAGGGATAGAGCTGCCACGGCGTCGTCACCTGCCCGATCAGGGCGACGCCCGTCGCCATGCAGGCGGTCCCGACCAGCAGCACCGGCCGCGGACCGTGCCGGTCGATGGACCGGCCGACGATGCGCTGCACCGAGGCGCTCACCAGGAAGAACACGGTGATCGCCGACGCGACCTCGGCGATCGACCAGCCGTGCGCGGCCGTCACCGCCTGCAGGTAGACGCTCGACCCGAACAGCCCCAGCGACCATCCGACGGCCGCGACGACGAAGCAGGCCGCGACGACCCGCCAACCGTGGAACACGCTTACGCTCATCCGGCTCGGCTAACCCATCGCCTCATGCTGAGGAGCCTCGCGGAGCGAGGCGTTTCGAAGCATGGGCAACGGGCACGGTGCTCGTTCCCACCCTTCGAGACGCGGCCCTACGGCCCGCTCCTCAGGGTGAGGCTTGTCTCCAAACACTGCGTTCAGCTCGGCTTGATGTTGCCCTTCTGGATGACGTCGCCCCAGCGCTTCATCTCGGACGCCATCTTGGCCTGCACCTCGGCCTGCGTGCTGCCGACCGGCACGATGCCGAGCTTCAGCATGCGCTCGCGGAAGTCGGCGTCCTTCACCGACTCGTTGCCCGCGGCGTTGAGCCTGGCCACGATCTCCGGCGCGATGCCCTTCGGCGCGAACAGCGTGTAGTTGGTGGCCGACTCGAAGCCCGGCACGCCCGCCTCGGCCATGGTCGGCACGTCGGGCAGCAGCGGCGAGCGCGTCGCCGAGGTGACGGCGAGGCAGCGCACCTTGCCCGAGGCGATGTGCGGCAGATGCGCCAGCACGTTGTCGATCGAGACCTGCACCCTGTTCTCGTAGAGGTCGCCCTGGAAGAACGACGTGCCCTTGTAGGGAACGTGCGTCATCTCCGCGCCCGTCATCTGCTTCAGCATCTCGTAGTTGAGATGGATCAGCCCGCCGAAGCCCGACGAGGCGTAGGAGAGCTTGCCCGGTTCCTTCTTCGCGAGCGCCACCAGCTCGGCCACATTCTTCACCGGCAGGCTGGGCGTCACCAGCACGCCGATCGTGCCGTTTGCGATCTCGAGGATCGGCACGAAGTCCTTCGCCATGTCGAAGGAGAGGTTCTGGTGGAAGTAGGGGGCGATCGAGTAGTCGACCAGGCTGCCGACCATCAGCGTGTGGCCGTCGTTCGGCGCGCGCGCGAGGGCGGCGGCGCCGATCGTCGCGCCGGCGCCCGGCTGGTTGTCGACCACGATCGCCTGGCCGATTCTGGGCGACACCTTCTCCGAGAAGGCGCGGGTCACCGTGTCGACGCCGCCGCCCGGCGGATAGGGCGCGATCATGCGTATCTGCTTCGCGGGCCACGCCTGCGAACGTGCGATGGATGGTGCCGCGAAAAACGCAACGGAGGCCGCGACGACGCGGCGACGGGAGAACGATGCCATGGCGGTTCCTCGGTGGTTCTGTCGTTGCCACCAGCTTACCCCAGACCGCGCCGGACGATCGGCCAAAATCTCCGGAGGACCGGCCATTCCCACCGGCCGCCCCCGTCCCTACGTATTCGCCAGCCACCACAGGAGAAACGCATGGCAAGGAACGTCAAGGAACTGATGGAAGCGGCCAATGCCGCCGTGCCGAAGATCACCCCCGCCCAGGCCAGGGACCTGATCGCCCGGGGCAACACGCTGGTCGTCGACGTGCGCGATTCGGCGGAGGTCGCCAACACCGGCAAGGTCGCCGGCGCCGTCAACGTCTCGCGCGGCATGCTGGAGTTCCGCGCCGACCCCGACTCGCCCTACCACGACAAGGCCTTCGACAAGTCGAAGACCGTGATCGTCTACTGCGCCTCGGGCGGCCGCTCCGCCCTTTCGGGCAAGGTGCTGAAGGATTTCGGCTTCGCGGACGTCCACAATCTCGGCGCCTTCAAGGACTGGGCCGAAAGCGGCGGCGCGGTCGACAAGAGCTGATACCGGCCCGCTGCGCAGCGCAGCCCGAAAAGCGGGGCCGCGCGAAGCGGCGCCGCGTGTCTGCTCAGCGGGGTGACCGGCTTCGCTCGGCCTCGTCCCAAGCGGTCTGGCGCGCCTTGTGGCCGGACAGGCCTTCCAGTAACGGACAATCCGGCATGGTTCCCTCGGCGCATTCGTCGACCATGACCTTGAGGATAGCCGCCATTTTCCTCAAGTCGGTGATCCTGGCCTGGATATCCGACAGATGCTTGACGGCGACGGCATGAACCGACCGACATGATCTCGACTTCTGATCGGCAAGGCCCAGCAGACGCCGCACCTCGTCCAGAGAGAAACCGAGATCGCGCGTGCGGCGAATGAAGCTCAACCGCAAGGCATCGGAAGGTCCGTAGGCGCGGTAGCCGGCTCTGGTACGGGGGGCCTTGGGGAGCAGGCCTTCGCGCTCGTAATAGCGAATGGTCTCGACGTTCACGCCGGTCTGGCGAGAAAGGGCGCCGATCCGGAAGGGCCGATTGTCCATGGCGTTCACGTTCCTTTGAAGAGCTTCGCCTTGTGTCTGTAGCGACTACAGGGTGCAACCTCCGGAAATGACCACTCAAGAAAAAACCGCTGCGTCGGCCGACACCGGGACGCGTGGCGATCTCGCCGGGACGGTCTTCGCCGCCGGCGGATTCCTGGCTGCGTTCGGCGTCGCCGCCTGTTGCGCCCTGCCCCTCGCTTTGTCGCTGCTGGGGATCAGCGCGGCTTCGCTCGTAACCGTCGGTATGGTGACGGCACCCTATCAGCGGGAGCTTTTCTACGCCGCCGTGGTGCTCGTGCTCGGGGCGGCGTTTGTCATGTGGCGCCGACGCCGCGGGCTCGCCTGCCATCCTGGCACCGTCTGCGCCCGCCCGGCATTCGACCGGAGCAGCAAGGCGGCGCTGCTGCTGGCCACCGGCTTGTTGGTGCTTACCTCCTGGATCGACCTGCCGATATGAGCATCGTCCTTCGATCCGTGTTGACCTGTCCGTCTTGCAACGCCACGCATATCGAGGCGATGCCGACCGATGCCTGCCTGTATTTCTATGAGTGCCCATCGTGTCGGACGCTGCTGAGGCCGAAGCTTGGCGATTGCTGCGTGTTCTGTTCCTATGGCAGCGTCCCCTGTCCGCCCGTTCAGCAAGGCGATCTCGACGATTGCTGCCGCATTTGAACGAGGCCCGCGATCCGCGGGCGGAACATCAACCGGAGTGAGTTGGGCACTGCCGGACGAAAGACATTCCTGGCGAGATCCGACCCACATGAGGCCGCCTTCTGCGCCAGTTACTCCTTCATGAACGCGTTGAGGTCCGGCGTCGAAATCGACCGGTCGAGGTAGCCGAAGGTGCCTTTCTCCTTCACTTCCCTGGCCGCGTCGATCAGCCCCGTCATCGCGGCGCGGTAGAGCGAGGTGGCAAGGCTGATGCGCTTGACGCCCGCCGCCTCGAGCTCGGCCTTGCTGAACGACTTGCCCTTGATGCCGACCATGAAGTTGAACGGCTTCTTGAGCGCGCCGCAGACCTTCTTCACCGCCGCGAGGTCGGGCAGGCCCGGCGCGAACAGAACGTCGGCGCCGGCCGCCTCGTAGGCCTGCAGGCGCTTGATGACATCGTTCAAGTCGGGAACACCGCGCAGGAAGCCCTCGGCGCGCGCCGTCAGCATGAACGGCACCGGCAGCGAACGCGCCGCCTCGGCCGCCGCCTTGATGCGGGTCGCCGCCTCGTCGATCGAATAGAGCGGCCTGTCCTTGTTGCCGGTCGCGTCCTCGATCGAGCCACCGACCAGGCCGACGCCGGAGGCCTGGCGGATCGTCTCGGCGGCATCCGACGGCGCGTCGCCGAACCCCTTCTCGAGATCGGCCGCCACCGGCAGGTCGGTCGCGTTCACGATCAGGCGGGCGTTGGCCAGCGCCTCCTCGCGGCTCACCTTGCCGTCGCGCTTGCCCAACACGCCCGCCTTGGCGCCGCTCGACGTCGCCAGCGCCTCGAAACCCAGCCCCGCCAGCACGCGCGCCGAGCCGGCGTCCCACGGGTTGGGGATGACGAAGGCGCCGGGCGCCTCGTGCAATGCGCGGAACTTGCGAGCCTTGTCGGCCTGGCTGACGGTCATGACGTTTCCCCTGCTGGGCTTTGCGAAGGGCCGCAGTTTGTCGCCGCCGCTCTTTCCGGCGCAACGGAGATTAATTCAGGCGCGCCCGTCCTTTTGTCGCCGCTAGACGATCGCCATCAGGCTCGCATTGCCGCCTGCGGCGGCCGTGTTGATGCTGGTCGAGGTCTCGCCCAGCAGGCCTTCCAGCCGGT
>CAYQAY010000087.1:0-17878 GCA_964415585.1 uncultured Reyranella sp.
CCACCGCTCGTCACCCAGATGCTGCCATCGACTATGAACAGGTTTTTCACGTCGTGGCTGCGCCCCCATTTGTTGACAACCGAACGCTCAGGATCTCGGCCCATTCGCGCCGTTCCCAGTAAATGCCAGCCGCTGTTGGGCACGGAGTCGTAGGCGATCGTGTGGGCGCCGGCCGCCTTCAGCACTTCGGTCGCGCGTGCCTGGGCATGCGCCATCATGCGCCGGCTGTTGTCGCTGATCGTATAGTCGATCCTGGGTGCCGGAATGCCGTTGCTGTCTTTCAGCACAGGGTCGAGCGTCACGCGGTTGTGCTCTTCCGGCAGGTCCTCGCAGATTGCCGCGATATAGATTCGCCGGTCGAGCAGGCCACGATAGACCTTGTGATGGTCATCGCCCCAGGGCAGGCGACCGACTGCTGTGCTGTTGATCGCCTCCACGATCGATCCGGTGCCACGTCCGAACTGAAAGATGTAGCCGCGCACGAAATCGCGGTCTGGATCGGTTTCGTAGAATTCGTGGCTCCACAGGCATAGTGGCGGCCCACGATTGCCGTCCACCGGCTCGTCGACATAGCCGTAGGTGTAGGCATAGGGATGGAACATCAGGTTCTTGCCCACCAACCCGCTCGAGTTGGCGATGCCGTCGGGAAACTTGCCGGACTGCGAATTCAGCATCAGCCGAGGCGTGCCGACTCCATTGCAGGCTACTATGACCATCTCGGCCGCCTGAAACTGCTCGTCGCCATTCCGATCGTAGTAGACCACGCCTGTCGCCATGCCGTCCCGGCCGACGGTGATCTCGCGCACCCTGGCGTGCGTGCGCAGCTCGACACCGGCACGCAAAGCGGCCGGCCAGTAGGTGATGTCGGTGCTGGCCTTGGCGCCCTGGGCGCAGCCCGGCGTACAATGACCGAGATTCAGGCAGCGACCGCGACCCTCGTAGTCGATCGTTGCGATCGAGGTGTCGGACGGCCACCAGTGCCAACCGAGCTGGTTCATCGCTCTCGCGAAACGCTGACCGGATTTACCGAGCGGCAATGGCGGCATGGGCGGTTCGTGCGGCGGATAGGCGGGATCTCCGGCCAGTCCGGAGACGCCAGTCATACGGTCGTTCTCGGCGAAGAACGGCTCCAGTGTCTCGTAGTCGACCGGCCAGTCGTCGGCGATGCCGTCCAGCGTCTTCACGCGGAAGTCGGAAGGATGCAGGCGCGGATAGTGTGCCGTGTACATGATCGTGCTGCCGCCGACGCCGTTGAAGTTCACCACCTTGATGGGCGAGTTGGCGTCGTTGATCGGATAGTCGGTCGGGCGGTTGCGCCGATTGGGATTGATGGCGAAATCGCTGAACAGACGCGCCTCCCAGTCGCGTCCGTTGGTCGGATAGTCGGTCGGCTTCACCCAGTCGCCCTGTTCCAGGCAAAGGATCCGCATCTTCGTATCCGCCAGGCTCCAGGCCGCCGCCGCCCCGGAGGCGCCGGAACCGATGATCAGGACGTCGACCTTGTCGTGCATCGTCTTCCCTCTAGCGTGCGAGATGCCGGCTGATGGCCTCGGCGGCGAGCCTGTGGCCGCGCGGGCTCCAGTGACCGTCGTTGGCGAAATGGTAGTCGAGTGGCGCGCCGCCGGCTTCGAAAAAAGGCCGCAGGTCGAGGACGTCGATGTCGTGGCCGCGCAATGCCGAGACGAGGGCTCGATGCAGCCTGTCCTCGACAGCTCGGTTGTCGCCGGCCCAGAGCGCCCGCGAGGGAACCAGCACCACGAGCAGCCTGTATTTCTCGGCGAGCGCTCGCAGCCGGTCCGCCGCCGCCGTGACGAGGGCCGGGTCGTCCTCGTGGCGGGCGATGCCGTCGAGGTTGGGTACGACGAGGCCCGCCCGTACCGCCGCGTCGCGCAGCCACGCGGTCTGATGAACCACCGTCGTCAGCAAGAGGTAGGCCGCCGAGTGCCGCGCCAGCCAGCCCTTGAGATCGAATCCGCCGCTGGAGCCTGCGGCAACGGGCTTGGGTCCATAGTCGCGGAGGTCCGTCTCCATGCTGACCGCGACCACCACCTGGCCGACCGTCGCGCCGAGCGAACGGGCATAGGCGAGCAGGCTGGCATAGCCCTCGATATCTGTGGGGGCCGACACGTTGAAGGTGCGGTGGCCGGTCTTCGCCTGCACGAGATCGGAGAAGCGCTCGCGCGTCTGAACGCCCCAGCCCCAGGCGACCGAATCGCCCACCACGACGATGTCGGCCTCCGTGGCCGTCGCAACGTCGTTCTCGTCGCGCAGCCCGTGCCGATTGATGCGGACCACGACGTCGAAGTCACCGGTGTTCTTCGCCTGCCGCGCCTCGGTGCCGGGCAAGCCGAGGACCAGGTCGCCCACGCGATAGGTGAAGTTGAACTGCCCGGAGGGATCGAACGCCGGCAGGAGGAGGCGGGTCAGCCCCTCGACGAGCGCCAGGCCCAGCAGGGCGGAGAGCAGCAGGATCAGGACCGCGACCGCCTTCTGGCGGGTTCCGGATCGCGACAATCGGGGGCTGGCTTCGGCGGTCATGTTCGCGCAAGACTATGGAAACAGCGTACCAGCCGAGAAAGAATCTTCCCATGCCCGACACCGCGACCCTCGCCAGCAGGCCCGCCGCCGCCCGGACGGAGCATTTCGACGTGCTGATCGTCGGCGCAGGCATCTCAGGGATCGGCGGCGCCTACCACCTCACCAAGCAGTCGCCAGGCAAGACCTTCGTCGTTCTGGAATCGCAGGAGAGCTTCGGCGGCACCTGGCTCACCCACAAATATCCCGGCATCCGCTCCGACAGCGACCTCTACACGTTCGGCTACCGCTTCAAGCCGTGGACCGGCAAGCCGATCGCGACGGCGGCGGAAATCCGCGACTACATGAACGAGGTGATCGAAGAGAACGGTCTCGCGCCACACATCCGTTACCGCCATCACATCGAGACCGCCTCCTGGTCGAGCGAGGACAAGCTCTGGACGGTCGAGGGTGTGCGCACCGACACGGGCGAGGCCGTACGCTTCACGGCGAATTTTCTCTGGATGTGTCAGGGCTATTACCGCCATTCCGTCGGCTACACGCCGGAGTGGAAGGACATGGATGCCTTCAAGGGCCGCATCGTCCACCCGCAGACCTGGCCGGAAGACCTCGATTACGCCGGCAAGAAGGTCGTCGTGATCGGCTCCGGCGCCACCGCAGCCACCGTGATCCCGGCGATGGCCGATGCCTGTGGCCACGTCACCATGCTGCAGCGTTCGCCGACCTACTTTATCCCGGCGCGCAACGCCAACGACCTCGCCGACACCTTGCGCCAGCTCGAGGTTGACGAATCCTGGATCCATGAGATCGTGCGTCGCCGGATCCTGCACGATCAGTCCGTGTTCACGCGCCGCTCCTTCGAGGAGCCCGAGAAGGTGAGGGAGGAGCTGCTGGCGGGCGTCCGGGCTTATATCGGCCCCGACCATCCGCTCGATCCGCACTTCCTGCCGAGCTACCGGCCGTGGCGGCAGCGCATCGCCTTCGTGCCCGATGGCGACCTTTTCCGCGCCATCCGGAAGGGCAAGGCCTCGGTCGTCACCGACGAGATCGATCGCTTCGTACCCGACGGCATCCTGCTGAAGTCGGGCAAAGTGCTCGAGGCCGACATCGTCGTCACCGCCACCGGCTTCGATCTCAGTGTGATGGGCGACATCGCCTTCACCGTCGACGGCAAGCCGCTCGACTTCGCCGACACCGTGACCTACCGCGGCATGATGTTCACCGGCGTCCCCAACCTGGTCTGGGTGTTCGGCTATTTCCGCGCGAGCTGGACCTTGCGGGCGGACCTCGTGGCCGACTTCGTCTGCCGGTTGCTCGGCCACATGGAAGGCAAGCAGGCGAGAAAGGTCGAGGTCGCTTTCAGGCCCGAGGACAAGGATATGAAGATCCTGCCCTGGATAGACCCGGAGAACTTCAATCCCGGTTACCTGATGCGCGGCATCCACCTGCTGCCCAAGCGCGGCGACAAGCCGGAGTGGCAGCACACGCAGGACTACTGGGGAGAAAAGAACGTCTTCCCCGCGATCGACCTCGACGACAGAGCCTTCGTGTATGGCTGAACGGAAGAACGCCCGTGGCGTGATCGCGGCGGGTGCCATCGGCAACGTTCTCGAGTGGTACGACTTCGCGATCTACGGATACTTCGCCGCCGCGATCGGACGGGCCTTCTTTCCGAGCCAGGACCCCGTCGCGCAGGTGCTCGCGGCGTTCGGCATTTTCGCCGTGGGATTCCTGATGCGCCCCGTTGGTGGCGCATTGATCGGCACGATTGGCGACAAGCTCGGCCGACGGGCGGCCCTTACGGTCTCCGTGGGGGCGATGGCCGTCCCGACCTTCCTGGTCGGCGTGCTGCCGGACTATCAGGCGATCGGCATCGTCGCACCGATCCTGCTCACCGTGCTTCGCATGGTGCAGGGCCTGTCGGTCGGCGGCGAATACACGACTTCGATCATCTTCGTCGTCGAGCATGCCCCTGCCGATCGCCGCGGCCTGATCGGCGCGCTGGGCTGCTGCGGCGCTGTGGCAGGGATCCTTCTGGGCTCGGCCACCGGCGCCTTGCTGGCCTCGCTGATGAGCGAGCAGGCGCTCGAGAGCTGGGGCTGGCGCATCCCGTTCCTGCTGGGCCTGGTCGTCGGCATCGCCGGCATCGTCCTGCGACGGCATGTGCGGGAAGCGCCGCGACCGGAAAGCCGGGGCCGCTCGCCGCTGCTCGACACGGTGCGCAACCACGGACCGCTGCTCGGACGGTTGGCGGCGCTGTCGGTGTTCAACTCGGTCGGCTTCTACCTGATGTTCGTCTACATCGTGAGCTGGCTGCAGTTCGCCGACGGCATCGCGCCCGCCAAGGCGCTCGAGATCAACTCGATCAGCATGGTCGTGTTGTTGCCGGTCATGGTGATGATGGGATGGCTCAGCGACCGCTACGGACGACGCCCTCTGATGCTCGGTGCCGCCGGGCTGGGTGTGGTCGGCGCGCTTCCCTTTTTCTGGCTGATGCACCAGGGCGACGCGACACTGGTGCTGCTGGGCCAGCTCGGCTTCGTCCTGGCGGTCGGCGGGTTCATCGGCGGTCAGCCCGCGCTGATGGTCGAGGCCGTGCCGGCGGAAATCCGCTGCACCGCCATTGCATTGGGATACAACGTGACCTTGGGCATCGTAGGCGGCTTCAGTCCGCTGTTCGCCACCTGGCTGGTTCAGAGGACGGGCAACGACTTCAGCCCGGCCTTCATGATCGTGGCCGCAGCCGCCGTGTCGATCGCCGCCATCCTCCGGTTCGACGAGACATATCGGACCAAGCTCGAACCCGCCTGACGCCAGGCCGTCCCGCTAGGCCCGAAGTTCGGGCACGACCCAAAGGGCGGGCTCGCCGCGAGCGACCCTCTGGACGTTGTCGAAGCCGTTGCGCAGGCGTGTGATGTTGCTCTCGAAGGTCGGGCCTGCGAGATGTGCCGTCAGAATGACGTTGTCGAGCTGAAGCAGCGGATTGTCGGCCGGCGTCGGCTCCTCGTCGAACACGTCGAGGCCGGCGCCGAAGAGGTTGCCGGCGGAGAGCGCGGCGGTCATCGCCTTCTCGTCGATCACCGGGCCGCGTGAGGTATTCACGATGATCGCCGATTTCTTCATGACGGCGAGCTCGTCCTTGCCGATCATGCCGCGCGTCGAGTCGTTCAGCGGCACGTGCAGCGACAGGACGTCGGAATGGCGCAGGATCTCGGGCAGCAGCCGGAAGCGCACGCCGAGCGCGTCCTCCTCTTCCTCTTTGAGGCGCACGATGTCGTAGTAGTGGACGGTCATGCCGAAGGCGAGGGCGAGCTTGGCGACCTTCTTGCCGATCGTGCCGAGGCCGATGATGCCCAGCACCTTGTTGCGCACCTCGTGGACCGTCGGCGGCGAATTGCCGTGCCAGCGGCCGGCCTTGACGTTGTTGTGCTGGACGATGAGCTGGCGCGACATCGACAGCATCAGCAGGATCGCATGCTCGGAGACGGCGACCGAATTGGCGCCGCCGTTGGCGCACAGTGGCACGCCACTCCGGCGCGCTGCGTCGAGATCGGCGCGGTCGTAGCCGGCGCTCAGCATCTGCACGAGCTTGAGGCGCGGCGCCTCCTTGTAGAGCTGCGGTGTGACGTACTGCTGGATGAAGCCGACGAAGTAGTGAGTGCCAGGCAGGGCAGCCTTCTGCTCCGGTGAATTGTGCAGCGCCTTGACGATCTCGAAGCCCTTGGGCGCCAGGTCGTCGACCATCGCCAGACAGTCCTTCGGACCCACGACCAGAACACGCTCAGCCATCACAACGCCTCCGCAGCGACCCGATGTCCCTTGAGGAGCCCGGGCAGGCGCCCCGGCTCCGTGCGGCCCCAGCCGCATTCGGCCGACAGGCCGAAATCGTCGACGAACCGCCGCGCTACCGCCACGCGGGCACGGTCGCCGGCCTCGTCGTCATGGTGCAGCAATCCGAGATAGAGCCTGGTTCCCGCCGGTCGCTTCCAGGCCTTCAGCGGCGCGTAGTAGGCGTCGTCGGTGCGATCCTTCGGTACCGGGATGTGCAGGAAGTCGACATGCCGCTTCGTGGCCGCGACGATCCCCTCCATCATCTCCGCCAGGATTCCCGCATCCTTCGGCTGGACGAGATGCTCGTCGCGAGGCGAGCCGTAGCAGAGGTGATAGCCGAGCTCGACGCCGGCCGGCACGGCGTCGCCCAGCCGACCCAGCATGCCGAACGTCTGCTCCTTGTAGTGCGGCGGGCGATCCTTGAAATAGCCTTCGAAGGCCAGCACCTCCTGGCAGACATCCCACTGGATCGACAGGTCGACGGCCGGGACCGCCTTCACGATGTTGGCGAGCGCCGCCTTCAGGGCGCGCTCATAAACGCCGAAGTATGTGTCGCGTGCGGGGCCACTGACATAGAGATAGCCGCTGGCGTGCGGTGTCGGCAGGCAGACCTGGAAGCGCATAGCCGGTGCGACGACCCCGGAGCTGCGTAGCCGCGCGAAGACTTCCCATGACTCCAGGGCCGCCCTGTCGTATCCGGTCTCGAAGAAGACCGTCGCGGGATCGACACCGGCCTTGAAGCGCACCTGCTCGATCTCCCGCACGACCTTGCCGTCCCACTGGACGAACTTGTAGGGCGGCACGGTCGGGTCCAGCTCCATTGCGGGGTGGTCGAGCAACATCTGGCGCTGGAAGTAGACCCAGCGCGAGCGTTCGCCGGTCTCGCCGTCGGGGATACGCCTGAGATGCCTGCCCAGCTCCGACGAGAGCGTGCGGAACACATCCTCGCTGCTGGCGAGTGGGATCGAGCCGATCAGGTGCAACCGGTCGGTCGTCACGTCAGGCGGCCCGCATCATCGCGTCCGCGATCTTCTCCGCGGTCATCAGGGTCGGGAAATTCGTGTTGGCGCAGGGCACGACCGGGAAGACCGACGCATCGACCACGCGCAGCCCCTGCACGCCGCGCACGCGGCCCTGGGTGTCGACCACCGCCATCGGATCGTCGTCGCGACCCATGCGGCAGGTGCAGGAGGCATGCCATACGCCGATAGCCGCCTTGCGCACGAAGGCCTCGAGCGCCTCGTCGTCGGTCATGACCTGGTCGAAGGTGAAGCCCTCGACGACGAACTTCTCGATCATGTAGCGGCGGAGGGCAGACGGTCCGTCGAGCAGGGTGGCCACCGCGCGAGTCAGCCACTTGTTCTTCGTGTTGACCACGCCGATCTGGCGGACCTTGTCGCTGTAGGAGGCGGGGAAGGGAACGTCGGTCACTTCCTTGAGCGCGTCGGTCATCTGGACCGCCGCCATCAGCTTGAAGCCACTCATCAACCGGTCGAGGTCGCGCTTGTCGGAGAGCAGGTTGAATTCGACGACCGGTTCCTGCCGCCAATCGCGCGAGGCGAGCTTGACCTGACCGGTCTCGGAATAGGTCTTGTTGATGAAGGTGAGCAGCGAGGCGATCTGTTCGCCGACCGCGTGCCAGGCCGACTTGCTGACGACGGCCACGAACATGTCGCCCTTGGGGATTCCCGGCAGGTTGGAAGAATAACGCAGGCCGACATGGATGTGCCTGCGGGTGTGCTCGCGCAACCGAGCGCTGCGCTTGATGAACGAGGAGAGCGCGATCGACGGATGGTCCATCAGACGCTGACCGACGCCGGGCAGGGCCGAGACGACGGGGATGCCGAGCTCGGAGAGCTGACCTACGGGGCCGATGCCGGCCCGCATCAGGTGCGCCGGCGTATGGATGGCGCCGCTCGACAGGATGATCTCCCTGGCACGGAACTCCTGCTCCTTGCCCATGACCATCGCGGTCACGCCGACGCACTGCGTGCCTTCGAACAGCAGCGACTTCACCTGTGTCTCGGTCGAGATGGTGAGGTTGGGGCGCTTGCGGGCCTCCGCATCGAGGTAACCCATGGCTGCCGAGACACGGCGCTCCTCGGCGTTGGAGTGCGTAACCGGGAAGTAGCCGTCGACGAATTCGCCGTTCTGGTCGGGTAGGAACTTGAAGCCCTTTTCCTCGAACGCCTTGCCGACCGCCTCGGCATGCCCCGCCCAGTGGGCGCGGGGGATGCGGCGCACCGGAATGCGGCCTTCCTTGCCGTGCAGCGGTCCATCGAAGTCGAGATCGCGCTCGACCTTTTTGAAGTAGGGGAGGACGTCGTTCCAGCCCCACCCCGCGGCACCGCGACTCACCCACTCGTCGTAGTCGGTCGGTGCGCCGCGGTTCGCCATCTGGCCGTTGATCGAGGAGCCGCCGCCCAGCACGCGCGCCTGCTCGTATTTGCGCAGCGGCGGCCGGTTCTCCTGCGGATTGTTGTGGCTCACGATCTGGGTATGGACCTTGAGATCGGTCCAGTGGAAGCGCGGATCGAAGTAGGCCGTGCCGGAGTAGCTGTCGGCGATCTCCTTCGGCTCCTGGCCCGGCGGCGTGTCCTGTCCGGCTTCGCACAGAAGCACCTTGCTGCCGCTCCTGGCCGAGAGCCGATTGGCCATGACCGAACCTGCCGACCCGCCGCCGACGATTATGTAGTCGAACACCTGGCGTTTCCCCATTCTTGTCGAGCCCACGCTAGCACGGCTTCGGGCTCTGATGGGGTGAAAGCTGATGCGGCAGTGCCAACCAGCGGGCCACGTTTCCTTCGCCCCGGCCCGCCGGCCTTGTCGGGCGCGGTGAAGCCTGCAATCGTTTCGCAGCATCCAGCGAGGGAGGTTCCGTATGCCGGACTCAGCAACCGCAAATCCCGACGTCGCCACACCCGAGCTCATGAAGGCGATCTCCGCCGCGTTCAACAGCCGCGATGTCGATCGCATCGTCTCGCACTTCACCGACGATGCCACCTTCTGGCTGGCGCGGGGGCCCGAGCCGGTCGGCCGCACGCTGAAGGGCAAGGACGTCATCGCCAAGACGCTTGCCGACCGCTTCAAGGTGATTCCCGATATGCGCTGGGAGCACAAGGAATACATCTATGCCGGCAACCGGGCGATCTCGGTCTGGACGGTGAAGGGCAAGGGCGCCGACGGCGAGGACCTCAACTACCAGGGCTGCGACATCTACACGTTCCGCGGCGGGAAGATCGCGGCCAAGGATACCTACTGGAAGATCGTCGAGCACAAGGACCGTCTCTGATGGCGCACGACCTGGTCATCCGTGGCGGAACCGTCGTCGACGGCTCCGGCAAGAAGCGCTTCACAGCCGACATCGGTGTCAAGGATGGCCGCATCGCCGAGATCGGCAAGGTCAGCGCTGCAGGCGCGCGCACGATCGACGCCGACGGCCTGATCGTCTCGCCTGGCTTCATCGACGGCCATACCCACATGGATGCCCAGGTCGCGTGGGATCCGTTGGGGAGCTGCTCGTGCTGGCACGGCGTCACGTCGGTCGTGATGAGCAATTGCGGGTTCGCCCTGGCGCCCTGCAAGCCCGAGGACCGCGACTGGTACGCGCGTTGCCTGTCGGCCGTCGAGGACATCCCGACCGAGGCGATGGCGGCCGGCATCGACTGGACCTGGGAGACGTTTCCCGAATATCTCGCGACCGTCGAGCGGCTGCCGAAGGCCATCAACTACGGCATGTACATCGGCCATTCGGCGCTGCGCATGTATGTGATGGGCCGGCGGGCGCTTACCGAAGCGGCCACCGAGGACGACCTGGCGCGTATGGCCGCCGCCGTGAAGGAAGCGCTGAAGGCGGGCGCCATGGGTTTCTCGAGCTCGCGGGCTTCCACGCATGTGACGCCGGACGACACGCCGGTGGCGAGCCGCATCGCCGCGTGGGAGGAGATCGACCGTATCGTCGCGGCGATGGCTGAGATGAATGCCGGCATTTTCCAGGTCGGTCCCGACATTGCGAGCGGTCCGGCTCATCGCAGGTTTCTCGCGCAGCTTCGCGAGCTCGCCCTGCGCTACCGCCGGCCGACCATGTTCGGCGTGCTGGCCACCAAGCAGGGCGACGATCCGACAGGCTGGGCCTACCAGACGAAGTACATCGACGAGACAGTGGCCGCCGGTGGTCGCATGTTCGGACAGGGCACGACGCGGTCGATCAACGCCATCTTCTCGCTGAAGTCCTACCTGCCGTTCGACGTGCTGCCGGCATGGCGTCCGGTGCGCGCCCTGCCGATCGCGGAGCAGAAGAAGCGCCTGGCCGACCCTGCAGTGCGGCGCGAGCTCGTGGCGGCGGAGGAGCGGATGAAGCCGCGCGACAATGTCTTCCAGGGAGGAGGGGCCGCGACCACCGACCCGCGCAAGCCCGACTATTCCAACCTGTTCGCCATCAAGGGCGTCGACTGGGATGATCCGACGGTCGAGCAGCTCGCCCGGGCACGCGGCCAGCATCCGGTAGAGGTCATGATCGACCTGTCGCTGGCCGACGAGAACCAGATTTATGTCCAGCCGCTGGTCAACGAATCGCCGGATGACGTACTCGGCATCCTGAAGCACCCACGGACGCTGGCGACCTTCTCCGACTCCGGCGCGCATGTCTGCCAGGAGATGGGCTCCTCGTTGCAAACCCACCTTCTCAGCTACTGGGTGCGCAAGCGCGGCGCTTTCACGCTCGAGGAAGCCGTGAAGAAGATCACGCACGACAACGCGGTGGCCTGGGAGCTCGACGATCGCGGCCTGGTCCGCGAAGGCTACCGGGCGGACCTCGTGCTGTTCGAAGAGAATGGCATCCGGCCGCGGCTGCCGACGGTCGAGCGCGATCTGCCGGGCGGTGCGCGGCGGCTGGTGCAGAAAGCCGAAGGCATCAAGTCTATGCTGGTGAACGGCGTTATTGCGTTCCAGGACGGCGAGGCGACCGGCGCCCATGCCGGCTCCGTGCTCAAGGGAAAGGGCGTGGAATAGCGAGGGCTTGCGACTTTGCCCGCCGGCGTTCACACAGAGGCGGGAGAGCGACAGGGATGAGGGAATTGCAGTTGCTGTGAATTGCATCCCTCGGGGAGCCCTGAAAACGGGGAATGAAAGAAGCCGCGTTCGACTATGAGACGGAGATTCCGGCAGGCTTCTATGACCGGATCTACCGGCGCCGGCGTGGAATCCGCTATTCCTGGCACGACCTGAAGTTTCGGTCCGTCGTCGAGCATCTCGGCCGGCCGAACCGCGTGCTCGATGTGGGCTGCGGCCCCGGCACCTTCATCGGCAACTATCTCGACGGCGTGGAATCGCTGGGCGTCGACCTCAGCGCGACCCAGATCGCCTACGCCGACGAGACCTACGGGACGCCTGGCCATCGGTTCTCGACACAGTCGGTCGGCACTCTCGGCATGGCCGGGGAGCGCTTCGATGCAGTGACCATGATCGAGCTGATCGAACATCTGCCGGCCGACGAGGCGATCCGTCTGCTCAGCGATGTTCGCAGGCTCCTGACGCCTGACGGATTGCTGGTCGTGACGACGCCGAATTACGCCTCGCTTTGGCCGTTGATCGAGATCGGCGTGAACGCGCTCTCGCCGGTCAGTTACATCGACCAGCACATCAACAAGTACCGTCGCGGGCTGTTCGCGAGCCACCTCGCGGAGGCGGGTTATCGCAACGTGAAGATTCGCACCGTACTGGGCCTTGCGCCCTTCGCCGCGGCGTTCGGCCCGCGCGCGGCGAATGCTCTGCATGAGCTGGAAAGTGCCGTGGGCCATCTCGGGGTCGGCAACCTCCTGCTCGCGACGGCGCGACCGTGACGGCCGGTCGATGACGGACGTCTCGATCGTACTGCCGGTCCAGAACGCCGCACCGGCGATCGGATCTCTCTACGACTCCCTGGCTGCGGCGCTCGGTGACGTGTCGTGGGAACTGGTGGTGGTCGACGACGATTCGCCCGACGGGACGGCCGATGCCGTGCGGGCGCTGGCGCTGACGCACGGCAATGTCCGCTGCCTGCAGCGGGTGCAGGACCGCGGCCGGGCCTCGGCCATCCATTGGGGCGTGCAGGCGTCGCACGGCGAGGTCATCGTCGTGATGGACGGCGATGCGCGCCGGCAACCGGGCTTCGTCCCGAAGATGCTCGCCGCGCTGAAGCAGGGGAACGACATCGCCTCGGCCGCGCGGCCGGGCGTGGTGTCGGGGCTGGCCAACGCGCTGGTCAATTTCCGCCTCGGCAGCAGACTGGCCGATCCGTTGACCGGGTTCTTTGCGACGTCGCGCAGCCTCTTCGTGCGCTCGATCGCGCGCATGCAGGCCGACGGGTTCAATGTCTTCTTCGACCTCGTCTACTACAATCGCCAGGCGCGGGTGCGCGAGCTTGCTCTGCCAGACGGTCCGCTCGGCCGCACCGGCCTCAAGCCTCAACTCTACGTCCTGTGGGCGCTGCTCTGCGACATGATCTCCAAGCTGTCGGGTGGGCTCGCGCCGCCGCGGCTGGTGAGCTTCGTCGGCGTGGGCGTGATCGGCTCCAGCGTGCACTTCTCCGTGCTCTATGCGAGCCTCGGTCTCGGCGCGGTGTTCTGGATGTCCCAGGCGCTGGCGACCGTGACAGCGATGGTCTTCAACTTCACCGTCAACAACGTGCTGACCTACTCGAGTGACAGGCTGCGCAGCGCCACCTACTACAAGGGCCTGCTCCTCTATACGATCATCGCCTCCTTCGGCGTCGTCGCCAATGTCAGCACCGCGCAGATCACCTACGACCACTTCAAGGCGCACACCTTCGTGGCGGCCTCGATGGGAATCCTGATCGACGTCGTCTGGCGGTTCGTCGTGTCGAACCGCCTGATCTGGGGCCGCTCCTCGGTCTTCCGGAAAGTCCCATGAAAGGCCGCCCACGCCTCATCGGCGTCGTCGCGAGCGTCCTGCTGCTGGTCGGGGTTGTCGTCATCGGTTCCCGCGGCGGCTTCCTGTTGGCCGCCGCCGTCACGCTGGTGGGCGCCGCAGGCCTGTTGTGGGCGGGCAGGCACCACGACCATGTCCCGACCTCGATCTACTGCTTCGGCGTGATCGCCGCCGTCGCCGGCTACTGCTACCTCGCGCTCGCACCGTCCCGCATCGCGCAGCCCGAAGAGGAAGTCATCTACTGGGGCTTCATGGACAAGCGCCCCTTCGTCTTCGGCTATCTCGGCCTGATCGCCTTCATCGTCTTCCACTGGTTCATGGTGGCCTTCCAGGCGCCTCGGCCGGTCCTGCCCGCGCCACGAGAGACGCGGAGCCGGCGCGCCAGGATCGGCGGCGGATTGCTCGTCCTCGCGCTTGCCGGGGTATGGCTGGCGGTGCCGGCGTTTCGGCGCGTGAGCGCCGTCGAGCCGGGGCTCGCATGGTTCTACGACGTCCATGCACATGTACATCTCGCCGCGATGGAGCAGATCCGGCTCGGCGCCACGCCCTATCTCGAGGCGCAGACGCAATACGGTATCGGCAATCAGATCCTGATGGGCTGGCTCACCGAGCTGGTCCACTACAGCAACCACGGCTTCTTCGCCGCCAACGTCCTGCTGAACGTCGCCTGCATCCTGCTGTTCTTCGTCGTGCTGCAGCAGGCTCTGGGCCTCGGATGGGCGATCGCGGGCCTGGTCGGCTGGGCCTTGTGGCCCAGTCCCGCGGACGTGGCTGACGTCGCCGGCTGGGCGGCGTTCACGCGCTGGCTCGCCATGCCGATCCTGGCGCTGCTGCTCGCCTGGCTCCTGCTCGGCCCGGGCGCCGCCCGTCGTTCGTGGCGGGCGCCGGTGCTGGCCGGCGCGCTGTGGGGGCTGGGCAGCTTTCTCAGCCAGGAGAGCCTGACCGGCGGCTTCCTCGTGCTCGCTCTTTCGATCGGTCTGCTGGCGCCCGCCGCCGGCTGGTCGCTGCGTGGCATGGCGGTCTTCGCCGCGCTGTTCGTGGCGACGGGGCTCGCTCTGTTCGTCGCCCTGGTGGCGGCCTTCGTCGGGGTGAGGCACGTCCCCGACGTGCTGGCGCTCGCCAACGCCAAGTCGAGCCTCGTGATGGCCGGACTCTCGAATTCGATCTGGTCGGACGCCATAGAGATCTCGTTCAAGGTGATCCATGGCCGCCTGTACACGACCTTCGACGGCCAGCTGCAAGGGCTCCTGATCACCTATCTCGGCGTGGGCCTGCTGACACTGGGCATCGCGTTGCTGGGCGGTTTCCTGGCGCGGCGGTGGCATGCCGCCGACGAACGGCAGCGGCGCCTGGCCTGGAAGTTCGGTGGCGTGACCATCGGTGCGGCGGTGCTCCACATCTTCACATTGCTGCGCGCCGACCTGTCGCACCTCGCCGGACCATCGTTTCTGCTGCCGCTCTATCTGCTGATGCTGCCGTACTTCGTCTGGCGCTGCCTGCCGCATGGGACCTGGCGGACCGTCATGCTGGCCGCGTCGATCGTCATCGTGGCCCAAGGGGCGATCGTCGGACACGGAGGCTTCCTCGATCAGGTACGGGGCGTCGGCGATGTCCGGGGCGACGCCGTCGCCGCGCGCGACATCTATCGCGAGCTGCGCGGCCATCGGGGCGAGGCCCCGGATCTCGCGTCGCGCTACTCGCCGATCGCCCGATTCCAGGAAGGTTTCGTCAACCATCCCGACTTTCCGGAGGCACGGGACCTGTTCGAGCAGCTCGCCGCCCGCCTCGAGGGACGGCGGATCGAGAAGGGACTGCACAGGTTCGACGACCTGGTGGGCCAGCCCGACATCTTCTACTTCCTCGGCGGTTTCAGGTCGGTCTCGGGGATCACTTCGCCGATGACCAGCCTCTGGCTGCGCGTCGACGAGGACGACTGGATCGCGAAAGTGGTCGCCTCGCCGGAGGCCTGCGTCTTCTTCGCGACAGGTCCGAAGGGCCGCCTCTACGACGCCTTCATGAAAGCGGCGGTTCCGGGTACGCGGATCGTCAGCGAGACGCTGACGGGACGCCGCGTCTACGGCGAGCTGGCCTGCCGGGTGAAGGCCTAACCGATCTCCCGGCGCACGATCGCCGCGCCGTCACTCAAGGCCTTGAGCTTGCCGAATGCCGTCGCGCGCGGCAGGTACTTCATGCCGCAGTCCGGCGCCGGCAGCAGCTTGTCCGGGCCGATGTGCTTCAGGCCGGCGCGAATGCGCTCGGCGACTTTCTGCGGCGTCTCGATCTCGGGGTCGCTGAGATCGATCACGCCGAGCATGACCTTCTTGGGCGCCAGGTCCTTCAGCACGCCGAGATCGATTCTGGGCTGCGCCGATTCGATCGAGATCTGCTGGGCGATCGTGTCGGAGAGCTGTGGCAGGAACGAGTAGCCGGTGGGCTTCAGGCCCGTCACCACTGCCGCGTAGCCGAAGCAGAGATGGACCACCGTGGGCACCGTGATGCACTGCAGGGCGCGGTTGATCGCCTTCACGGCGTAGCGCTTCGCTTCCTCGGGATTGTTGCGCAGCCATGGCTCGTCGAGCTGGATCACATCGGCGCCGGCCTTGACCAGCTCATGTGCCTCCTCGTTCACGGCGGCGGCATAGTCCATGCACATCGCCTCGGCGTCCTTGTAGAACTCGTCCTTCACCTGCTGGCCCATGGTGAAGGGGCCGGGCAGTGTGATCTTGGCGAGGCGCCCGGTATTGGCCCGGAGGAACTGCATGTCGCGCAGCTCGACGGGGCCGGTGCGCTGGATCCTGCCGACGACCCGCGGCACCGGCGTCTTGCGGCCGGTGTTGCTCACGATCTCGGCCGGGTTCTCGTCGTCGATGCCGGCGAGCGCCGTGGCGAAGCGGTTGGAATAGCTCTCCCGCCGCATCTCCCCGTCGGTGATGATGTCGATGCCGGCCCGTTCCATATCGCGGATGGCGAGCAGGGTGGCGTCGTCCTGAGCCTGCTCGAGGAACGGCTCGGGCACGCGCCACAGTTCCCTGAGGCGCGTCCGCGGCACGACTTTGGAGAGCATGTCCCGGTTCACCAGCCAGTCCGGCTGGGGATAGGACCCGACGACGGTGGTCTGCAACAACGTTTCGGCCATCGGATGTCCGCTCAGATAGCCGGGTCGATCGGCGTCACGATTCCTTCGGCCGCCTCGATCACCTCGCCGGCGTCGAGGCAGAGATCCTCGCGGTTGCGCATCGCCATGATCTGGACACCCGTGCGCAGCTTGCCGTGGCTGCCGACCGGCACCGCGAGGCCGGGCAGGCCGAGCAGCGGCGCGAGAAGTGCGGAACGCATGGACTCCAGCACGTCACGCTGTCCTTCGGTGGTGGTGTCGGCCACCTGCTTGGGCGGCAGATCGCAGAGTGTCGGCAGGACGATCAGAGGGTACTGCTGGAAAAACGTCATCCAGCGGAACAGCAGCGCCTCGCGCTCGGTGAGCGCCGCGACGTAGGTCGCGAGGTCGACCGGCTTCTTGATCTCGAGCCAGGCCTTCATGGCGGTGATGGCGTCGGGATCGCCCACTTTCTGCATGGTCGGCCACATGCCGCCCAGCACGTCGGTGACGCAGATCTGGTGCCACAACTCGACGCCGCGCTCGATGTCGGGCGGCAGCACCTCGTCCACCACGTAACCGGCGCCCTGCAGGTGCCTGCCGGCCTGTCGCACCGCTGCGGCCTGCACGGGATGGGTCTTGCCGCCGGGCACCTCGGGCACGACCGCGACCTTGATCGGCCGGGCCGGCGGAGGGCCCTGCATCGGTATGTCGTTCCAGCGCCAGTCGCGGCGGTCGCCGCGTGCCATCGCCTCGAGCGCCAGCCGCGCGTCGCGCACGGAGCGGGTGTGCGGGCCCTGCACCGCCATCAGGATGGCGCCGATCGGCCGGCCGGCGGCGACGCCGGTCGGATTGAAGGAGGGGATGCGCCCGAAGCCGGTGCGCAGGCCCACGACGCCGTTGCAGTAGGCGGGAATGCGCACCGAGCCGCCGATGTCGTTGCCGTGTGCGATGCAGCCGATACCGGTTGCGGTCGCCGCGCCGGCGCCGCCGCTCGACCCACCCGGCGTCACTGAAGGATCGCGCGGGTTGAGCGTACGGCCGTGCAGGGCGTTGTCGGAGAAGATGCGCATCGAGAAGGCCGGCGCATTGGTGCGGCCGACGATGATGGCGCCGGCGTGCTTGAGGTTTGCCACGACCGGGCTGTCCTCCTGCGCAACGAGATCCTTCAGCGCCACGACGCCGTTGTCGGTCGGGAGGCCCGCTTGGTCGACGTTGATCTTGGTGGTGACGGGCACGCCGTGCAGCGGCTGCAGGGCATGGCCGCGCGCGCGGGCGGCGTCGGCGGTCTCGGCCAGCGCACGCGCTTCTTCCTCGAGGACGCGGACCACCGCGTTGATCTTGGGATTCACCTTGTTCAGCCGGCCGAGGACGGAATCGACGGCTTCGCGTGCCGAAGCCTGTCCGGTGCGGATCAGTCGCGCCAGGTCGGTCGCGTCGTACTGCCAAAGTTCCATCGTACCCTCGCTCGAGTATCGTCCGTTCGACTAG
>CAYQAY010000088.1:0-11776 GCA_964415585.1 uncultured Reyranella sp.
CATCAACGTGCCGATCCCGGTGCCGGTCGCCTACCACAGCTTCGGCGGCTGGAAGGCCTCGGTGTTCGGCGACCACGGCATCTACGGCATGGAAGGCGTGCGCTTCTACACCAGGCTCAAGACCGTGACCGCGCGCTGGCCGACCGGTATCCGCTCCGGCGCGGAGTTCGCCTTCAGGGCGCGTAGCTGATCGTGACCGAGCCCTTCCCTCTCGAGCCCTCGCTGTGGGCCGCCACCGCGCCCGCCGCCGTCCCGACCCCGGCGCTGCGCGAGCCCGTCACCACCGACGTCTGCATCGTGGGCGCGGGCTATGCCGGCCTCTCGACGGCGCTGCATCTCGCGGAGCGCGGCATCAGGTCGGTGGTGCTCGAGGCCAGGGAGCCGGGCTTCGGCGGCTCGGGCCGCAACGGCGGCCAGGTGATTCCGGGCCTGAAGTTCGATCCCGACGAGCTGGAGGCGATGTACGGGCCCGAGCGGGGACCGCGCCTGGTCGACTTCGTCGGCGGCACCGCCGACGTCGTGTGGGAGCTGATCGACAGGCACAGGATGGACGTGCCGAACGTGCGCAACGGCTGGATCCAGAGCGCCTTCTCGTCGAAGGCGATCGGGCCGATCGAGGCGCGCGCGGCGCAATGGCAGAAGCGCGGCGCTCCGGTCGAGGTGCTGAACAAGGACGAGACCGCCCGCCACATCGGCCACGACCAGTATGTCGGCTCCTGGATCGACCGCCGTGGCGGCGTGGTGCAGCCGCTGGCCTATGCGCGCGGCCTGGCGCGGGCCGCGCTTGCGGCGGGCGTCGCGGTCCACGGCAACACGCTCGCGACCAAGCTGGTGCGCGAGAACGGCAAGTGGATCGTGACGACTGCGCAAGGCGCCACCGTCACGGCCGATCGCGTGGTGCTGGCGACTAACGGCTATACCGGCAATCTGTGGCCGCATCTGCGCCAGACCATCATCGCCGCCAACTCCTTCCAGGTCGCGACCAGGCCGCTTTCGGACAATGTGCTGAAGTCGATCCTGCCCGGCGGCCAGTCGACGTCGGATTCGCGCCGCATCGGCCTCTACTACCGCATCGACCACACCGGCCGCTTCCTGCTGGGCGGCCGCGGCACGATGCGCGAGCCGCGCGCCGTCGAGGACTGGGCGCATATCGAGACGATGATGGAGAAGATGTTCCCGCAGCTCAAAGGCGTGGGCATCGACTTCCGCTGGGGCGGCCGCGTGGCGCTGACGCGCGATCACCTGCCCCACCTGCACGAGCCCGCGCCCGGCCTGCTGATCGACATCGGCTGCATGGGCCGCGGCGTGGCGCTGCAGTCGGCGATGGGCCGCGCGATGGCGACCTACATCGCGACCGGCGATCCGATGGCGCTGCCACTGCCGCCGCGCGAGGTCAGGCCGCTGCCGTTCCACGGCCTGAACAAGCTCTACTTCCAGGCCTTCGTCACCTGGTACCGCTACCTCGACCGACGCGACGCCGGGGCTGTCTGAGGGGCGGCCCGAGCTACTTCTTCTCGATGTTCCAGAAGACCGGCACCGGGGAGGTGACGTTGCCGGCGACGTTCTTCCGCACCGCCATGGCGTTGTTGTACTGGCCGAGGAAGGCATGCGTCGGAACCTCGGCGGCGCGGAGCTGCAGCTTCTCGACGATCTCCTTGCGCTTCTGCTCGTCGGTCTCGTCGGCGAAGGCGTCGCGCAGGCGGGTGATCTCGGCGTCGCACGGCCAGCCGAACCAGGCCTTGTCGCAGGTCGCACCGATGAAGGAGTAGGTCAGCGGATCGAGCGAGTCCGCGCCCGACGTGGAGGTGATGAGCACGTTCCAGCCGCCCTTGTCCGGCGCGTCCCTGCGGGCGCGGCGCGCGACCAGCGTCTGCCAGTCCATCGACTGCATGTCGACCTTCATGCCGGCCTTCTCCATGATCGACTTGGCGATCGGCGCCATGTTGGTCAGCACGTACAGATCGGTCGAGTGCAGCAGCACGACCGGCGTGTTGTCGTAGCCGCCCTCGGCCAGGAGCTGCTTCGCCTTGGCGTAGTCGCTTTCGTACTTGTCGGCGAAGCCTGCCGTCGTCTCGTAGGGGCCGCCGCACATGAACATGGCCTTGCAGACCCTGTAGTACTCGGGATCGCCGATCACGCCGTCGAGGAAGTCCTTCTGGTTCAGCGCGTAGAGCATCGCCTGCCGGTTCTTCGGATTGTCGAACGGCTTGTGGAGCTGGTTGAAGCGGTAGATGTACTGGTTGCCCCACTTGTTGGTGGTGATCAGCGAGACATTACGGTCCTTCTTGAGGATCGGATAGAGATCGTGCTGCGGCGTCTCGATCATGTCGATCTCGCCGGCCTGAAGCGCGTTCACCGCGGTCTGCTGGTCGGGCATGGCGATCCACTCGACGCGGTCGACCTTGGCGATCTTGCCCCCTGCGGTGCCCGACGCGGGTTCGGCGCGCGGCTTGTACCTGGGGTTCCTGACGTAGACGGTCTTGTCGCCGGGCTTCCACTCGTCGGCCTTGAAGATGAAGGGACCGGAGCCGACGAACTCCTTGATCTGGTCGCCGGGCGGCGTCTCGGCGACGCGCCTGGGCATGATGAAGGGATTGCCCGAAGGCTTGGCGAGCGCCTGCAGCACCACGCCGGTCGGCGCCTTGAGCACGAGCTGGAAGGTCTTGTCGTCGACCGCCTTGGCTTCGGCGACCTTGGCCCACAGGATCTGGCCCAGCGTGTCGCGCACCGCCCAGCGCTTCAGCGAGGCCAGAACGTCGGCGGTCGTGACCGGCTGGCCGTCGTGGAACTCGAGTCCGTCGCGCAAGGTGAAGGTCCAGGTCAGCTTGTCGTCCGAGACGGTCCACTTGTCGACCATCTGCGGCTTGATCTTGAGCTCGCCGTCCAGCGCGAACAGCGTGTCGTAGACCATGTAGCCGTGGTTGCGGACGATGAAGGCCGAAGTCCAGATCGGATCGAGGATCTTGAGGTCGGAATGCATGACGACGCGCAGCGTCCTGGGCTGCTGCGCTTCGGCCGAAAGCGGTGCGGCGAGAGCGAGTGTGGCGAGAAGTCCGACGATGGTCCTGCGCATGAAACTCTCCTTACCGTGCATCCTGGATCATCATCGCCGCCGCCTTGTCGGCGATCATGATGGTGGGGGTGTTGGTGTTGCCCGAGGTGATGGTGGGCATCACCGAGGCGTCGACCACCCTGAGCCGCTCGAGGCCGATTACGCGCAGCCGCTCGTCGACCACGGCCAGCGGATCGGAGGGCAGGCCCATCTTGGCCGTGCCGATCGGGTGGAAGATCGTGGTGCCGATATCGCCCGCCGCCTTGGCGAGCGAGGCCTCGTCGTCACCGACGCCGGGGCCCGGCAGATACTCCTCCGGCCGATAGGGCTGCATCGCGGACTGCTTCATCAGACGGCGCGTGACGCGGATCGCGTCGGCGGCGACACGGCGGTCCTCGGGCGTCGAGAGGTAGTTGGGCGCGATCAGCGGCTTGGCCGTGGGGTCGGGCGAGCGCAGGCGGATCGTGCCGCGCGAGGTCGGCCGTAGATTGCAGGCGCTGACCGTGATGGCGGGGAAGCGATGGAGCGGCGCGCCGAACCTGTCGAGCGAAAGGGGCTGCACGTGGAACTCGATGTTGGCGCGTTCGTAGTCGGGCGAGGAGCGCGTGAAGATACCGAGCTGTGAGGGCGCCATGGTGAGCGGGCCCGTGCGGAACAAGGCATATTCCACGCCCATCAACGCGCGGCCGATCAGCGAGTGGTAGGTCGTGTTGAGCGTCTTCACGCCCTGCACCTTGAAGATGGCGCGTTGCTGCAGGTGGTCCTGCAGATTGCGGCCGACGCCCTGGCGGTCGATCACCGGCGCAATGCCATGTTCGGCGAGCCAATCCGCCGGCCCGACGCCCGACAGCTGCAGGAGCTGCGGCGAGTTCACTGCACCGGCCGCGAGGATCACCTCGCCCTTGGCATGTGCGTCGACGACCTGCCCGTTCCGGCGATAGCGCACGCCGGTCGCGCGTCGTCCGTCGAACAGCACCTTCTCGACCAGCACGCCGGTTTCGAGCCCGAGGTTCCGGCGGCCGAGCACCGGCTTCAGGAACGCGCCGGCGGTCGACAGGCGGAAGCCGCGTTTCTGGTTGACGTGGAAGTAGCCCACGCCCTCGTTGTCGCCGTCGTTGAAGTCGGGCCGCGCCGGCACGCCCATCTCGTTGGCGGCCCTCGCCACCGCATCGAGCACGTCCCACTTCAGCCGCATCTCCTCGACGCGCCACTCGCCCGAGGCGCCGTGCATCTCGGTGTCGCCCAGGAAATGGCCGTCGAGCTTGCGGAAGGTCGGCAGCACGTCGTCCCAGCCCCAGCCGGCGAGGCCGAGCTGGCGCCAGTGGTCGTAGTCGGCGGCCTGGCCGCGCATCGAGATCATGCCGTTGATCGACGAGCAGCCGCCGATCACCTTGCCGCGTGGATAGTTGAGCGCGCGGCCGTTCAGTCCCGCCTCCTTCTCCGTCTGGTAGAGCCAGTCGGCGCGCGGGTTGCCCATCGCGAACAGGTAGCCGACCGGGATGTGGAACCAGATCCAGTCGTCCTTGCCGCCCGCCTCGAGCAGCAGCACGCGCGTCCTGGGATCGGCCGACAGCCGGTTCGCCAGGACGCACCCTGCGGAACCCGCGCCGACGACGATGTAGTCGAACTCTTCCATGCTCTTGCCCAACCTGCGACGCGACGCACATACTTTAACCAAGGAATCCACCGGGAGCGAAGTGCCATGCAATACAATCGTATTTCGGCCGACAGCCACCTCGATCTGCCCTGGATGCCGCCCGACCTCTTCACCTCGATGGCGCCGCGCGACATGAAGGAGCGCATGCCCTTCGTCATCGACACCGACGAGGGCCCCAAGTGGACCGCGCGCAACGGCGCCAACTTCGGCTTCAAGAACGGCGTGGGTCCGGCGGGCCAGAAGTTCGTGCCGGGCAAGCACCACCGCGTCGACATCATGGCCGAAACCGGCCTTTACGCCGACGGCGCCAAGGACATCCGCCGCGTCTCCGACCCGCACCTCCGCATCAAGGACATGGACCGCGACGGCGTCGACGCCGAGGTGATCTACGGCATCCTGGGCGCGTCGAGCCGGCTCAACGACCGCGACGCCTCCAACGAGATGCTGCGCATCTACAACGACTGGCTGAAGGAGTTCTGCAGCCACTATCCCGACCGACACATCGGACTGGCCTGCCTGCCCTACGGCGACATCGACGCCGCGGTGAAGGAGGTCCATCGTGTGGCCAAGATGGGCCTGCGCGGGTTGGAGCTCTCCTGCTCCTGGGACATGGAGCCGATGTGGCACCCGATGTGGGAGCCGCTCTGGAAGGCGGTGAACGACGTGCAGCTGCCGCTGCACTTCCACACCTTTCCCGCCGTGCCGCCCGACACGATCCAGAAGCATCCCGGCCGCGTCGGCCGCTCGGTGTTCTTTACCGTCGTCTCCGGCTTCCAGATGAACCTGGTGAACATCCTGGCGGCGATCATCGGCGCCAACGTGCTGGAGCGCTACCCCAACATCCGCATCGCCTTCGGCGAGTCGGGCTCGGGCTGGATCCCCTACGCGCTCGACCGCATGGACTTCGAGTGGGAGGACCGCTTCACCGATCTCGGCCTCAAGATGAAGCCCAGCGACTACTGGCGCCGCCAGTGCAAGGCGACGTTCCAGTTCGACCGCATCGGCGCCAAGCTGATCGACGAGATGGGCGCGGAAAGCCTGATGTGGGGCTCCGACTACCCGCACGGCGACGGTGTGTGGCCGCACTCGACGCAGTACATCGAGGAGCAGTTCGCCGAGGTTCCGGCCGAGCAGGTGAAGATGATCACCTGCACCAACGCCGGAAAATTCTACGGCCTCATCAACTAGACGAGGTCGGCCTTCGACACGGTGTGACGGAGAGCAAAGACTTCTGCGGAGGGCGCGTGCGCAGCACGCGCCTTTTCTGCGTCGGCGGCCGACCAGAAGAAGGCGAGCAGCGCGCGGTCGATCTGGCGGTCGGGCGCGGCGCGCAGGTCCTTCTCGGCGGTGTGGGCCTGGCCGACATTGCCGAGCCCCTTCATGAGATCGAGACGCGCTGGCCTCAGCATCGCCAGCGCATCGAACGGCGCGGCATCGCCCGGGCCGAGGCGTAACGCGAGGACCGCCGCGGCAACACCGTCGCCCACCCGACGCTCGACGCCGCAGACCGTCCGCCAGGTGTCGCGGAACTTAGGCAGGATGGTGCGGCTCATCTCGGTCGGGTTGCCGAGCCGCGCAAAATAGGTGTCGCTCTCGAAGGCGGCCGGCGTCTCGGCATCGTAGAGCAGCAGGTAGCGCCCGGGCCGCGCCACACCCTTGAAGCGCGAGCCGCGCAGCCAGCCCGGACAGCCGACACGCTCCTGCACATGCTCGCGGCTGTGCCAGTTCTCGAAGAACGCGTCGTCCTCGGGCGCGATATCGACCCAGATGGCGAGAGCGGCCGTGTTCAGGAAAAGGCCTTGAAGGTGATGAGGGTGAAGGTGTCCTTCACGCCCTTGAGCGTCTGGATGCTCGAAGTGACGAAATGGCCGATGTCGGTCTTCTCGTCGAGATAGCACTTCATCAGGAGGTCGTACTGGCCGGAGGTCGAGTAGACCTCCGACACCTGCTCGATGTTCACGGCATCGTCGGCGACCTCGTATGCCTTGCCGAGGTCGCACTTCACCATGACGAAGATGGTCTGCATGGGCGCTCCGCCTGCTTACGCGGCGCGCACTCTAGCGCGAAGGGCGGGCGAGGAAAGCCGGCACGTGATCGCCGAGACCGACCGGCGCCGGGCTGTCGTCGCGGTCGCGACGGTCGGGACGCGACGGGCGCTCCGATCCATGGGCGTGACGGTCCGGCCTTTCGGGCCGTCGCTCGCGCGGCGGCCGTCCTTCGGCGCGGGGCTCACGGTGCGGGCGCTCGGCGCGCTTCTCGGCCTCCGGCCTCGGCGCGCGCTCCTGCGGGGCTTCCCGCGTGGGGCGGGGTTCACGCTCAGGGCGGGCCTCGCGTTCAGCACGCGGCTGACGCTCGGGCCGGGGCTCGCGCGGCGGACGCTCGCCACGCTCGCGGCCACGGTCCCCGCCACGGCCGCGACCACGTCCACGGCGACGGCCATCAGATGCCTCGAAGGCGGTGGCTTCCATGCCGGGGATCTCGACGCGCGGGATCGTGGTGCCGATCAGCTTCTCGATAGCGTCGATCAGTCCGCCTTCGTCGGGGGACGCCAGCGTGAAGGAGTGGCCGGTCTTGCCGGCGCGGCCGGTGCGACCGATGCGATGGACGTAGTCTTCCGGCGAGAACGGCACGTCGAAGTTGAAGACGTGGCTCATGTCGACGATGTCGAGGCCGCGCGCGGCGACGTCGGAGGCGACCAGAATCTGGATCTCGCCCTGCTTGAACTTCTCGAGCGTCTCCATGCGCGCGGGCTGGCTCATGTCGCCGTGCAGCGCGCCGGCGTTGAAGCCGTGCTTCTTCAGCGAGCCCTGCAGGATCGCCACGTCCTTCTTGCGGTTGCAGAAGACGATGGCGTTCTTGATGTCCTGTTCCTTGATCAGCCGGCGCAGCGCCTCGCGTTTGTCGGCTTCCGGCATGACCGCGAGGCCCTGCACGATGTTCTTGCCCGCCGAGGCCGGCGGCGCGACAGTGACTTCCCTCGGGTTCGACAGGAAGCGGTCGGCGAGGCGCTTGATCTCCGGCGGCATGGTTGCCGAGAAGAACAGTGTCTGACGCATCGGCGAGAGCAGGCCCACGATCCGCTCGACGTCGGGGATGAATCCCATGTCGAGCATGCGATCGGCTTCGTCGATCACCAGCACCTTCACGTCGTTCAGCAGCACCTTGCCGCGCTCGAAATGGTCGAGCAGGCGGCCCGGCGTCGCGATGAGAACGTCGGCGCCCTTCTCCAGCGCGCGCTCCTGGTCGTCGAACGAGACGCCGCCGATCAGCAGCGCCATGTTGAGCTTGTGGTTCTTGCCGTAGATCTCGAAGTTCTCGGCCACCTGGGCGGCCAGTTCGCGCGTCGGCTCCAGGATGAGCGAACGCGGCATGCGCATCTTGGCGCGGCCCTCGGCCAGGATGTCGATCATGGGGAGGACGAAGGAAGCGGTCTTGCCGGTGCCCGTCTGGGCACATCCGAGGACATCGCGACCCATCAGGACGATGGGGATGGCCTTTTCCTGGATCGGGGTGGGCTGCGTATAGCCCTTCTCGGCGACTGCCTGCAGTACCGGGGCGCTCAGCCCCAAACTCTCAAAACTCATTTAGTTTCCGTAACTTGGTCCATTTTCCGCTGGACTTTGGGGCGGTCTCGTAAGGCTCCGTGGATCGGGCCGGACCGCTGGGCGGACCTCATATGATCCCGGCCGCAGCCCAAGTCAATGCGACCGCCCGCGCATCTGCCGTGCACAGTCCGGCCGGCACTGGTCTTCCCCCTCGGAAACGCTGAAGATCGGGCGTTCGTTACAACCGTCGTTTCTCGGGATGTCACATGCAGGCCCGCTTCATCGACGACGCGGTTCGCAATGATCGCGCGATCGGCCCGTTCCAGATGGTGTGCGAGGCGCGTGCCGACATCACCTGGTATCGCATTCCCGGTACGGCGTGGACCGCCGCGGCGGCAAGCCAGCGGATCGACGAGGCGCGTAGCTGGTTCGATCGATACTGCATTCACCTCAACTTCGAGGAGTTCGCACTCGATCCGACAAAAGCCGGCGACCGGCGACTGCAGCGCGAACTCGATGCGCTGGTCAGGGAATACCTGGCACGTGTGGCGCGTATCCCGCTAGCGGCAGCGCCCGCGTTCGAAGCCCAACTCGACGACGTCCAGGCGAGTCTGCTCGGCGTCCATCGCCAGATCACCAAGAAGGTCGGTGCGGGCCGGATGATCGTGATCTTCCTCGACGAATGGTACGTGCTCGTCGGAGTGGACGAGCCATCGCACTGGCGGCAATTCCGCATCAGTGCCAACGATGGACAACGCCTGCTGGTAGGTATCGACCGCTACGACACCGATAGCCCGCACATTCTCACGCACGAGCTGACTCATGCACTGCGGAAGCCGGTTCGATCTGCGAATGCAGCCTGCAAACGCAAGTTCGTCCAGATCAACGGCGTGACGATCGGAACTCTGCGGCCGTGGCAGGATCACTACAGCGGTCTCAATCAGGCTTCGGCGATGACTCACGTCACACGTGCGACCGCCTTCCGCCCGTTCAACAAGGCGGATTCGTCGGTCCTGACTATCCTGGAGTATCTGTCGATTCTGGAGGCTGGCTACGTCACCGCTTCGGAAGGATGCCAGTGCGACAAACGCGCCCAGCGCCGACAGCCTCAAAAGCGCCGCCGACTCAGGCCTTGAGCTCGACCTCGACGAACACGAACTCGAAGTCGTTGGGGTTGATGACGTCGTGCTCGACCCCGGTCTGGCGGGCGTAGGAAACCCCAGCCCGGAGCGGCGCCGGGACGGTCGCTTTGCCGTCGAAGATGTGCAGCTCGCCCGAGGTGATCGGCACCACCACGTAGTCGTGGTTGTGCCGGTGCCAGCCGGTGTGCCCGCCCGGCGGAAAGCGCCACTCGGTGACGATGACACGATCGTTCTCGATCTGGACGGAGGGCTTGGCGAGGGGGCGTTCGGGGGCGGTCATGCGGAAAGGCTAATGGCGGCCCAAGCGTTTGTCAGGTGACAGGCCGCCGCAACGGAGTATGGTGCATATGCACGTAATACCGGAGCGCTCCCTTGGCGAACATCGCGGCCCATCCCCTCCTCGTCGCCCCGATCGGCGCCAGCCTGTGGAAGCTGGCAGCGCCCACCACCGCGGTGATGATCGCCCAGACCTTCGTGGCGATCGCCGAGACCTTCATCTTCGGTCGCCTCGGCACCGAGGCGCTGGCGGGTTTCGCGCTGGTGTTCCCGCTCATGATGATGATGACCATGATGGCCGCCGGCGGCATGGGCGGCGGCGTGGCGGCCGCCATGGCGCGCGCGCTGGGCGCCGGCCGTCGCGACGATGCGCGCGCGTTGGTGCTGCACTCGCTGGTGCTGGGCACGGTGCTCGCGCTGCTCTTCACCTTGCTCGCCTGGACGGTCGCGCCTGCCCTCTATCGCCTGCTGGGCGGCGACGGCCGGGTGCTGGAGCACGCGCTTGTCTACTCCAACGTCCTGTTCTCCGGCGCGATCCTCATCTGGGCCAACTTCTTCCTGTCTTCGCTGCTGCGCGGTGGCGGCGATGCGGCAACGCCCGGCCGCTACATGCTCTTTTCCTCCGTGGCCCAGGTACCGCTGTCCTACGTGCTGGCCCTGGGCGTCGGCGACTGGCCGGGCATCGGCATGGCGGGCCCGGCGATCTCCTCGCTCGCCACCTCGGCTGTGTCGGCGCTGCTGCAGGCACGCGCCCTTTGGGCCGGCAAGCTGGGCTTCGTGCCGGCAGTGCAGGGCGTGCGGCTGCAGGGTCGTCTGTTCTGGGACATCCTGCGGGTCGGCCTGATCGCGTCTTTCTCGGCCTTCACCGCCAACCTGACCGCTATGCTGATGACCGGGCTGGTCGGCCGCTTCGGTGTCGCGGCCCTCGCGGGCTATGGCATCGGCGTGCGGCTGGAGTTCATGCTGGTGCCATTGGCCTTCGGCATCGGCTCGGGCCTCACGACGCTGGTGGGCGTCGCCGCGGGCGCCAACGACTGGCAGCGTGCGGTGCGCGCGGCGTGGACCGGCAGCCTGATCGCGGGCCTCGGCATCGGTGCCTTCGGCTGGGTGGTCGCGCTGCTGCCCGAGGGCTGGGCACGGCTCTTCACCGACGATCCCGGCGTGGTCGCCGCGACTGTCGCGTACATCACGCGCGTAGCGCCGTTCTATTGCCTGTTCGGGATCGGCATGACGCTTTCCTTCGCGAGCCAGGGCGCCGGCCGCATGAAGGCGCCGTTCGCCGCCGGCATCGCGCGGATGGTGATCGCTGCGCTGGGCGGCTGGTACGCCATCGAACATCTCGGTTGGGGGCTGAACGGCGTCTTCACGGCCATCGCCGTCGGCATGATCGCTTTCGGCACCCTGATCGCCGGCCCGCTGCTTGTGCATCCCTGGCGCGGACGGGCGTGATAGGCTCGCCCTCTCCGCGTCAGGAGGAAGCGATGCAGAAATCTGCCCCCACCTCTGGCACAATCCGGACTTGGAACCGCAACCCCGCCGATGAAGAGGCGATGGGCGCCGCGCACGCGCCGATCTGGCGGCGCATGATCGACGTCGCCGTGCACGGCGACCTCAGCAGCTCGACGGTACTCGACTACGGCTGCAACCAGGGCGGCTTCCTCAGGATGCTCTACGACCGCCACCCCTTCCGGGCCGCCACCGGCATCGACATCGCCCGCGAATCGGTGGCGCGCGCCGAGCTGCTGAAGGGACATCGGCCCATCGAGTACAGAGTGAGCGACAGCGCGGCGGCTCTCAGCAAGGTCTTCGACTTCGCCTTCAGCCACGAGGTTCTCTACCTGCTGGCCGACATCGCGGCCCACGCCCGCGACATCAAGGCGGCGTTGCGGCCCGGCGGCGCCTATGTCGCCGCCATGGGCTGCCACAAGGACAGCGCCGTCTGGCCGCGCTGGCGCAAGGTGATCGCTGAGACCTCGTCGATCCCGATCTACGACCACTCGCTGGATGGCGTCGCCAAGGCGTTCAGCGAGGCGGGCTTCAATGTCGGCGTCCGCCCGCTCGACCTCGACGCCTTCATGCCGGTGACGGTAGGCAGCGAGTATTT
>CAYQAY010000088.1:11876-17745 GCA_964415585.1 uncultured Reyranella sp.
TGCAGGCACTGGGCGCAGATCTCCTTCATCATGCATTGCATGGGGGAGTTGATCGAGCCGAAGGCGATATGGTCGGGCCTGAGGAACGGCTTCAGCGCAGCGTGGCGCGCGAGCCGCACCGCGTTCATCATGCCGTCGGAGCCGATCGCCACGATACGGTCGGTCGCATTGTAGGGGATCGGCTGCTCGCCGAGCTCGCCCGACGCATAGAGGCGCATCGCCTCGACGATGTTGGCGACGACAGCCTTGTCCTGAGGCCTGCCAGGCTTGAAGCCCGGCGCCTCGTCGCAGCACCATACGACGACGTCGGCCGCGGCCTCGATCTCCTCGACCTTGTAGCGGTCGACCACGCGCTTGTAGCCCGCGAAGTAGAGGACCTTGCTGCCGGCCTTGCGGAAGGCCTGCCCGATCGAGAACAGCACGGCGTTGCCGAGACCGCCCCCCGCCAGCACGACCGTCTCGCCCGGCTCGATTTCGGTCGGCGTACCGGTCGGGCCCATGACGATCACCGGCTCGTCGGGCTTCAGAAGCGCACAGAGATCGGACGAGCCGCCCATCTCGAGTGCGATCAGCGACAGCAGGCCCTTGTCCTTGTCGACCCATGCCCCGGTCAGCGCCAGGCCCTCCATGGTGAGCGTCGTGCCCCCGGCCCTGAGCGAGCGCGCCTCGTAGTTCTGCAGGCGGTAGAACTGTCCGGGCTCGAAGTTCCTCGCTGCCGCCGGCGCCTCGACGATCACTTCGATGATGGTGGGCGTCAGCCTGTCGACGCGAACGACCTTCGCCCGCCACTCGCGGTTCGCTTCGGCCAGGATCTCGGCCGGCGTGCGCTTCGGGGCCGGCAGCGCCGCCATCGCCCGCGTCAGCACCGGATAGCCCTGCTTGGCGCCGCCCATCGCCTTCACGACGTTGCCGGCGAACGACGGATGCAGGTCGCCGAAGAACGACATGAAGCGGTTGTCGGCGTGGCGGTACATCAGCACGCGCACCTCCGCGGGCTTCGCCACGCGCTCGGGCGTCGCGGGATTGCCCTGCTCGTCGAGCGCGCGAAAGTACTTGCCGTCGATGAAGGCGTGCGTCGCATCCTCGCGCGCCAGCACGGTGTTGGGCTGCGTGCCGGCGGCCACGAGGATGGTGCACGCCGGCAGGATCGCCTCGACCTTTGCACCGCCCTGCTCGCCCGCAACCTTGAGCGCCTTGGCCTGTCCCGCGCCGTCGATCTCGACGGCGACCGGTGACAGGCCCTCGACGAAGCGAATGTCCTCTTCCAGGGCTTTCAGCACTTCTTCGTGGTTCAGCGTATAGGAGGGCGAATCGATCAGGCGGCGACGATAGACCAGCGCCACGCCGCCCCAGCCGTTCACCAGCTTGGTGATCGCGGGCGCGCGGCCCTCGCGCGACGCCGCCGCGCGCTCGGAACGGATCGCCTTTGCGTGCGCGATGAACTCGTCGGCGATCTCGGTCTCCTCGGGCGACCAGCCCGCGCGCACCGCGGCCTCGCCGCGCTCGGCGACCAGGGCCTCGTGGCGCACCAGGAACTTCTCGACCTGCAGCGGATAGTAGGCGAGCGACTCCGTCGCAGTGTCGATGCCGGTCAGGCCACCACCGATCACCACGACCGGCAGGCGGATCTGAAGGTTGGCGATCGAGTCCTTCTTGGCCGCACCGGTGAGCTGCAGCGCCATCAGAAAATCCGACGCCGCACGTACGCCACGCGTCAGGCCGTTCGGCAGGTCGAGCACCGTGGGCTTGCCGGCGCCGGCGCACAGCGCGATGTGATCGAAGCCCATCGCGAAGGCACTCTCGACCGTCACCGTACCGCCGAAGCGCACGCCACCGAACATCGAGAACTGGGTGCGGCGCTCCAGCAGCAGCCGCACCATCTTGAGGTAGTTCTTGTCCCAGCGGACGGTGATGCCGTACTCCGCCACGCCACCGAAACCCGCCATGGCACGCTCGCCGAGATCCTCGCGGAGGCTCGCGACGTCCTTCACGGCGTCGAAGGCAACGCGCTCGCCGTCCATCTTCACGCCCGACTGCTTCTCGGGTAGCGGCTCGATCTTGAGCCCATCAATGCCAACCACGGCATGGCCGTCGTTCATCAGGTGATGCGCGAGGTTGAAGCCGGCCGGGCCGAGGCCTACCACCAGCACGGTACGGCCCGTGGCGGGACGCGGGATCGGGCGGCGCAGATTCAGAGGATTCCAGCGCGTCAGCAGCGAATAAATCTCGAAGCCCCACGGCAGGGCGAGCACGTCCTTCAGGGTGCGGGTCTCGATCTGCGGGATGTCGACCGGTTCCTGCTTCTGGTAGATGCAGGCCTTCATGCAGTCGTTGCAGATCCGGTGGCCGGTCGCCGCCAGCAGCGGATTATCCACCGCGGCGATTGCCAGCGCGCCGATCGAGAAGCCTTCCGCCTTGAGAAGGTTCATCTCCGAGATTTTCTCCTCCAGCGGGCAGCCCGCGAGCGTCACGCCGAACGGCGATTTCTGGAAGGCGCCGGTCTTGCGGTCCTTCAGGCCGCGCGAGCAGCTATCCTTGCCCTGGTTGTGGCACCAGATGCAGTAGTTGGCATGATCGAGCGCGCGGCCGAGATCGAAGCCATGGTCGGTGAGCGCGAAACCCTCGCGATGGCGCAGCATCGGCCGCGGCAGGCGCATACGCGTGACGCCGTCGACGATCTCGGTTTCGATCGGAACCAGATGCTCGAAGTCGAGCTTGTGCGGCACTTTGAAGAGCGGTCCGTCATGGTGACGGCGCTTGCCCTCGGGATGGTGCAGCGCCCAGGCGGCATACTCGGCGAGCGCGGTGACCTCGGGCGTCGGCGCCTCGACCTTGAACTCCGCACCGATCAGCTCGCACACACGCAATGCGAATCGCAGTTCCCACGCTTCCAGGCCGGCGGTCTCGAACGGCAGACCGACATTCGCCGTGACTGTGGCGCCATCGAGCGCCGCCGCCGCTTCGGCCTTGATGGCGCGTGTGACGTAGCGCTGCACGAAGAGCCGCTTGCAGTCGTAGAGCGGCGCCAGCGTGGTGTGGCGTGCGCGCAGCGCCGCCGCCTCGGCCGCGACACCGAACAGCGCCCCGACGAAGTCCTCGAGCGGCCGCGCCAGCTCGATCAGCAGGTTGGATTCGTCCTTTGCCGCGAGCCCGTCGGGCGCGGCGCGGGCCGTCAGCAGGCGCCCATAGGCGTCGGGATTGGCGTCCTTCAGCCAGGCCACGAAGATGGCGTCCAGTCGCGACAATCCCTCGCGATCGTAGAAGTCGTTGAAGCTGAGCCCGAAGGTGACCGGTGGGGCCAGCGGGGACGCGATCATCTGCCGATTATCCGAGGAAATAGTTTGTGTACGAACCGATAGACAAGCCAGGCGCGGAACGCAAGGCGTCGCTGATCATGCGGGGATTAGCGACATTAATGCCTGATGACGCGGGGCGCCGGCTGACGCATGGTCCGGCCCGATGCCGACCACCTTTCCCCCCTCCGTGCGCCGCTGGGTGATCATCGTCGCCGGCATGATTTTCTTCATGATCGTGATCGGCGCCCTCACGCGGCTCACCGAATCGGGCCTGTCGATGGTGGAATGGCGGCCGGTCACCGGCTGGCTGCCGCCGCTGTCCGATGCCGCCTGGCAGGCCGAGCTGCAGAAGTACCTCGCCTCGCCGCAGGGACGCCTGGTCAACCGCCACTTCACGGTCGGCGAGTTCCAGGAGATCTTCTGGCTGGAATACCTCCACCGGCTCTGGGGCCGGCTGATCGGCGTCGTGTTCGCCGTGCCGCTCGCCTGGTTCTGGTGGCGCGGCGCGCTCGACGCCTATCTCAAGCCGCGGCTGCTCGCGCTGCTCATCCTGGGCGGCCTGCAGGGTGCGCTCGGCTGGGCGATGGTCGCGTCTGGCCTCGTCGACCGTCCCGCGGTCAGTCACTACCGGCTGGCGGCGCATCTCATGCTGGCCGTCGTGATCTACGCCTACACGGTCTGGCTGATCCTCGGTCTCGGCCCGTCGCAGAATCGCCGCGAAGACGCCAGAACCGCGCGCACGGCGACGGTGCTGATCGGCTTCCTGTTCGTTGTCATGGTGTGGGGCGCCTTCATGGCGGGCCTGCGCGCCGGCGCCTCGCACAACACCTTCCCCACCATGTCGGGTCACTGGATCCCGCCCGGCCTGTTCGACCTGCAGCCGTGGTGGATCAACTTCTTCGAGAACGGTACGGCCATACAGTTCGTGCACCGGTGGCTCGCCAAGCTGCTGGTGCTGGGCGTGATCGTGATGGCCTGGCGCGCGCCGCGCCCCGAGACGATGGCGGCGGCGGTCATGGCGTTCCTGCAGCTCGGCCTCGGAATCGCCACGATTCTGACCGGTGTCTCCATTGCGGTCGCGACGCTGCATCAAGCTGGGGCGGTGCTTCTTCTGACGGCATTGATCGTCGTCCGGCATCGCGCGACGTCTTCTCCGCGGCGCCCCGTCTCGGCTATTGTCGGGACATGACCGGCAAGCCTGCCGCTTCGCCCTGGCGCTTCCGACATCCCGTCGCCCTGACTGCGATCACGCTGGTGCTCGTGTCGGCGGCGGCCGCTGGCGCCTGGCTGACGCAGCCGCCGGCCGAAGCGCCGCCGCCGCGCGTTTCCAAGAAGAACCGGCCGGCGCCGGTCCAGGTCGCGACGCCGGCGCCCGCCCCGGCACCTGCTCCCACTTCGCCGGCTCCGATGGCCGCCGCAGCCGCAACGGCGCCAGCGACCACGGACGCCGCCCCGCCGCCCGCCGCACCCGCTGCTGAGGCGCCGCGGGATCCGGCAAAGCCTCTCGAATGGTCTTCCGTGCCGATCGGCGAGCTGCGCGCCAAGGCCGAGGCCAACGAGATCCCCGCCATGGAAGAGTTGGCCCGCCGCCTCGTGCAGGGGATCGGCGTCACCAAGGACCAGCAGGCCGGCGCGGGCTGGCTGATGCGCGCGGCCCAGGCCGGCTCCGCGCAGTCGGCGTTCAACGTCGGCGTGATGTACGAACGAGGCTTCGTCGTCGAACGCGATTCCACGCGCGCCATCGAGTGGTACCGCAAGGCGGTCGACGCCAACCTGGCGATGGCCAAGCACAACCTCGCTTTGCTGCTGCGCGACGGCAGGGGCGCTGCACGCAACGGCAAGGAAGCGGTCGAGCTGCTGCGCTCGGCGACTCGCCAGGGCATGGCCGCCTCGATGTTCACCCTGGGCGACATCTACGAGCGCGGCGATGCGGCACCCAAGGATCCCGCGACGGCGCTCGCCTGGTTCGCCATGACCGCCGAGTTCGAGCGCCAGATGAACAACGGCGCGGAGACGCCGCTCGCCAAGACCGCGGTGCAGCGTTCCCAGGCCCTCCAGCGCGTGCTCACGCCGACCGAGCTCGAGAAGGCGCAGCAGTTTGGGCAGGCCGAGTTCAGGCAGATCGTCGAGGCGCTGCAACCGCCAAGGCCACCAGCCGCGCCGGAGCCCGCGCCGGCTGCACCGCCCCAGACCGAAGCTGCCGTGCCGGCAGAGACCGAAGCCGAGCCGGAGTGGCCGAAGACGCAGGCCGAGCAGGTTCGCGCCATCCAGCAGGTACTGTTCGATCTCAAGCTGCTGCGCGACAAGCCGGATGGGGCGCTGGGACCGATCACCCGCAACGCGATCCGCAGCTTCCAGAAGAGCGCGGCGATGCGCGAGTCCGGCGAGCCATCGCGCGACGTCTATTTCGCGATGCTCGCGGCCGCCAAGCGCGACACGGTCGCGAACTCGCCGCTGCCGCCGCCGCGCGCAGAATCCATGCCGGACCCCGCCAGGGCGGAAACTGCGAAGGCGGACGCTGCGAGGGCTGAGGCTGCGAGGGCTGAAGCCGCCAAGGCAGAAGTAGCAAAAGC
>CAYQAY010000089.1:0-17437 GCA_964415585.1 uncultured Reyranella sp.
CCACCGACGCCCTGCCGACGACGCTCCTGCAGGCCCAGCTCGCGGCCCGCGAGCTCGAGCTGCTCTTGGGACAGCTCCGCCACCACTGGCTGTTTGGCGGCGGCGGCAGCGCGCCCGCGGCACCGACCAGCCGACGTGCGCCGGCGGTCGAGGTGCGCCCATGAATCTGCGCGTAGTGCTTGTCGGCGCCTGCCTCACGCTCGCCGCCTGCGGCGGCGGCACGCCCGCCGACACGGGCCCGCCGCCCGACACGAAGCTCGATATCGCCAACAAGGCTGGCACGCAGGCGCTCTCGATGGATATGCCGGCGCAGGCGGTCCGCCAGTACAAGCTCGCGCTCACGCGGGCCTACGAGCGCGACGACACCGAGGCCATCGCCGATACGTCCTACAATCTGGCACTTGCCCAGATGCGCGCCGGCGATCCGAAGGAAGCCCTTCGCACCACGCGCGAAGCGCGGGCCGAGCTCGACCGCCGCCGCGTGCCGATCCCGGCCGAGCTGGCTTTGGTTCAGTCCGCCGCCGCCTATCGCGCGGGCGATCTCGGCGCGGCGTCGGCGGCCGCGCAGGAGGCCCTGGAGCTCAGGGCGCGCGACCCCGACACCCTGCCGCGCGCCTGGTTCATCCGTGGCCTGGTGGCCGCTGAGCGCGGAGACGGCGCGACGCTCGCGCAGGCGATCGCGGCCCTTCCGCCCTCCAAGCAGGCCGACATCGAGGCGGACCGCCAGGAGCTGGTCGGCCGGGCTGCCCTGCTGGCCGGAAAGCCGGGCGAAGCCCTCGCTTCTTTCGAACGCGCGGCCGCCAATCGCCAGCAGGCGCTCGACTACCGCGGCATGGCACGCGTCCTGGCGATGGCCGCCGAGGCCTCGCTGAAGCTCAGCCGGACCTCTGATGCCGCCGTCTTCTATCTGCGCGCGGGTCGGACCAACCTGTTGCAGGGCGATATGGCCGCGGCAACGCCGCAGCTCAAGCGAGCGGAGGAGCTCGCCAGGCAGACGTCGCAGGCCGACGTGGTCGAGGAGATCGCACGGCTGCGAAAGGCCGCCCCCAGGACCTAGGGCGTCTCCAGCGAAACAATCCTGGTCCGAATATTGCAGATGATCTGCCGTTGGGATTAGCCTTGGATTCCGGATCCGGCGTTTCTCGGATCCTGCGGGGAGGGTTCATGCAGCAATTGATCAGAAGTGCGGCGCTCGGTGCCGCGGTCGCGTTTCTTGCCGTGCCGGCCGCCGTGTCGGCACAGACCATCACGCTTCGGGCAGCGACCATCGCGCCCAAGACCTCGGTCTACAACACCGCCATCGCCATACCGTTCGCCGAGTACGTGGCCAAGCTCACCGACGGCAAGGTGAAGATCGACGTCCAGGAAGGCGGCGTGCTGGCGCCGATCTTCAAGATCTACGAGGCGGTCGAGGACGGCCGCGCCGACATCGCCATCGGCCCGGCCTCGTTCCTGGGCGGCAAGGATCCGACCAACCTCATCATCGGCTCGTTCCCCACCGGGCTCGGCGTCGATTCGATCCTGCCCTGGATGTACAATGGCGGCGGCGAGAAGCTCCTGCAGGAGCACCGGCGCGCCACGATGAAGATGCACACGCTGGTGCTCGGCGCCGGACCGTCGGAGGTCTTCGCCCACAGCCACAAGCCGATCAAGACGGTCGAGGATCTCAAGGGTCTGAAGTTCCGCACGCTCGGCAACTGGGCGGCGATCATCAAGGACGGCTTCGGCGCGGCGCCGGTGGTCGTGCCGGGCAGCGAGCTCTATTCGATGCTCGAGAAGAAGGCGATCGATGCCATGGAGTACTCCATGCCGAGCGAGAACAGGGCGCTCGGTTTCCAGGAGATCGCCAAGTATCTGATCATGCCGGGCATCCACGCCGGTTCGTGGACTTTCGAGGCGGCCATGCAGGCCGACAAGTGGGACAAGATTCCCAAGGACCTGCAGGAGAAGATCGCCCTGGCGGCCCGCCTGGTGACGTTCGAGAGCCTGAACTCGATCATCATGCAGGACTTCGTCGCTCTCGAGACCCTGCTGGCCGGCAAGAACGAGATCATCATCCTCGACGAGACTTTCAAGCGCAAAGCCAAAGAGGCGGCCCGCAAGTGGGCTGCCGACGCGGCGGCCAAGGCCAAGGCCGAGGGCAATCCGTGGCCCGAGCGGGTCGCCAAGTCGGTGTTCGACTTCCAGGACCGCTGGGAGAAGTACTCGCCCTACATGGTGGTCGATCACAAGGACGAGTTCACCAAGAAGTAGCTCGAGGCGCGGGGCGGTCGGTCGGCCGCCCCGTTCCGGTTCGGGGGACCTCGCCATGAAGAAGATTCTGCTCGGGCGCCTCTGCCCCGCGCTCGACGGGATCGGCTGGCTGCTGGCCGTAGTCGCCATGGCCGAGGTCGTGGTGATCATCGCCGTACAGCTCTACGAGGTCGTCGCGCGCTACGCCTTCAACGCGCCAACCCTGTGGGGCAGCGACATCGCCTACATGACCAACGGCACGCTGTTCCTGCTCGGCGCCGCCTATACGCTGCGGATGGGCGCCCACATCCGCATCGACTTCCTCGCCACCCGCCTGCCGCTGCGCCTGCAGCACGCCATCAACCTTCTTTTCTACACCGCCATCTTCCTGCCGCTGCTCTGGTACGTCGGCTCGGCGTCGGCCACCAAGGCGTGGCGCGCCTACCTCAAGGGCGAGCTCGAGAGCATGAGCGCCTGGGAGCCCCTGGTCTGGCCGTTCTACGCCGGCATGACGATCGGCCTGGTCGGGCTCGGCCTGCAGGTGCTGTCGGAGGCGATCCGCCATCTCGTCGGCGTCGCCGATCCCGATGCCGTGCCACCGCCGGGCACGACCGACCCGACAACCCACGCCACCGCCTGAGGATCCGCCGCAATGCTGCCGATCCTCATGTTCGTCGTGCTGTTCGCGCTGGTGTTCCTCGGCGTGCCGGTCGCCTTCTCGCTGCTCGCCACCGCCTTCGTGTTCGGCATGGGCGTGTTCGGCGACAAGGTCGTCGGCATCCAGCTCTACGGCATGGTCCAGCAGACGGCCCAGCAATACCTGCTGTCGGCCATCCCGCCGTTCATCATCATGGGCTGCATCCTTGAGCGATCGGGCATCGCCGAGCGCCTGTTCCGGGTGCTGCAGATGTGGATGGGTCGCCTGCCCGGCGGCCTCGCCCTCGCCACCATCACGATGGGCGCCATCTTCGCGGCCTCCACCGGCATCGTCGGCGCCGTCGAGGTGGTGATCGGCGTCATGACCATCCCGGTGATGATGCGCTACGGCTATAAGAAAGACCTCATCGCCGGCACGATCTGCGCCGGCGGATCGCTCGGCACCATGATCCCGCCGTCGCTGGTCGCGGTCATCTACGCCTCGATCGCCAACATGTCGGTCGGCCAGCTCTATGCCGGCATGCTGCTGCCCGGGCTCCTGATGGTCGGGATGTTCCTGATCTACATCGTGGTGCGCTGCCTGCTCAACCCGCAGGACGGCCCGCCGGTCGCGCGCGACGAGATCGAGATGCCGCTCCGCACCAAGCTTTGGCTGACCCTGACCGGCTTCGTTCCGGCGGTCGTGCTGATCGCGGCGGTGCTCGGCACGACGATGTTCGGCATCGCATCGCCGACCGAGGCCGCCAGCGTCGGCGCGCTCTGCGCCCTGGTGCTGACCGCCCTCTACGGGCGGCTCACCTGGCCGGTGTTCTCCGACGCGGTCAAGCGCACGCTGCTGATCAACTGCATGATCATGCTGATCGTGGTCGGCGGCACGATGTTCGCCTCGGTGTTCCGCGTGCAGGGCGGCGAGAAGCTCGTCCAGGCGATCGTCGCCGACCTCGACATCGGCACCTACGGCATCCTCCTGATCTGCCTGGCCATCATTTTTCTGGCCGGCTTCATCCTCGACTGGGTGTCGATCGTGCTGATCTGCCTGCCGATCTTCATGCCGATCGTGGCGGCTCTCAAGATCGATCCGGTGTGGTTCGCGATCCTGATGGTGGTGGCGATCCAGACCTCCTACCTGACGCCGCCCATGGCGCCGTCGATCTTCTACCTGAAATCGATCGCCCCGCCGGAGATCACTTACAGGGACATGGTCCGCGGCGTCATGCCCTACGTCATCGTGCAGGTCATCACGCTGCTCGCGATCATGTTCATTCCCGAGCTGGCGACCTATCTGCCGAGCCAGCTCAAGGGCTTTTAGGCGCCGGTCCTGGCGCGCTCGCGCAGGCTCGCACGCGAAACCTTGCCGACCGGCGTGAGCGGCAGCGCATCGACGAGGTGGACGCGGCGCGGCTTCTTGTAGTCGGCCAGAAGCTCCAGGCAGTGGGCGGCGAGTGCTTCCGCCGACGGCCGGCGGCCGGGCCTGGCGACCACGTAGGCCACGACGATCTCGCCCCACTTCTCGTCCGGGGCGCCGACCACCGCCGCCTGCGCCACGTCGGGATGGCCGAGCAACGCATCCTCGACCTCCTTGGGCCAGACGTTGAAGCCGCCGGTGATCACGATGTCCTTCTTGCGATCTGCAAGGTACAGGAAGCCGTCCGGCGCACGTCGCGCCATGTCGCCGGTGCGCAGCCAGCCGTCGACAAGAGTCCGCGCAGTCTCCTCGGGCAGGTTCCAGTAGCCCGCCATGTTGTTCTCCGAACGCACGGCAATCTCGCCCACCTCTCCCGGTGCCACATCCTTTCCCTGATCGTCGATCAGCCGCAGCGCGAAGGTCGGGACCTCGCGGCCGATCGACGCGAGCCGCGGCCCACAGTCGGTATCCGTCTCGAGATGCTCGTGCGGGCGCATCATGGTGGTGATCACAGGCGCCTCGGACAGCGTGTAAACCTGCGTGAAGAGGTTGCCGAATCGTTTCAGCGCGCGCCGCAGCAACGGCACAGGCATGGGGGCCGACGCATAGGTGAAGCAGCGCAGCTCCGAGACGTCAGCCGACGGATCGTCCGCCTCCAGCAGCATGTGGATCATGGTCGGCACCATGTAGACCCAGGTGATGCGATGCCCGGAGAAGTCTCGCCAGGTTGCCGCCGGATCGAAGCGCTCGCGCAAGACCTGCGTTGCGCCCAGCAGGTACCAGGCCGGCCACATGAAGTTGAGCCCGTGGCTCAGATGCCCGAGATGCAACGCCACGTCCTGCTCGACCAGCGCGTTTTCTCGCACGACGTCGAGCACCACTGCGATGTAGCCGCGATGCGTGTGCACGACGCCCTTCGGCCGGCCGGTCGTGCCGCCGGTGTAGCGGATCAAGACCGCATCGTCGTCGCGGTACAGCACCGCCGGCAGTGCCGATGCGTCGCCCTGCGTTACGATGGTCTCGTAGGCGCCTGCCCCAGCCTCGCCGCCGACGGTGACGATCACGCGCAGCGAGGCTGCTTTCGCGCGCTCGGTCTGTACACGTTCCGCATACTCGGGCGTCGCGATCAGAGCCGTCGGCGCGCAATCGGCCAGAGCGTAAAGCACTTCAGGTACGGCAAAGCGGACGTTGAGCGGCACCTTCACTGCGCCAAGGCGAAGGATTGCCAGTTCCGCGACGACGAACGGAATGCTGTTGGGCAGGATAAGCGCCACGCGATCGCCGGCCCGGACACCGCGTCGCCCGAGCCAACGTGCCAGACGATTGGCGGCGACTTCCGCCTCCCGATAGGTGATCGTGACCTTGTCGTCGACCAGCGCCACCTTGTCGGGTGTGCGGAAGACGCCCTGCCGCAACAGATGGTCGATGCCCACGCCGGGCGGCGATGTGAAGGCCGGCGGCGTCATTTCCGGGTAGGCCTCCGGCCACTCTCGAAGAAGGCGCGCATGCCCTCCTTCGCCTCCCGCGATTCGTTCACCAGAGACGCCATGGCTCGTTCCAGCCGCATACCGGAGTCGAGCGGCCCCTGCAGCCCGATCCGCACCGCTTCCATCGTGTAGCGCACCGCCACCGGACCGCGCCGGGCGATCCGCCGGGCGAGTTCGACGGCACGGTCCAGGAGCTCCCCGTCAGGCCACACGTGGCTCACGAGTCCGGTCCGATAAGCGTCGACCGCCGGGATCGGCTCGCCGAGCAGAAGGTGCTCGTAGGCGAAGGAGAGGGGCACCAGTCGTGGCAGACGTTGCGTGCCGCCGCCGCCGGGCAGGTGATCGAGGGCGATCTCGGTCTGCGCGAAGCGCGCGCTCTCGCTGCACACCCTGATGTGGCAGGCGATGGCGAGTTCCGTCCCGCCACCGAAAGCCGCGCCATGAACGGCGGCGATAACCGGCTTGGTCGATCGCTCGATCGCCTCGAGATTCTGCTGCCAGGCGACCATCGTGTCGTCGGTCTGCAATACGTCCATGCCCCGCATCTCGTTCATGTCGCCGCCGGCGGAGAAGTGTCGGCCCTTGCCGGCGATCACGACGGCGCGCGTGCGCCGGTCGGCGAGGCAGGAGCGCAGCAGCTCGCCGAGGCGCCACATCATCCTCGTGGTGATCGCGTTTCGTTTGGCCGGACGATTGAGCCAAAGGATCGCGACCGGCCCGCGATCTTCGCGTAGGATCAGGTTCTTCATCGCTGCCAAGTTTAGGGACGCGCCCTCAGGAGTCCATGAGCGTGCCCGCCGAAGGAGGAGAGAAATGAGGGATTTCGCCGGCAGGATCGCCGTCATCACCGGTGGCGGCACGGGCATGGGCCGCGAACTCGCCCGTCAGCTCGCGGCCGAGGGCTGCAACATCGCATTGTGCGACGTCTCGGACGGCGCCATGGCCGAGACGAGACGGCTCTGCGAGGCGGCCGGCCTCAGCCAGGGCCAGCGCATCACCACCCACGTCGCCGACGTGGCGGACGAGCCGCAAGTCGTGCGCTTCGCCCGGCAGGTCGCGGAGGACCAGGACACCGACCGCATTCATCTCCTGTTCAACAATGCCGGCATCGGCGGCGGCGGCAGCTTCCTCGTCAACGAGCGCGACGAATGGGAGCGCACCTTCAACATCTGCTGGGGCGGCGTCTATCTCTGCACCCGTGCCTTCATGCCGATGCTGCGCCGCGCCGACGCCGGCCACATCGTCAATACCTCGAGCGTCAACGGCTTCTGGGCCTACATCGCGCCGCACATCCCGCAGACCGCCTATGCAGCGGCCAAGTTCGCCGTGAAGGGATTCACCGAGGCGCTGATCACCGACCTGCGCATCAACGCCCCGCACATCAAGTGCTCGGTCGTGATGCCGGGCCACATCGGCACGTCGATCGTCGCCAACTCGCGCAAGCTGCAGAGCGGCAACCAGGGCGAGGAGATCACTGCTTCGGAGATCAAGCTGACCCGCGCCCGCATCGCCGCGATGGGCGTGGACGAGGCCAGGCTCTCCGATTCCGACGTACGCAAGCTGATGATCGAGCGCGCCCGCCGCTTCCTCGAGGAGGCGCCGACCTCGGCCGCCGAGGCCGCGAAGATCATCCTCGACGGCGTGCGCGACGAGCGCTGGCGCATCCTGGTCGGTCGCGATGCCGAACTCATCGACGAGCTGGTGCGCAAGACGCCGGAACAGGCCTACGAGACCGATTTCTTCGAGCGTTTCGCCAAGGAGACCGGCTGGGCGGTCGGCGGCCCGACGCCGCCGCGCTGAGCTACAGCCCGAACAGCGCGCCGTAGCCCTTCACCGGCGCCTGCACGCCGGCGAGCCGCAGGCAGCGCCACAGGCTCGCCTGGTTGGCGGTGATCACCGGACGCTTCAGGTCCTGCTCCAGCGCCTCGACGATGCCGACGCAGCGGAAGCCGGTGCCGGCGATCAACACGCCGTCCGCGTCGGCGGGACAGGCCTTGCGGATCTGGGCATGGAGCGGCTCGATCTCCTGCTCGAAGCCCATGCCGTGGGCGTAGAGATCCGACGGCGGAAGGTCGCGCCACTTGCGCCCGGGGTCGTAGCGAAGATGGCGCGCCGGCGTCAGGCCATGGTCGGCGTAGTAGCGCACGCCGGCGGCGACCAGCTCGTCGCCGAACCACGGCGGCAGCACCAGGAACGGCCGCTTGACGCCGGTGGCCCGGAGCGCCGCCTGGGTGTCTGTGCCGTTGGTCGTCACGACCGCGCCGCCGCCGATCAGCGCGGCGAGGCGCGCGGCGGTCGCCTCGTCCCAGCCCTTGCCGCCCAGGATGCTGCTCGAGCTGTGGCCGACCGTGACCGCGGCGAGCCGCATCGCCGCGAACTGCTTGGCGCCGCGGACGAGGTCGTCTTCGAGTTCGACTTCCTTGCGGGCGGCATCCCAGCGGGCCCACGGCGCCTTGGCCGTCACGCGCGCGGCATGGATCGACACGCCCTCGGGCGCCATCGCCCACCATTCTGCTTCGGGCACGGCCTCGCTGCCGACGATGAACAGGCCGATGCGGGCGCGCCAGCCCCAGTTGTCGTTCGCCTTCACGGCGGCACCGCTAGGCCTTCACCTCGCTGGACAGCCAGTCGATCGCGGCCTGCACGCCGCCCTTGCCGTGCGGGATGCCGAGCGCGCCGAGGCTGACCTCGATCGTGCCGAGCGTACCCAGCACCATCGGCGCGTTGACGTGGCCCATGTGGGCGATGCGGAACGCCTTGCCCGACAGCTCGCCGATGCCGTGGCCCAGCACAACGCCGCACTTCTGGTTGCAATAGGCGCGCAGCGCCTCGGGATCGTGGCCGTTGGTCAGTACGCAGGTCACCGAGTCCGAACGCTCCTCGGCCTCGACGATGTTGAAGCCGATCGCCTGGCCTTCCGACCACACGCCCACCGCGCGGCGCACCGCCTCGGCCAGCAGGTGATGGCGGCGGTGCACGTTGTCGAGGCCCTCCTCGAACAAGAGGTCGAGCGCCTGGCGCAGGCCGAACAGCAGATGCTCGGGCGGGGTGCCGGCGTATTTCTGGTAGTGCTGGTCGCCCTCGCGGTCGGTCCAGTCCCAATAGGGCGTACGCAACCCCGCCTTCTTGTGCACCTCGCGCGCGCGGTCGTTGGCGACGACGAAGCCCAGGCCCGGCGGCGTCATCATGCCCTTCTGCGAGCCCGACATGGCGACGTCGACGCCCCAGGCATCCATCTCGAACGGCATGCAGCCGAGCGACGCCACCGCATCGACCATCAGCAGCGCATCGTGCTTGGCCGCGCGGATCGCCTTGCCGATCGCTTCGATGTCGTTCACGACGCCCGAGGCGGTGTCGATCTGCGCCACCAGGATCGCCTTGATGGTCTTGTCCTTGTCCGCCTTCAGCCGTGCCTCGACCTCGGCCGGCCGCACGGCGCGGCGCATGTCGCCCTTCAGGATCTCGACCTCGACGCCCATGCGGCGGGCGCTCTCGCCCCAGCCGATCGCGAAGCGGCCGCTCTCCAGCACCAGGATCCTGTCGCCCTTGCTCAGCACGTTGGTGAGGCTCGCCTCCCAGGCGCCGTGGCCGTTGGCGATGTAGATGTAGGCGCGGCCCTTGGTCTTGAACACGCGGGCCACATCGCGCAGCAGGCCGTCGGTCAGCGCCAGCAGCGGGCCGGAGTAGATGTCCACGGCCGGGCGATGCATCGCCCGCAGCACCTCGTCGGGCACCGTCGTCGGTCCGGGAATGGCCAGAAACTCACGCCCCGCACGCACGCTCATCCTCGATCCTCCCGCACCACGACCTGCGCCAAGACGGGCGCCGCCCGTCCTTAGCACGGCCGGCGTCGCACGACGTATGCGAATGGATAGGAGGTGCCCACAACGGAGCTATCCCTGCTGTTTTCCGAACACGAGTTGTTCGGCAACTGCTTGTTCGGAAATTCGTGAAACGCCGGCCCGCCTACACCGGATCGATCGCGCCGACTCAGGCTCGAATCGCGGACCTGTTCAGCGACGCCGCGCGACAAGCGTACCGCCGTCCCGACGCTGTTGCGCCGAGCCTTCGATGCAGTCTTCACGCGGTCATTTTGATTTTCGGGTGCTACACCCGGACGTACCGCTTTGTAGCAGTTGTCGCAGGGCGCACGTCGAGCCGATGTAGGTTCATCGGTCGTTTTGACTTTCATTCAACGAGGGAGCGCAGCGCGCCCCGGGGACGTCTCCAGCCCTGTCGGGTGAGGAAACTCGTGTGGTCGGTTGGGTCCGCCAGCCTGGTGGATGAAGCCCGATCAGGATCGGGTCCATGATAGTCTATTTCCTACCATAAACCTGCTGAACCTGCAAACTCAGCGGTGCATGGCGCTATGCGTCCGGCGCGCGGCTGCCAGCACTGCTGGCAGGGCACGGCCGGGAAACCGCGCTCACCGATTCCGCCGTTCCTTGCGCAGCGTCGGCAGGCCCACGCCCGTGGCTTCGAAACCGCCGTCGACGGCCAGTATCTGGCCGGTGATGTAGCTCGCCTGCTCGCCGCAGAGGAAGCAGATCGCATCCGCCAGCTCGGTCTCGAGGCCATAGCGGTCGAGCGGAATGTGGTCGTGGTAGTCGGCGCGGATCTCGGGCGTGTGGACGGCTTTGGCCATCGCGGTGTCGACCGGCCCCGGCGCGACCGCATTGACGCGGATACCGTACTGGGCGAGTTCGACCGCCTGCTGCCTGGTGAGATGCGCCAGCCCGGCCTTGCTGGTGCCGTAGGCGACGCGCAAGGTCGAGGCACGCAGGCCCGAGATCGAGGCGATGTTGACGATCGCACCGCTTCCCTGGTCCCGCATGATCGGCGCCACGGCCTGGGTCATCAGGAACGGACCGGTGAGGTTGACCGCCATCACCCGCTGCCATTCCTCCAGCGTCACCTCCAGCATCGGCTTGAACACCGCGATGCCGGCATTGTTGACCAGGGCGTCGATGCGGCCGAAGCGGGCCCGCGCCCGTTCCACGCCAGCCGAGACGGCCGCGGGATCGGCGACGTCGGCCTCGAGCGCCAGGGTGGCGTCGGCATCCCCCAGCGACCCGACGGCGGCGCGCAGCGGCTCGCCCAGGACGTCGAGCAGCGCGACCTGCCAGCCCTGTTCCAGGAAACGCGTGGCCGTCGCGAGGCCGATGCCGCGCGCTGCGCCGGTGACGAGAGCGACCCTCTTCGATCCCGATGACATGCCGCCGCTTCTAGCACGGCCCGATGCGGTTTCCGCGCCCTACTCCGCCTTGATGCCCGCGGCCTTGATCACCCTGGCCCACTTCTCGGTGGCCTCGACGACGATCTTGCCGAACTCCGCGGGCGTGCCGCCGGTCGGCGTACCGCCCAGCTCGACGATGCGGCCCCTGATCCTGGGGTCGGCGAGCGCGGCATTGAGCTGTCTGTTCAGAAAATCGACGATCTCGGCCGGTGTACCCCGGGGCACGCTGATGCCGGCGAAGCCGCTCGCCTCGTAGCCCGGCACGAACTCCGCGACCGTGGGAACGTCCGCCAGAACGTCGAGACGGGCGGCGGGCGTCACCGCGAGCGCGCGCAGCTTGCCGGCCTTGATCTGCTGGATCGATTCGGAGATGGGCGCGAAGATCACCTGCACGTGCCCGGCGAGCAGGTCGGCCACCGCGGGCGCGCCGCCCTTGTAGGGGACGTGGACCAGGTTCACCCCGGTCATCATCTTGAAGAGCTCGCAGGTGATGTTCTGCGGCGTGCCGGCGCCGGCCGAACCGTAGTTGATCTTGCCCGGGTTGGCCTTGGCGTAGGCGATCAACTCGGGGAGCGTCGTGGCGGGCACCGACGGGTTCACCACGACGACGTAGGCCAGCCGCGCGAGATGGATGACCGGCGCGAAGTCCCGCACGAAGTCGAAAGGAAGATTGCCGAAGAGCGCCGGATTGATCGCGTTCGGGGTCACGACCTGCAGCAGCGTGTAGCCGTCGGGGGCCGCCTTGGCGACCGTCTCGGTGCCTATGCTGCCGCTGGCGCCGGGCTTGTTCTCGACGATGAACTGCTGGCCCGTGCGCTCGGTCAGCCAGTCGCTCATCAGGCGCGCCATGATGTCGGTGGCACCACCGGCGGGGAAGCCGACGACGATACGCGCCGGCCGGGACGGATAGGTCTGCGCCAACGACGCAGGAGCCATGGCCGACACTGCGGCGGCACCGGCGGCCAGATGCATGAACGTACGACGGGGAAATCTCATGGCGCCCTCCTCGACCTGCGTTATGACGCGGACACGCAGCCTACGGGACGCGCTGCCGGGAAAGGCTACACCTGCATTGCAAGGCGGCGGAGGGGTCATTCGGACCGATCGGGTACCGGCAGGCGACATCCCGATTGAAGTCCGCCGGCAGGTCGTTCATCACGGGCGGGAGTTTCGATGGAGGATCGACGTTGCGCCCGCTCTATCTCGCTGCGTTGGCGGCCATACTGGCTGCGGGTACCGCCGCGGCCCAGACCTCGTAGACGAGCCCGCAATCCCGGACCTGGGTGGCCTATGCCTACGACACTGCAAGCGGTGCCTGGGGGCTCGGCTGGGGCAAGACCGACCGCCAGGCCACGATCGACGATGCGCTGTCGCGGTGCTCCAGGGCCGAGTGCAAGGCCGGCACCGCCGTTCTCGCGCGCTGCATCGCCGCCGCGCAAGGCACACAGAAGGGTGTCGGGTTCGGCTCCGGCAACGACGCCGAGACGGCGAAGGGCCATGCGCTCGGTTTCTGCCGACGCGGCGGCGCCGGCTCGACGTGCGAAGTCCTGGCCGTGCGCTGCGGCTAGGGCCGACGCGATCGGAAGGGCGCCAGCGTCCCGCCTCCCGCCGCAAGTTCGACACGAGAAGGGTTCAGGCGGCTTTCCGCAGTTGAGTCTTCTTCAATTGCGGCTTGGCCCAGCCGACCTTCGCTCGGGCTGCCGCCTTGTCCACATGAGATGACGCCCACGGCTTGATTCTTGCGAGCGTCTTGCTCAAGCCCGCGCGGGCGATCTCCGTGTCACGGTCGGCCTGCAAGCGCAGCCACCATCCGTCCGAAAGACCAAAGAAACGACACAGCCGCAAGTCCGTATCCGCCGTTATGCCACGGCGTCCCGCGATGATGTCGCCGATGCGTTGCGCGGGGACGCTCACCGGGGCTTGCCGGACGGCCACCAACAGGTGTCAATGAAAGCCATGAGACGAACCGATGCGCTAGGGTTTCTCGCGAAACGCGGCTGGCTGTCGATCACGTCGCCGGAGTTTCGCGAAGCCGTGTCGGAACGCCTCGTCGTCCGATCCTACAAGCCCGGCGACGTCATTTACCGCGCCGGCGATCCGCCGGGTGGCCTGTGGGCGGTCGTCCACGGAGGCATCGAAATCGGCAGCGCGACCCAGGCGATGACTTTCGGCAGGCCGGGAATGTGGTTCGGCGAAGCTCCCCTGGTCATCGGCATCCCGACAAGACAGGTCAGTGTGGCCGCGGCCCAGCCGACGACGATGGCCACGCTGCCGCTGGCGGATTGCCGCGCCATCCTCGGGGCCGATCCGTCGGGCTGGCGATGGCTTGCCTTCCTGTCGTGTGCCCTCCAGGTCATCACCCTCGATGCCTTCAAGGATCAGTTGCTGCGCGATCCGAGGAAGCGGACGGCCGCCCTGCTGCTTCGCCTTTCGGGGGCGATGCATGCGCGCTTCTGGCCGCTCGATCCTTCGCCCATTCGTCTCAGCCAGGACAAGATTGCCCAGATCCTCAATCTTTCGCGAACTTCGGTCGTTTCCATCCTCCAGAGGTTCGCCGAGCTCGAACTCATCCGGCTCAAGTACCGTTCGATTCTGGTCGTCGATGGGATCGCGTTGAGGCGCGTCATCGACGCGGAACATGCCGGAGCGACCCTACTCCCCGGACCTCCCCCCGTGGGTCCAAGCACGCGCGGCGCGAGGAGCGGGAAGCCCAACTAGCGGCATCGTTCAAAAAAGACCGCAACTGACCACTCCCGGCCAGTTGGCGGGATCGCTGCCGCTATGCTGCCGGACGGCGCAAGGGCGCGCCGCCGCCCGGTTCTACTGCGGAGGCCCCCGATGCGCAGGACATTCAGTACGTTTCTGGCAGGAGCGATCTTCCATGGACTCGCCATGACACCGCCTCCGGGCCACGCGCAGGGAACCTCGCCGGCGGAGACCAAGGCGATCGCCGCCGACGCGTATCTCTATGCCTATGCGCCGATCTACAACTACAAGACGCTGTTTCAGCAAGCGTTCGATCCGTTCTTCCCCGGCTATGTCGGCGGCTTCAACCGCTACCGTCACTACTCGAGGGGGTTCACGCCGGCGGACACCGACATCGTCTCGCCGAGCAACGACACCCCCTACTCCTGGGCATGGCTCGATCTTCGCGCGGAACCGATGGTGGTCTCGGTGCCGGCGTCGCCGGATCGGTACTACGTTCTGCAGTGGTTCGATCTCTACACGCACAATTTCGCCTATATCGGCTCGCTGGCCACCGGTACGGAAGCAGGCGACTACCTGTTCGTCGGGCCGGGCTGGAGCGGCGAGATACCGAAAGGCATCAGGCAGGTCTTTCGGTCGGAGACCCAGATCGTCGGCACGCTGACCCGCACGGCATGGACGGGGCCCGAGGATCGCGATGGCCTGGTGGCGATGCAGCGGCAGTACCGGATCAGGGCTCTGAGCGAACATGCCGGCAGCAGGCCTCCGCAGCCTGCTCCCGTTCATCCGTTCCCGGCCTGGGACGAAGCCCGTGCCAGCTCGATCGGCTTCATCGAGTACCTGAACTTCATCCTTCAGTTCGCACCTACGGTGCCGAGCGAGAAAGCGATGCTTGAGCGTTTCGCAAGGATCGGGGTCGGCGCCGGCCGTTCTTTCGATACCGCCGCGCTGCCTGCCGAGACGCGGCAGGCGCTCGAAGCGGGCATCGAGGAAGGGCGCGCCAGGCTCGATGCGACGATCGCCAGGACGACGAGTTCGGTCGACCTGTTCGGCACGCGCGAATTTCTCGGATCCGACTACGTCATGAAGCGTGCCGTCGGCGCTGCCATGGGAATCTACGCCAATTCGAAGGAAGAAGCCTACTATACGGGCTACGCCGTCGATGCCGACAAGCAGCCGCTCGACGGCAGCCGGAACTACGTTCTGCGCTTCGCCAGGGATCAGATTCCTCCGGTGAAGTTCTTCTGGTCGATGACGATGTATGGTCTGCCGGGCCGCCTGCTGGTGGAGAACCCTATTCGGCGCTATGCGATCGGCAGCCTCTCCAAAGGGCTCAAGACCAACGCCGACGGTTCGATCGACATCTACCTGCAGGCGGCATCGCCCGGTATTGAGCGGGAGTCCAACTGGTTGCCGACGCCGGCGAGAGGCCCCTTCTTCATGGCGCTGCGCATGTATGGGCCACAGGGGTCTCTGCTGGAGGGAAACTGGCAATCGCCTCAGCCGACCCTTGCGAGATAGCCGGAAAGCGGCCTCCCGAGAGCCGCCAGTTTTGCCGTTTGCCGAAACGAACACGCCGTGAGGAGGACGACATGGACAGTACGAGCAAGCCCCGGATCGCTCGCCGCACGCTGATGCGGACAGGCGGCGTCGTCGCAGCGGCGATCGCCGGCACCGGCATGGCGCGCGACACGAGCGCCCAGATGCCGTCGCCCGATCCGCAGCGCCTCCCGGCATCGCCGGACTGGGCGCATGCCCTCCCGCAAGGGCCGGATGCCGATGTGAAAGTCACCGAAGCCTACGCCGCAATGGTCGCGCGCGACGCCTATTTCTGGGCATGGCCCCTGGTCAACATCTTCAATCGACGGCAGGCCTTCAAGGACGTGCCGGAGCCCATGATGTCGGGGCCGGTGCCGGTCGCGCCGGTCAATCGCCTCTGCATGCTCACCGACTACATCGAGCCCGAACAGCGCATCGTGGCCTGTCCCAACCAGGACGTCGTCTACGGCGCCGGCGTGCTGGGGCTGGAGCTTTCGCCCGTCGTGATCCAGGTGCCGGACTTCGGCGACCGATTCTGGGTCTATCAGCTCGTCGACCTGCGTACGGACGGATTCGTACAGCTCGGCAAGATGTACGGAACGACCCCGGGCTTCTATCTCCTCGTCGGGCCGAACTGGAAGGGCGAGGTGCCGAAGGGCATCACGAAAGTGTTCAGGTCGACCACGAATTCCGGTTTCGTGGCGCCGCGCGTCTTCCAGGACGATACGCCGGAAGACAGGAAAGCGATCCAGAGCGTGCTGCAGTGGATCACCATGTATCCTCTGGCCGACTACGACGGCTCGATGAAGCGGACGGACTGGAGCAGCATCAAGAGGCTGCCCGCCGAGGCGACCGGGGACGCGGAGACGAAGTGGGTCTTCCCCGAGAAGTTCTTCGACCAGCTTAACGACGTGCTTGCCGATGCACCGCCGATGCCGGGCGAGGAGGCACGTTACGGACAGATGCGTGCGCTGCTCGAGGCGATCAGGCGTCAACCGGAGCTGAAGCAACCGCTCATGAAGGCCGTAGCCGAGGTCGACGAACGGATCGTCGCACCCCTGTTCGAATTCCGGAACTGGGGCCGGCAGCTTCCGCATCGTTGGAGCACGATTTCGAACGGGGCCGCCTTCGGCACCGACTACTTCATCCGCACGGCGGCGGCCAAGTCGAACATCCTGGTGAACGCGCCCAACGAGACCAAGTACTTCTACCAGGACCTCGATGCGGGCGGTGCGCGCCTGAACGGGGCCAATCGCTATGCCGTCACTTTCACGAAGGACCAGACGCCGCCCGTCAACGGCTTCTGGTCGCTCACGCTCTACAATCGGCACCATTTCTTCGCGCCGAACGAGATCAGGCGATACTCGATCGGAACGAAGAACAAAGGTCTGAAGCAGAATCCCGACGGCTCGCTGACGATCCACGTACAGGCCGACGCCCCGCCGGCCGCGCAACGCGACAACTGGCTTCCGGCGCCTAACGGCAGCGACTTCACGCTCTACATCCGCGCCTACTGGCCGAAAGCCGCCGTGACCAACGGCACGTGGACGCCGCCTGCCGTGCAAAAGGCGAGCTGATCCGTTCGACGCGGGAGGGTGGCGCCGGCAGAAGCGGCACCGAAGGGCGACCGATCGGACCCTCCATGCATCACAGATCCAGGCCGGAGGGGGAACGGCGGCACGCGAGGTTCAGAGGAAGGGCTGCAGGCGAACTGCGACTCACCCGAAGCGAGCCCCCGACTATCCGGAGGCGAACGAGGCGGTCCTGCTGGCATTCAACTGCTGCTTGACGCTGTCCACGTCGCCCAGCACCCAGAGTTCGGTGATCTGCTTTCCGTCCGTCGTGAAAAAGGCGCCTCCCGCCCATCGAATGTCCTTACCGGTGGGCTCCACGTCGAAGAAGCGGCCGCGATGCCGGCCGCGGAAGGTCATTCGTGCCGCCGCTCGGTTCCCGGCCGCGACGAGATCGTCGATGATGCAGGTGTAGTCGGCCAGGGCGGCGTGGATCGACCGCATGTACTCGATGAAGCCGTCCGGGCCGGTTCGTTCCGGGCCCAGCGACGCCCTGAAGCGGAAACCGGGATGAAGGATCTCTCTTGCGACCGCCTCGTCGGCCCGGTTCCAGACCTCGAAGTAGAAACGCTCGACGAGGCGTTTGGATGGGCTTTCCATGCTT